>JABHCC010000068.1 GCA_018669475.1 Bacteroidota bacterium | reverse complement strand
TTTTAGTTGAAATGTAAAATATTGATACGGGTAAAAATATTTCACTTTGCAAAATATTCAGAGATGAGGAGTGAATCTACCCAATACAGAAAGAGGAAAGAAAATTAGTGACGAATCAAATAAATCTTTCTTGTTCTTGTATTTTCATACTTTTTTGTTGAATCTGTTCCTTTTACCTAAATTACCCTGAGATTTGCCAACAACCACATTTAGCAGAACCTTTTCTTTTTAAGGGCATCTCTAAAAACCTCTTCCTACTTAAAGATTATATAATATTACCCCCAAAATTCAGACAACAAGTATAATTTGATAAATCATTAAACTTGTTGAATATGAAACACAGAAAAAATTACACATCAGGCTTCAAAACGAAAGTAGTTCTTGAGGCCATTCAAGAAAGAGAAACGATTCAAGAAATCGGACAGAAGTACGAAATTCATCCGAACCAAATTTCAACATGGAAGACCAGGTTCTTGTCAGGGGCCAGTAGCGTTTTTGAGAAAGGCACCGGAAAGGATGATACGGAAAAAGAAAGAGACGATCTATTCAAGAAAGTAGGCAAGTTGCAGATGGAGGTTGATTTCTTAAAAAAAGTATTGGGGAAATAGCAATAGAGGATAGACTTCAAAAAGTGGATAAGGATAACGAAGATCTGAGCATTAAGCGTCAATGCGAGCTTTTAGAAGTCAACCGAAGCAGTTTCTACTATGTTCCCCAGAAAGACAGTTCATACAATCAAGAACTGATGAAACTCATTGATAAGCAATATATGGAGACTCCATTTTATGGTGTGCCACGAATGACTGCCTATTTACGGGAAGAGAGTCATAAAGTCAATCCCAAGCGGATCCGTCGTCTGTACCGGCTAATGGATCTGCATGCCATTGGACCCCGCCCGAACACCAGTAAGCCCCATAAGGGCAAAGGGCACACCGTATTTCCATATCTGCTGCGGCACCTGGATATTGTCCGCCCTAATCAGGCGTGGGGTATGGATATTACGTATTTGCCCGTAGCTGGTGGCTGGATGTACCTGGTGGCTATCATTGATCTTTACAGCCGCTTCATTGTTGGTTGGGCACTCTCAAACACCATGACAGCTGAATGGGTTAAAGAATGCCTGATGTCAGCAATAGACGCTTATGGCGAGCCTGAAATTGTTAATACGGATCAGGGTAGCCAATTCACCTGTCCGATATTTACCAACCTCTTTAATGACCTGGGGACAAAGCTCAGCATGGATGGAAAAGGAAGGTGTATCGATAATATTTTTATCGAGCGTTTTTGGCGCAGTCTTAAGTATGAGAAAATCTATCTTGAACCATCAGAAAATGGGATAGAGCTGTATGGCAAAGTCAAGTGGTATATGGATTTTTATAATACCCGCAGACTACATCAATCTTTAGGATATGATAAACCGGAACGGGTCTATACCAGAGTTGCATAATTTTCCTTTTCCGGCCAATTGGCCGGAAAAGGAAAACAAACGTATATTTGAAATTAGTTGTCTAAAGATGGGGAGTAGTATAAACAAAGCTGAATTCTGTGCTCCATGAAACAGGTTTCCCACATCCCTTCATCCTCTGGAAATCAAATGATACCATTTACAATATCTGGTATCCTGTAAAAGATTTGAATGAACTGAATCGCATAGCAAAGGCCTGGGAAGCTTTCGCAGAGCATCATGGAACGGATGTTCTAGAACCAGTCCATGAGTGTGTTGAAACCCGTATTGACAAAGTAATGTTGGCTTACCTGCAATTGGCATATGAACCGGATGGACTCCCTTCAGCGGAACACGAAACCAACTTCTGCCACATGAAGCAACTCTACCTGAAACAGGGCTCTGAACAGGCGGTAAAGGCACATATTCATCAGATAATTGAACTATTCCAAAGTAAAGGGGTGGAGCGCAATTTCTATTGCGGAGAAGGATTGCTCGGGATGGAAAGACCTGTCCTGATATACTGGTCTTTCGCCAAGGATGAGCAGAATTATCTCCAGCAGGAAGCTAGCATTATAGAGTTAATGGGAGATGAATATCAAGAGATTCATCAGGAACTCTCGCATCATGTACGGAAAATTGAAAGCTTAGATTTCCATTACGTAAACGGACTGTCCTACAACCTTTACTAGAATGCAACAGCTGAGACTCTAATCCAAACAGTTCAGGAAACAGAGGCAGAATACTCAAAGCATAAGACCATCCGGATAAAAGCTCCTGCCAATATAAGGGGAAATATACTTTAGAGATTTCTTCACAAGCCAGGAAAGAGTTGTTGTATTGGTAGTATCAGCCATTGGCCATTATGGGGACAATTAAAAACTTCGATCATTCAAACTCCTTGGGCACCCCGCAGATCATCTTAAAGGGCTGATCCCCTTTGTTGCGATACTGGTGTTTCTCACTGGGGTTGACCAGGGCAAAATCGCCTGCTTTTAAGGGAGTCTCCTCCCCTGCTTCATTGACCAGTGCGCCGGTACCCTCGATCACATAATTCATATGCTCATAGGGATGCTGGTGGTAGGGAGTATGTCCACCTGTTTCAACGGTGAATACCCTGTAAGAGTAAACTGGTGTACCATCGCCACTTCCCAGTGGCAATTGTCTCCAGGCACCTACAGCGCCTTCCATG
>JABHCC010000010.1 GCA_018669475.1 Bacteroidota bacterium | reverse complement strand
GCAAGTAATAATAGAGAAAGCTTTTTCATAGTTGGATTATTAGTGTTGTATTTGATTCAGAAACACTAAAATAGACAGTTTAAACGAATTGCCCCGAGTTTTAACAATTTTTAAGAAAAGGATAGGGGCGGGAATCCCCGAATAAATTCGGGGCAGGCGGGATTCGGGAATCGGGAGTTGGGGGACAAAGGGACGAAGGGACGAAGGGCAGGCAGGATTCGGGGGGGGACTATGGGCCCCGGACCCCGGACTTCGGACTAAAAAACCAGATCGCAAGATCTGGTTTTTAATCTTAATTTCCTCCGTGTGCAGTACCTGGAACCGGAGTCTTTATTTCCATATCAACCGGCCCCATCACATATTCTTTCGGACCCATTCGCATATTGGATTTCATCATTGCATCCCAATTTAGTAATTGGCCGGTATACGCTGCCTCACGACCCATTATAGCGGTCATTGTCGACAATGCAAGTTGCTCGGCTTCATTGATGGGCTCATGATTTCGGATTGCCGTTATCAGGTCAATATGCTCCTGAACGTATGGTGAAACAGACACTGTTGTTGTGGGGTTTCCATTTGCGTCTTCCGGGTATTCATACTGCCACATGATACTGCCATCAGGATTATAAATAGTATCCTTGCAATTAGTATAGCCTTCAGTACCAATTAGATGCTCTGCAGTGGCATTGGCACAGTTATCAATCTGTCTCGACATTGAATGTGAATGCAAACCTTCACCATAATAGAAATCTACACTGAAGAAATCCCACTGATCACCGGTAAGACGACGATGACGTGCACCTCCCCCAAGGGCTGAAATAGGTTGTTTGCCCGTAAACCAATTGATGATGTCGATATTATGAACATGGGTATCAAGAAAGTGGTCACCACACAACCAACGGAAATTATTCCAGTTGCGAACCATATATTCCATGTCCGACCATCCCTCCTGGCGTGACTTGTACCAAACATGATTTTGAAGCCAGTAAGCATTAGCGGCTATAGGATTACCAATTGCTCCCATTTGCACCTGACGACGGGTCTCAAGGTAATTGCGTTCATGTCGCCTCTGAGTTCCCGCAACGATGCATAATCCAATGGCCTCTGCCTTTTTTGCAGATCCAATAATTGAACGAATACCTACCGGATCAACGGCTGCAGGCTTCTCCATAAAAACATGCTTTTTAGCCTGTACGCAGGCTTCCAGATGTTCAGGTCGAAAATGAGGAGGCGTAGCAAGCAAAACAATGTCTACATCTGATTCGATAAGCTTCTTAAAACCATCAAATCCTGTGTAACATCGATTATCGGAAATATCTACCTGCTTCTGATTCTTGAGTTTCTGACGACACATTTGTAGCTGATCATCAAATACATCAGCAAGGGCAACTATTTGCAAATTCGGTCCGGCATCTAAAAAATTGAACGCAGCACCAGTACCCCTGTTGCCACAACCCACCAGACCAGCCTTCAGTAACTTTCCATCAGGAGCCTGATCAAGCTTATCTATTGCCGCAACATTTTTACCTTTCTTATCAGCAGAACAAGATGTTAATACCGATCCAATACTCAAACTACCAACAGCCCCAATAGCCCCGGCAGCACCCAAAAATTTTCGACGACTAACTGATTTAGACCCTTCCATGATATTATATCTTTAACAATTAAATAATTCTCCAAACTCTAAAATACCCACCAACCTTCATTCTTCATACTTCCCCAACGTAACCCTTAAACTTAATCCTTATGCCTTGCCTTTTGCCTTAACCCTTAATCCTTGCCTTATGCCCTAAGCCTTATCCTCAAGTCTTAGGTCTTAAGTCTTCGGTCTTATTATAGTGCCCACTCGCAAACCACACGAAAGCCAACATGCCGGCTGTCAGAATACCACCAGATACTCTTAGGAATCTGTGGATCGGTAACAAGCCAGTTAACACGTTGAGTTTTATCTCTTGAAGATGATCTGACATCTTTTGCATCACTTAAAAAGGAACCCCCGCGAATTACATGCTCAGCTCCGCTTGCTGGTCCTTTAGGATTTACAGCTACTTTATTACCTGTCGGATATGAGCTGTATACATCAGCCGCATACCAGTCAGAACAAAACTCTGCCACATTTCCCAACATGTTTTTCAAGCCAAAAGGATTTGCTAGAACAGCCCCTGGTTCTTGTGTTTTGCTTTGACTATTTCCATTATAAACCACATAAGATGCGATAGTGCTCGTGTCGGCACCAAAAAGTTTTTTAAAGAAACCTTCTCCGGTATAATCCTTTGCTCGTCCTTCGAAAAAATATGGAGTTTCACTCCCCCCACGAGAGGCATATTCCCATTCTGCTTCAGTTGGCAGACGATATTTTTTTCCGGTAATCTGTGAAAGCCACTGACAATAAACCTCCGCAGCATGATGCGTCATGGTAATGGCCGGACGACTACCTTTTCCCCAGCCCTGATCAGGTGCTCCCCATGGTGGAGTTGCTCCTGTAATTGCATCAGTGTCTCCTTTACGACCGGTAGTACTGGTCTCTGATTTTCCTTCAGCTCCCGTTTGAGAGAAAAAGGCCATATATTCATTCCAGGTGACTTCAATTTTCGCCATGAAAAACTGCTTGATCTTAATCCGGCGCTGAGGGCCTTCATCGTCCTTACGCATAGATTCCTTATCCGGACTCCCAATAGTATAGATGGCCTCCGGAATAGCTACCATATCAAATGATACAGTCGACTTTGGAATGGTTTCAGTAAAATCTTTAAACTCAGTAATGGCTGTAGCTTCTGTATATATTTCCTTATCAGTATCCATGAGCTCATCAGCAAATGAAGCATTCTTGGCATGAATAGCGTCGGGATCATAATGCCCAACCTCAAGATGACACTGTACGCAATGTTTTCCTTCCGGATCATCTAAAAACTCAAGATGAGCATTAACACCTTTCTGAGTTAAATCAAGTTGAAATAAATTCTGATGGCAGTGCATGCATGACTCATTGTAGGTGATTTTTTTCGCATGCTCAATTGTGGATTTAGCATCCCAGTCAATCTTCGATTCATCCTTGAAAACCTTGCTAAAAACATCCTTCATACCTGTTCTGACTTTCTCAGTATAATGCCTCACACCATCCGGAGGAAGATGACAATCAACACAATGCACTACAACACCCGAAGTATTTCCATAATGAGCCGACATTTTCCATGAACTGGTTGAATGGGGATGCACGTGACATATTTCGCATGAACTGTCGGTGCTGGTATACTCCATCAACTTATGTGAGAAGAGTAACAGAACAATCCCGGTAAATAATCCGGTAAAAAAAACAAACCTGAAATGGCTGCCTTTGAATGACCAGCCTTTTCTCACTCGCATACCCAATCGGGATAACCAACTTTTCTTTCCCATGAACATTGTTTTTTTTTGTTTGCCATTTGACAAACAGAGCTTCAATCGGGAGGTAAAAATACCTCATTTTTTATTTAGAATCATTCTGAATTTATCAGCTTTGGCCTTGCTACCACTTGCTTCCAGCATTCTCACCAGCCTGATGAGACTGGAACTATCTCGCAGGCCCAGTGAATAAGCCCGCTCTAACTTGCCAGCGGCTTCAGAGTAGCGACCAAGGCTGTCAAGAGCGTGAGCAGCCTGTTCATAAGCAGGGAGGAATTTGTAATTGTTGTTGATAATCTGCTCGAAGTAAGTAAGGGATTCTTCATATTGTCCCCTGGAGATCAAATTCCGTCCGAGCACATCCAGTCCGGTATCATATCCGGGAACCTTTTTTAGCAGAACTTTGGCTTCCAGGTCTGATGAGTCATAGTCATGCAATTGCCGAAGAGCCCAGGCCAGATAGAGTTGAGCCGTTTCATTATCCTGATCTCTATCCACTGCACGTCGCAGCAGCTCTACCGAAGAATGAAAGTCACTCTTTTTATAAGCCCTGTATCCCAACACATCATCCCGGGTTTTCCTTTCCACGATAGCACACACCGCTACACCTGAAACATTGATCGAATGGATAGTATTCGCAGGAGGCCAGTTTCCCGAATTGAGCTGCTCAGGATATAGATAATTGCCCACAAATAAACCATAATCCCAATCAGCTTTCCCCCGGTTATAGTAATGAACATAAACCGTTTCGATGTTTTTTGAATCAACAAAATAGGGTCGCAAATCAAAATTTGAAGCAAGTGTAATTTTTTCCTCTGGATGCTCTCTGTTCAGAAAATCCTTCATCCATTTAACAGCCGGCCCCAAACTGTGGAAGTAATAATCAGTTTCATATTTCCCATTAGCTTTTTGTATTCCTCCGGATGGAAGATTAAAATAAACATATTCTACCGGATGGTTACGTGCTATATGATATGCCGGACCGGCCAAACCTGCCAGCAGAACCAATCCGGAGGTAATTTTTATCCATGATTTTTTTGACATCAGGAGCTGATCCCACACCAGAGCAGCGATAATAGCTATTCCGGGGTAAATAAAAAGAACGTGCCTCCAGCCACCATATAGGTTTGATGATCGTGCTATTATCCATACAAGAGGAAATATGATGACGAAGTCAAGTATCAGAATAGTCAGTAAGTTTTTCTTTTGCCAAAGCTTGAATTGTGCAATGAAACCGGCTATAATAATCACCGGGGTAGTGATGAGAATATATTTTACCGGATAATACCAGGGAAGATGTTCTGACCAATACCAGTTACCTTCAAACACCTGTCGTATGCTTACCTCGTAATGGGTCATCAGCTTCAGAGATTCGAGGGGATTAGCAAAAACAGCTAATCTTGCATATGGCCAGTTGATAAGAGCAATGAAATATCCTGCTAAAAGGGCGAGACTCAGAACCCCAAAAAAACGGAAGCCATAGAGCCAAACCTTCGTTTGGTACAATTCGCTTCCCTTGTGCCTTAGCAACCAGGCTGTAGCTCCGAAAAAATAGACAAGGGGAACTATGATCAGTCCGCCTGCCCTGGTTCCAAACGCCAGAGCAAAACCAGCTGCGATCCCCAGCAGAGGAGGAATCTTGATTCTGGGATAGAGTTGAATACAACTGATAATCCCCCAAATACTTATAATATAGCCGAGAGCAAAAGGAATATCTTTCAGATTATTAAGGCTATGGCCCAATACTCTCGGGGATAAGAATAATAAGAGGATAGTTAGTATTCCTGCTCTGAAACCTGCCATTGAAACGCTGATAAGAGCGGAAAACAAAATGAGGAGAGCTCCACAAAGGGCATTTAAAAGATGACGTGTAACATAGGGTTTCTGAATGTTAAACAAATGATTTATTGAGTAACTCATATTATCCAGTACCTGTCCGTAGTATTTCAGCCTTGTCACCGGAGTTTCAAGAGCCGAGGTAGAGGTTTTATCAGAAGAAAAATACTCATGAACAAATTTACCCTGCTGATAATGAACTGGTTCGTCACCTGAGATACCTGCATTAAGACTCAGAAGCGGAAGTACAATAAATACCAAAACAAGCATAAGATAATATACTTGTCTGCTCGACAGACTGGCCAATTTATGAATCCAGGCCTGCATGATTATTTGAAGTATTCTTTAACCAGATAGAGTGGGCGTCGCTGGCTTTCTTTGTATATTCGATATACATACTCACCAATTACACCAAGAAATGTGAGCTGAATTGAACCGAGGAAGAAAATACTCAATACGGTCGACGACCATCCGAAGAGGGCAAAGCCGGCCATTTTGGCTATCAGGGTGTAAACACCAGCCAGAAAGAAAACAATTATACCGGTAATACCCAGGTACAGGCAAATCCTGATCGGAATTTTTGAAAAAGAAAAAATGGCATCTGAACTTAAGGCGATTAGTTTACCCATGCGCATTTTTGATGCTCCTTTGTAGCGGTCTGAACGCTCGTAATCGACATAATCTTGCTTAAAACCGATGAAACTTCTTAAGCCGGGTAAATACCTGATGTTTTCTTGAAAGGATAGCAAAGCATGCAAAGCTTTTTTGTTCATCAGGCTGAAATTGCCCACATTATCCAAATCGGAAAAACCGGATACTTTTCTGAATAATTTATGAAACCAGACAGATAATATTGACCGACGACTTAATTTCAGGCTATTAGATCGTTTTCCATATACAACATCTGTTTCACCACCGGCCAATTTGTTGTACATGTCAATCAGAAGTTCAGGTGGATCCTGAAGATCTCCGTCTATCAGTCCGACAAAGTTACCACTGGCCTTTTCCAGTCCGGCTGTATATGCTGCCTGATGACCAAAGTTTCGTGATAATTGAAGAATTTTTAATCTTGACTCTCCGGATTGATATTTGAGTAATAAATCAAGAGTTTGATCAGTGCTTCCATCATCAACCACAATAATTTCGAAGTGTTCAGATATTTTCTTTAAAGCGGCTGTTGTCCGGTTTAACAATTCCTGAACTCCCTCTTCTTCATTAAAGAGTGGTATGACAATGCTGATTTCCATGTATATGAATCTGCCAGGAAAGTTCCTGGCAGATTATTTTTTTTCATTAAAGAGCAATCCAGATATTTCCGTCCTTATTGGATTGTACGACAGATTCGATAAATCGCATACCTCTTACTCCATCACTAATACCCGGAAATTGACCGGCTACCATTTTTTCGCCATTAATTGCCTTGGCTGCCCCTTTGTACAGATTTCCAAAAGCTTCATAAATGCCTTCAGGATGACCAGGAGGCAACACATGACTTTCTTGTGCAAAACTACTTAGGTAGTCGTAACCTGGCTTTATCACTTCATAAGGCCCACCTTCATGGAACATTTTGAGCTCATTTGGATTTTCCTGTTCCCAGTGAAAAGCTCCTTTTGTTCCATAAATGCTGATCTGGAGATTATTCTCCTCACCAGTAGCAATCTGAGAAGCCATTACCATACCTGTCAGGTTTTCTTTAAAACGTAGCATTACGTTACCATCAAGGTCCAATGGGTTATCAGGTTTCAGATTGCTTAAAACAGCAAGTACAGCTTGTGTTTCGAGCCCGGTGGTATATTCAATCATATTGAATGCATGAACACCGATATCTCCCATACAAGAGCTTATCCCCGACACCTTCGGATCTAATCTCCAAACGGCCAGTTTAGCATCACCACCGTGAATGATGGGGTTGATCCATCCTTGCAGATACTGGGCTTCTACTCTTTGAATTTCTCCGATAGCGCCTGCGCTGATCCTGCTTTTCATCTCCCGTACCATAGGGTATCCGGTATAGGTATGTGTCAGGCAAAAAACCAGCTGTTTTTCCTGTACCAATGCCTCGAGTTCTAATGCTTCGGCCGAGGTCAGGGTAACGGGTTTTTCACAAATGACATGAAAATTATTGTCCAGGAGTTTTTTTGCATGTTCAAAATGCAAAAAATTCGGCGTGACAATTGATACAACCTGTATCCGTTCATCTGCCGGACGGGAAATTTCACCATTAATAAAGCTATCAATATCCGGATAAACTCTGTTCAGGTCAAGATCCTCTTCCTGGGCAAATTCTTTTGCTTTTTTAAAGTCAACATCAAATACACCACCTAGTAATTCATAGCGATTGGCGATCTTTGCTGCGATTCGGTGGGCGCCACCGATGAAAGCACCTTTACCTCCACCGATCATACCCCATTTCATTCTTATCATTTCTTCAATGTTATGCTGATGCTTTTTGTTGTTTTCTCATGGTGAAAAAAATCATGGCGAAAATCACTATTAACAAAGCTGGTAAAAGAGCAGTAAAGCGTAGAATTTGCTCTCCACCATATCCATTATCAGTTAGTAGTCCGGAGATTGGAAGAAAAATACTGGTTGACAGCATTCCTGCACCACCAAATATTGACAGACCAAGTGCACCGGTTTCTGGCATTTTCTCTGAAACAAATCCTAACATGGTAGGCCAGAAAAAGCAAATGCCAATTGCAAATACCCCGGCTGAAAGAAAAGTCAATACAGCTCCGGTGACATAACTCATTAGAATGAGTCCAATCATACTCACAATGGCAGAAAACATTAACATACCTGTGGAATTAATTTTGTGTACAACTGGTCCCGCAAATAAACGTCCGATAGCCATTATTCCGTTTATAAATGCTAATACCAAAATAGGATGTGTTCCTGTTCCCTCAAGCAAAGAGTTGATACGCTGACCGGTAGTCAATTCTGTTGCTGCACTCAGGAGCATACAGAAAAGCATTATCAGGAAGAGTGGTTTGAAAATTGCTTTCCACATACCACCATAAGATATACCCATTTCCACTCTTTCGGTTTTTGGAAACTTCTGACCCCACATCATCACTCCATAAACTACCAATGGAATTACCAGTGTGCCAACAAGAATTGGCCATGACCACTCCATAACATCAATAATCAGATAGCCGGCAAGGGCTCCGATGAAGATACCCCCAGGGAACCAAACATGAAACCGATTTAGCATCTTTGTTTTTGCATTAGGGAAAATTGAGGCTACTAAAGGATTACAGCCTGCTTCTATACTACCGTTCCCTACTCCAATCAGTAAGGTCCCCAGGAAAAGTGTCCAGAAATTGAAAGCAACAATTGTGGTAACAATACCGAGGAAATGAAGAAAAAAGGCAATGCGTACAAAACGCTTCATGCCAATAATATCTACTAAAGGTCCTCCAATAAACTGTGCAAGGGTAAATCCCCAGAATGCCGGAGCCATGGCCAGAGCAATTTCTGTGGCATTTAAGTTAAAATCAGTGCCCCAGATGTTTTCCAATTGGGCACGAATAGCAAATGTCATTGCTGTTACAACAAGAGCGACGCAGCTTAAAATGAATAAGCGCTTCGCATTAATCTGTTTTTCAGTCATAATAAACTTTGGTTTAGATTTTCATAAATTGGCTGAATGTCGGATAAAATTAGCAGATTTTGGCTGTAATAAAAACCTTTACTGAATAAGGCTGCTCAATTGAACTAGTTTTTATAAATTTGATATCCTTATTTTCATGACAAACAGAAGAATAATAAATCGAATATTATGGGAAGACCAGTAACATTATTTACAGGACAATGGGCCGACTTGAATTTCAAAACAATTTGTGAAAAAGCACGTGAATTTGCATATGACGGAGTCGAACTGGCGTGTTGGGGTGATCATTTTGAAGTTGATAAAGCTGATCAGGCCTATTGTGATAACAAACGTGATATTCTCTCAAAATATGGCTTAAATATTTGGTCAATATCAACTCATCTGGTCGGACAAGCGGTTTGTGATAATATAGACATGAGGCACAAATCTATTGTGCCTGATTACATTTGGGGCAATGGTGATCCTGAAGGTGTGCGAAAAAGGGCAGCTGAAGAAATGGTTAAAACTGCCGAGGCAGCGAAGAGACTGGGCGTATCAATAGTTAACGGTTTTACCGGGAGTTCCATCTGGCATCTTTTATACTCCTTCCCTCCGGTTCCACAGGAGATGATAGAAGAAGGCTATGCTGATTTTGCAAGGCGCTGGAAACCGATCATGGATGAATACCAAAGTCTGGGTGTGAAGTTTGGCCTGGAGGTACATCCAACAGAAATTGCTTTTGATATTGCTTCAGCAGAGAGGGCTTTAGTAGCTATTGACAATCATCCGGCATTCGGATTCAATTACGACCCCAGTCATTTCGGTTATCAGGGAGTAGACTATATTGGCTTCTTGTACAAATTTGCTGAGAAAATCTTCCATGTTCACATGAAAGATGTAGGCTGGTCACCATTCCCAACAGAGGCTGGTGTTTTTGGTGGTCATATTGAGTTTGGCGACAGAAGACGTTACTGGGATTTCAGAAGCCTGGGGCATGGAAATATTGATTTCGAAGAAATTATCAGGGCTTTAAACAGAATTAAGTACCATGGCCCTCTGTCGGTTGAATGGGAAGACAGCGGAATGGACAGGGAACATGGGGCCGCAGAGGCTTGCGAATTTGTCAGAAATATAGATTTCCCTCCATCTGACATTGCATTTGATGCTGCATTTGATGATTAAAAAAGAATCCCGGCTCAAAGGCCGGGATCTAAACTGTTAGAAATATTTTTCGAGCAAGCGCTTAGTGAGCATGATTCCTTCATCCTCACTGTGATTGTTGCCTTCGTATTCGATTCCAATATGGCCACGGTAACCCGATTTTTTCACAATTTTCATCATCTTGTCATAATCTGTATTGCTTTCATTACCGTCACTATCAAAATCATGTGATTTTGCGCTTACGCCTTTGGCATATGGCATTAATTCTTTTACACCAAGGTATCGGTCGTACTCTTCTGTTTCACTAATTTTGAAATTCCCAAAATCCGGCAGGGTACCACAATTATCCATGCCAACTTCCTCCATTACTGAAGCAAGCCATGCCCCATTGCTTGATAAACCACCATGGTTTTCTACAATAACACCCATATCCTGAGTCTTTGCAAATTCAGAAAGAGAGCGCAAACCATCGGCAGCAGTTAGTTTGAGTTCATCAGCTGAACCTGAGCCCCTGGCATTTACTCTAATGGAATGGCAGCCCAGAAATTTCGCAACCTCCACCCATTTGTGATGGTTTTTTACAGCTTCTGCCCTCTCTTTTTTATCGGCCGCCCCAAGAGATCCTTCACCATCAACCATGATGAGAACATTGGTAATACCATGATAATCAGTAATTCGCTTTAGTTCAGCCACATATTTATCATCTATTTCCCAACCTTCGAAAAAGGTACTAACATATTCAACAGCAGTGATGCCAAATGTTTGCTTTGCTTTACTCGGAAAATCAAGGAGTTTTAAGCGCTTTGAGAAATGCTCCCGGTGCAATGACCATTGAGCTAAAGAAATTTGAAACCATGGTTCTGAAGAACATCCTGTGATCAATCCTGGTGCAGCAGCCAGACCTGCTCCTGCAATACCTGCTTTTTTAACAAATTCTCTTCTATTCATTACGTTTACTTAAACTCATTGTAAAATGATCAGCTATAATTCCCGAATCCAAATATTTCGGTATTTGACCGGATTTCCATGATCCTGCAGCATCATGGGGAGTTTCTCTTCGTGAGCAGTATATTTAGGATAACCAGCAAATACTGATGGTCCTTTTAATATGTAATGATCCTGAATTAAAACACCATTGTGAAACACGGTGAATGTGGCAGGACTGTCAAGACTGCCATCCGCCTTAAACCTTGGAGCATGGAAGATAACGTCATAACTCTGCCATTTTCCTGGTTTTCTTGAGGCGTTTACCAGGGGAGCACTTTGCTTATAGATAGATCCGGCCTGACCGTTATAATAGGTTTCATTTTCGTATGAATCCAATATCTGAACCTCATATTTACCCATGAAATAAATACCCGAATTGCCTCGTCCCTGACCGTCACCAACTACCTTCCTAGGTGTGCGCCACTCAATATGTAATTGACAGTCACCAAATGGCTGCTTTGTGAAAATTGCCCCTGTACGATTTACTGTCATACCGCACATAGTTGCATCCCATTGTGCTTCTGAACCATTTTGTGTTTGCCATTTGGCAAGATCTTTCTTGCTTCGATACAGAATCAGAGCATCTGAGGGAGCACGGAATTTTTTACCCGGCGTAACGATGTCTGGTTTTTTACTCCAATCCTCTGTTTGTTTGGGCTCCTGTGCTTGTGTTCCTACGGAGCTGAGAAGGAAAAACAGTAATAAAAATGCTAGTTTAGTTTGCATAGCTTGTTCTTATAGTTTAGGCATTTTCCAGGGTTCTCTGTATTCAGGAACCAATAGATTATTGGCTGATGATTCTGCAAAACGTTCAGTCTCCGGATTCCAATGAAGGGCTTCCCCGGTGCGATAGGATATATTCCCCATGTGGGCCACTCTGGCAACATCACGGCCAATCTCTGCTGAGCAATTGCATAATCGGTTTCTGGTTTTAATGCTATCCAGAAAGTTTCTGATATGTAAGCCAAGGTCTTTTCCTGTGGATGGCTGATGTTCTACAGCTTCCATCAGTGGGCCGCCATTTTCTGTTTTGGGTATGACATCCCAACCATTTCTGCTGGCAATCATCTGTCCATTTTCCCCTTCGAAAACAAGACCATGACCCATTCCGGTTTGGTTAGCCTGCTGGCTGAAATCATTTTTCCAGGTGACTTGTAAGTCTTTGAACTGGTAATTAACCGTCAGTGTGTCAGGAGTTTCCATGGCATCATCCGGATAGAATAATTTTCCTCCGGATGCTTGAATTTGCCTGGGATGGTGAATATCCATGGCCTGAATGGCCATATCCAGCAGGTGAACACCCCAGTCAGTCATTTTCCCTCCGGCATAATCCCAGAACCATCTGAAATTGTAATGGAAACGATTCGGGTTAAATGGTCTTTGCCTTGCAGGTCCCAGCCACATATCATAATCCACCCCCTGGGGTACTGGTCCATCAGGCTGAACCGGTACTTTATTGCCTCCATACCGCCAAACATCAATCTGACTGATTTTTCCTATTTTACCACCTCCGATATATTCCATCACATCATGCCAGTGCGGACCACTTCGCTGCCATTGGCCAACCTGTATAACTGAATTATACCGTTCGCCTGCTTTTACCATCAAATCTGCTTCATGTATCGAATTAGCCATTGGCTTTTCGACATACACATCCTTACCCGATTGGCAGGCCATGATTGTGATCAAAGCATGCCAGTGGTCAGGCGTAGCAACAATAACAGCATCAATATCCCGACGATCAAGAACATCTCTGAAATCAGCAAAAAGCTCAGGTTTCCGATAATCTGGCTTATCAATATCAAAAGCAAGTTTTTCTAAATCAGCAGCACGGTTGTTGAGAATAGTGTCATCGATGTCACATAAGGCAACAACTTGAACATCATTCTGTTTAATGAACTCACGGATGTTTGACCAGCCCATATTCCGACAACCAATCAAGGCTACACGAACCTGATCATTCGGACCAGGATGACGATTGCAAGCATAGCTGAATGGCAGTGTGGAGAGTATTCCCACACCGCCAGCCATCGCTGCTGAATTTTTTAAAAATTTTCGTCTGTCAAATGACATTATTATACTTTAGGTAGTTTCCAGGGATCCCGATAATCAGGAGTCATTAATTTATTGGCAGCAGCATTATTTTTAAATTGCTTATTGTCATGATCCCAATAAACCTTGTTACCAACCTTAAGAGCAATATTACCGATATGAGCCATACAGGCAACTGAACGACCAATTGTAGGATTGGCTTTTGTATTTCTGTCCTTATTTTTAATTCCCTGGATGAAGTTCTCAACATTCAATTTAAGTCCCTCACCTGTTCCTTTAATTCGTGCAACTGGCTCAACCTTAGGTGAATCCTTCGAACCTTCAGGTACAACCTCCCAACCTCCGCGGTCAACTACCAGCGTGCCGTTATTACCAATGAAAGATAGGCCATGATCACGTCTCCAATCGCCATTACCTACTCCCATGGCATGATCCCAAATGACATTGAAACCATCAAATTCATATATTACCTGTTGGGTATCGGGTGTATCAATCGGACTTTCCATGAAGGCCATTTTGCCACCGGCGCTCATTGCTGAATTTGGCATATCAGCCTGCATACCAGCAAGAGCCATGTCGAGAAGGTGAACTCCCCAGTCAGTCATCAGGCCGCCAGCATAATCCCAATACCACCTGAAGTTAAAGTGAAACCGGTTGGGATTAAAATCTCTTTTTGGTGCAGGTCCGAGCCACATGTCGTAATCAACACCGGTAGGTACAGCAGCATCTGGTTTTGGACCCGGAGGACGTAACCATGATTCATAACACCAAACTTTAACAGTACGTATATTACCTAAAACACCTGATTGTACATAGTCGAAAACATCATTCCAATGAGGATCGCTTCTCTGCCATTGACCGAGTTGAACAACTCGCTTATATTTTTTGGCTGCCTTCTCCATCTGGTAAGCCTCATAAATAGAATTAGCCATCGGCTTCTCAACATATACATGTTTACCAGCTTGTACGGCATCTATCATAATTCGGGCATGCCAGTGATCGGGTGTTCCAATAATTACGGCATCGATATCTTTTCTATCCAGTAATTCACGATAATCGCCATAAGTTTCAGGTGCAAAACCTTGCAATTCTTCAATCTGAGGTACACGCTTAGCCAGCACATTCTGGTCAACATCACAAACAGCCGCACACTCTACATTTTCCTGTCCGAGGAAAGCACGAAGATCTGAGAACCCCATCCCGTTAATACCTATTGCACCAATAACTAATTTATTATTCGCTTGATTAGCACAGCTAACAGCGCCAGGAATTACAGAGGCAGCAGTAACTCCTGCAGCAATTTTAGCACTGGTTTTTACAAAATTTCTTCTTGTCGACATTCTTCAACTATATTAATTTGTATATTCTTCATTGATCCGTTCTATCGCGAAGCGGGCCATCTCTTTTGTGTCATCATCTTCTATCAGTTTTTCAAGGACAGGAATCAAAGCTTCTGATCCCCAAATTGCCACCTCTCTGCACACAAAATTTTTGGCATCTGACGTTGCTTTACCTTTTAGAAATTTGATTAAACCTGATTCCATACCTGGCCACTCCGCCTCATTATCACGTGTATTACGGATAAGTACACTAAGATCCTGAAGACAAACCCGGCTGTCTCCCGGCTTATATGATTCCAGACAATCAAGTAATTCATCAAAAGTGTATGGGCGATATTTGTCCCATGCGCTCAAGCTGTTAAAACCTGGAAACGCATTAGGTACTTCAAGCGTTACTTCACCTGAAGCAGCCCACTCAGCTCCTCTTTGTAAAGTAAAAATGAAACCAACACATTCTACAGCAGGATGTGGTCCTGTACCCATTACATGTCCCAGGGTAGTATGGAAAACCCGGCCCTGGCCGTACTTGATGGTCATCAAAGCTGGCTCATGCTCACCGCTTCCACCTTTTGAAGTGTCGGCAAAGGCTGTTGCCAGCACAGTCAAATTTTCAGCTGGTCCGCGAAGTTCACTATAGAGTTCATCCTGAGAATGAAGCCATTCTAATGGTAATCCTTTTGTAATAGGATGATTTTCCTCCCGGATGGCCACCCTGAAAGCATGTTGCTGACCATGAGATCCTGCACGTCCGGGCGTGAGGTCTTTAACAATCTCACCATCTTTCCATCTTACATAAGGTCCGTTGGTTTCGTTACGATTGCCCCATCCGCCTAATCCGATAATTTTATTGAATTCAAGCCATTCAGGGAAGGCATTGTCAGCAGCATGATAAACTACTACCCCTCCACCACCTGAAACATAATCAAGAAAAGCCTGATTGGTCTCATCTGGCCAGGGATCACCGGTGTAATCCAGTACGATAACATCATAATCTGAGAATACAGGAGTGAAAGAAGACATGTCTTCTCCTGAAGCTGGTGATTTGGCAATATATGTAGCAAATAGTTCAGAATTATCTAAAATCTGCTTCAAAATTGGAGTCGACTCTTCGCAAGAATGGTTGTTTTGGCCTGTAATAATGAGTGCTTTATACGGAGCATCTGATCCGGGGCCGTTCTGGCAGCCAGAGAATGACAGTAGCGTGATTCCCACTAAGCATACCAGTATATAATTTGATATTCTTTTCATTGTTCAGCTTTGTTTAATTGTTTTTCAAATTCCATGGTGATCTGAAAGGTCTTCTTAACATCCGGTTTGCAAAAGGATCATCAGGGAAGATCTCCTTAACAGGATCCCACTTGAGCTTACGGCCAGTCAACATGGCTATTTCACATAGCAGACCAACTGATATTGAACGATGAGCTGATTCAGCCGGTGTAATGGTTTCTTCTCTTGTTTTCATGCAGTCAAGTAAATTTTGCGCATGATCACGTGAGAAATAAAGTGGATTTTCATCTTCTCCAACTTTCTCCTGCAGAATTTTAGGATCGCTGGCCTGTATAACATTACCACGTCTGACATGTACCCATCCTTTATCTCCATACCAGCATGTTCCCATGCCAAATGGAACCTGACGGGCATTAGCTACAACCATCTCAACGCCATTCTCGTATTTTGCAACATTGTAATACTCAACAGGTACATCATAGATACCGTCACGAGGATAAACACCTTTTCCTTCAATTTCAATCGGTCCGGTTTTATCAAAACCAAGACCCCAGTGAGCAATGTCAATATGATGACCAGCCCAGTCGGTAAGCTGGCCTCCTGAATAGTCAAGAATCCATCTCCAGTCCCAGTGACAAACTCCACGATATGGAACTGCCGGCGCAGGTCCTAACCACATGTCCCAATCTAATCCCTCAGGAACAGGCTGTACACTATGAACGGCATTATTTGGATTACCATTTGGTAAACCCACTTCACAACGGTGAATTTTTCCTATCCTGCCATTTGCAACCAGTTCGGCACCCTGATGGAAATTGGCTACTGAACGTTGCCAGCTTCCTGTTTGCCAAATGACATTATTCTTTTTAACCGCCTCAACGATTTGTCTTCCTTCCCAGATGGTACGTGCCAGAGGTTTCTGACCATATATATCCAAACCAGCGTTTGCAACTGCCACCCCAATGATTCCATGCCACTGATCAGGTAAGGCCAGAATAACAGCATCAAGATTCTCCTGTGAAAGAAACTCCCGGTAATCACTATAAGTATTGGCATCTTTTGTGCCATAATGAACATCCATAATTTCCTTAGCTCTGTCTCGATGTGATTTATCCACATCACAAGCAGCTAGCATCTGAACTTCATCTTTGCCCATAAAGGTGCGCATGTCACCTGTTCCCATAGATCCTGAACCGATCACTCCCATAGTGATACGGTCATTGGCAGCAACAGCTCCTTCTTTTCCCAGCGCTGTCGCAGGGATAATATAAGGAAGTGCAAAGGCCACACCTGTTGCTCCTGCCGCTTTCTTAAAAAAGTTACGGCGGTCAATTTTTTTGGCTTGACTCATAATATTTGGTTTAAGTATTTTACAATGAAATCATTCATGTTCTCCATTCAGGGTTGAATTACGCGAGCATAAAAAAAATATGCAATCAAAAGAAGATTCCTCGCGGCAAGCCACGAGGAGCTTCGATGTGCAACCGGGTGAAATTACTAAAAAGCTGGGAGGGAAACAATAATAAACGGGCAGCAAAGACAAAGGATGTGTCCTTTACTTTTGCTGCCCAGGATATTATTTTGCGGGAATTGTTTATTAAAAACTCCACTTCAATCTTAGAAAACCGAGATTGGCTTTTTGAACCGGACCTTGATTAAAGTCAAATTCGAAATACTGAATGTACAATGAAAAATCCAAATCATTCCTTAATGAAAAATCCAGTGAAGGCCCCATATATAAGCCATTGATTTTTGGAAAAAACATGCCCGATACCCCCAGGTTTATCAATGGAGTAATCGGATAGGTAAGACTGCCAAAAAGTGTGTGTGGAGCAAATGATAAATCCCTTACCGTCAGATTTCGATAATAGAAATCATTGAAACTGCTGATCTGAGATTCTTCAGCGGCCTGATTGTACAGGTATTCAAACTGAATATACAGATTGAAAGGGGTGTTATAGCCAGCACCAAGGCCTCCAATAAAGACAGATGGTTGAGGATTATTATCTTCAATCGGATCAAGATAGCTAAGTTCACCACTCAGTGAAACCGGCCCGAGATATCCTGAAAATCCCGTTCCAATAACAAATTCTTTTTCGTCAAGTACTCCGCCAAGAAATTGAAAATCAGTTCCAGCCAAACTAAACTTCACCAAACCAGCAAGACTCCATTGATCATCCTGGTTTATTTTACCCACCATTTCAAAAGTGGAGGTTGAGTTGATATACATTTGCAGCCTGACCGCATCACTTCCGGGACGCTCAACGTAGTCAAAATCAAAAAAAGAGTAAGAATTGAAAATATCGTTTGGATTCCATACGAAATTCATGCCCCAGTTTATTCGCTGCCTACCAACAGTTAGTTGAAAACGCCCCAAAGAAAAATCAAGAAAAAGCCGGTCAATAGATGTATTGATGAGATAGGAACTATCACTTGCCAGATTCCAGGTTAAATCCTGCCAACCCTGGTCCTTGTCAATCAAATCGGCATAACCGGGAAAATATTTTACTGTCTCTCCATACATGAATCGATTGCGCAATTCTGCATTGAATCGTAGATGTGATCCGAAATATGTTTTAAAATTCAAGCGATTGTGAACCAGATTATCTGATACCCACTGGCCATCTGCATTTTCGAACATGACAGATTGCATGTTCGACAGATAACCATTCAAACTGGCAGAAACCTGAGCAGATACCGGAGAGCCGCTAAGGCCTGCAATTAGCAATAACAATGCAATTTTTACTTTCATCCGTTAATAATTAATCCTATTTGTCGGATGGAGCTCGCACAACAAAAACAATCATCCGGGTGTGTGTTAAGAAATTTTTCCGTCTTCAATGGTAATCACTCTTCTTGCTTTATTTACCACTCTGGCATCGTGAGTAGAGAAAATAAATGTGATGTTCTCTTCCTTATTCAGATGCTCCATAATATCCAACAAAGTTTCTGTCGATTTTGAGTCAAGGTTGGCCGTGGGTTCATCGGCCAGAATAAACTTTGGCTTTGAGGCCAGAGCTCTGGCAACCGCCACACGCTGTTGTTGTCCGCCGGACAATTTTCCCGGACGGGCATTTACGCGGTCACCTAAACCGACAGCTTCGAGCAATTCTTTTGAACGTTGATCACGAGCCTTTTTGGACTGACCCTGGAGGTGCATGATGAATTCAACATTCTCTTTGGCGGTTAATACAGGAATAAGATTATAAGCCTGGAAAACGAAACCAATATTCCGCATCCGAAAGTCAATTTTTTCCTTGTTCTTGAGACCACCCATATTGATGCCATCAATATTTATTTCTCCTGATGTTGGATCGTCCAAACCTCCCAGCATATTCAATAGGGTGGTTTTTCCTGATCCGGAAGGACCTACAATTGCAGTAAATTCACCTTCCTCAAAGTCCAGATTGATGCCATTTACAGCTTTTACAGGAACAGTTTTTTTATCGTCGTATATCTTAACGAGGTCTTTTATTTCTATGATTTTCATTTTTCTGTTTTTTTATTGGATGAAGCACCCATTTGCAGTGCCGTTTTCTTACAATTATTCTGATCTTAAAGCATCTGCCGGATTAAGATTTAAAGCTTTTAAAGCTGGATAAACGGATGATAATATACCAGTGAGAACGACCAGGAAGGTAACTTCAAGATAAAATTCAATACCCAGAGTCGGGTAAAAAACCGCCCCAAAGCCCATTGCTTCGAATCCTTCCTGGGCAAAGACTGTAAGGTCAATGCCCCGCGTTTTGAATATTTCAACAAACAAAACACTAAGTCCCATGCCGATAGCAGCTCCGCTTAAGCATAATAGTACCGACTCAAGAATAATCATCGTGAATACTTTGAGTTTATTCATCCCAATGGCCATTAACATGCCAATTTCTTTAACTCTTTCGAGTACTACCATGAGCATGGTATTGACTATTCCGAAACCAAGGGCCAGAAGAATGATCACAATGATTACAGTCATTGTAACAGCCATGAAATCGTTAAGCATTGCAACGTCGGGTTGTATCTCCTTCCAGTCATTGACTTCAAGATGAGGAAATTGATCCTGAATAGTTTTAGTGAGTTCAGCACTTAAATCCATATCATCCAGGAAAATGGCGATCTCATGCGCGTCTTGTTCTTCCAGTCCGCAGAGCTCAAAAAGATCACTGTGTCTTACGAATACATTTGTCTCTTCAAAAGATGAATTTTCAGTTCTGAAAATGCCTACCACTCTGAAAGCTCCTCCTGTTAGACTTCCATCAGTGTTTTGAAAAGTTAGTACGACTTTCGATCTTATCTTCAGATTAAGAGTATGCGCCAGTTCTTCACCAATAAAAACCGGGTTACGGCTCACATTTTCAAAGTAGGTTCCGACACTGTCTTTTATAAACTGTTTTTGTGCTTCCGGATCTGTAATTTCAAAATGATCCTCAAGCTGCTCAGCGGTGTATAGGGCAGTGTACATTTCTGTAACATCCTTTTCCTTATCGGGATCTATTCCCAGTACGGTAACACCTGAGTTTGCAGATGAGCTGGCAATCATAGCAGTTGTTTTAATGCGACTGCTGATTGCTTTTACACCTTCTTGATTAACAATAAATTGTTCTACATCGTTAATCTTATCTATGGTAAATCCGATTTCAGGATTTTCGAGAAATTTTGGACTATGAACCTGGATATGTGAGATTTCTTTGGTCAGAGCCTCTTTGACTCTTCTGTCATTCATGCCCTGAAAAATAGCTGAGCTGAACAGTCCGCCGAATAATCCCAGGGTAATGGCTGTAATTACAACGAGACTTCTGACTCGATTACGCCATATGTTTTTCCAGGATATTGATGGTATCATAATAGTTTTTTTATCTGATTAATATTAGGCTCTCAGAGCTTTGTTAACCTTAAGGCGAGTCACCCCAAGAATTGGAAAGAATATTGCAATACTGACAATAATCAGAACAACACCAGCCTGACTGAAAAAATATCCTGCTTCCCATGCTGTTGGCATAATTGGTTCCATACCAAAAGACATAATTGACTCTGCGACCTCTCCTGACAAAGTAATCGGGTGAATGTACATTTCGTAAACAACCGGGATACTCAACACAATTCCAGCCAGAGTACCAAGAATACCAATAAGTAGCATCTCGATGATAAGTATTCCTCCGAGTTTCGTTTTTTGCATACCAACTGCCACCATGACGCCAAATTCTTTGCGACGCTCAGTAGTCATCATTTGAACAGTACCGAAAATTCCGAAACCAACAATCATATATAATAAAACTAACATCAGTATTCCACCGGCATTATCACCTTCAATTTGTTGAACAAGTTTAGTCAGAATTGTTTTCCAGCTTTTGACTTCATATTGTTCACCCAATGACTTTTGCAAATCTTTTACTGTTTGATTAAGGCGATTATCATTATCCAGGTTAAGCGAAACTGAACTGATAAGATCAGGAGCAGAATAGAATTCCTGGCAGAGCCCGAGATCCATGAAGATCATCTTGTTATCCAGATCGGGAGAAGGGAATTTTATTATACCCTGAACCTTGTATTGGTCGGCCGCTCCTATACCATGATAGCCCTGAGAGATTAAAACAATGGTATCTCCAATACCAGCCTTAAGATAACTGGCCAGTCTCTGTGAAACCAAAAGCCCCGTGTCTCCTTCCTTAAGGTATTCACCCTCAACTATTTTGCCCGAGAGATTAGTGAGTTCATCATCCCTTGCCGGATCCGTTCCAACCAACATTATTCCTTTGGTTTTAGTACCTGAGGAGGCCAGGGCAAATGATTCTAAGCGGGGAACAGCAATAGTAACATTCGAATGTGCTTCAATCTTATCAAGCAAGCCATCTTTGTAATCGATGGAATGATCAATAACCTTATCCTCCTGATACCGATGATCGAAAATTTGTATGTATCCTGTGTAAGCCTGTACCACATTGTCAACCATGTTACCATATGATCCTAATTGTATGGCACGCATGAAAATTGCAAAAAATACGGCAAACAGAATGGAGGCTGCGGTAATCAGAGTACGGCGCTTATTGCGCCATATATTCCTCCAGGCCATTTTGAAATAGTATGTCATCAGTTAATATTTATTAATTAGCGAATACGCTTCATGTTCTGTTGAGAGAAAAAATTGTCCTCGATAGGGACATCAAAGTCCATACTTAATATTCTGACCAATGTTTTTTGATCGGGATCATCAGCAGGAATGATTTCTATGCGGGTAGGGATGAATCGATCATCCATTTTTTTTATATCCCCAGCAAGTTCAGTACGAACTAAATAGCTGTCTTCATCATAATATTCTTTTTTCATGAATAGAAACTCTTTCTCTGAGACCCAGGAAATTACCATACCCCATACAACAAGTGATTCTTCATGAGGAATCATTTCAATCATGAAGCACGATCGGCCTTCGATTTCTTCCTTGCCAACAATTTTGTGAGAGAAATCATCCACCAAAGAGGTTTCATTCAAAACATCATCATTGGTGTAATCCGAACCCATCCATCCCTGTGACATCATTGACGGAGGTAACTTTATCATCCGCCCGATCTTTGGCAGATAATTCCACATATCATTACCCCTTTTTAAGAAAGTCATATCTTTCTCTTTGGCCGGGGCCGTAACTAATGTGAGTGCAAATTCAGAACCCTTCACCCAGTTTTTGAACTCAAGCGTTCGTTTCCAGGTCGGGCGAATAATACTCATGCTCATGGTGCTGATTGAACTATCACCTTCCATGTTTTTGTCAGCCCTGGCAATGATTTGTTTAGCTGACACCTCTTCTTGTGAAAAACCGACTCCACCTGACAGAATCAAGCCTGAAAAAAATAGTAGAGCCAGCAATCGATTTGTTTTCATCTGTTAATATTTAATTTTATTTTCCGCGTGTATGTTAAAATATTTTCCTATTGTCATGCTCGGTTCATTGTGCTTTATTTAAATATATCAAAAATTATTTTTTCAATAATATCAAGGTTATACATTTCGGGAGCCATCAAATAATTCATCCCGATTCCGTCTAATAAAGATCCCAGAACCATTGCTTTTTCAAGAGGATAGGGATGTCCTTTGAGCTTGAAATAGCAGGCCACATCTTCAATCATTGATCCCACCATTTCTTGATACTTTTCTTTAACTATTTCATACACATCGGCCTGAAATAATACCACGAAATATAGTTTGTAAAAATGCGACTCCTGCCGGATAACATTAATACCACCCCGGATAAAGATCATCAACTCCTCAGGTGTATCCAGATCATCATCTATATCATTAAAAGAATCCTGGATTCCTTCAATTCCGTGTTCGACTACAGCTTTTAGGAGCTCCTCTTTTGAACTGAAATAGTTGTACATTAAACCTTTTGAAATACCCGCCTGAGTAGCAATCTTAGATATTGAGGCTTTGTGATAACCTTCTTGTGCAAAAACCTCCAGAGCTGCTTCCAGAATTTGGTATTTGCGACTTTTACGGATTTCCTCAAATTGTTCTTCTGTTCGTGGAGACATAAGAATACAGCTTTATGATTGAACGGTCGGTCAAAGATAAAGTTAAAGAAAACACAAATCCAAGAAATAGAGAAAAAATATTTTCAGGCTATGTAGAACGGTCTAATAATCAGAGAGAAAATTTTTGCGATGACGAGCAAGCTCTCGAGGTGATAAATCTGAAATTGGTCCAAATAATGCACGGGTCCATGAACCATAAATGGGATTTGGAAGCACTATAAAACGAGAGCCAAACAAGTTTTTCACCTGATCTACGGTAGAAAATCCAAGGGCTTCAGAACGGTTTTCAAAAATGTCAGAGAAGTCGTTCAGGTTATCTCCCAGCAGCAGAATAATCTGATGGCTTTCCTCAACCAGGGTACGACGGGGTGTTTTACTTGACTCTTCCTCTTTCAGCAGTACATGTTTATCATCGGCGAATGGGAAGCCAAATTTTTTCAAATTGGCCAGAGTAACATCCTTTTCATCCACGGATCTGTTAGAAATATAGTATAGTTCTACTCCGCGATCCTTCAAAAAATTTGCGAAATCCAGGCTTCCTGGCATGAGCTGAGCTTTAGCTTCTGATGTCCATGCCATCCATCGTTCGTTGGAATACCTTTCACCTTCCAGAATATTTCTGGCCTCCGAGGGACTATTATCCAGAATGGTTTCATCAATGTCAGCAACAACTGCGTATTTGTTGTTATCATCCAGCGTGTCAAGTGCCAGCTCAATTCTTAGGCGGGCAATGTTGTAGGCCTGATAATACAAGGCCCTTGCTTCAGCCGAGTTTTGAAACCACAGGCTCGACATGACCAATTGCTCAGCATCAGGCGCAGATTTTTGACGACCACAGGCAGTGATTATCAAAATAAAGCTGATAAGTGTTATATATCTCATGAAAGCAAAGATAGCAGGCTCTGTAATTTTATTTGTAACTTTTCACCTCTTATATACGTTCTAAATTCGACCTTAACTCGTTTATGACTGTAAAAGATTACAATCATTGTGTGGATCAGTATGCTGATCCTGTGTATAGATTTATTCTGAAGAATATTCAGGATGAAGAAAAGGCACGCGATGTGGTTCAGGACACTTTTGAACGCCTATGGGTTAATGCTCAGAAGGTTAATAGTGAAAAAGCTAAATCATATCTTTTTACAACAGCATACCATGCAATGATCGATAAGATCAGAAAAGATAAAAGACAAACGAATATAGAACAAGTGGATCAGCTGGAATATTCACATAATGAACATTATTCTGATCTGAAAGAGATCTTAAATGAGGCTATTGAAAAGCTGCCGGATGATCAAAGGTCTGTGGTTCTGTTAAGAGATTATGAAGGATATTCGTACAAAGAAATAGCTGAGATAACAGATTTGACTGAAGCCCAGGTGAAAGTTTATATTTACAGGGCCAGGGTGTTCTTAAAGAATTATATCGGATCAATGGAAAGTGTGATATAGAGATGGAAAAACTGAATATATTTAATTACGAAGTCTGGATGATTGACTGGAAGGAAGGAAAACTTTCCCCGGATCAGGAGGAGACTTTGCTTCAGTTTTTAGGAGAGCATCCCGAAATTGATGCTTTGACACCTGACTCAGATTGGCCGGTATTAATGCCATCAAATGAGAGCTGTCCTGATAAGTCAGACTTGTTTAAATCGGGGATGACTGTACCGGAAGCCAGTGAATTTGAGATTCAGTGCATCGCCCGCCTTGAGGGTGATATGATTCCTGCAGAACAAGTTTTATTTGATCAGAAACTGGAATCAGATCCCGAGTATGCGTCTGTTTATGAGCAATTTACCAGAGCAACTTTACATGCCGAACAGAATATTGTCTTTGAAGAAAAAGACAAACTGAAAAAAAAGACAATTCGAATACCTGCTTTTGTTTATGGTGCTCTTGCTAGTGCTGCTGCTTTAATCCTGGGATGGTTTATTGTATCACCTATGCTTGAAGAAACAAGTCTTGAAGAGATGGCTCAGGATACCAGCCGACAAATTATCTATCTTGATAAACTGGCTCATCCAGCTCGCTTTGATAAAATTGCTGCCACAAAACCAAAACAAAATTTGTCAGAATCTGAAGGGAAATCTGAAACTATCAATATTTTGGCCGAACGGCCACCTCTTGAGGAACTGGCCAACATCCCGGCATTACCAAGGCAAACCGCCGTCCTTCATTCTTCAACTTTTGTTAAGGATTATTCTCTGGCCAGCCAGTCAGAAAACCAAAAGAACCCTGACGAGTATTTAAGCCTGCTTGAGTTTACTTCTGATATGATCAGGAAGAGAATATTAGGCCAGGATTCTGAAATGGTTGAAAAAAACCGATTCTCCATCTGGGAAGTGGCTGATGTCGGACTTGAGCAAGTAGCCGGATTTATGAATTTGGAAGCCGATATTGACCGTAGCTATGATGACCAGGGAGAACTGGTGTCAGTTGATTTTGATTCACGTTTAGTAGCCTTCAGCACGCCAGTGCGACAAAAAAGGACAGGCAAATAACAGGCCATATGTAACTTTTCTTAGTGCTTGTCCGTCATACCACCAAATCAGAATTATTACAAACTTTAATATTATGAAACGAATTTTATTTTTAGCCCTTGCAGCTCTGATCGGATTAGGATCCAGCTCTTTTGCTCAGGACACATCCAAAGTACGTGTTGGCAATAAGAAGTATACCGTTGTAGTAGACGACGATAAGGAGATAACCATTTTATCAGATGAAGATTTTGAAGATAATGTTATTGTCACTCATAAAATTCACAAAAAGAAAAAGCCTCGCAAGATGGATGGAACATGGGACGGCCTGGAAATCGGTTTTGCAAATTTTGTAAATAGCGATTATGAATTTGCTCTGCCTGCAGAAGCTGCATTCATTGAGCCGGATATGCTGAAGTCATTAACATTCAATTTTAATTTCGCTGAGAAATCATTAGGAATTATACGTAATTACTTTGGAATCGTTACAGGTATGGGACTTGAGTATACAAGATATATGCTGACTAATGATGTAAAGTTGGCAGAGGTAGGTGGACAAATGACAGGCACTCCGGTAGATTTTGATCTGAATAAAAACCGTTTTAGTATGACATATCTGAATGTACCCCTCATGCTTGAATTTCAGATCCCTGTTTATGGCGAACATAATCGGATCAAATTATCAGCAGGTGTAGTTGGCGGTGTGAAATTGGGAAGTCGCCAGGTTCAGAAATATACAGTTGATGGCGAAAAGCAAAAAATCAAATCAAAAGATTCATATAACCTGAGAAACTTCAAATATGGATTTACTGCACGTGTAGGTTATGGTGATATTACATTATTTGCAAATTATTACCCACAAACACTTTTCACCGATGGAATGGGACCGGATATTTACCCGGTAACAGTTGGCCTCCATTTGGGAAGTAATTAATCATAGAAACAGTTTATTTTGAGACCGGTTCTGCATACAGCGGAATCGGTCTTTTTTTTTATCTTAGGGCCATGACAAAACTCTCAGAAATTGAAAAACAAAGATACCACAGGCATCTTTTGTTGGACGATATTGGTGAAAAAGGTCAGGAAAAACTTAAATCTTCGCGCGTGCTGGTTGTGGGTGTCGGTGGCTTAGGCTGCCCGGCCATACAATACTTTACAGCTACCGGTGTAGGACATCTGACGATCATGGATGATGATCGGATTGATTTTTCAAATCTTCAGCGTCAGGTTTTTTATGGAATCGATGATGTGGGCAAGCATAAGGCTATTGTTGCCTGCTCACTCATGACGAAGATGAACCCCCTTGTCAAAATTAAACGCTTGGTTATTAGGGCAAACTATAATAATATATTAGCCATTATTAAGGATTTTGATGTGGTTCTGGACTGTACTGACAACCTTAAAGCTCGCTATGTTTTAAACGATGCCTGTATCATGGCTGACAAACCCCTGGTACATGCATCAGTATTTAAAACTATCGGACAAATGAGCGTATTCAATTATAAAGGAGGACCCAGTTATCGTTGTTTATTCCCTGAACCCGAAGGTGTGATTCTTGATGAGAGTCAAACACTGGGGATTTATAGTATGCTTCCAGGGATTTTTGGTTTATTACAGGCAAATGAAGCCCTGAAAATATTATTGGATGTTGGTACCGTACAATCAGGTCATTTACTTATCTTCAACACTTTTAATCAACAATACAATCAGCTTAAGATAAAACGTAATCCAGACAACTTTAATAAAGAAACTCTTGCAGTTTCCTTTTCAAATAATTCAAACAAGATATGAGACTTTTACTGATAAGCAATTCTACTAATGCCGGGGAGCCTTACCTCAACTATCCTAAACAGAATATTCAGGATTTCCTGGGTACAAAGGTTAAAAAGACACTTTTTCTGCCATATGCAGGTGTTACTTTTTCTTATGATACCTATGCTGAAAAAGTACAGGAGCGTTTTGATGAAATTGCTTATCAAGTCGATTCAATACACAATCACGAAGATCCTGTTGAGGCAGTAAGGCAGGCTGAAGCAATTGTTGTTGGGGGTGGAAATACATGGCACCTCACCCGTATGATACATGATAATAATCTGGTCGACTGTATAAGGGAAAAGGTACTTACCGGAACACCATATGTGGGCTGGAGTGCAGGCTCAAATATGGCCTGTCCAACGATTAAGACCACTAATGACATGCCCATAATTGATCCCCGTGGATTGCATGCCTTCAACCTGATACCATTTCAGATCAATCCGCATTATCTGGATGCTAACCCCGATGGCCATGCCGGCGAAACCCGCGAGGCCAGAATTGAGGAGTTTATCGAAGTGAATAAGCATACTTTCGTTTTAGGCCTGCGTGAAGGGTCCATGCTGAAAGTGATAAATAAAAGAATGGAACTTATCGGACCCAGACCAGCCCGGATTTTTAAGTATGGCGAAAGCCCTCGCGAAGTCAATCCGGGAGGAGATTTAAATTTCCTTCTTTGAAAAAACCAGAATAGTCAGGTGTAGAATTGTTCAGGATTGAATCTCGATTCCTGGGTGCTTGACATCATCAAAAGAGAATCTCAGCTAAATATTATCTATTGGCCTTTGCCAGCCCGTAAAGCCTTGTTACTTTTGAGACATGAATAGGGGAATGGTCATAAAGACAAGTGGATTACTCCATATTGTCAGGAATGAGAACGGCGAATTCGTTTCTTGCACTGTAAGGGGTAAGTTCAGAATTAAAGGCATTCGACTCACCAACCCGGTTGCAGTGGGTGATATTGTTGAATTTATTCTGGAGGAGGACGACAAAGGAGTGATCACAAAAATTGATCCGCGCAGGAATTATATTATCCGTAAATCAACCAAGCTCAGCAAAGAAGCGCATATCATTGCCTCTAATGTGGATCAGGCTTTTCTTATTGTATCATTAAGGGATCCCGTGACAATGAGCATGTTTATCGACCGATTCCTGATTTCAGCTGAAGCATACAAAATACCTGCCCGCCTTATTTTCAATAAAACCGATTTATACAGGGAGAAAGAAAATCTTACTCTTAGAGAATGGAAAAGAATTTATGAGGCGGCTGGATATCCTTGCTATGAAAGCTCAGTACCTGAAAATACTGGTATTGATGAACTTCGCTCTCTGCTGCTGAATAAAATAACCGTTTTTAGCGGAAATTCAGGGGTCGGCAAATCCAGTCTTATTAATTGCCTCAAACCAGATTTGAATTTGAAAATTCAGGAAATCTCAGAAATGCATAAAACAGGGAAACACACTACTACTTATGCAGAGATGTTTGAATTTGAATCCTCAGGGTGGATTATTGATACTCCCGGAATTCGTGGTTTTGGAACGGTTGACATGCAGAAAGAAGAACTCTATCATTTCTTTCCAGAGATTTTCGAGAAGGCAGATAATTGCCGTTACCATAATTGTACACACTCACATGAACCAGATTGCGCTGTAGTAAGTGCAGTTGAAGAAGGAAAGATCAGCTTTATGCGGTATAATAATTATATTAGTTTGCTGACTGATAATGATGAGAAATACAGAAAGACACCTTGGTGATATGGACAGTAGCAAAGTGATATATCTCGACTATAACGCCACAACTCCCATGGATGCGGAAGTGGTAAAAGCCATGCAGCCCTATTTGACTGATCATTTCGGAAATCCGAGCAGCTCACATAGTTACGGAGCGATTACCCGAACAGCTGTTGAGAAAGCACGTGGACAGGTAGCAAATCTTATAGGCTGCCAGGCCCATGAAATTGTATTCACCAGTGGAGGCACTGAAGCAAACAATATGGCCATTCAGGGGATAGCCTTTGCCCATCAGGACAAAGGCCGTCACATTATTACCACTGGTTTCGAGCATCCGGCAGTCGCTGAAGTTTGCAAATACCTTGAGTCATTTGGCTTTTCAATAACCAGGATTTCTCCTGATGCTTACGGTATGATTAATCCTGATGAGCTTATTGAAGCCATCAGGCCAGATACAATTCTTATTACGATCATGCACGCCAATAATGAGGTGGGTACCATCCAACCGGTGAATATTATTGCAGAAGCTGCTCGTTTGAGGGGAATAATCACCCATTCAGATTGTGCCCAGTCGCTTGGTAAAATTCCTGTTCAGGCAAAGGATCTGGGTGTCGATCTGTTATCAGTGGCAGCACACAAATTCTATGGACCAAAAGGTGTGGGGGCCTTATTTATCCGGGAGGGAACCTCTTTGAAAAAGATTTACCATGGCGCTGATCATGAGAAAAACACTCGTCCCGGTACAGAAAATGTTTTGCAGATAGTCGGTCTTGGACAAGCTGCTGAAGAGGCTGGCAAGCACCTGACCAATAATGCATTGCAAATGAAAGAGACCAGAGACAGGCTTGAGAATAATTTACAGGAAGCCTTTCCGGATATGAGGGTTAATGGCCATCCAGACTCACGATTACCTAATACTCTGAGTGTGTCGTTTCAGAATCTGGAAGCCTCCACCCTGCTCCTGGCAATGAATAAAGTAGCTGCATCAGCCGGCGCTGCATGCCATGCCGATGAGGTGAATGTGTCTGCTACTCTTGAAGCAATGTCGATACCTGTCGATTGGGCTATGGGAACCATTCGTTTCTCAACAGGAAAACTATGCAGCCGGGATGATATTGATGAGGCTTCAAAAGAGATTATTCAAAAGGTAAAGCTCTTCCTGCCGGATCAGGAAAGTACAGGCATACCCCGGAATGAACCAGGACAAATTAAACTAACACATTTTACCCATGGTTTAGGATGTGCCTGTAAACTACGTCCTCAGGACCTTGAGGCTGTATTGAAAAAATTGCCGATCCCTTCAGGACCTAATATTCTGGTTGGCACCGAAACAGCCGACGATGCTGCAGTGTATCGCTTAAGAGATGATCTGGCTCTGGTGCAAACGGTAGATTTCTTTACCCCTGTCGTAGACGATCCTTATCTCTTCGGGGCTATTGCTGCGGCAAATTCGCTTAGTGATATTTATGCCATGGGTGCTGAGCCTCTTTTTGCCCTTAATATTGTTGGCTTTCCTGCGAAAAGGCTGGCCATGTCGGTGCTTGAAGAAATACTCAGAGGAGCTTCAGATAAAGCAAAGGAAGCTGGTATTCCTATTTTGGGCGGACATACAATAGAAGATAATGAACCCAAATTTGGTATGGTGGTTTCGGGAAGCGTTCACCCTGATCAACTGTGGAAGAACAAGGGGGCAATGGAGAACGACCTCCTGATTTTAACCAAACCAATCGGATTAGGGATAATGACAACAGCCCTCAAGCGTGGATTATTAAATGAAATTCAGATAAATGAGATTGGAAGTCTGATGAGCCAGTTGAATAATAAGGCCGCTGAGGCTATGAAAGGAACAATCGTAAATGCATGTACTGATATTACTGGCTTTGGTCTATTAGGACACCTTAAAGAAATGATGCAGGCAAGCAAGTTAAGTGCAGAACTATGGCTGGATCAGGTGCCGGTAATTAACGAAACTGAAAACCTTATCGCAGCTGGGGTGGTGCCAGGTGGTACCAGAAATAACCTCTCATTTGTGTCAGATCAGGTAGAGTTTTCAGCTGGAATTGGAGAGGGAAAACAGCTATTACTGGCGGATGCACAAACATCAGGAGGCCTATTGTTTTCTGTTCCGTCGGGGCAATTAGAGGACGTAAAGAAACGTTTAACAATGAATAAGCAAAAAGCTTTCCTCATTGGAAAAGTTACACCAAAACAGAACAAAGCAATCTATATCAACACACACAAACCTTAATACCAAAATGATGCGATTACTAATAAGTCTGATATTCGGACTTTTTCTCCTGTCCTCACAAGTATATTCTCAAAATGCTCTGTGGGTATTAAATCCTCAGCAGACCTGGTATTGGAAGCAGGGAACAATTGAAGAAGCTACCCTGTCAATTCGACCTGCCGGCACATATATGGAAATGGGACTTTATCTGACTATTTCCTCAAAAGGCCAATATTTTAGTGGTAATCCACAGCTGGAATCCCTCTTGTATTTTACCCTGCCGGATGGTTCCCAGGTTCTGGATAGCTGGCTTTGGGTTGGAAACGATATTGTTCAGGGAAAAATTCTCGACAAATGGACTGCCTCTAATATTTATGAAGGCATTGTGAATCGAAGAAGAGATCCGTCAATTCTCAAAAAAACGGGTGAAAACAGCTATGAGTTACGGGTTTATCCGATGAAATCAAACGAGAAGAGAAAAGTTAAAATCACTTATCTGGTCCCGGCCAACTGGGCAAATGGAAAAGCAAGTGTTCCCCTGCCCATTGAAATATTACAAAGTTCAAAGAGTATTCCGGCTTTAACAACTCTTGTCTGGACAGAGGAGGGTTGGTCTGATCCACGGATTCCTGAAGTGGATGAAGCATTTACTCAGGAATTCGATTATCAATTTGGCAATTATCACAAAATGATTGTAAAACCCGATCAGATTGTTGAAGGACAGCTGAATTTTCGAATGAAAGCACCGATGACAAACGGATACTTCCTGACCACAACAAAAGACCAGAGCGGTGAAGGTGTTTATCAGCTTGCAGTTAATTTCGGGCAATATCTGGAATCAGACACATATAAAAAGGTTGCCGTATTGGTGGATTATAGCCCTCTCAACACTACAATCAGCAGGGAGTTAATATTCAACACATTACAAAACTATTTGCTGGATAATTTTACTGAAAAGGATTCATTTAATCTTTTCTACTCAAGATTTGAAACAGAGCAGTATTCTGATAAATGGAGTCCCATTAATATGGAGGAACTTGATGAAGCTTTTGAGGCCCTGAAGGACCCTTTTATTACACTATATAATAATTTGCCAGGCTTGATTTCCCGGGGTACATCTTTTGTGGAAGAGCAAAATGGCGGACAAATAGTGTTATTCTCTAATGGGGACAATTTTGGAGCTTTTGGAGATGCAAATGGCTTGCTCAATGATATCAAGATCATGAATGAAACCAATATTCCTTTCCTTATTGCAGATATCCAAAACACCAATCATTCTCAAAACCGTATTGGAGAGCATTGGTATTCAGGACAGGAGTATTTCTATATCAACCTCTCACGATCATCAGGTGGTGTTTATGAAAGATTGTGGAATAGCAGTCTGGATGCCTTATATGGCTCAGTTTTTGGCGCCCTTGCTGGTTCAATAACCGCCTTTGATTTATATTCCTCAACTGCCGATGGTTTCTGCTACGGGAGGTTTAATCAGAGCAAGAGTGAATCCTTTCATCTTGATGACAGCTTCGTTCAGACCGGAAAATTTATTGGAGAGGCCCCTTTCTTTTTATATTTGACCGGTATGTATCAGAACGAACCTTTCAATCGACTTATACAGATTGATGAAGATGATATTTGGATGGGAGATACCCTTACAAATAAGGCCTGGTACGGAAATCATATTATGGAATTAGAAAATCAACCAGCTAATAATGAGCTGGTTTCCCAGGCACTGATTGAAAGTTTAGACAATCGGATACTAAGTATATATACAGCGTTTTTGTGTCTTGAACCCAGTGATACTGTTGCAATTTGTACTTCTTGTTCAGATGAATCCAGACTCACCGGATGGGAAGATATAGAAGTATTGGACAGCAAACTTTCCTTATTCCCGAATCCTTGTACTGATTACGTACAGATTGTTTTTAACCCTCCGGCCGATTGGGTCAGCAAAGAGGTGAGAATCCAGGTATTATCAGTTACCGGACAGGTGGTTTATGAAGCAGAGCCATCAATTGAAGCAGGAGTAAGATTTGAGAGCAGATGGGATCTGGCAGGTATGAATGGATCAAAGCTGGCCAGAGGATCGTATTGGCTGGTGATCTCCAATGCACAAGAGAATTACAGACAAATGTTACATATTCAATAAATTATGAATTCACACGAAATAGATTATCGTATAATTGGTGGTGACATCCAAATGCTTGAGGTGGAATTAGATCCACAGGAAACAGTCATTGCTGAAGCCGGAACCATGATGTATATGGAAGAGGCAATCCAATTTGAAACTAAAATGGGAGATGGCTCACAAGCCAATCAGGGATTGTTTAGTAAACTTCTCTCAGCAGGATCAAGAGTTTTGACAGGAGAAAGCTTATTTCTTACACATTTCACAAACGGTGGTTATGGAAAATCTCATGTAGCTTTTTCAGCACCCTATCCGGGAACTATCATTCCTGTGGATCTTGGTGCTTTGAGAGCCCCTTTGATTGTTCAGAAAGATGGTTTTCTATGTGCTGCCAAAGGAACCCGTTTCTCTATTGTGTTTAATAAGAGACTAGGTGCAGGATTGGTAGGGGGAGAAGGTTTTATACTTCAAAAACTACAGGGAGATGGAAAAGCTTTCGTACATGCCGGAGGAACAGTTGTTAAAAGGGAGCTCAACAATGAAGTCTTGCGTGTGGATACTGGTTGCGTAGTAGCCTTCGAGGATACTATTGATTTTAATGTGGAATCTTCAGGCAACCTTAAATCCATGATTTTTGGAGGTGAAGGCCTTTTTGTTGCTACTCTTCGTGGTAAGGGAACTGTTTGGTTGCAGTCAATGCCTATAAGAAAACTTATACAGGCTCTTGCTCCATACGGGAAAAATCGAGGAAAGGAAAGTCAATCTATTCTGGGACAGTTTCTTGAGCGTTAATCAATGAAGACTATACAGGCAGATGAATTTCTTAAACTGGGCGAACAATCCACAATAATGGATGTTCGCTCTCCGGGAGAATATGAAAAAGGACATATTCCCGGCGCGGTTAATCTGTCAGTATTTGATAATAATGAACGGGCTATAATCGGAGTTTTGTATAAGAATCAGGGCCGGCAGGATGCAATTCGCAAGGGTCTGGAGCTTATTGCCCCGAAAATGACTAGCATGGTTGATAAGGCTATGGAGCTGGCAAAGAATAATACAATTCTTGTCCATTGCTGGAGAGGAGGAATGCGCAGCTCATCTGTTGCCTGGTTGTTAGAAATATCTGGCTTAGAAGCTTATGTGATGGAGGGGGGATACAAAGCTTATCGCTCATTCATCCGGCAGGATCTTCTTGTAAACAGGCAAGTTGTTGTTTTGGGAGGACTAACAGGAAGTGGAAAAACCAAACTGATTCAGGCTCTGGCGCAAGCTGATGAACCTGTGATTGACCTTGAAGGCCTGGCAAATCACAGGGGATCGGTATTCGGTGCAGCTGGCCTTTCTGATCAGCCTTCAACCGAACACTTTGAAAATCTCCTTTATGCAGAAATGCAAAAAATGCCGGCCGGATCAGCTGTATGGCTCGAAGATGAAAGCAAACGGATAGGATCGGTTTTCCTACCGGATGATTTTTATAAGCAGCTTCGTATAACTCATTTAGCTTTTGTGCAGGTGTCGGATAAAGAAAGAACAGATATTCTGGTAGAGGAATATGGAGCACAGCCAGCCGATGAATTAGCTGAGGCTATTAAGCGCCTTAAGCAGAGACTTGGCGGACTGATCACTCAGAAAGCACTTGGTTCGCTGGCCGAAAAAAAATACGGGGATGTGGTTTCTTTGTTATTGCCCTACTATGATAAATTGTATAAAGAAGGTTTATCTAAAAGAGACCAGGAAAAGGTACACATGATTGATCTTTCTCATACATCTGATAATGAAAGAATTAATCTTTTAAGGAAATTTAGGTTATCAGTAGAGACATGAAAGTTTTAAACATTACACAATAGATGGGGTATCTCATCCGTTATTCAGGTTGATTTAGCCAAAACCTTTTTGTGAAAACTAAAAAATATTCGCTTTGCATATTTATAGTCGAAAACAACGTTGGAAGATAGTCCTCTTTATTTTCGCCCTTATAATTGGTATTGCATCAACATGGTATACCAATGTTCTTGTTCAGGGCCTGGCCCAGGAGGAGCGTAACAAAATTGAGATTTGGGCTCAGGCCACTCATTACCTGGGTAACAACGATGATGGGGTAGAATCGAATCCCAATATTCAGTTTTTCTTTCATATCATTCAGAATAACGAGACCATACCGGTTATCACAGTTGATGAAAATGGAGAGGTGAAAGGAGCTCGGAATGTGCGGCTTTATGACAAGGATAACAAGCTGATTGATGGCTATAGTCTCAGTGCATTAAGTCGAAAAAGCCAGCGTTATCTTGACAGGCAATTGCAAGTGATGAAAGATCAGCATGAACCGATTGTCATACAAATGCCTGATGCAAAGCAGTATCTCTACTATAAAGATTCTGTTATATTAACCAGGATTCAGTTTTTCCCCTTGCTCCAGCTAAGTGTTATTTTCTTATTCATTCTGGTGGCGTATTTTGCCTTTAATTCTTCGAAAAGTGCTGAGCAAAACCAAGTATGGGTGGGAATGTCAAAAGAGACAGCTCATCAGTTAGGTACACCAATCTCATCACTTATGGCCTGGATTGAGTTGATGAAGATGAAAGAAAATGACCAAAGACTTCTTAGCGAAGTTGAAAAGGATGTTCACAGGCTTGAAACTATTGCAGATCGATTCTCAAAAATTGGTTCAGCTCCTGTACTTGTTCCTGAGAATCTTCTTGTGGTATTGCGCCAGGCAGTCAATTACCTTGAAAACCGATCATCTAATAAAATTAAATTCAAGCTACTGTTTGGTGAACACGATGAATTATTTGTACCCTTAAATGTATCTCTTTTTGAGTGGGTAGTTGAGAACCTGTGTCGTAATGCCATTGATGCTATGGATGGTGTGGGTGACATATCAATTTCAGTCAAGGACCAGGGACAGGTTGTATATATTGATATTGCAGATTCAGGCAAAGGAGTGCCTAAAACTAATTATAAGGTTATTTTTCAGCCAGGATACACAACAAAGCAAAGAGGCTGGGGATTAGGCTTATCACTGGTCAAGAGAATAGTTGAGAACTATCATAGTGGAAAAATCTTTGTAAAGAACTCTGAATTGAACAAGGGGTCTACATTCAGGATTGTTCTTAAAAAATAAATACGCTTTTTTCTTAAGGATATCTTTTATAACTTTGCACGGCAATTTTTTAGCACAGAAATGGTCGCTTTGAATACATATCGAATTCCATTTTATTCCTTTGGGAATGGGAAGCATGAGTTCGAGTTCGATTTGGATGATGATTTCTTTACTTACTTTGAGGATAGTGAATTTTCACATGGTGATGTAAAGGTCAAGGTTAAGATGGACAAATCTGATCATCAGTTGCAATTTGATTTGTCTTTGAATGGTGATGTTGAAGTTAGCTGTGACCGCTGTCTCGACCAGTTTATGCAAGAGCTTGATTCAAAGTATATTTTGTATGGAAAATTCGGGGAAGGGAATAGCGAAGAGGAGTTTGATGTAGTGTGGATCCCCAGGAATGAACATGAGGTTGACCTGGCTCCGTATTTATATGAATATATTGTTTTGAGTTTACCGATTAAGCGAATTCACCCTGATAAAGAAGAGGGTGTTTCAGGTTGCGATGAGGACATGATGAATCGTTTAGATGAAATTGTTTTATTGACAGAGGAATAATAATTGTTGAATTAAATATACTTGTGAGATGGCACATCCAAAGCACAAAATTTCGAAGCAACGGAGAAATAAGAGAAGAACACATTATAAAGCCACACCGGTACAATTATCGGCATGTTCCAATTGCGGAACTGCTGTGCAGTATCACAGGGTGTGTCCGGAGTGTGGACATTACCGTGGAAAATTGGCTGTTGAAAAAGAAGTAACAGCGTAATTGGCTGAATAATACACCAACCAAAATGAGAATAGGGTTGGATATAATGGGGGGGGATTTTGCCCCTTCAGCCACAGTTCAGGGAGCCGTGCTGGCAAAAGCCGAGCTTCCTGCTTCGACGGAGTTGGTTTTAATAGGTGACGAGAATCTTATTTTTGGTCAGCTTGAAGAAAGCAATGCTTCTGCGTCGGATTTTACTATAATACATGCAGATCAGAAAATTGAAATGGGAGACCATCCGGTCAGAGCTATTTCAATGAAACCCAGATCAAGTATGGCCTATGGCTTTAATAAGCTGGCCAATGGGGAATTAGATGCTTTCTGCAGCGCAGGAAACACTGGTGCTATGCTTGCAGGCACCATGTTTACTTTAAAAACTATACCTGGAATCATTCGTCCGGCCATTGCTGTTGCTCTGCCAAGAAAGAGCGGTGGAAATACCCTCTTACTTGATGTAGGCCTCAATCCTGATGTTCGTCAGGATGTATTGTATCAATTCGGTATAATGGGATCTTTGTACTCACACCATGTATACGGAGTTGAAAATCCAGGAGTGGGTTTGTTGAATATTGGTTCAGAAGAGGACAAAGGCAGCATACTAAGCAAAGCAGCTTACCAACTGATGAAAGGAAATCCGGATTTCAATTTCGTTGGAAATGTTGAGGGTAATGAGTTGTTTTTTGATAAAGCAGATGTAGTTGTTTGTGATGGCTTCGCAGGAAATGTGGTTCTGAAACAAGCCGAGTCCTTTTACTACCTTATGAAAGGACTTAAATGCAGTGATCCTTTTTTAGAGAGATTTAATTACGAAAATTTTGGGGGAACGCCAATTTTAGGTATTGGTTCTCCTGTTCTTATCGGTCATGGTATATCAAGCCCACTGGCAATAAAGAATATGTTGGTTCAAAACAAGACAATTCTGGAATCAGGATTAATAACAAAACTCATAAAAGCGTTTAAGTGATGGAAAAAACTTTTGCAGCAATTACAGGAGTAGCGGGTTGGGTACCCGATAGTATCTTGTCAAATGCAGACATTGAGAAATTGGTTGAAACTACCGACGAATGGATTACTACTCGTACTGGTATCAAAGAACGCCGGATTCTCCGTGAACCTGGAAAAGGAGCTTCAGACCTGGGAGCTGCAGCAGTTAATAGTTTGCTTGAAAAAACCGGAACACATCCTGATGAAATTGATCTTTTGATCTGTGCAACAGTAACCGGAGATATGGCATTTCCTGCCACCGCCAATATTATTTGTGATAAAGTTGGTATTAAAAAGGCTTTTAGTTTTGACATGTCTGCAGCTTGCTCAGGCTTTATTTTCATGCTGACTACAGCAGCTCAATATATAAAGACAGGAGATGCGAAAAAGATCATCTGTGTGGGAGCTGATAAAATGACTGCCATAACTGATTATGAAGATCGAACTACATGTCCTCTTTTTGGAGATGGATCAGGAGCTGTAATGCTTGAGCCCAGCAGTGAATTTGGCATACAAGATCATATTCTTCATGTTGATGGCTCAGGTAGAAAGTACCTTTACCAAAAGTCTGGCGGTTCAGTTAGCCCTGCATCTCATGAAACTGTAGATCGAAGAGAACACTTTGTTTATCAAGAAGGACAGGCGGTTTTTAAAGTTGCAGTTAGTAAAATGGCAGATATTGCATCTGAGATGATGGAAAAGCATAATATTCCTGCTGATGATCTTAATTGGCTGGTGCCTCATCAGGCAAATCTGAGAATCATTGAAGCTGTTGCACGTAGAATGGGAATCAAACGCGAGCAGGTCATGATAAATATTCAGAAGTATGGAAATACTACAGATGCAACCATTCCGTTATGTCTCTGGGAATATGAAAACCAGCTCAATAAGGGCGATAAGTTAATACTCACTGCTTTTGGCGGTGGTTTTACATGGGGCGCTATATATTTGACCTGGGCATATGACCCAAAATAATTTTTTTATAAAAAAGGTTTTTAATAATTTTGAAGTAAATAATTGAGGTCATGGCAAAAGAAATGGAATCGGCAAACAACATAAATCTAATATCTAATGGAACAGTAGTTACAGGTGATATAGAATCCGGCTCTGGCATTCGTGTTGATGGTCATCTGAAAGGTAAAATGACTATAAAAGGCAAGGTGGTTATTGGCACTCCCGGACAGGTGACTGGAGATGTGATTTGTCAATTACTGGAGGTCTCGGGAAAAGTTTCGGGTAATATTCAAGCTTCTGAATTGGTAAGTCTGAAATCATCAGCTAATATTCAGGGTGAAATTATTACAAAAAAACTGGCTATTGAACCGGGTGCTGTATTTACCGGATCATGCAAAATGGATAGTCAGACAGATGGAAAAGTTCAACAAAACATCCGAAAATAAGCGGGATAAAGAAAAGAAAGAACTTAAAGATTATGCCAGATACTCAAATCTGGCATTTAAACTCATTGTGATTGTACTGGCAGGATTCTTTGGAGGAATGAAACTCGACCAGTTACTGAATTTAGAAATACCTGTATTCACCCTGGTCCTGGCATCGTCAGGGCTTTTTTTATCTCTCTATTTGTTAATCAAAGACCTGAACAAATGAAGACTTTATTTCCCTATCTGTTACGCTTGTCCGGGCTTACAATGGCCCTCGCCATTATCGGAGCTGCTTTATTTCTAACCGTGCTCAAGCCATGGTATCTGCAGGTTTTCCCCTGGATGTTAGGTTTTATGTCATTAATTACTCTGACAGAGCATTATATACTTAGCAAATCACTGGCTGGAAGACCAAATCGTTTTACCCAGGTATTTATGGGGGCTTCTGCCTTAAAACTTTTACTTATTTTGCTTGTTATGGTTGTATATCTCCTGTTAAGGAAGGAGACTGTGTTACCTTTCGTTGCAGGTATTTTTGTACTCTATTTTGCGTTTACCTGGTTTGAGGTAAGGATCTTGCTAAAACAAGTTCAGGGGAAAGTATAAATTGAGCTTTTTTTTTAACTTTGGGCTTTTGCTGAAACGGGTATTTGATATTATGTGGAAGAAGCAGTCACTCACCATTTTACTACTATTTGGTCTTATGCTGGCTCGGGTGGGAGCACAGGATGATAACCAGCATGAAAGCAATTCTAATTCTCATGAAGAAGATAAGGTTTTTAATCCCGGCACATTCATATTGGATCATGTTATGGATTCCTATGACTGGCACATTCTAACTGTGGGAGATACTCATATTAGTATTCCTCTGCCTGTCATATTAATCAGTAAATCGAAAGGTTTTCATATTTTTCTATCCTCCAGATTTCATCATGGACATAGTGCCTATAAAGGTTTTATGATTGCTCAGGACGGACCGAATGAAGGTAGTATTGTGGAAGTTGACGAGCATGGCCATGTGGATGAGAATGCTAAATTGCCACTCGATTTTTCAATTACCAAAACTGTTTTCGCTATGCTGATAAGCTTTTTGCTAATGATCTGGATATTCCTGTCAGTAGCAAAAAGATACAAGAAAAATCCCAATCGTCCCCCTAAAGGAATTCAGGCCCTGATGGAGCCCATTATTCTTTTTGTAAGGGATGACATTGCTATACCCTCTATTGGAGAGAAACGGTATGAACGTTTTATGCCATATTTACTAACGGTTTTTTTCTTTATTATTCTGAATAATTATCTGGGTGTAATACCTTTTCCTCCCGGAGGTGCAAATGTAACAGGTAATATTGCAGTGACAGCCGTACTGGCATTACTAACTTTCATAATAACAACATTTTCAACAAATAAGGGATATTGGAAGCACATTTTTAATGCTCCCGGGGTACCCTGGTGGCTAAAGTTTCCAGTACCTCTGATGCCCTTCATTGAGCTGCTCGGTGTGTTTACAAAACCACTTGTATTGTGCATACGTCTTTTTGCTAATATTTTGGCCGGGCACTTCATAATACTGAGTTTTGTAGCATTAATTTTTATATTCGGACAGATTCATTGGATAGCCGGATATGGGGTGTCATTTATCTCCGTATTGTTTTATGTATTTATGACCTTGCTGGAGTTCCTGGTAGCATTTATCCAGGCTTATGTATTTACATTGTTGTCAGCCCTGTATTTTGGGATGGCTAAAGAAGAAGCGCATTAATTTTTGTACCTAAATAATTTATTTTCACTATGGTTACATTATTTGTTTTATTGCAAGCAGCAGGCTCAGCAGCCATCGCACAGATGGGTGCTGGATTAGGAGCAGGATTAGCCGCTATTGGTGCAGGTATCGGGATCGGACAGATCGGAAACCGTGCTATGGAAGCTATTGCCCGACAACCAGAAGCAGTAGGCGATATTCGGTCAAATATGATCGTATCAGCAGCTCTCGTAGAAGGAGCAGCTTTCTTCGCAATGATTGTTTGTTTGCTGATAGTATTTTTGGCGTAAGCCTTTTGGTTGCAGTTCGGGGTTGCCGTTCTGCAGCCATTTTTTTACCTACAAATTGTTAGTAGTATGGGATTAATTAGTCCGGATTACGGCACAATCTTTTGGATGGTTTTAGCTTTCGGAATTGTTTTTCTGATTCTGAAAAAATTTGGCTGGAAACCAATCATGGAAGGATTAAAAGCCAGAGAAAAGTCAATTGAAGATGCATTATTGTCTGCTGAGCAAGCCAGAGAGGAGATGACTGCATTACAGGCTGATCATGAAAGAATAATGCAGGATGCTCGTACAGAGAGGGATTCTTTGTTAAGCGAAGCACGGGTTATGAGAGATGAAATAATCGAAACAGCCCGTACCGAGGCCATTAAAGAGGGTGAAAAGCTGATTGAGCACGCCAGAAAGCAAATTGAAAATGAAAAGGCTAACGCGATTGGTGAAATTAAGGAGCAGATTTCAAAGTTGTCAGTTGATATTGCAGAGAAGATATTAAGGGTTGAGCTGAGCGATGCAGTTAAGCAGAAGGCTCTGAATGATGATATACTGAAAGACTTGAAACTCAACTAATATGAACGATAGTTCCATTGCAGTAAGATATGCAAAAGCCTTATTTGAGTTAGCTAATGAGAAAAAGCTTGCTGATCAGGTTTTGCAGGATTTGAACAGTCTGGAAGTACTTGTACGTGATGTAACAGAGTTCAGAGAATTAATCGATAGCCCGCTTATTCAAATCAGTGATAAAATTCGAATTTTTAAAGAGGTAGTGGAAGGTAATTGTACTGATTTAACTTTTCGCTTTCTTGAATTAATCACTCGTAATAAGCGAGAATCTTATCTTTCTGCTATGATACGTAAGTATCAGCTGTTGTACCGCAAGGACAGGGGTATAATTAGTGCCACACTAAGCACCGTTACCAACACAAACGAAACACTGACCAAGCGCATAGAATTGCTTTTGGGTGATAAATATAAAGCTAATGTTGAACTCAATCAGCAGCAAAATCCTGAGATTATTGGAGGTTTTGTTCTTCGGGTCGAAGATGAAATGCTGGATACTTCAGTTGCTGGGCAGCTGAATAAAATCAGGCGTGAATTTGATCAGTCTGTCATGCGTTAAACATTCTTATTATGAGACGTTTTTTCAAGTGGTTATTCAAAATCTTTAAACCTGACACAAAGGGATATGTGAGAAATATTCAGAATTCTCAACCCTCAGGTCCGGTGTCAACAGGATATGCTAAGTCCAAACAGAAAAAATTTGACCATCGCGTTCTTGCCTGGATAGCAACACGAGACATAGTTGAAAATGAGGAGGATCAGCAGGGAATGTCAATCAGGTTAAAATTGCGGCCTGGAAAAATTTTCCAAAAATTAGTGTGGTCCGACAAAACCAAAATAAGCTCAAAAAAGCTGGGCTTAACGAAAGTCAGACAAGAAATACACCTTGTTTTGCATGGGGATGATCCGGCAGGTATAGAATTAAAAAAGACCTTGAATAATGATATTGCAGTTAGCCTTCTGTATCGTGATCCGTTTGGTGAGGCCTTCTTGTATGGTGAGCATAAAGGCTTACTTTCTGATGGGGAGGAGGGTGAAGTGATATTACTGAAAGCTGAAGAGAACGATGTTTTTTATCAGGTTTCAGAAAATTGCTTTAACGAGTTAATACCTAGTGTAATAGATTAAAAGTAGTTGCTAATTAAATAATATTATGGCCCAAATAAAACCTGCAGAGGTATCAGAGATTCTCAAGAAGCAATTAGAAGGTATTCAACTGGATACCCAAATGGAAGAAGTTGGCACTGTTTTACAGGTTGGTGACGGAATTGCCCGGGTATATGGTTTATCAAATGTTCAGGCAAATGAGTTGATAGAATTTCATAATGGGGTAAAAGGTATTGTCCTTAACCTGGAAGAAGATAATATTGGTGCGGTACTTTTGGGTCCATCAGAAGGGATTAAGGAAGGTGATCTGGTGAAGCGAACACAAAAGATAGCTTCTGTACCCGTTGGAGATGGCCTTGCTGGCAGAGTGATCAATACTATTGGTGAACCAATCGATGGAAAAGGTCCGGTTGAAGGGGAACTCATTACTTTGCCTCTTGAACGAAAGGCTCCGGGAGTAATCTTCAGACAGCCGGTAAATGAGCCTTTGCAAACAGGGATAAAGGCAATCGACGCCATGATACCTATCGGACGAGGACAGCGGGAGTTGATTATTGGAGACCGACAAACAGGTAAAACAGCTATTGCTCTGGATACAATAATTAACCAGCGGGAGTTTTACGATAGAGGTGAGCCAGTATATTGTATTTATGTTTCCATTGGACAGAAAGGATCTACAGTTGCACAGATAGCCAAAACACTGGATGAGCATGGAGCCATGCCTTACACCATTATTGTTTCTGCTACTGCGGCTGATCCTGCCGCTCTGCAGTTTTATGCACCATTTGCAGGTGCAGCAATTGGTGAATATTTCAGAGATACCGGCCGTGCTGCACTGATTATCTATGATGACCTGTCGAAACAAGCGGTATCTTATCGTGAAGTATCTCTATTGCTCCGTCGTCCACCCGGACGTGAGGCTTACCCTGGTGATGTTTTTTATTTGCACTCTAGGCTGCTTGAAAGAGCGGCAAAAGTTATCGAATCTGACGAGATAGCCAGACAAATGAATGACCTTCCTGAGCCCTTAAAAGACAAGGTAAAAGGAGGAGGTTCATTGACTGCCCTTCCTATTATTGAAACACAGGCTGGTGATGTCTCAGCATATATTCCAACCAATGTGATATCTATTACTGACGGACAGATATTCCTCGAATCAAGTTTATTTAACTCTGGAATCAGGCCTGCGATTAATGTGGGTATCTCAGTATCCAGGGTTGGAGGATCTGCTCAGATAAAAGCTATGAAGAAGGTTGCAGGTACTCTGAAACTTGATCAGGCTCAGTATCGTGAACTTGAAGCTTTTTCAAAATTTGGATCCGATTTAGATGCTGCTACACTGGCTGTTCTTGGAAAAGGAGCCAGAAATGTTGAGATTCTGAAGCAAGGACTGCATGAGCCTCAATTAGTTGAAAGGCAAATTGCAATTTTATATTGCGGTACAAAGGGACTTCTGACAAATGTGCCGGTTGAAAAGATAAGGGAATTTGAACATGATTTTCTTGAGTATCTTGAAATGAAGGAGAAAGAAGTCCTGGCTGAATTGAAAATGGGGAAAATTAGTTCAGAAACAGAGGCGGTTCTGGAGCGAGTAGCAAAAGATTTATCTGCTAAGTATTGATAATAAGCCGTATAGAAAGGATATAGTATGGCCAATTTGAAAGAAATACGAATCAGGATTTCATCGGTTAAGTCAACCCGACAGATAACCAGTGCGATGAAAATGGTTTCAGCTGCTAAGCTGAAAAAGGCACAGGATTCAATTTTACAAATGCGACCTTATGCGCGCAAATTACATGAGATTCTGACTCATATCAACAGTAGTCTTGAAAGCCTTGAAGACAATCCTTATTCTGCGAACAGGACCATTCAGAAGGTGGCTCTGATTGTAATAACAGCCAATCGGGGCTTATGTGGCGGATTTAATTCGAATATTATTAAAAAGACTGTTAGCCTTCTTGAAACCAAATATGCGGAGTTATATAAACAAGGTAGTGTTGATCTCATTTTGGCAGGGAAAAAAGGGGCTGATATTCTAAAAAGTAAGGGCTATAAGTTCACTATTTTAACGAATGAAATTATAGAAAAACCCAGTTTCGAAAGTGTTGAAAAACAAGCCCAAATTCTAATGGATCAGTTTGTAGATGGCAAATATGATCGTATAGACCTTATTTATAACGAGTTCAAGAATGCGGCATCTCAGATATTGACACAGGAACAGTTTCTGCCAATAGAAATGGCCGTAGATGATAATCCCTCACATCAGGACAATTATATTTTTGAACCTAGTTTGGATTATATGATTAAGGTATTGTTACCTGAAGCTCTGAAAATCCAATTTTACAAAGCAATTCTTGATTCCAAAGCAGCAGAGCACGGTGCCCGGATGACAGCTATGCACCAGGCTACTGATAATGCTACTGAAATGATCAGGGATTTGAACCTTGAGTATAATAAGGCTCGTCAGGCTTCAATTACTAATGAGATTCTTGAAATTGTAAGTGGGGCAGAAGCCTTGAAATCATAAAAAATGAAGCTCAAACATTTTTGTCTGGGATTAGTATTTGTCTTTTCTTTTTCATTTTCCGGTTTAAGCCAGTATACTGTTGAGTTACGTGTAGATTCTATGCCTACACCGAAAGCCTATTTATTAGATTTTAGAGGTTTGCAACCCAAGAATATGTTAGACTCTGTCAATGTAAAGATACCGGGTCAGATTAATTTTATTCTACCGGAGGAGGCGCATCCGGGAATGTACAGAATTGTAATGGGGCCTCGTACCTGGCTTGATTTTATCTTTAATAGGGAGAATATCCAACTACATACACATTTTGCAAAGCCTGATGACAGTTTAAGAGTGATTGAATCGACAGAAAATAAGCTTTTCACGAGGTATAAAAACTTCTTCATGGTGTTGAATAGGAAACAGCAGGCGCTGGTGAATCTTATGAATTTATACCCTGCAAACGGAAGTTTTTATAAAACTCTGGAGCAGGAATTTAAAACTCTTCAGCAGACCAATCCCGAGGAAGTAGGCAAAGATATCATTCGTGATTTTCAGGATACTTATGTCGCTCGATTTCTTAAGGTTGAACAAAACCCACATGTGCCGGTGGGCCTGAGTCTTGACGAAGAGTTGGAATACTTACTGGAGCATTTTTTCGATCTGACAGATTTCAGTGATGCTGATTTGATTTATAGTCCGTCTATGATTTCGAAAGTACATCGATATTTTGGTATTATTCAACAAGCCTTTCCTCCCCTGGAAGTTGAAGATGAAATGATATCCGGAGTTAACCGCGTACTTTCACTTGCTGCAATTAATGATGATGTTTATGAATTCTTACTTGAGGAATTGACCAGAGTATTTGAACCATCTGAGTATGAAACCTTATTTGCGTATTTCACTGAAAATTTCCTGATGGATGCATCATGCACCGATGAAAACAGGAATCAGGAATTATCTGAAATATTGGCTTCCATAAAGAAAACAGAAATAGGGATTAAGGCCCCTGAAATTATTCTCCCTCTTGAAAAAGGTCCTGTTATTGTTTCTGAAATAAAGGCGAATTACATATTGATAATTTTTTGGGCAAGCTGGTGTCCGCATTGTGCTGAAATGATGCCAGAAATTAAGTCCTTGTATAATCAATACAAAAGTAAAGGATTTGAAATAGTAGCTATTTCTCTTGATAAGGAAAACAGCGAATACCAGAAAGCTCTTAGTCAGGGAAAATATCCATGGATAAACTATTCTGAGCTCAAAGGCTGGGACTGTTCTATAGCCTATGATTACGGTATAAGGGCTACACCAGCTATGATATTACTGGATCAAAACCGAAGAATTATCGAAAAGCCACGAAATCCGGTGATGCTTAAATCAGTTCTTGCAGGTATTATGTAGTTCCCTTTTAGTTTTCTTTTATCTCACAATAGGATTCACATACGTTGTAAACGTAATCTGCAAGTTTCTCGCTTTCAGCAAAAAGATCACTATAGATGACACCCGCAAAATAAGTGTATTCATTCTGGTCCTCAATTTTAGATAGGTGATCTTTCCGCAATTTGTTTCTGAATTTATTAATCTTTGTTTCCAGTTCATCTGCTTTGACCATATTGGCCTGTGCACTCTCGATTTTCAGAGTATTGCCCATATTGTCAATCGCCTTTTCGACCAAATCAAACATATCGATAATGTTTTCACGAATTTCCGGACTAAACCATGCCTTTTCCTTGGCTTTTCTTTTAAAAGTTCTGGATAGGTTGAAAATTGAATCAGATATGCTTTCTATGTTGTCGATTATATTCAGATAGGCTTTAATGTTTCTGGACCCTCTTATGCTTAGGTGGTTGCTTGAGATTTCTGTTAGGTACTTTGCAATTTCAATTTCCGTTCGATCACTGGCTTCTTCGTGCTTCTTTATTTTGTCCTGCTGTTTACCGAACTTTTTTGGATTGGTTTCTGTTAATTGATTTCTAACTATAGCAAACATTTTTTTAACATGTTTGCTATAGGCAATAATCTCTTTTTTGGATTGTAAGAGTGATAGCTCAGCAGTTGCTAATAACCCTGTATTAATATATTGCAGGTGAAACTCTTCATCATCTTCAGATGGTTTAACAAGTTTCACAGCAGTTTTTGCAATTAGTTTGGCAAAAGGCAACATTAACAAAACGTTGGTAATATTGAAAACGGTATGGAACAGGGATAAGGCAATGGGCACGCTGTGTACAGAAACAAATGCTGATTCTGCACCTCCTCGTGTCACAATGAAATCTACAGCTTTCAAAACGAGTGGAAACATAAGGGTCATCCACATGACCCCGAAAACATTAAAAATGAAGTGCGCCCTGGCCGTTTGTTTTGCCGAAGTATTAGCTACAGTCGCTGCAATATTTGCAGTAATTGTAGTGCCAATATTCTCGCCCAGCACCATTGCTGCGGCTGTTTCAAATCCGATCCAGCCGTTACTGCACATTACCAGCGTTAAGGCCATTGTTGCCGACGACGATTGAATAATAACTGTCAGAAGTGTTCCAATGGCGAGAAAAATGAAAAATGAACCCAGACCAAGATCTGTGTAATCAGAAAGGAATGATAAAATATCAGGATTACTACGAATATCAGGGACAGAAGATTTGAGATACTCAAGCCCAATAAAAATCATTGCAAAGCCCATAGCAATTTCGCCCAATGACCTTTTTTTCTCATCTTTTGAAAAAAACAGAGGCATTGTTATACCAATTAATGGCAAACTTAAAAAGCTCATTTGCACTTTAAAACCCAGAATAGAGATAATCCATGCCGTAACGGTTGTACCGATATTGGCACCCATAATAATGCCTATGGATTCTAATAGGTTAAGTAAACCGGCATTTACAAAGCTTACTAACATCACGGTTGTTGCGGACGAAGACTGGATAATTGCGGTTATCAGTAAACCTGCAAATACACCTCGTATTCTCGATGATGTCATTGCTGCGAGAATATTGCGCAGTTTACTCCCGGCAACTTTCTGCAGAGCTTCGCTCATCAGTTTCATGCCAAATAGGAAGACCCCTAATGATCCGATAAGCTCTAGAAAATCTATAAAACCAAAACTCATAATTTGTTTAAATATGAACAAAGATAAAAAACCCGTCTATTTGATAATAAACGGGTTTTCAACGATAGTTAGTAAACCTATCAGTTTGATTGACTCAATATGAAATCACGATGTGATTTGGCCAGATTAATCAAGTGAAGTGTCAGATTACGGGTTTCATGTAACAGACCGATAATCAGCATACTGTTTCGGGTTCCAACCTCCTCTGATTTTAGACGTTTTAATTGTTTCTTTCTATACTGATCAGTTAAATCCAAAATTTCTTGTTGTGCATGAATTATTTCATCAAGATGGTCGAAACTATTTGAATTGACTATATGAAGTATTTTCTCAATATAAGCCTGCAATTGATCAGACAGATGCATCAGGTCAACGGCCTGACTCGAAATAAGAGGTTTGTGATTATTGTCAACGTGTTTGTATGCCGGCTTTCCAATGAAGTTTAAACAATGAGCTACTTCTCTAAGATAATCAAGTTCCTGAATGTAAAAGTGGCCTGTATCAATTGATTCAGCTGGAAGTTTGCCCAGCGTTTTTGGTATATTATCTTTCAGGGCTTTAGCATGGAGATTCACTACAGTAATATCTTTAACTACTTTTTTGAGCTGCTTTCTGTCTTCTGTAATCAGACCATTGATAACCGAAGAATATAAAATGCTAACGTTATCTAGTCCACTGACAACATTATTTTTACATGAATTAAGGATATCATCTTCAATCTGGTTTGAGAATTCTGTATCCAGGTCTGTATCCAGATTTTTTCTTTTATGCTGTATGTGAGTGCGGAATGCAAGCAATGCTGTTATTAGAACCATCACAATAATTGCGAACAATCCGGCCCAGTTCAGGAAAAGTGCTATCAGGAATGCAGCTGAGAATGCAAAGAATGCTGTGACAAACCAACCAGCCACAACAGTCATGACTCCTGTGATTCTATATACTGCACTTTCTCTACCCCACGCTTTGTCGGCCAGGGATGATCCCATTGCTACCATAAAGGTTACATAGGTAGTCGATAAAGGAAGTTTCAAAGAGGTTCCGATAGCTATTAAAATGGCAGCTACCACTAAGTTTACTGATGCTCTTACCAGATCAAAGGAAACTGCTGCCGTTCCTTGGCCCTGAGCAAGTGGTTCAAATCTGTTTTCAATTGCTTTTATAAACTTGTTAGGTAGAACATAGTTTATAAGGGATGTTGCTTTGCGGCTTTGACGGACAATTACTCTTGCAATACCAGTTGAGTTAAAGCGTTCATCTCCTTCTCCCTGTCGGCTTAAATCAAGAGTAGTTTTGGTAACTGATTTTGCTTTTCTGGAGGTCCAGAGAGTAACCACCATAATTAATCCGGCGATCAACAGGAAAATAGTTGGAGTTTTGACTTTGCCCTGTAAGGCTGTCATTAGCAATGTATCGGGCTGAGCCAATGGATCAGCAAGAAAAGTTTTAAATGATTCAAAACCAGCTAATGGGACACCAATGAAATTTACCAGGTCATTTCCAGCAAAAGCCATGGCCAAACTAAAAGTACCAACTATAACAATTAATTTGAAGATGTTAATTTTGCTTATCCACATGAGGACTTGCAAAATTATGGTCCAGCCAAAAAAGCTTATAAGAATTATCTTAGGGGTATTTGCCTTGATCCACACCAGAGTGTCAGGGGTGATAAATGAAGATCCTTTGGCTCCTTTTATGAGCATGAAGAAGGTGATGGCTGAAATGGCCAATCCACCAAACATTGCACCAAAACGTTTATAGCTTTTTTGATAATTAAAGGAAAAAAGCAGTCTTGAGAGAAACTGAACAATGGCCCCAACTGAAAAGGCAATAATGACAGAGATTAAAATCCCGGAAATTATTGCCAGAGCTTTTTCAGAATTAATATATTGTCCTATCTCTGCAAATGATTGACCCAGATGTTTCATTTTAATAATGGACAAAGCCACAGATGCCCCGAGCAGTTCAAAAACAATGGATACTGTTGTTGAGGTTGGAAGCCCAAGAGTATTATATAAGTCTAACAGTATGATGTCAGTCATCATTACTGCGAGAAAAATCATCATTATTTCGGAAAAATAGAATTGATCAGGGTGCATAATTCCTTTTCGGGCAACTTCCATCATGCCGCTGGAAAAGGTGGCTCCAACAATAATTCCAGCAGCAGCAACCACCATTATGGCACGAAAAGGAGCTGCATTAGATCCGATTGCTGAGTTTAAAAAATTTACAGCATCGTTGCTAACTCCGACAATCAGATCAGAAATAGCTAAGAGAAAAAGGATTACAATAATAAAAATGTAAAAGGTTTCCATATAACTAAGCTTAATATTGCAATGCAAAACTGATATAAAAAAGTCAGATGTATATTAAATTAATGTTAAGCATACTTCAATAATGGTTTAATTGAGTACAGATATTGATTTGAATAAACATTCATAAGTAGTATTTTAGCATGCTCATTTAAAATCATAGACTTATTCAGGTGAATATGATTTGGACAAAGTTTGCCCATATAATTTTAAAATACAGGATTATAATCCTCATTCTCCTCCTTGCATTAGCTGGGTTTATGGCTTACCAGATTCAGTTTTTAAAACTTGATTATGGCTATGCAGGCTTGTTGCCAGATTCTCATCCTGTATCCAGGAACCTCCAGGAATTTACTGATGAATTCGGAGGGGACGCCACTATTGTTTTAATTGGCTGCCAGGATCATGATTTTTTCCAGCTGGAAAAATTCAATGATTGGTGTACGCTGAAGAAAAATATTTTGGAGGTTGAAGGAGTAGAGGAAGTGCTGACAATTTCTGATGCTTATAATATACGCAAGGATACTGAAAATCGTAAGTTTGTTCTCTACGATTTGTTTCCGGAACAAGTAAGTACCCAGGCCCAACTTGATAGCCTGAAAGAGGTTTTTTACTCCCTGCCGTTTTATAAGGATTTGATTTACAGTAAAACTTCTGATGTTTATATGCTGGCAATCACGATGAATGATGATATCATCAACACCAAGGCCCGCGAAAACATTATGGATTCCTTTGACGAACTGGCTTTTGAGTTTGGTTCAAAATATGAGCTGGATATGCATTTCTCTGGCTTGCCTTATGTGCGTACCAAGTTGGCAATAATGATCAAAGACGAATTATTGAAATTCATCTGGTTAGCTGCTGGTGTTTTGGCTATTGTGCTTTTTGTGTTCTTCAGATCTTTCAATGCTGTTTTGTTTAGTTTACTTGTGGTTTTCCTGGCAGTAGCCTGTGCTTTGGGTATGATTGTCCTGCTAGATTATCGTATTACTATTTTATCAGGTATGTTACCGGCGGTGATTATTGTAATTGGTATCCCGAATTGCGTCTTCTTGTTAAATAAATATCATCAGGAATTCAAGCTTCATGGCAACAAGATGAAAGCCCTCCAGCGAGCTATTCACAAAGTTGGCAATGCCATTTTCCTGACCAATCTGACCACAGCTTCCGGTTTTGCCACTTTTATGATTATTCAGCATAGAATTCTGAGTCGTTTCGGTCAGGTTGCTTCTGTAAGTATTATCATTCTGTTCGTCATTTCAATTACTTTGATTCCAATTATTTTTTCTTTTTTACCTCCCCCCAAAGGCCGACAAATTAAGCACCTTGAAAACAAATTGCTACACAGAATTGTTGAGTGGTTTGCATGGGCAGTAAGCCACAGGGCAAAGGTAATTTATATGGGAGTTGTTGCTTTGATGATTATGGCGATAGTGGGTATTACAAAAATGAAATCTACAGGTTTTATTATTGATGATATTCCTCAATCTCACCCTGTTTTTATGGATTTGAAGTTTTATGAGAAGCATATAAAAGGCATAATGCCTCTTGAAATATCAGTGGATACCCGAAAAACCAATGGAGTACTGCAAACCAAGACACTTAGGAAGGTTGAAGACTTCCAAAATAAACTTGCATCATATCCAGGAATGGCCCGGCCTTATTCAATTGTTGACGGCTTGAAGTTTGCCAGGCAAGCATACTTTAATGGTGCTGAAAAGCAATACCGCCTTCCCAGTTCTCAGGAGAGAAATTTTGTTTTAAAATACCTTGGTGAGCAAACTGGTCAGTCAAATCTGCTGACTTCTTTCATCGATTCAAGCAAACAAAAACTCAGAGTCAGCGCACGTGTTGCTGATGTTGGTACTTTTGCCATGCTTGAACTACAAGACAGCATACTAAAAGATCTGAACCATTTTTTCCCACCTGAACAATATACCAGTATGCTTACTGGTTCAAGTCTGACTTTTACTTTGGGAACCTCTTATCTGGTAAGAAATCTCTTCTGGAGTCTTGGCCTTGCCATACTCCTGATCTCGATATTTATGGCCTGGATGTTCAAATCGGCACGCATGGTATTCGTTACCGTATTACCAAATATTCTTCCTCTGATTTTTACTGCAGGTTTAATGGGCTTTCTAAATATCCCAATAAAGCCCTCTACGGTTTTAGTATTCTCGGTTGCTTTTGGTATATCTGTTGACACCGCCATTCACTTCCTGGCCAAGTATAGGCAAGAAATGTTTCGTCCGGACATAGATCCCCGGCAGGCTGTGGTAAATTCCATCCGGGAGGTTGGGGTTAGTATTATTTATACTGTGATTGTGTTGTTCTTAGGTTTTGGTGTTTTTGTTGCTTCAAAATTTGGAGGAACAGTTTCGATGGGCATATTAGTCTCTATTACTCTTTTCGTTGCTGTGTTTGCAAATCTCCTTCTGGTTCCAACCATTTTATTGGCAATGAATCCAAAAACAAAAAAGAAAATCAAATGAAGATATTGACCTTATCCCAACTGCATGAATTGATCGAGAAAGAAATTGTCGATCAGAAAAAAACTTTGGAGCCCAGGGAACTGTACGAACCCATCTGGTACACATTAGAGAATGGAGGAAAGCGTTTACGACCCATTCTGGTGCTTATGGGTTGCCAATTATTTAATGAGAATATTGAGTTAGCTCTTAAGCCTGCTCTTGGCATAGAAATGTTCCATAATTTCACCTTACTTCATGATGATATTATGGACAAGGCATTTCTCAGGAGAAACCAACCAACTGTACATATTAAGTGGGATGTTAATCGTGCAATACTGTCGGGTGATGCACTTGCTATACAGTCAAATGTATATATATCCTCCACAACAAAAGAGGTATTGCCAAAGGTTTTATCGGTGTTTAATAAAACTGCGCTGGAGGTATGTGAAGGGCAGCAATATGACCTTAACTTTGAAATGGTAGATGAGGTAGGCGAAGATGAATATCTGAAGATGATCAGCCTGAAAACTGCTGTTTTGCTTGCTGGTAGTTTGAAAATTGGAGCTCTCATTGGGGGAGCAAGCGATCAGGATGCTGAGAAGTTGTATTCATTCGGATACGATATGGGCATGGCTTTTCAATTGCAGGATGACTATCTGGATTCATTTGGGGATCCGAAGGTTTTCGGGAAAAAGATTGGAGGAGATATTCTGGCAAACAAGAAAACCCTTTTACTAATTAAAGCTAAACAGCTTGCTGATGAAGGCGAGCTTAAAAAACTTAATAAGTGGTTTTCGAGCAAAAAGGGAAATCCGGCAAAAAAAATTAAGGAAGTGATAGGGATCTTTATTAAACTTGAGATTGATAAATATATTCGAGGGCTGGTGCACAGTTATTCTAAGCTTGCTCTGGCGAGTTTGGGTGAATTAGATATTGAAGACAATCTGAAAGAGGAGCTAACACAGTTTACCAACTCACTCATCAACCGTGTGAGCTAAAAAAAAAATTCTAAATTTGTGCCTTATTATATATGAAAAGTCCAATTATGACAAAAAATACTGGAACTATTGTGCAAATTATCGGACCGGTTATTGACGTTGAATTTTCAGGCGAAGGCAACAGTATGCCAGAAATTTATGAAGCTTTGGAGATTATACGGGATAATGGTCAACAGCTGGTGGTTGAGTGCGAACAGCACATTGGAGAGCATGTGGTTCGAACAATTGCAATGGATTCAACCGATGGGCTGCATCGAGGCATGGAAGTGCTTGCAACTGGTTCGCCTATTCTGATGCCAGTTGGAGAAGCAGTTAAAGGGCGCTTACTTAATGTTACCGGGAATCCGGTGGATGGTTTGAGTAAGATGTCAAAAGAAGGTGGTTACCCTATACATAAAGATCCACCAGCATTTAAAGATCTCAGTACCGAAACTGAAGTTTTGTTTACAGGAATAAAAGTGATTGACCTGATTGAACCATATTCAAAAGGGGGCAAAATCGGCTTGTTTGGAGGAGCTGGTGTTGGAAAAACCGTACTTATTCTGGAGTTGATTAATAATATTGCTAAAGCATATTCTGGTTTGTCAGTATTTGCTGGTGTTGGAGAAAGAACCCGTGAAGGCAACGATCTGCTACGTGAAATGCTGGAGTCTGAAGTTATTAATTACGGCAAGGATTTCATGGAGGATATGGAAAAGGGAGGCTGGGATTTATCAAAGGTTTCAGAAGAGGACCTGGCGAAATCCAAACTTGCCCTGGTCTATGGTCAGATGAATGAACCTCCCGGAGCACGTGCCAGGGTAGCCCTGTCAGGATTGGCCCTGGCCGAATACTTCAGGGATGGGGATGAAAAAACCGGCGGACGTGATATACTGTTCTTTATGGACAATGTATTCCGCTTTACTCAGGCTGGATCTGAAGTATCCGCTTTGTTGGGACGTATGCCATCGGCTGTCGGATACCAACCAACCCTGGCAACTGAGATGGGGGCTATGCAGGAAAGAATCACATCTACAAAAAGAGGATCAATAACATCTGTACAGGCCGTTTATGTGCCAGCTGATGACCTTACCGACCCTGCACCGGCTACTACATTCTCTCACCTGGATGCAACTACTGTATTGAGCCGTAAAATATCAGAACTGGGGATTTATCCGGCAGTTGATCCTTTGGATTCAACTTCAAGAATTCTTTCACCAGAGGCTGTGGGACAAGAGCATTATGATGTAGCTCAGCAAGTGAAACAGATATTACAGCGTTATCAGGAGTTACTTGATATAATAGCGATTCTTGGTATGGATGAATTGTCAGAAGAAGACAAAATTGTCGTTCACAGAGCGCGTAGAGTTCAGCGATTCCTCTCTCAACCATTCCATGTGGCAGAACAGTTTACAGGACGACCTGGTGCATTGGTGAGTATTGAGGATACCATTAAGGGTTTTAAAATGATCCTTAACGGGGAGGTTGATCAATATCCTGAAGCTGCTTTCAACCTGGTTGGACCAATTGAAGAAGCAATCGAGAAAGGCAAAAAAATGCTTGAGGAGGCAGGAGCATAACAGATTCAGGTAAGATTAAATAAAAGAAATACCGTGTATCTAGAAATCGTTACCCCAGATAAAAAAATCTTTGCCGGAGAAGCAGAACTAATTAGTCTGCCCGGTAGTAAAGGTTCATTTGAAATCCTAAAAAATCATGCCCCGATTATTTCAACCCTTGAGAAAGGGCAAATAAAGGTGATAGACCTCCAAAAGAAAGAACATTTCTTTAGTGTAAACAGGGGAGTGGTAGAATGTGTTGATAATAATGTGATTGTTTTGGTAGACAGCTAATACATTTTACCGTGGGAGTCAGATTCCTCATTTTATTTTCTTTAAGGAGCGAAGAAGTATTTTATTCCCTGGCAGCAGTGGTTAAAAGGCTTCAAAATTCATTTGATAAGGTGTGGATCGGAGCCCTTATTCAAAACGATCTTAGGTGGATTATTCAGGATAATAATAGTTTTGATGAACTCATCAGTTTTAATCGAACACCGGGAGAGAATAAACAAGAGATAAAAGATCTACATGCAGATTATCTATTGGATCTTAGCGGGGAGCCAAGATTTTGGCTGTTCCGCAGCAGATTACGTGTATTGGATTTCAAGTTTTCAGCCGGGCAAATTAAATCATACAGAAATTCATCAGCCTACCCTGCCGGATTCAGGGAGTTCAACAGGAAAACAATTGAGCTGCTAAGTGTTTTTGATTTGCAGGACGATCCAGGCAAGATATCCTGGTCTAATCCAAAATTTGATGATATTCGACAACAAATTCTGCCCGAAAACTTCCTGAAGGCTTATTTCCTAATTGATCTTGAAAACCTGGATGTGTGGCTGGAGAGCCATTTGAACAAGATGAAGGAGTGGCTGGGAATCCTAGAATATCCGACAGTGCTAATTGGGAATAGTGATCAGAAGGCAATAGGAAATGAAATCAGTCAAACAGTAGGATGCAGTGTGTTTAATACTTGTGGTGATTTAAGCGAACAGGAGAGTAGAATTGTGAGATCTGCTGCGAAAGGATTTTGGGGTTCGGGTCATAATCTGAAGCTATGGACTTTCATTACTGGAACAACAGGAACTGATCTTCTGTCTTTATCAGAAGAGCAGCTCAATTCTAATTATTGGGTAGTAAATTTGCGCAAGATGCTCAAGGAGGAGTAGATGAAAGGAAACTTTTTAAGACCCATAGAGATTATGGCCCCGGTGGGCTCATTTGAATCTTTACAGGCAGCCGTTCAGGCAGGTGCTGACTCAGTGTATTTTGGGCTGGGAAGCTTAAACATGAGATCAAAATCAAGTCTGAATTTCACTCTTGACGATCTGACAGAGATTACACGAATTTGTAAAGAAAACAAAATAAAGACTTACCTGACTCTCAATACAGTGATGTATGATCAGGATCTTTTATTGATGAAAACACTGGTTGATGCCGCAAAGGAACATCAGGTTTCAGCATTGATCGCCTCTGACCAGTCAGTTATTGAATACGGACGTTCGGCGGGCATGGAGATCCACCTCTCAACCCAGATTAATATCAGTAATTACCAGTCACTTAAGTTTTATTCATCCTATGCTGATGTTGTTGTATTGGCGAGAGAACTCAATCTGGAGCAGGTGTCTGAAATAGCCAGGCAGATCGGAGTGGATCAGCTCAGAGGGCCATCAGGTGATTTGATGCGTATAGAAATGTTCGTGCATGGAGCCTTATGTATGGCAACATCAGGTAAGTGTTACATGAGTCTGCATCAGTATAATTCAAGTGCGAACAGGGGAGCCTGTCTTCAGGGATGCCGTCGGTCATACATAGTGACAGACAAGGATTCAGGAGATGAGCTCTTGATTGATAATGAATACATTATGTCACCGAAAGACCTGTGTACTATTGGTTTTACAGATAAATTACTGGCTGCTGGTGTTGAGGTTTTAAAAATTGAGGGAAGAGCAAGGCCTCCTGAGTATGTAAAAACAACTGTTTCTTGTTATAGAGAAGCAGTTCATGCAGTAATGGATGGAAGTTATAACAGGGACAAGATTGATGACTGGACCGAAAAGCTTGCTACCGTTTTCAACCGGGGATTTTGGGATGGTTATTATCTGGGAAGAAGGCTGGGTGAGTGGAGTGAGGTGTATGGATCAAAAGCTACACGAAGAAAGCTGTATCTGGGTAAAGGAATGAATTATTTTGATCGCCTGGGAGTGGCTGAATTTCTCATCGAGACTCATGAACTTTCTGTTGGTGATGAGATACTGATCACAGGACCAAGCACTGGAGTAATTCAATTGAGTATTGAAGAAATGCGTGTTGATGATCAAATTGTACAATCTGTTCAGAAGGGCACTCGTTTTTCAATTAAAACTGAACAGAAAGTTCGTCGTTCAGATAAGCTATTTAAATGGATTGAGCCTGATTAGCGAATAATATAAGCATAGGCTATTCCAAAAATATGTCCGGTATCTGGCCTGGCAACCTGCAAATCCTTTTGATAGTTATAGAAAAAATCCAATCTGACATTTTTATTCCGGCGATATTCTATTCCTCCGCCAATCCTCATTTTATCAATAATTGCCGGATCTCCTGTGCCAAGTGTATACCAGAATTCACCACCGATATAAGGTTCAATATTCCCCTTTATCGGTTCATAAGTCAGGCTTATTTTGCTACGGAGGTAGTTTTCCGGGATTTTCCCATTTTCACTACTCATGTAATCCTGAAAAGTACCCTGTAATCTCTCTCTGATTGATCCTTTAATATTGCCCCATTGCCATTTGTATGCTAATTGGAACCACCCTCTGTGCCCTAAAGAGTAATAATCCTGAGGATCAGTCTCATAAATAAAGCGATAGAATAATCCTCCTTCCCAATTATCAGAAAGTTCGTGACTAATTCCGATCTCAGTATGGTTTTGTTCCAGACTGGAGGCATTATTATAGAAGCGGAATTCCTCCTCCACTGCCAGACGGGTCTTTGTTGTCAAATCATATTTAACAGAAACTCTGGTCCATAATTTAAGATCCTCATCCTGCCCATGCCCTTTAAAGGAACACACAAACGTTAAAATTATTAAGCTTAGTGCAAATTGCTGGAGCTTCATAGGTCTGCTCATAAATGAGATAATCCCAAATACAGGCTTAGGTTTTAGGTTTATATGAAACCATCAAGCGTGCACTATCTCTGAGGAAGCTCATTCTGGCAACATTAACAGATCGAACATCCAGCCCGGTCCGTTCTTTCAGATCTGCAATTAATTCAGCTTGTTTTGATGGATGAACCAATTCAATCTTTTCATAGTTAATTCGAATGATACTCAGCTGCTTCATCATCCAAATCTTTTCGAGGTAATAGGTGATGCCTAAGATGGCCAAATTGGTAAACATCATTTCGGCATAACTTATTTTCCTGTTTGACAGTGCGTTTATTATTGCAACACCTACAACAACAAACAGATACGTCATTTCCTTGATGGGAATTGGATCGGTTCTGTAGCGAATAATACCAAAAAGGGCGAAAAGTCCGAGGGCAAATCCCAGTTCAAGTGTGACATTTTCCAGCATGAAACAGATCAGGAAGACGATTGTGTTCATGAGGAAATAAATGAAGAAATAATCTTTTCTCTTATTACTTCTATAATAAATTCCACGGATGAGGATGAAAGTAACAAGCATATTGAAAGAGAAGCGCAGCACAAGTTCCCAGAAATCATGGGGATTCATAAGCTTAATACCAAAAAGTTTAATGGCTTCTATCGGAGCATCCTGGCTTTGCTGTAGCAAACTCAGGATGAAAGACAGATCAAATAATTGCAGAATAGAGCTGATCATATTGTTTTGTTTTATCAAGGTTTTTTAAATACTGAATTTTTGGCTTAAATCTATTGTGTTTGAGTTCAGGATAGATGAGATTTGTTCCGGTGCAGTATTTACTGATTCGCTTTGGAAATACCCGCTCATCTCTCAGGATTCGACCAAAACCCTCTATTGAGGATGAAGATTCCCGCTTAACTTCTACAATAGCAAGGTATGGAATTTGCACCTTTTTACTTTCGTTATGAAGATCAAGGTTTAGATCAATAGTGATTCTTTCACGAAGTTGTTGATTTACCAATGTAATACGCTCGAATGCTGTGAACAATACTGGGGCAATCTGGTCGAATGAGTATGGTGAATATCGAGTCAGTAAGTCTTTTGATTCAGCCTGATTCAAAGCATGAATACCATCAACAGTGATTCTTTTTTTCTTTGTTCGTCCTTTGTTATTTTTAAACTTTATTTCAAGGAAAAACTCGTGAGAATCCAGGTACTGACGAATACGAACCTTATATCGGTTTAATTTTCGATTATGATGCTTGATGTACATCTCATGATCCGGTGTGTCAAAGTATAAACTTTCATATCCCATGATTCTCGCACCTTTGATTTCGACAATACGATAATCTTTTTGTGCAATTTTCAGAATATTGGGTAATTGCTTGATATTTAGCAGATACTTTGTGTCAATACGATTCATCAATTTCACATTGTCCATTTCATCAAGTGAAATTGGCGTGAAGAGTGGAACGATATCTTTGTATTGCTTCAAAACGATGGGTTAATTTTCCTGAAACTCATAAATATACTTCTTCTCTGTAATGAGATTTCCCCTCTTGTCGTAACTTAACCTTTCTGTTCTCAAGCCATTGACATATTTGTACACATGTTTCTTTTTTATTGAACCATCAGGCTGATATTGAATCTCTAAAGTTTTGTTACCATTAGCATCATATTCATAGGATTCATGCAGTTTAATAAGGCCCTCGTTGTCACGTTCTATCAGTTCCAAAACACGCCCTTTTGCGTCGTATTTAGTGTAAGACTCCTGAATAGGTTTGCTTTTACGGGATCTTAGGTCAGTCTCCCATTCTGCTACTGATTTGACTTTATGTTCGATGACTTCTTTCTTGCTCAATTGTGCAAAGCTACTGCTCGCTGACAGTATGAAAATAGCTAAAAGAATATTTTTATACATGGCTATTTCTATTTTGTGATTTCAATATCTTCAACAAATACAACCTGATTTTCAGCCAGAATAGTAAGTGTTTTTGTCACTGGAATATCTGGTGGCAATTTAGTAGATAAATTTTTTGAGTAGGCGAAAATAGTATAAGTGCCCGGACGTAAATATTTGAAGCGATAACTGCCATCAAAACTTGTTCTGGTTCGATCGCTGTATATACTATCGCTCCCGTAAATGATGTATACATCTTCATCAGGTGCATAATATTGGGCACGCAGAAGGGTCATTTCGGCATTATAATCATACGCATATACCTTGCCGGTAATGGTTCCGGTTCCTCCTTCACCAGGACCGCTGGCACATCCTGTCAGAAAGGCAATACCAAGTAATAGCAGAGGGATGAATTTTTTCATTTTGCAAACTTATTAATATAAAGCTAAATATTCTAAAAACTGTTCAACGGTGAATGAAGATAAATCTTAAACCTGTTGAGCGATTGTCAGATGTAGTTACTCATTGTCATGTAAAAGTAGCAAGTATTATATGCGTATTAATAATGACTCTTAACAGGATGTTAACAGGTTTTTTAACATTTTTTTTTTTTCATATGTGGAATGACCATATTTGCAGCCTCAAAATGTTTAAAACCGGTTAATAGTTTGTTTAGAACATGTGCAAAAGTTGGTAGGTGTACAAACATCTCAGAGATTCTGAATACTTATCTTGCATGTTACCCAATAGTGAAAATTGCTAGTTAATTATTAATATATTTTGTTTTACCAAAACTGTTTTTTATGAGAAAATTGATCCAAGTCTTAATGATGATGACCCTGGGATTGTTTCTTGCCGGAACAAGCCTTGCTCAGGTTACAACGTCCGGTATGAACGGCAAAGTTGTCGGCCCGGATGGAAATGTGCTCATCGGTGCAACCGTTGTCGCTATTCATGTTCCTACCGGAGCACAATTTGGTGGAATCTCCAATGGAGAGGGATTATACCGTTTACCCAACATGGATGTTGGTGGACCGTACACTTTAAAAGTAACATATGTTGGTTATGAATCTTGGACCAAAGAAGGTATTTACCTTACACTGGGACAAACATTCAGAATGAACGTCGGATTGCAAGATACTGAGGTTAAACTTGGTGAAGTGGCTGTTATTGGCCGGCGCGGAGTAGTTGACGTTTTTGATGGTAACAGAACTGGTTCTGAAACCGTTGTAAGTCTTGATCTTATTGATGCAATGCCAACGGTAGGACGCGACCTGACTGATTTTACCCGCCTTACTCCACAGGCTACTGTTGATGATAACCATGCCATTTCTATTGCTGGCGTAAACAATCGCTATAATAGTCTTACAATTGATGGTGGTATCCAAAATGATGCATTTGGTTTGGCAGCTTCGGGTGTTAATGGCGGCCAAACTGGTGGTACACCAATTTCACTTGATGCTATTGAGCAGTTCCAGATTACACTGGCTCCTTATGATGTACGTTACAGTGGTTTTGCTGGTGCAGGAATCAACGCCGTTACACGTCGTGGAGCAAATAAATTCAGCGGATCCGTGTACGGATATTATCGCAATGAAAACCTATCAGGAAAAACACCACTAAATGCTATAAGTGGTGCTGATGAGATGACTGCTGAAGAAATTGATGCCGAGCGTGAGAAGCTGGATAGCTTTACAGCTATGACAACTGGTTTCCGCCTGGGTGGTCCGATTATTAAAAACAAATTGCATTTCTTCATTAATGGAGAGGTACAACGTGATGGTACACCTCAGCCATTTGATATCGGAAATTACAATGGAAATGCCTCTACTGCAGATCTTGATGCTCTTGGTGATTACCTGAGAAATAATTATGACTATGATCCCGGTTCTTTTGATGCTAACACTAGAGAACTTAAGTCAGATAAAGTTCTTGCTCGTTTAGACTGGAATATCAGTGATGTACACAAACTGATGCTTCGCCACAGTTATACTAAGCATGAATCATTATCACCTCGCCGTTCATCAAGTAGCTCAATTAATTACTATAACAACGGTGTTTATTTCCCAAGTGTTACAAATTCAACAACTCTTCAGTTGAAATCGAATTTTGATAACATGAGTAACGACCTTCTTATTGTTGCTACCAATGTAACTGATGACCGTGACCCGATGGGTTCAGAATTTCCTGCAGTGAGAATCTATGATGGTTCAGGAACAATCTACTTTGGATCAGAGCCTTATTCAACTGCTAACGGACTTATCCAGAACACGATATCCTTAACTGACAATCTTTCGTTTTATAAAGGAAAGCACACTATTACTGTTGGAACATCAAATGAATTTGCTGGTGTTTATAACTTATTTATGCGTAAAAACTTTGGTGAATATCGCTTCTCTAACATACAGGGTTTCTATGATAATGATCCTATACAGTATGAGCGTGGATACTCATTGGTTGATGATAAAACAGGTGACGGATCAGCTGCTGCAGCTGATTTCCAAATGTTGCAGTTAGGTTTATATCTGCAAGATGAATACCAGGCTTCAGATAACTTTAAGTTGACCATTGGTTTACGTGCTGATATGCCAATCTTCCTAACTCAACCAGGTGTTGATACTGACTTTAATGACACAACAATACCTGCACTTGAAGCTGAAGGTTGGGATCTTATGGGAGCTAAAGCTGGTCAAATGCCTAATTCATCAATTCTATTTTCTCCTCGTCTTGGATTTAACTGGGATGTTAAAGGTGATGAAAGTACACAGCTTCGCGGAGGTATTGGAATCTTTACTTCACGTCTTCCTCTTGTATGGCCCGGTGGATCATATACAAACAATGGTCTGACCATTGGTGGTGTTTATGTGAAGAGTAGCTGGGGTTATGATATTGTATTCTCAGGTGACTGGGAAGACCAGTATCAAAATACTGATTTCGGAATGGAAGATGCTATTCCAAGCGGACAAATGGACTTATTTTCTTCTGATTTCAAATTTCCACAGATGTTCCGTGCTAATCTTGGTTTAGACCAAAAACTGGCCTGGGGAATGATTGGAACTATTGAAGGTATTTTCACAAAGACTATCAATAATGTGAACTATTATAATGTTAACGTAAGTCCTGATGCTGAATACAACCTCACTGGTGCTGACACCAGAGCTTTTTATTCAGGAGATCAAATAGATCCTACCTACACAAGGATTATGCTCGGACATAATACAAATGAAGGTTATGCATGGAATTTCAGTGCTATTTTACAGAAACCTTTCGACAATGGTCTGACAGCTCATTTTGCTTATTCATTTGGACGTTCGTTGGCAGTTAATGATGCTACCTCTTCACAAAACTCCTCACAATGGAGATATATGGAGCAAGTTAATGGCTTAAACGATCTGGCACTTACATATTCTGACTTTGATCAGGGACACAGATTTACTAGCTTTCTGAGCTATCGTAAAGAGTACTTCAACCATGCCGCAACTCAAATCAGTGTATTCTATAACGGACGTTCAGGTGATCGTTTCTCTTATGTGTATAATGATTATGGTGACATGAACGGTGAAGGTGAAAACTCTGGTAACCTGATGTATGTACCGGCAAGCCAGGCGGATATCGTTTTTGCTGATGCTGAAACAGCTAGCGCACAATGGACAGATCTTAATGACTATATTGAGAACGATGCCTATCTTGCTGACCATCGTGGTGAGTATGCTGAGCGTAATGGTGCCCGCACCCCTTTCCAGAACACTATTGACCTGAAAATTGCTCAGGACATATTTGTTCAGGCTGGTGGAACACGTCACAAATTGCAGCTAACACTCGATGTATTCAATCTGGGTAATATGATTAATGCTGATTGGGGACGTCGCTGGTATGTCGCAAATGATGCTTTCCAATTAGTTAAATTCAAAGGATTTGCCGATGATGGCACAACTCCTACTTATGAATTCTCAACTCCAAAGAACACATGGAGTGCTGATGACAGTGGCCTTCGCAGCTCACGCTGGATGGGTCAGATTGGTGTACGTTACACATTCTAAAAACTGTTGATAATATAAAAGACAAAGCTCCGCATTTTCGGGGCTTTGCTTTTATATAATAATAGTCTTCAGTTCTCAGTCATCAGTTTTCAGAAAGCCTCAAAACGAATACTTTAAGCCCTAAGCCCTTACCCAGTAATGTCAAAAGCAAAAATCATCCTCTCCGCCCTTATCTTTTTTATACTCACTGCTTCATGCACAAAACAGACGCCATACGTAATCATGCTTTCTATGGATGGTTTTCGCTGGGATTATACAACTATGACCGAGACTCCAAATTTCGATCGTCTGACATCATCCGGAGTACAGGCAGCATCATTGAAACCATCATATCCAACTAAGACTTTCCCAAATCATTATTCAATGGTTACAGGCCTGTACCCTGATCATCATGGAATTGTTCAGAATAATTTCTACGATCCTGATCTCGACAGGAAATTTACAATCGGAAACAGGGAGGCTGTGCAGGATTCAGTTTTCTGGGGAGGTGAGGCCATATGGGAAACAGCTGAAAAGCAAGGAGTGAAATCAGCCTCGTACTTCTGGGTGGGGAGTGAGAATAATGAGTATTTCAAGCCGTCGATGCGAAAGCTGTATGATCATGATTTTCCCTTTGAACAGAGAATTGATTCCGTTATTAGCTGGTTGCACCTGCCGGATGAAAAACGTCCACACCTGATTCTCTTTTATTTTCATGAACCTGATGGAGTGGGGCATAATTTTGGACCAGAAAGTGCTGAAACGCAAGAAACCATCCGGGAGTTAGATATGTTGCTTGGAGTATTACTTGACAATATTGAAGAAGCTGAAAAGGAGCTGAAAATTGATATCAATCTTATTGTTACTTCAGATCATGGTATGGGCTATATCCCACCAGAACAAAACGTAATGCTGGATGAGATTGTTGATATGACAGCTATGATCCGCGTTCATGGGAGTAATCCTGTTTATTTGCTGGAGCCAGAACCAGATTACCTTGATGAAGCCTATAAACTGCTTTCCCAGGCTCCCCATCTGAAGACCTGGCGGAAAGGTGAATTACCAGCCTCGTATAATTATGGTACGAATCCCAGAGTCCCTGAGATAGTTGTTGAGGCTGACCGGGGCTGGGGAATTGGATTCAGCAACAAAAGGGGAAAGTACTCATTGGGAACCCATGGCTATGATCCTGATAATACGGATATGCATGGTATTTTTTATGCCCGCGGACCCGCTTTTAAAAAGGGCTATACACATCCTTCCTTTGAAAATGTATGTATATACCCTTTGCTGGCACAAATACTGGAAATTGACCCAGAACCAACTGACGGAAGTCTTGACACAGTTATTCCGATGCTGGTGGGGCACTAGTGCTCATCCAAATCGAATATTCTATCCATCAGAATCCATTTTTCATCATCCATGGCCATCGGTAAAGCCTGCTGGAATTGCCATGTAAAATCCTGCCATTCACTCTGCCTGTCTAATTGCCCCATTTTCTCCCAAACTACATCAAGGTCAAGACTATCCGGAATCTCTACAATCAGAAACATGTGATTTTCAAGCAAATAGATTTCCATGTCGCTTACTCCTGACTCCCTTATTCCGACAGGTATTTCCTTCCAGATGCCATCTGGGGTATGATACTTTTTATATAAGCCGATTAATGCCGAATCATTTTTCAAATCCAATGCATAGCAATATCTTTTTGTTGCAAACTTGCCCTGGGCCTCTTCCGTGCTTTCTCCGGAGGTGTTTTCTGTCTCTTTTTGCTGGCAGGCAAAGGCAATTATCATCAGACTGACAAGTAGGCTTAAAACAGTTGTCTTCATCTGTTTATTTTATGCGTTTATTATATCTGTTTTTATTCATTATTGAATACTGATGGTTTTTGAAAATTCCTGATCAAGCGTCTTAATCATGAATTGATATAAACCTGCGTCAATGGCAGGGAGTGTTACTGCTTTTGAGACTTTGTTTTCAGAAGCTTCGAAGCTTTCTTCCCATACTTTTCTGCCTGCCAGATCGTAAAGCAATATTTGTACTGTTCCGGGTTGATTCAGAGTCATACTGAGTTGAAATTCTCCATGATTTGGATTGGGATACAGACTTAATTCTGACTCAGATGCAAGCACGTAAACAGAACTTGTATTTACGTAAAGTTGTAAATCATCTATGCCGGCCCCCCAGGCATGCTGCTTGCTATCATCATATAGAAAACCTAACTGTAATTCTTCGGTCAATATTTCATCCGGCAGGACAATCTCTTGCTCGAGCCATGTCCATGAATTAGTAGCAGTACCTTCTAAAACTTTCAATATCGACCAGTCATCCTGAGCAGATAAACGGTACACAAGCGATAATTTATCATAATTACGATAAACCCTTAAAGCATAAGAGAATTTCAGGCTTACTGTTTGCCCTGTGTACTCAGAAAGATCGATTTTTGGGGTGTATAAATGATCGGAAACATGAATATCCTCACCGGCATAGGCAGAACTTATGCCAAAGAAACTGCCGTCATTACCAGTAATATGTAACTGTTCACTATTACCCAGCATCCAACCATCGTCAGTAAACTTTGCTATCCATCCATCCGTTCCGTTTTCAAAGTCCTGCATGTAAGGTAATTGAATAGGAGCTTGTATATAAGCCTCATTCGATTCCATAGACTCACCTCCCGGATAAATAGCTGTAACCCAATAGCTCACACTTTGCTTTTCGGGTTTGTCGCGATCAAGAAATGTGGTTCCTGAGGAGTTTGCAAATAATTCATTGTTGCGGTAAATATTGTACCCGGATACCTGTAGTGGGAAATGAGGAGGATTCCATGACAGTTCAACATCATTCTCATACACTGTTGCATTCAAAAAATAGGGTGGATTCATCGGGCTCCCCGCATCTGCCAGTTCAATCTCCCACATTCCTCTGCCATAAGTGGAGGCTTTTAAGCGGGAATCTGACCTGTTTGAGCGCGCATAATAAATTTCGAGTTCAGTAACTTCTACCTGTGCCGGGAGGTTTGGTCCGTACAGGCTCCAATCGCTCATATCGGCATTTTTATAATATACTCCTGCATCTGAGGCCACATAAAGTCCTTCATCCGAAGAGCGATCAAAAACAATATCATTCATGTTAATATTTGGGAGATTGAGACTGATGTTCTCCCAGCTTTCTCCAAGATCATCTGAGCGAAACACCTTGTTGGCCAGAGTCATGAAAATGGTATTTCGAATATAAGGGTGAGCCTCCAGGTCAGTGGGAGTACCATTAACAGGTTTGTTATCAGTCAGATCTTCCCAAACCGGATTGCCGAGCAGATTGTCAGTTCTGAAAATTTTTCCGTCATGACGAGCAAAATAGAACAAGTTGCTATCAGGAGGTGAGAATTCAATAACAGCACAATTGGTGGTATTAGAACCGCCTAAATTGTCAGATACTTTTTGCCATTTTATTGCTCCGATATCCTTGATGTTTCTCGATATCCACAAATTCTTAAAGCCTATGGCCATGGTAGCAGGATCCCATTCTGAAATCCCAAAAGGAGTAACCCAGGCTCCACTTTCATCAATCCCAAATCGTCCATCACCTGCTATACTCATCGCTGAGGAGTTATTAATCCAACGGGTAATAGCTCCATAATAAACTGAAGTGTAGCTATATCCATCTGAAAAAGGATCTACCACACACTCAAATCCATCTCCTCCACCTGTACTATACCATCCATGGTCAGTAAGGGTGGCCGAACCATTATCCTGAAAGCCTGCCAGTGTTTTATGCCGGTTGGTGGCACTTACGCCCAATTTGTACATTTGTCCTATACCCAAACCCGGACTGATATCTGTCCAGGAAGCTCCCTGGTTATCTGTCCAGTAAATGCCACCATCATTACCATCATACATTCTGTTATTCAGGTAGTTGTATGTAACACAGTGATGATCGGCATGTACTGTTACTCCTCCCTGACCAGACCAATGTGAAGTTAATGTCCAGGTTTGGCCCGAGTCATCTGAACGCCATGTATTGATGCCGCCAACATGAACAATATTGGCATTGAAAGGATCAATGTGGATGGTCAGATCATACCAACTTTGATTACGACTATCATCTCCTGTTTGTGAGCCGCCAAGGATATTTGGTGAATCTGATCTAATCGTGAAAGTTTTACCTTCGTCTGTCGATAGAAAACATCCCTGAAAAGTTCCGCCCAATACCAGATAAACCCTGTCAGGGCTGGCAGGAGAAACTCCAATAACAATACGACCGCTTGCGGTGATGCCTTCATTCTCCCCGATCATGGTCCAGGTTTCACCAGCATCCTCACTGCGATAGAATCCGGCATTTGAACTGGCATATGCTACATTCATATCCCCTGGCTTGTACTTTATATCGCGGTAGTTTTCAGTATTGGAGGATGTTATAGTCCAGGTAGCCCCAAAATCAGTGGTTTTAAAAATCCCACCATTTCCAGCAGCCAGCAAGGTGTTGGGCTCAGTTTCATGATGGGCGAAGAAGCCAACAGTAATTTCGCCTATCCCGGTATTGCTGATTTCCCAGCTTATACCCCCATCGAGACTGATCATCGTTCCTACTCCCCAGTCATTTCCTCCGTCACGGTCACCTGTACCGATTAGTATATGATCAGGATTTTCAGGATGAACAGCAATGGCAGATACTCCCAGGGTAGGTAGATTATCGGTATAACTTGTCCAGTTCTGACCCGCATCTTCAGTAATCCAGAAACCGCCGGCCGGTGCTCCCACATATATTTTATTTTCATCACTGGGATGAAAAGCAATGGCATTCACTCGTCCGATACCCATATAGCCTAGTTGACTGTTTCTGTTACGTGGTCCCAGTTCTAACCATTGAGCCTGACCGCTTTTAAAACCATCACCTACCGGATAATCTTCCAAAAAAGAGTGGTATTCATCAGCGACCTGACCAGGTGAAGGGAAATTGCCCTTTTCATCTACACGGCTTTGCCAATAATATTCCCATCTTTTAAAAACGCTATATCCCATTCCTTTGGCTGGTGTTTTCCCTTCCCAGAAATCATAAAATGCTTTCTGAGTTTCGAAAAAGTTAGTCCCGGGATCGAGCATCATGTCGTGCCAATCTCTATCGGCATTTGTATTAACCTGACTCCATGTACTCAGGCTTATCCCGACAATTACCAGTAAAAATATGATATGTCTTTTCATTTGCTTCTTGGATTGATTATTACAGGTCACGAATATATGAAAAAAGGCTGTCTCAACAGTTTGAGACAGCCTTTTAAATGTTTGGTTTTCTATTGTATTGTGAGCTTTGTTACATACACAGCATTACCGTTTCTGATAGTTAAATTATAGAGACCATTGCTGTATTTTGTCAGGTCGATTGCTTCAGATACATTAATTGTACCAGCAGGATAAGATTTGCTATATATTGTGCGTCCCGCAAGATCAGACACTTCAAGACTTAAAGTACCCGGTTTTGAGTCTGTTATTTTTACTTCAAAATGACCATTATTGGGATTTGGAAATACTGTCACTCTTGATGCTAATTCAAGATCAAAGATTGATGTAGTATTTACAAAGAGCTGAAAATCATCAATTCCTGCTCCCCAGCCATGTTCGTTATTGTCGTCATATAAGAATCCAAATTGCACATCAGCGACAAGAGCTTCAACAGGCAAGTCGATTTCTTTTTCAGCCCATGGCCATCCGAAGCCAGATGGTTTAGTTATTTCTTCCTGAATATTCCATCTGTCTCCCTCCGGAGTTTTCCAAACAAAATACAGATGATCGTAGTCCATGTATAAACGAAGTGTGTATTTGAACCGAACTGTAACCGGATTATTTGCGTAAGAACTTAAATCAATTTTTGGTGTGTACAGGTAATCACTAACATGGATTCCCTCACCCGCCATACCGGAGTTTATACCAAAAAAGGAGCCATTATTTCCAGTGATATTAAGCTCACTGGATCTTCCATAATTCCATCCATCAAGAGAAAATTTCGCGTTCCATCCTCCATGTCCGATTTCAAAATCCTGCTCATAAGGTAAGTAAATTGTTGCAAGAGGAGTAGCCTGAGCCCTATTGGATTTTTGAGATTCCCCAATGCTAATATAATTTGCCGTTACATAATACTCGTAGGTTACATCATTTTCGATTTCCCTATCGAGATAAGTTTTACCGGTAACAGTCGCAATCAACTCTTCTTCACGATAAACATTGTAATCTGATATGTTTTGCGGGTAGAATGGGGCTTGCCATTCCAATTCAACTAAACCGGTACTGGCACTTGCAGTTAGCAAAACAGGAGGCAAAATGGCTTCTGCAGGAGCCAGAACCACTTCCCAGAGCCCTCTGCCGTACGTGCCAACACGCAGTCGGGATTCGTTGCGATCTGTTCGATCGAAATATATTTCAACTTCACGGGCATGTACTGATACTGGCAAACCAAGGCCATATTGTACCCAATCTTCCATACTGGCATTTTTAAAGAACACTCCTGTTAGTGTAGCCACATAAAGGCCCTCATCTGAGCTTTTGTCATATACAATGTCCATCATTGCTACATCCGGCAGGGACCCTGAAATATTATCCCAGGAATTGCCTTTGTCGCTTGATTTGTACACTTTCGTGCCCTGGACCATATACACTGTGTTTTTTTCATAGGGATGACATTCCAGATCTCTGACTGATCCGCCTCCGGGAAGTTTTGATGTGATTTCATTCCAGGCTGGATGGTCAAACAATTTATCTGTTCTCCAGACTTTATTGTCTCCTCTTACATAATAAAAGATGTTAAAATCAGCAGGTGAATGTTCTACAACCCGGCCGTTTACATTGTTGACATCGCCAAGATTATTTGTGATTTTGTTCCAAACGACTGAATTCTGGCTACGTATGTTATTACTCATCCAGAGGTTTTTCATACCAACAATCATAATGTTAGGATCATTTTCAGCTACACAGAAAGGGGTTACCCAAGCACCGCTTTCCGTCATACCATAAGTGTCTTCCCCGGCAACTCTTCGCCCATTTGTATTATTGTACCGTCGGGTAATGTCTCCATAATATAGTGTTGTGTAACTCCAGGCATCATCAACCGGGTCAACCGCACATTCCATTCCGTCTCCACCTCCCGTACTCAGCCAGGTATTTCCCATCAAGGTGGCGCTTCCATTGTCTTGAAAACCAGCAACTACTTTGTTGCTGTTGGTTTGTGCTACACCAATTTTGTACATTTGACCAATACCTAAACCTTCACTGATTTCACTCCATGTAGTTGCGTTGTTGGCTGTCCAGTAAACACCTCCGTCATTTCCAACATATATTCTGTCATTAAGGGGATTATGAGCAAAATGATGCTGGTCGGCGTGTACTGCATTAGTACCACTGCCTGTCCAGTGTCCGGTGATTGTCCAGCTTGTACCACCATTGGTGGACTTCCAAAGGTTAATACCACCCGCATGAATCACGTTCTGATTATCAGGATCAGCATGCAAAATCAAATCATAACCTGCCTGGCTACTATCATCACTGCCATCGTTAGCATATCCCAGAATATTCGGTGAATCAGACATTTCAGTAAAAGTCTGACCAAAATCTCTTGATTGAAACAGACCCCTGAAAGGACCACCACCCACTAAAATATATACCAAACTATCATTTGCCTTGGTAACATCAATAACCATACGTCCGGTGGAAGTCAATCCCTCATCCGATCCAATTTGTGTCCAGTTTTCGCCACTATCAATGCTGCGCCAAAAACCATTTTCACTGGCATAAACAACCGACATATCACCGGGTTTGTATACCAGATTTCGAAAATGTCTGTCCGGGGCATTGGTTTTAGTCCAGTTTTCTCCAAAATCTTCAGTTTTGTAAATGCCTGAATTTTTTGTTCCTGCAAGCAATATTCCGGGTTCGGTGTCGTGATGAGCAAAAACATTCACCGTAACATTTCCCATGCCCTCATTAGATTGTTCCCAGCTTAAACCTCCATCCTGACTTTTGAAAACGCCAAGACCCTGGTCATCTCCACCATCATCATCACCTGTTCCAATAAGGATAGCATTGGGATCATCAGGATGAACGAGAATAGCCGATACCCCCAAAGTAGGCAGGGTATCAGTAGATGTTGCCCAGCTGGCACCACCGTTGTGTGTGTACCAGAAACCACCTGAAGGTGCTCCAGCAAAGATGGTCTCAGGATCTGTGGGGTGGAATGCAATTGCATTAATACGACCTACACCAACATATCCACCATAATTCTGGCGAGTTTTTGGACCTAGCTCCTGCCATACTGCAGTACCAGATTTCATTCTGCCCGATACAGGATGTTCTTTGGCATAGCGGGAATATTCATTATACACATGCCCGGGCTCCGGGAATTTACCGTCTGGAGTAACAAGAGTCTCCCACAGATACTCCCAACGTTTGAAAACCTTATATCCTGTTCCACGTGCAGGAGTGCGGTTTTCCCAATAAGTATTAAATGCTTTCTGAGTTTCAAAAAAACTTATGCTATGATCAAGCATCATATCCTGCCAGTGAGGATAAGCTGCGTAATCCTTGTCCTTTCCTGATTCTACCTGAGCCATTGATGACAGGGTAATCATGGAAAGAGACAGCAAGAAAAGTAAGTGTTTGGTATTCAACATGGTGTGGCTTTTTTTTTAAGATTGTTATTTTACTAGCACTACTGTTTTGCGAATTTAGTGAAAAATTCATATTTGTTCCTTTATGTTGTACAGGTACTCAGAGTCTTTGATTGTATTTGTGAGCGGAAAGAGATAACATTACATTGCTTTAGATTTCCTTAAACTTATAAAATGAACAGACTAGTGAAACTAAGAGGTGTCCAGACTGCCTTTCTTGTAATAGTTCTTTTTGGTGGCTGGGCATGTAGTGATTTTGGTAATGCTTTAACTGTTGAAGTAGAAACTGTTTATGAGCTTCAATCTGAGTTTTTATTTGAAGATAGCACTGCCTCAACTATTGATTTTCATGAAAGTGATTCGGTTGATCCTCAGAACATAGCAGTGTTACAACCTTATTTTGGGAAAATTATAGATGTGATTTTAGATGAGATAGTAGTTTTTGTTTCAGATATGGACAGTTCCCTCCTCATTTCAAATTCAAGCTTTTCAATTTACACTGATTCATTATCTGTCAAATGGGATTTCGGAGAGATTGATTTCTTCGAGGACTATGAGCTGACCCTAGGCAATGAAAATGATGAATGGGATAAGCTCACTGCATTGATTAGCACGATGGATACATTTCATGCCAGTTTCTCAGGTACGGCGAATCACAATTCCATTGATTTTATTCTTTCAAGCCAAATATCCCTCAGGATTATTGCCAAAGCGAAATGATTTGAGGCTGACATAGAAGACAATATGTTTCCTAAACATTATCATGTTTAAGTTTGTTTACTGTGATACAATTTGTACTATTGCTTTAGAATTCAATAAACCACAATAGATTATGATCAAAAAAAGTTTTATTTTCCTCGGAGTGATTCTGCTGATGGGCAGTGTAGGATGTACCGATTTAGGGAGTTTATTTAGTGTTAAGGTTGAAACTGATTTCAAAATCGATGTTCCTGTTGACGTTTCGGCTCCTCTTATGAAAACCGGGCCTTTTGCATTTGATGCAACAAAAGTATATGATCCTTTAAGCAATGCTGATCTGGAAGAGTATAAGGACCAAATTGGTGACATAGATCTTTCTGCTATCACTGGTACAATAAAGGATTTATCTGAAAGTACTGTCCTTACTGAAACCAATTTAAAAGTTTCTGGAAACGGCTCAGAAGTATCCTGGGATTTCGACAACGTAACTTTATCTAATGGCACAGAATTGTCTTTACCAGATGAGGGAACTAAGTATACTACATTATCATCTATACTGAAATCACTGGAGGAGGTAACCGTCGAATTATCCGGAAATTCAAGCGTGAATAATGTTACTTACACTTTGGAGCTTAAATTGTCGACAACATTGACAGTTGGACTCTAAAAGTCAGACGAATATATAATTGAGCCGGCTAATGAAATTAGCCGGCTTTTTTAATTGTTTGAAGCAGTTTGATCTTATCATCGGCTATCTGAAAAAGGATTAAATCAGCCTTGTTTCCTGCTTTAATTTCCCCTCTGTTATGCAGGCCAAGCAAACCTGCCGGATTCAGTGTGGCCATGTTTATGACCTCACTCCATGTACAGCCAATGCATTTTTTCATAATCCCCAAATCACGAATCAGGGGGCTTGCAGCTCCCGCCAAAACATTTTGTTCAGGATAGCGAATTACCCCCTCAGCCTCTAAGATCACCTCTTTACCATCCCAAAGATATGGTCCGGGAGTTAATCCTGCCAGGTCAGTACAGTCAGATGTCAAAATAACTCTTTCTCTTCCTTTTGCTTTGTAGAAAGTTATCATCTCATCTCTTGTCAGATGAAATCCATCAGCTATCATGCTTATCATTAGGTTATTATTAGCTAGCTGAGGCCAAATTGGATTCTCATGTCTTGACATAGTATTGGCGATCCCATTTCCCAAATGCACAGCCAGTCTGGCTCCGGTTTCTACTGCGGTATGGATTTGTTTTGCATTTGCATTATGATGAGCCAGGCCGACAATAGTTCCTTTTGATTGACAGTAATGAATTAAGTCCATTGCTCCTTCCCGTTCTGGTGCAAGGGTAAGTTGAATAATTCTCCCCCCCGCAGCATCCTGAAGCCTCTTGAAGGTTTCCAAATCAGGAGGCAGCACCCACTCAAGATTATGAGCACCCCTGTAGCCATCCAGAGGACTGATAAATGGCCCTTCGAGGTGAATTCCGGGAATGAAGCTTGCGATGAATGGATCAATACAGGCTTCGCGAATCGTTCGAAGATTGGCCAGCAATATTTTTTCAGGTGCAGTAATCAGAGTTGGCAAAAAAGTAGTGACACCAATTTTCTGCATTTTTATTGCTACCTCCCGGATTTTGTCAATACTTAATTCAGGATGAGTGAACCCAATTCCGGCATATCCATTCACCTGGATATCAATTAAGCCTGGTGCTATGAAGTTATCGAGATCCTCATCAGTTGATTCAATCGATTTAATCAATCCCTTATTTGTGTGAACCCTAATAGATTCACCTGTCTCGTAATGTTTGCCTGAATATGTTTTCTCCATTTCTTAAGCCCCCAGCCTTGCTAAAAATATTAAAAGGCTCAGTAATAATCCCACTATCAGTGAGGCTACTGCAAAGCCTATGATATCTACCCGATAACGCTTCCAACTGAACTTCTTTCCTAATGACAGCAAATCAACAAGAATCAGTCCGTCAGATTCTTCCTCTGTGCCCTTCCCTGGCAAGAACCAGGGCCTTCTGCTCTCTTTCGGTTTTCCTTCAGATATTCCTTCCAGTTTGATTTCTACATCCTGAGCTCTGAGCTCTGATTCTTTACCGACAGGGGTGTCGAGGAGAGTATAGAACTGCCGGAGTTTTTCTTTTGGCTCAGGCCGGGTCAACAAACTAACCAGCCACATGGTGAAAATGCCGAGAGGCAGATATGCCAGAATCTGTTTCGGGAGGCTCCAGTCAAGAACATATTCGGTGTAAACAGAAGCCAGAATCATAACAACAACGCTTGCCCAGGCACCGTATCTGTTGGATTTTTTCCATATGATACCGAACCAGAAAGCCACACCAAGGTAGGCGGTGAATTTCCATAGTATTTTCAATCCGTCAATTACTGAGGGAAAAATAAACGCAAAGATCAGGCCGCCAGCCACAATGGCCAAAGATGCCAGACGTCCGGTGCGTAGTAGTTGTTTCTGACTCGCATCAGGTTTTCGATAGCTTTTGTACACATTACGTGTATATAAGGCTGATCCGTGTATCATAAAAGCATCACAACTCGACATCACAGCTGCAATCAGACTGGCCACCATCAAACCCACAAATCCGGCAGGTAAAAGATTTCCAGCCAAAATACCAAAAGCCTGCTCCCGCTCGGCGAATACCAGACCCGGGTACAAAACAGCTGCAAAAACACCGAGGAATACCCATCCCATTGTTGCGAATCGCTTGATAAAATTACCATATGTCCATCCACTCCGACAGGCGATTTCTGTTTTTCCCGATCCGCCAATTGCCATGTGATGTGGTTGAACCGTAATCCCAAACAGACCATTGATCACAACCATAAGAACAAAAAAACCGGTGATCTCGTTATTAGAAAAAAGTTTGAACATCTCATCCGGCAGGGTTTCATGAACAGTAGCCATTCCCCCCAATGCCTTAATAGCGAAAGGGATAAGCAGGAAAGAGAGGATAAGGATGAAAATGCCCTGAATGGCATCGGTAAATGCCGCTGCAATTAAGCCTCCCGCCAGGCCATAAAACAGGAACATCAAAGTGGTAAGTATGATTACAAACTCTTCTGATAAATTGCCATGAGTGATGCCCTCAATAGTTAGCCCGGTGCCCTTCAGCATGAGTCCGATATACATGCAGAAAAAGAGCATACCACTAATTGTGTAGAGTATTGACATGGATTTTCCGAAACGCTCTTCGAAAAAATCAGACATGGTTACATAGCGAAGACGGCGATAAATGGGAGCAATAAGCCAGTAAAACGGAGTTATAAACATCCAAAGCCATTGAAACCAGATGCCTGATAAACCACCGGTATAGGCTGCTCCTGAAACCGAAACGGGTTGATCAGTATGTGTACCCACACCAAAACCCTGCATGATCATCAGGAATTTGCCAAAGCGACGGTTCCCCATAAAAAAATCATCAGAGGACTTAACCATACGTTTTGTCCACCAGCCGATCCATCCAATCCCTGCGAAATAGACCAGAATTACCAGATAATCAATAAAATAAAGACCAAAAACCATATGCAATAAAATTATAATTCACTGTTCATTTAAAAACTAACTTATATCTGGATCCTGTGATGATACCAGATTCACGATAATCCCAGGCCAGAGCATATTTTGATACCGCCTCAATAACCATAGCAACTGTAAACGCTTCAGATCTCCAGTGGGCCAGATCCCAGAAAGAACTCGAGAAATACAATCCGCTTTTCCAACGATAGGCCTTTATGTTTTTTTCACCTGCCGGATGCAAGGGGAGCTCATTATTATTCACAAGAGCATATCGACGTCGTTTTTTCATCAGATATTTAATTCCTTCGTTTATCGCCTCATCATATTTTGATACCAGACCCTCTTCTCTTGCCACTTCTCTGGAAATATTCAGCAGAGCGCATACCGCAAGTGCTGTTGACAAGTGGTCAGTGGGATCTTCACCCCCCGGGAAAGCCCCTTTATGGCTTCGGTCCTGAGACGAATATATCTCTTTCAAATTCAGAATTTGTCTGAGTAAAACAGCCATGGCCGGTTTCAATTCTTTGATTTGACCATCTCTGAAAGCCCTGCTGGCTGCATAGGGAAACATCATTAGTTGTGGATAATACAGTCCACATTTTGGCCAGCTTTGTACTATTATTGCTTTAGAAACAAGATTTATACAATCAGAGTAACCCGGGTAGTCAGAGGCATTGAGCAGACCCAGCATATAAAGGATATTGGCGTTTACAAGTCCGTCAACATTGTTTTTTCCGAAAGGGATTGTCCCCTTCATCGGATTGTCAAATACCGGATCGGCTTCATCTTTGAACCAGGTGAGATAAGCGCCCGAGTTATATCCTTTCCAGGTATCACGCCCGTCTTCATTCGCCGGTAAGCGATCAATATCTCTGTATAAAGCAAATTGCCTCAGAGTTTTGTGGTCAATCGGGTAATTATCAGGATTGCTAAAGAATTCATCTTTAGGGTATTGTTCATACAGTAGCTTTCGTAGTTGTTGAAAAGCTATTACCAATGCCGCATCATCACCATCATTCGGGATATTAAACATAGCAATACCACCTGTCGGATTAAGTTCTTTATCAAGAAACCGGGCCGACCATGTAGCATCAGGCACGTATTTCTTTTTCGCGTTTTTATTCCTCAGCGATTGGTACTGCTCAGTTTTTATTAATTGGGAAAGCTTCTCCAGGGGTACGAAACTTAAATTACCCGGACCAGTATATTCAGGATGCGATTTTAGGGGGAGCCAAAAATTATATGCTGACCCCCTGTTATATGATTCCAGGGTATTCCACGAATTCTTTATCATCTTAGAGATAATTCTTTTATCCGGAGGAATATCAGATTCATCAAAAAGAAATAAAGGGTAGAGAACTGACATGGGTATGAAGAGATTAAAATCGGGTCTTGACAGAATGGAGTTTCCGTTTTTGAAACCAAGAGTTTTTGGTAATGCGTGTACTGTTCCTGCCCATCCGCCGATGGCATTTACAGCCGGACGTTTATTCCCAGGGTAAATTGGAATACCTGTTAAAAAGGGAAGGTTAATGAAGGCCCGGTTTTTAGCTCCACTTGTTGACTCAGTTGCATCGAACATGCAGCTATGCTTACCCTGCCTGTCGAGTACCTGTCGATCGGCCAGGAAAAGCAGACCTCCATAAATACATTCCTGGATTTTCTTATTCTGACTTCTTTGTTCTACAATTTTAGCGAAAGGATCTTGTGCCTGTGCTGAGTTGAAAAGAATAAAACTCAGGAAGAGAATAAGGAAGATATTTCTCATATTCTTAGGCACGGGCATTAGCATAGTGATTAGAGCCTTAAGGTATAAAACTTAAAAGAAACTTTCATTTCATTTACCATGGATAAAAGGTTTTGCAACACAGAGGAATAGGAGAAAGGCCCGTTTATTCATTTAAAACGGGCCTTTTAAATTCGGTGGGATTAAGAGCTAAATGGTGTGGTGGTTTAATCTTTTAAGCAGCGTACCGGGTATCCGTTTTTAGGATTGCTGTAATTGCGATAAACTCCTCCATAGTTGTAGTGCAACATTCTGTACCAGGTTGAGGAACCATACACTGATGTTGACCAGAAGTAAGCATACTGGCTTATTCCTAAAAATCCTCCTGTAGCGTTACGGAAACCAGCTGGAAATGCCTTGAATCCACTATCATTGTTATCATTCTGATCGTATCCAACTGCCCCTGGAATTGTGCTGGTAATCCAAGCCCAGGTAGAGGCCATCGCCTTGCCGACATCACTTCCACTTCCCTCATATCCATATCCATTGTCGCTTAAGTAATTGATCAAAGCAGTCCATTCTAAATCACTCGGTAAATGCCATCCATCTGGACATACTCCTTGTATTCCGCTTGGAATTGATGTGCTACCTGATGAACCGTTCATGGCAGCTGGCCAATTATACAATACACCGTAAGTCGTATAATTTGGGTTTTGTTTAGCTAAGGATACATCATTTCCCTCATAACCATAAACATAGTACATGGGTTCAATATCTGAACCACTTGCAGATGCATCAACTGATGGCAAAAAAGCCAGGTTCTCAGCCATCCAGGTTTGTGACCCCAGGCTTATATATTTATACTCGGTTCCATCCCTGGAATCTGTAAATACACTTGGGCCAATTATCTGTTCTTCAGTTGTAAATGAATATTGTTCTCCATAAGAAGTTCCAACTTCATTTGATGCATAGGCCCTGACATAGTAAGAGCTACCTGGTTCAAGGCCTGAAATAAAACAAGAGAAAGTTCCAATTCCAGATCCATTGCTGGAATACATTTCTTGAATTGTGGGATTTTCTTCCATACTCCAGGTAATTCCTCTGTCAAAAACGGCCGCTCCTCCGTCATTGACAACTTCACCACTCACTTCAGCAGAGTACTGCGTTATATTAAAAGGATCGCTTGTTGTGACTGTTGCAAGTCCGATCTCCGCTCCGGTTTTTTTAATGCAACGAACAGATAATCCATTTTTTTTATCCATATCTGTTCTATAAACATCGTCTGTCAGGTGAAAATATAGATAATAACACCAGGCAGCCATTGAGTTTGCTGAATTCTCAGTTGAAGACCAGAAATAGGCTTCCTGACCCTCATAATTAAACTCATCCCAAAGGATCCCCCCTGGGAGAGCTGTAAATCCGCTACTATTATCACCGTTACCATCTGTCCAATCTGATATATACCAACCTTCGGTAGCTTTTAAATCAGTAGCAACTCCTTCACCAAGAAATGAAATCAATTCTGACCAATCCTGATCTTGCGGCAAGCTCCATCCTTCAGGACAGGATATCATGGCTGCCTCCCGGTTGTAGAGGACCCCATATTTATTGAAGTTTTCATTGGCCTGAGCCACCTCCACATCATCACTTTCATTGTTGTACACATAATAATATGGCTCTGAAAAGGAATAATCACCAGACCCACTAACAAGTGGCAAATAAGCAAGATTTTCGCTCATCCAGGTTTGGTCACCAATGGTAACATACCCATATTCCCTACCATCTCTCGAGTCAACAAAGGAATCTTCACTGCCAGGATTAAGCACGTCCGTGACAATATTAATCATGGAATATCCCAGGATATCATCCAGGGCACCTTTTTTTATCATTCCTTCTACTCCTTTGATAAAGGAGTTTAACTGTCCGGTGGCTGCATTCAGATTGCCTTTTTCAATACTCTTGATCGCATTTTCTATTTTACTGATCAAGGAGTTGGCCTGACCTTTCTTAAGGTCACCTGCAATCTGTAAATCACCAATAAGATCGATCAGGGAGAAAAGAGGATCAGTATTAAAAGAGGTTTTAAGCTGATGATTTTGAATCTGGACATCACTTTCTGTGGGAAAGCAGAAATCATCTTCTTTCTGACAACTAAGGATCAGAAGAAGGGAACAGAGAATAAATAATACATGTTTCATTTTTCAGGTAGTTTAGTGTTTAGTAATCCTATTATACATGAATCAAAGATTTTATCTGACCAGGACTTTTCCCGGCCATAAACTATCCTTAGTGGTTTAACACTGGAAAAGTAACCTTAGCTGGATAAGATAATATGAAGATTGTGTTAAGAAGTGTCAAGATTGTGTCAAGATTGATTTGAAGATTTACATATAGACAAATACACGCCGGATTTTTTGAAAAATATATCAATGCCTATCTTTGCATTGATACAAGGAGTGATTATACTAACTTCGATCCAAACAAAACCTGACATGAAGAGGATTTCCCTTTTAGCATTGATAGCTATTATCCTGATAAGCGGATGTAAAACCACAAAGGATCTCTGGGTAGGAGAAGACCTTGCCTTTTCTCCACCAGAATGGCAGACAGCGATCTGCCTGCCGGATGATCCGCATAAAAGTCTGGTAGATAAAAGTGGTGAGTTATTATATCATTATCGGCAAGGTGGACGGGAATTTGGAACCCGTATAGGTGTCAGGCTTGATACAGGTGAAAAATGGGCCAAACAAGAACTATATTCCCCAAGAATCCCCATTGTTGAAACAACATTCCTGGCTGACCAATTGGAGATTATTCAGGAAACCTTTGCCGATATTGAACTTAGACCAGCACCTCAGGATCGATCTGATCTACGTCGTACTGATGATGGTGGCTATTTAAAAAACTGGGCCAATCCTTCATCTGATATTGAAAAGTCAATAAGAAATATTGCAGTTCATATGGATGGAAGTATCTCCTATGAACTAGTGGTACCCGCTGGAGAATCCCGGAGTATAGCTCTGGTCTTATGCGAGGGTTATTGGAAAGAAACGGGGAGACGAATTCAAAGCTTAATAGTTGAAGGAGCTGAAACAAAAACAATTGACCTTATTGAGGATGTCGGACATAACGAAGTAGCCTCATTTTGGTTCAATGCGATAGACCAGAATCTGGACGGGAAAATACAGCTAACAATAAATGCGGCTGGATCGGATAAAAATACTATCCTCAACGGGCTATGGGTTTTTAAGTCTGATACAAAACCGGATCATAAGAAACTGCTTAATGGAAAAATGAATGCTTCTGCTCTGGCAGATACCAGAAAACTTCAGCATTCCGGACCTTCCCGTGATGATCTGATGCTTGTCCGGATCAAAAATATCGGCAATAATGAACAAAGTCTTAATCCAAAGATTGAGATCAATTCGACCCTCCCTGTGGTATTCAATACGGAAAACCAGTTGGTGAGTATTGATGGTGGTGAGTCGCTATGTTCTTCTCTGAGAATGGTTCAGACAGAACAGCAAAATGAGACTCAATATCTGGTTGAGCTTGAAGAAATCAATGTTAAACCGGGTAAGACGATTGAATTTTACATTCAATACACGAATGGCTTTTCACGAGAAAGGGGCATACAAGAGAAAAGATCACTTGAGCAGGTTCATATTTGTCGTGACCAGGCAAGAGACTATTGGGATAATCATCCCTTGATTCCTTTTAATAAGATTCATGTACCCGATGCCGGGATTCAGGGTCTCATGGAATCGTCAATTCGTAATATCTGGCAAGCCAGAGAAATAAAAAATGGCTTACCTGCTTTTCAGGTGGGACCAACCTGCTATCGTGGTTTATGGATAGTTGACGGAGCCTTTCTCCTCGAAGCAGCAGCAATCCTGGGAGCTGGGGAACAGGCCCGCAATGGGGTGGCTTACGAGTTAACAACACAGAAAGAAGATGGTCGGATCCAATCATTGGCACCGGATTTTTGGAAAGAAAACGGAATCGTGCTCTGGACCTGCACAAGGCATGCTCTACTCACCCAGGATAAAGAGTGGCTGGAATCTATTTGGCCAAAGCTTCAACTCGTTGCGGAGTTTATTCAGACATTGAGAAAGCAGACATTAGAGAATGATTCTCCCCTGGATGATGGTTTACACCCTGCTGGAACCCTGGATGGAGGTATCGGTGGTACACATGATGAATACACGAATTCCTATTGGAATCTTGCCGGACTAAGGGCTTTCATTCAGGCAGCGAAATGGCTGGGTAAAAAAGAGGAAGCCTCATATTGGCAGAAAGAATATGATGATTTTATTTTTGCCTTTGAAAAAGCAGTCCAACGTGACAAAACAACTGATCACCACGGAAATTTGTATTTGCCCATGCTGATGGGAGAAGCTGGCAAGAAGCATCTTCCACAGCGTGCCCAATGGGCTTTTTGCCATGCTGTGTATCCCGGACAAATCTTTTCAAAAGATGATCCCATAGCCAATGGAAATCTTAAGATGCTTGAAGCCACTGAGAAAGAAGGAATGGTTTATGGGACCGGTTGGGATGCTAAAGGAATATGGAATTATTTTGCCTCTTTTTACGGCCATGCCATGCTTTGGCAAGGTGATGGAGAAAAGGCAGCTGAACTACTCTATGCATTTGGTAATCATGCGGCCCCTACTCTGGTATGGCGTGAGGAACAATCCCTCAAGGGAGCAGATTACAAAAAAGTCGGCGACATGCCCCATAATTGGGCCAGTGCTGAATTTATCCGTCTGATGACTCACTTACTGGCAATTGACAGGGGTAATGAGCTACATCTTTTTGAGGGTCTTCCGGTTGAGTGGATACAAGCCGGGATGGTCACGAAACTAAGCGGAATTGCAACCCCATTTGGAGACCTGAGCTTTGAGCTGAAGGTGAATAAAAATGGAGATAAAGCAAGCCTGGAAATTGAAGCTTTATCAGATCCTTCCTGCGAGAGTATCATCCTGCATAAAAGAAGTTTTACTAAAGGAGACGATGAGCTGATAAAGATTGACCCGAGAAGTAGACACCATATTTCAATTGACATTTTTTCCTTCTCAAATTAATGTTTCATTAATTTGAGAAGGAAGGTTCAAAATGTAGTTTGTGCGTCTACCGCCTTCACCTGAATCCGATAAAACCCCCTTTTTAGATTTCATTACAGGCTCCATGCTTTCATCTGTGTTGTGAACCACTCTATAAACCGTTTTAATTCTAAATATCCAGCCTCTTTGCCTATATAATGGTAGAAAAGAGTCTTATTTTAAGATAACATCGAGATAAACCGAATAAGGCCCATAAGTTTCGTAGAAAGGCTTAAAAACAACACCGTCAATATTAAATTGCAACTGGTCAGCATCACCTGATATCGATTTACTTAAATCTTTTGCGTCTAGTGTTACTTTACGCCATTCGTTTCGGGGTTCAGACTCCTGAGCTGCCAGTAATACCGGTCCGTAAAATAAGCTAGCAATATTTTGCTGATCCATCACTGGTTCTAAGTGAAATTGAAACGGCATGCTCAGCTCAACAATATCACCGTCTTCCCATTTACGGCTTAAAGTAAGATAGCTTCCTGGCACAGCCATAACTTTTTCTTCCTTACCATTTATTTTCACAAAAAATCCTTTAGTTGCCCAATTTGGCACACGTACATTAAGGTCAAATGTACCCTTGCCTTTAATGGTTAATCGTGTATGGTCATCTTTTGGATAAGCTGTTGTTTGCGTTACAGTTACTTTCTTTTCTGTCCATTTTAATGTTGAAGGCACAAAAAGGTTTACATACAAAGCCCGGTTGTCTGCACTTTTAAAATAGATTGAGTTTTGAAGTTTTGTACTACTCTCAAGAGCCGTACCGTTACAACAGGTAAAACCTGTCATATTTGGGTTGCCAAACCGTTTTACTGAACCTGTTCTCAAGGGTACATGATAGGTATTTGCAGGGGTATTCTCTGCAACAGAAGCGAGAATGTGATTGTAAAGTCCACGCTCGTAATAATCCATTAACTCTGCACGCTGATCGAAGAGGAAAAGGTTTCTGGTTAATTTGAGCATATTATAGGTAGCACATGTTTCATTCTGGCCACCAGCCGAGAAACCGTTTTCATAAAGTGTTGCCGGTTCGCTGGTGAAGCATTCTGCATTATTAGGGTTCCGCGCTCCTGCAACTCCTCCAATACTATACATATAATCATTAGTGGCCATATTCCAGAAATTATCAGCTATATGATAATACTCCGGAGCATCTGAATCACGATAAATTTCAAGTGCCCCCATAATTTGGGGTATGTGCTGGTTGGCATGTAATCCACGGAACATATCTACATTTTTAGCCAGGCCGTGAGAATGTTCAGCATCACCAAAAAATACTTTAATGTTGTCAAATAATTGTGCAACTTCCAGATACCGAGGCTCGCTGGTCAGTCGATACAGTCTTGCCATAGCTTCATTCATACCCCCAAACTCTCCTGCAATGTATCTGTTCCACATACTTATTAGTGTCTCGGTTGGCAACTGACTCAGACGGGCATATACCCAGTCCCCCATACCTTTTACTATTTCCAAGGCTTTTTCATTGCCACTGACTTCATAATTATCCATCAATCCGGCCAGGATTTTATGCAAGGTATAATATGGGGCCCAGATTTTAGTGTTATCCCCTCCATAGCTCGCTCCATTTTCTAACATAATAAACTGGTCAGGTGGATAGGCACTAATAAATCCTTTTCCCCAATTCCAGTAATCTGTTCGGATATTTTCTACACTCAAATCTGAATCAAATTCTGATTTACCATGACCTGGTAGCACAGCTATCGGGTCTGACACATATTCTCCACCGCTTGTTTGTGCTTGTCCAGACATTTGTGATAATTCATACAGAGTATTTACCATATATTCCATCTTACCAGCAAAATTAGCCTGGAGCGACGCATCATAAGCGGTACCTGCATAGGCCTGAGCTATAGCGCTAAGATAATGCCCTGTAGCATGACCGCGTAATTTGGTTTGTTGACTATCCCATCCCCTTAGTGGTTCTGCTCCCTCAGGTTGTTCCTGCCCAAAGGCATTACGAAACATATAAAGGAAATTGTCTGGATTTGTATTGGCAAGGCCTGTTATAAATTTATCACGATTCTCGATAAACTTTGTGTCGTTTTTATGAATATCAGTGTTTAATATAACCTGATTTAGATTAAAAACTTCCAAGGAGCGATGTGGTGTGGCAGGTTTTTCAGCTTCTATAACTGTGATAATTGCATTTGGCTGGATGTCTGTTCCAGCAACCCTTCCTGTTACTGTAAATGTGCCAGGGGTAAGTGCCTGACTATTATCAACAGGTGCTGGCCAGAGTACTCTTACATCAGGCCATTCAATATTATTGCTGTAAACGCCCTGTACATATCGTGGTAATCTTGGAAGATGCCCCACTATTGTCTCCTCATAAATATCCGGAACGCTAGTCAGAAATGCATTATACAACTGAGGACTTGTTTCGGAAAATTCTGGAAGGTTCCGGTCTGGTTCACGGTTTCTTCTAACTACCGCTTCTTCGTTTTTCAAAGCATTGGTTTGAATCCTGGCAATTTGTCTTTCACTCAAAGGGATTCTATAGATTCGGAAATCATGTAATTTGGCATTTAAACAGGTATTATCAGAATCCAGTGATTTTCCTATATAGAGTTTGTTCTTTTTTCCTGAATTGTAATCGAACAGTTGTTCTAATTCTACATTTACATTCTTTGTCTCACTTACAAGCGCTCCATTTAAATATGTACTCAAAGTTTTGGAGGGAACATTTATAACAATAGCTAAATGATTCCATCTATACAGTCCCAGCGCTGGTGAACTAGTAATATACTTGTCAGATTTAGTATGGATTTGAGCCTGAAAACCTTCTTTGTCCTCCGTCCCTTCCGGAGCAGCAAACAGATGTGACTTGCTGTTTTTTCCAAAATCGAAAAATAACTGCCCGCTTTTTGCAGAACGCAGATAAATCCATCCAGTGATACTAAGTGATTCTTCTCCTGCTACTGCTTCACCCGGGATTGATATAAACGCGTCACTATTTTCTGGTATAGAAAGTACATTACCAAAGATGTCGTCATCTACAAACTTGAAATTAGAGCCTTGAATGCTGCCATGTAAATTATTACGAGACCAATCTTTTGCATTCTCTGCAAATGTATAGCGAGCAATTAATCCTGTTTCTCCAATTCCGTCTAAAATCTGATCACCGCTTTGTGCAAATGTTGAAGTTATACCCAAAGCACAAAAACTTAGTATTATTCCAACGAACAGCTTATATATTTTCATAATTATAACTTTTCAGTTGTTTATTCGTCAATGAGGAAAGTAAGATTAATAATTCACCAGTTCAAAATTAACTGAATTTTTATTTCGTTTACCATATCAAAATATGCCTAATGTGCGATGCAAAGACCGTAGCTGGGCATTCGATCCTGTATTTGTCAGGACAATTGATCGGGCAGGAGGCGAAGAAGACAGTGGATAAATACGGGATCTTTTTTCCTGTCAAGCGTCAGCAGGTCTTTTAGTAATTGAATGAAAAAGGTGTTCTCAGAATAATCATTCTCATTACTAATATTCCCCCCCAGGTAAGGTAAATATCAATCAATTATCCAAGTTTTAAGTTTATACAAAGTTGGTTTCCTTTATTGGGAACACTCTCAGCCCATATCTTCGCTCCCAGTATATCAGCAACATCCTCACAAATAGATAAGCCAGTATCTTAACCCATTCAGGAAATAGTCAAAACCTGCCATAATTTCTGCCTAATCCTTCACACACCTCACCGAAAAACCAGAATGGTAAAATGTCGTAACTCGGTGAACACCGTCTTCGTTGGAACGGAGTCCCCGATACCAGGGTAAAACGTTGTAAGGAGGATCGATTTCTGTTGAAGTCCAGAAAGTAGCCCATCGGCCTTCTTCCTGAAAACTACCACCACCCATACAAAAACCAGCAGGAAGAGCATTAAAACCACTACTATTGTCTCCGTTTCCATCACTATCCCAGCCAGATGTAGATCTCAGTTTAGTTCCAAGCAGTTCAGGTCTGCCTCGCCACTCTATACGATCCACATCGATCTCGTCCAGTGCAACATGCATCTCTAAGGTCTGCCACTCAGTTTCTGTGGGCAAATGCCATCCCGATGGACAAGCAGTCAAGGCTGCATGCCAATTGTAGAGTACTCCATAGCTTTCATAATTGGATGTAGCAATAGCCTCAGCAATATCAGTACCTTGATAATCATAAACATAATAGAAGGGTGAGCTTTCTGAACCTTCAGAAGAAGGAGCAACGCTCGGTAGATAGGCCAGATTTTTAATCATCCAGGTCTGGTCACCAATCTTCAAAGCGGTGTAGGAATTTCCATCCCTTGAATCGGTGAAATCAAAGGGTTCATTGCTCTCTGGAAGATAATCCTCACAAGAGACTGAAAATAGAATTACAGCTCCAAGAAGTAAGATTTGCAAGCTTGTTTTTAAAATAATCATTGTTACGGTAATTACGTTATAATCAACACTGAGTAAAGCCATGGCTTTATAAGAGAAGCCAATCAAATGTAGCGATTTTTTATATCCAGCTTACATTCCTCGAAACTCTTATCTCCTCCCACTTCAGCCTTATACAGTTTCTGTGTTTGCTTACATATTAGACAATCCCGATCTAATGAGCCACTTGTACAGATATAAATGAGGCCACTTTTTCTGGTCTAACAAGAACACTGTTCGGGACACCACTTTCTAATTTTATTCAGGTATAAGACTAGCAGATCAATTTTGTTGATCGTGATGAATTTAGTACCCTTAAGGAAATCAGGATGCTACATGCCTCAAGCCTAAACTAAAATGAAATTAATACTAAAGTGAATCTCTTTGATAATTGCTAGTATTTTGCTTTTTTATTCTTGTGATCCTGATTATGGTATTGACCTTGATATGGATGGATTTACAAAGATTGGTTCTGGAACTATTAGACCACAAGGGGGTGATATTTTTTTAGATGAAATAGTTATAGAAGTACCCGAGGGAGCATTTGGTGAAATTGCCACAATAAATGTATACATAGATACGGTTATGAGCAATCATCCATTGGGTGAAGATGCAGTATCACCCGTAATCCACATTGATCAATTGCCGGAAGTACTATTTAAACCAATTCGTGTAAAGATTCCATGGGAGGATCAGATCTCAGGTGATCCTGTAATGGCCATTGGTATGGAAACATATTCAGTAAGTCTTGACACTACTTTATATACTTATAAAGGTGAGGTGGCACATATTGACAATGATTATCTTATTTGCGATATTAATGCTGAGGATTTCAAATTCAAAACTGGCGGTAGTAATTATACATCCACTGTTGCAACTGGGACACTTTTTTTCTATGAGAACAGAAATTTCAGAATGGCCCTAATGGATGATGTTTATTCAGGTTCTGGAACCCGGTCTTATTTTAGTTGTGGTGCACCAGAAAGTGGAGAGTTCATTGAGAAAGGAATAAGCAATGGGCATGAATATACAATCAAAAGGACAATTTCATTTAGTGGGAGTACCGTGACGTCTGAATGTTACGAGATATACTGGGATCTGGCTATGAATGATTTTCGGGAAAAACGGAATACTGCCACAGCCACAATAGCGAGATAGCATTTGTTCTTCCTTCTCTCAACTATTAAACAGGAAACGGTTGCATCTGGAACTATTCCAGCCTTTACAGGTTAGAATTCTTCTATTTCTATTGAAATCCATTGTGAAATAAGTTTGTAACAATGGTGCTTGGCAATTATTCCAAGAATCGGCAGGCTTCACATTTGCCAGTGCAAGAAAAACCAAGCCAGATCGATTTTGATATTATGGTAAGCTGCTATCAGACTGCTATATCAGATCTGAGTCAAAAGCGGGAGGATAAATGCTCTTGAATTTCTTGAAAGAAAGTTCTAAACTCCTCTGTATATTCATCTTTGTAAGTCCTCAATTCTACTATCGCTCGTCCCATTTCTGAGATACTGCCCAAGCGCTTATCCATGCGTTGCAGTACCAGTTCAATGACAGCTTCCTTGGCATAAGTGACCAGTAGGTTGTTATGATACATATAGTGATACCAATACTGCGTACGTAGTGGCAGATGAATCCAGTGGGTGGTGATAAGACTATATTGTGATTGGGCAAAATTTTCCAACGAATCTTCAGAGTATTGATCCCAATTCTCGGCTAAAATATGATCATAAAAGATGTCCAAAATAATGCCCGCAAATTTCCCATAGTTACTATGTAATCGTTTTGTACCTTTCTTGAACAGGGGATGTGTATCAGTAAAACTATCAATCTCTCGGTGAACTCGTATTCCGCTTTGAATTTGCTCCGGATAATTGGATAAGGCCTTCTGCCCCTTCACTGCATCAGCAATGAAATTCCCAACAGAAATCTCTTCGGAGTAATTTTTTGTTAAATATAAATGAGCTAGATAATTCATATTCCGGTGCATACAAATATAGGCTTTTAAGAGGGATGATGTATGATTCTAAATGGGACTATGATCTCGCACCAGAGTTGTTGTATCGCTAGACAAAAGGTTAATTATTATTGTTATTTTTAATTCTCAATCCTTGAACAGATCTAAAAAAATCACTTTTATGAAACACTACCTGATAATGTTATCTGTTTTTGCAGTCGGTATTTGCATGTTTATTTCTTCCTGCAATAAGGTTCCTAATGATCAAATTATAGTTGAATACAGGATTCAAAATCCAGATTATAGGATGATTGGCTTTTTCTCTTCTGATGTTTATGGATATAACCTTTGTTATAGACAGTGTTAATAATGAGGAAGTGAGAAACTTTCTCTTGTTGGATTTGGCTAAGCGGGCTTTTGATTCTGGGGAATTAAAACCAATTGAGAACTTACTAGTTCTTTTCAAACAAAACTGCACAAATAATGAGTACGTTGAGTTTATTCAGAAAGAGGAGGATAGTTGGAGAAAATTACAACCTGGCGAATTAGCTCCAGCAGTAATTGGTCAAACACCAGATGGTGAATCAAGAGCATTATCAGAATTCAAGGGGCAGTTTGTGTTTGTTGATGTTTGGGCAACATGGTGTGGCCCATGTATTGGAGAGTTACCCTCCTTTCGTGAATTGGTTAAAGCTTACGAGGAAAGAAATATTACATTTATTATGTATTCCATGGATGATAGAAGGGAAGATTGGTTGAACTATCTTGAGAATAATGAAATGCCAGGCATACAGATGATTAGTGAAAGAGGTATGCCATGTGATTTTAGCGAGACTTATAAATTCGACGGAATTCCACGTCATATGCTATTTGATCCTAATGGTAACATAATTGGAACAGGATTGGAACGACCATCTTACTTGAAGCAGATAAAATATTTAGATACATTTCTGGATGATCCCAAGTGGGAGAAATAATAGCAGATTATAATTACATGAGTTCCTTAATATGCCAATTGTGCCTGGTCAATTGAAGCTAAAATGTTGTAAGTCGCCAAACTTGACAGATGTTTATGGATGCTCAATATATGTTCCAGCATTGGTCGCTTCACATGTTTATGTAAGTATGGCTCTTTATGAGCCGGAAATAGTGTAAATCCCTTGAAAACTGCACAGCCTGCCCTCCCTTTTCGTGTATTTACCATAACACCGCATTGGTTCGCCTCTAACTCATACTATCTTTGGGGTGGACAGGAATATCAGCAATTGATGGTGAGTTGTTTGCTCTAATTGAATGTATGGTTATAGCTAAAAAGCCACTATTGTCCACTTAAAATACAATTATCTTTAATTGCCCTGAATTAAATATCTTAACACCATGAAAAAAATATCATCCATATTTTTTTTGTTCTTAATAATTAGTGCTGTTAGCGGACAATCTTCTGATTGGCCAATGTGGCGTTACGATTCCAAAAGATCTGCTTCAACGCCGGAACAATTGCCAGAACAATTAAACCTACAATGGCAGGTGAAATATTCACCACGAATTCCAGTTTGGGACGATCCGCTTAATCAGAACCTGATGAAATTCGATCGTTTATTTGAGCCTGTTGTTGCCGACAATAAACTATTTATTGGTTTTAACGATCAGGACAAAGTGGTGGCATTGGATCTTAATTCGGGAAATGAAATCTGGCATTTTTATGCTGACGGGCCTGTTCGTTTGCCGCTTGCTATCAATAATGGGAAAATCTATTTTACTGGCGATGATGGTTTTATTTATTGCCTGAACTCTACAAGCGGGTCTTTAGTTTGGAAACGACTTCTTGCACCAGCAGAAAACAAGCTTTTAGGGAATAAAAGGCTTATTTCAATGTGGCCTGCACGTGGAGGTGTGGTTATTAAAGATGATATAGTGTATACTGCAGCAAGTATTTTTCCGCTAATGGGAACATTTATTTATGCTCTGGATGCAACTACGGGAGATATTATCTGGAAAAACGAGGGCACCGGAAGCAATTATATTCTTCAACCCCATCGCTCTCCTGCTTTTGCAGATGTGGCACCACAAGGTGCCTTTACAATTAGTGGAGATAAATTACTTGTTGCCGGTGGACGCTCAGTGCCAGCAGCTTTTAACCTGAAAACGGGAGATGAAATTTATTATCATTTGGCAGCAAGTGGGAAAACCGGGGGTGCATTTACTTGTGCCAGTGACAAAGTTTTTTTTAACCACCATCGCGAAAGAATGACGAACATGTACGATTCTAAAACTGGAAAAAAACTAGTTTCGAAAGCTGGAGAATATCCGGTAGTTGATGGAGATAGCTTCTATTTCTCCGGAAAAAATATTGTAGCAGCGAAACTGGGAATAGAGAATAAACTGGATACTTTATGGATGAAAGATATTTCGGCAAGTAATGATTTGATTAAAGCTGGGAATTGCCTTTTTGCAGCCGATAGTATTGGAATTACGGCCTTAAAACTTCATCCTGACAAGGAGGCTGAAGTAATTTGGAGATACAGAAGTGATAAAAATATAGAACGACTTATAGCAGCAAACGGAAAACTGGTTGCCGTAGCAGACGATGGAACAATTATGACTTTTGGCGAATCTTCAGTAGCAGAAGTGAAAGAATATGACAGGAGTGTAAATAATATAATCAGCAACATAGAAGTAAGTGATGGTTATTGTCTGGTTTTTGGAGGTGAAGATATTTCTCTTTTAGAAAATCTTGTTTACAATACCTCTTTCGATATTGTTGTTTATGAAAAAGAATCCCAAAGAGTTCAGGCACTTCGGGAGTATTTTGATAGTGCAGGCGTGACAAGCGATCGAATAAGTTTTCAGCATTTCCATCATACATTTCCAAAGTTGCCAAAATATTTTTCTTCGCATACCATTGTTAACGATCTTGTGTACATCGGTGGTGGCCGGAAAGATTTTATCGAAAAACTTTATGAAACAACTCGTCCATATGGGGGCAAAATTCTTATTCCACTAAAAAGGGAAAAGCGAAAACGTTTAATGGCAAGCTTAAACACAATGCATTTGCCAGGTTCATCAATTCGTGCAGAAAAAGGATTGTCGATCATCACAAGAACTGGTCCTCTGCAAGGTGCATCTCCATGGACGCACAACTACGGAGATATTGCAAACACTGTTAAGTCCGATGATCAGTTGGTAAAAGCACCTTTAGGAATTTTATGGTTTGGGGGGAATTCAAACATGGATGTTCTTCCTCGGCATGGTCATGGTCCGGGTGAACAGGTCATTGACGGGCGGCTAATCATTCTGGGGATGAATAGCATTAGTGCACGCGATGTTTATACCGGCAGAGTGTTATGGCGACACAAATCTGAAAATCTATTAGATGATAATTGGCTTGTATATTATAATGAAACTTACGATGAAGAACATCCACTTGATCCAAAATACAACCAAGTGCATTTACCGGGCTCAAATTCCAGAGGTACCAATTACATTGCTACTAAAGAGTTTGTTTATTTAATTGAAGGAAACAAATGCACGCTCATTGACATCAATAACGGAGAAGTGGCCAGGGAATTTATGACTGGTGATAACGATACCCAAAAACTTGGATACATTGGCGTTTATAAAGATTTCCTGATTCTTGGAAATAATTTTGCAGAATTTCAGGGAACTGAAAATGATACGATTCTTGCAAAAAGAATGAATTTTTCAGATTTCGATCTATCAGCAAGCAAAGAGTTAACGGTACTAAACCGATTCTCGGGAGAAAGATTATGGAGTATTAAAGCAAATCATGGTTTCATTCACAATTCAGTTATTGCGGGTGATGATATGCTATTTTGTCTGGATAAATTACCACAATACCTGGAAACAAAACTAAAAAGAAGAGGTGAACCAATTCCGCAAGGCTCAAGGTTACTTTATCTTGATGCTAAAACAGGTCAAATTATTCAGGAAGAAACTGAGGATGTTTTCGGAACCTGGCTCGGTTATTCAGCTGAGCACAAATTACTGTTACAGGCCACCAGACCATCGCGCGATATGCTACATGGAGAAATGGGAAACCGAATGATTACTTATGATATTCGCACAAAAGATAAAATATGGGACCGGGCCATGAGATATGCCAATCCACCAATTATTCATAATGACAAGATATATACTAACGGCGAAGGGTTTCATCTTTTAACAGGAGAACAACTAACAGAAAAAGACCCGATTACTGGTGAAGATCTAAAATGGAGCTATAAAAGAGAATATGGATGTGGAATAGTTGCCGCCAGCGAACATCTTCTCACTTTTCGCTCAGCTTCAGCCGGATTTATTAATCTCGATACTTTTGAAGGAACAGGAAGTTTAGGCGGTTGGAAATCCAGTTGTTCAACTAATCTGATTGCAGCCGATGGTGTACTTAACTCACCAGATTATACACGAACTTGTCAATGTGCTTACCAAAATCAAACTTCATTAGCGCTTATTCATATGCCATGGATGGCCTACTGGACAAACAGTAACTACACATGGAACGGAAAACCGGTTCAACAGCTAGGATTAAACCTGAATGCACCTGGTGACCGAAGTGCTGATAATAAAGTATTGTGGCTTGAATTTCCTTTTGTTGCAGGTACTCCTCCCGGAATTCGTGTGAAAATTGATACCTCAGGTTATAAGGAAATCAGGAAAGAACCCATAAGTATTTCATCTGAAAATACACCTTGGGTGAGTTCAAGCGCCTTAATAGGAATTAATTCCATTGAAATAACTTTGGCTGAGGATAATCTTATCCCTGAATCAACTTACAGGGTAAAACTTTATTTTGCTGAACTGGAAGATAAAAAAGAAGATGAAAGGTCTTTTGATATTGTGGTTCAGGGAGAAAAGCTTATTGAAAAATTTGATATTGTAAAAGAAGCTGGCAAAATTGATAAAGAGATAGTGAAGACCTTTGCGCGGATAAAAGCTGGAGAAAAATTAAAAATTGACTTAATTCCGATTAAAGGGAATACCCTAATTTCAGGCGTTGAATTAATACAGGAAAGGTTGGTCGAATAATGAAACTGGTTTACTTGAAAATAATTGTAATTGGTGCTTTATTAAGTTTGCCTTGCACGACAAAAGTCTCGGAGTGGGTATTGCTGAATTCTGTTCCAGACAAATATCTTCTGGTTTATTTTCATGAAAATGAATTAACGGAAGAAGTAAAACAACAAAATTCTGAAATTGAAGAGCTATTTCATACCTCCAATATTTTTCTTAAAACTTTGCAGCGTGACGAGATTGAGAAACCTTATTATGCCCTGTATTTTAATAATCGTCTTATTACGGAATATGCCGATAAAGAAGAACTTTTAGCTATTGCTAATTCTCCAATTCGTAAAAAAATAGCCATTGAACTGATGGCTGGAAAACTATGTGTGATGCTTTATTTGAAAAGTGGAATTCAGGAGAAAGATGATAAAGGACTGAAAGTAGTAAAGAAAAGTGTAGCAGAATCTCCCTTTGGCAGTGTAGTTACAGTTGTGGAACTGGACAGGAAAAGTACTGAAGAAGCTCAGCTTGTTTCAATGCTGCTTAATGTAGAGAGCGATTTAAAAGAAATAGCGGAACCCATGGTATTTGGGATTTTTGGAAAGTTCAGGGCACTTGAGCCGCTGTTAGCAAACGGGATTTCACAAGAAAATATCAATCTGATGCTTAATTTCTTCACCGCCGATTGCAGTTGTCTTATTAAAGATAATCTTCCCGGAGTCAGCATTCTTTTTAACGGAAATTGGGATAATCCACAAACGGCGTTAGTAAATAAAATAATTGATGCAAATCCGCATCTGGAGCACCAATAAATGGAACAGGATACCATAAGATATGATTCCTTAGATACGCGACCCTTACCAAAATGGCTTACCGATCAACGGGATGGGCTCAATACTTATCAGCCACAAAAGCTAGAAATGAAAGAAGATCGTTCATTGCAAATTTCATTGATATCAACAGGTGTTGTAATCTTAATCACGCTTGTTATTTTAACGTTCTATTTTCTTCGAAAAAACAAAAAGAGTATAAAATGAATCCATTCAGGCTGGTTATAAAAGAACTTATTTACCGAAAAGTAAGCTCTATAATTATTTTACTTACGGTAATTGCGGCCAGTACGGTTTCTGTTGCAGTTTATACATTAAGTAAAGCCAGCGAAAATGAAACTCGAAAAATCATGCGCGAGCAGGGCTTGAATCTGTATATCTTTCCCAAAGGAACCGATCTCATTGATTTTTATTCTGTTAACAACACACTAACTTTTCCTGAAAATTATGTGGATGTGCTGGCCAATTCAAAAACATTCGATGCAGTTAGGCATCTTACCGGCATACTCCAACTTAAATATCCTAATTGGATCGACCCGAATGGTTCCAGCCATCAGATTGTTGTTATGGGTTATAAAGATGAAGCCATGCAGCGCTTTTTATCAAAACAGGAAACGATGGGTTTTGATGTTGCAAAAGGCACCGTTCATGTTGGAGCGCATCTTTCAGTTAATATTCCTGAAAATGAAACTTTTGAAATACGTGGTACGAATGGGGAATTGTACGAATTTGAAATTGCAAAAAGATTGGCTGAAGGAAAGGGTATGATTGACCAGGGTGTTGCATTTAATTTGGATGATTTGCAGGAAATTCTTGATATGGAAGATCAAATCAACAAAATTGAAGCCTTGGGTTGTGTTTGTCACGATGGAAGAATAAACAATGCACGCAGTCAGGTTCAAATCATATTTTCTGATCTTGAAGTAACAGAAATAAGTAGCATTGCTGATGCCCGCGAAAACCAGCGATTAATGATGAATAAATACGGTTCTTTTATTATCCCTTTCATTTTACTCATTTCATTACTTATTTCTGGCATGTTATTTTACTCCAATGTAAGCACACGCAAATACGAAATTGGAATTTTTAAAGCCATGGGAAATAGCAAATCCTTCATTCTATTTATGTTTTTGTTTAAGGCATTTATTTTGGGCCTTTTAGGAAGTATTGCTGGATTTTTTATTGGAAGTTGGCTTGCAGAATATTTTGGGAAAGAGATTTTTCGATTTACTTCAATGTCCATCAAACCATTATGGTCGATTTTCGGATACGGTATAATTATTTTTCCTTTATTATGGATGCTATCAAGTTGGATCCCTGCACTTTTAGCTTCACAAGTTGACGCTGCAAAAACACTTAGTCAGGATTAAAAAATGTAAAACGATTAACAATGCTGGAGGTAAAAAATATAACAAAAACTTATACAAAAAACGGAAGTACTTTTACTGCGCTTAACGATGTAAGTTTAAATGTTGATAAAGGTGATTTTGCGGCAATTGTTGGTCCAAGTGGTTCAGGGAAATCAACATTATTACATACTATCGGTGGTTTAATCAAACCTGATTTGGGTCAGGTTTTTTATAAAGGGGAAAACGTTTATGAAAAAAATAATCGAAACGCGAACCTGTATCGTAAGAAGAGTATAGGTTTTGTATTTCAGCAATTTCACTTGCTGCCTTATCTTAGTGTTTTTGAGAATATAAGAATGTCTGATGGCAAAAAAGCAAATAAAAAAAGTATTGAATATTATCTTGAAAAATGTTTGCTATTATCTTTAAAGAACAAATATCCATCTGAATTAAGTGTTGGCGAAAAACAACGAACGGCCTTTATACGCGCTATAATATCAGAACCGGATATATTACTTGCTGATGAACCTACTGGCAATCTTGATCCTGAAAACAGTAGAATATTAATGTCTTTAATTACAGACTTTCATAAAAAGGGAGGAACGGTATTGTTGGTTTCTCACGATGCTGAATCAGCAAATTATGCAAGTCGGAAGATTACACTGCAACAGGGAAAACTTATCTAAAAGGCACAATAAATCTAAAATTATCTTCTTTTCGGAGCTGGGAACACTGCCACACTCTCATGTCCTTCTTCATCTACCGATTGTACAGCGAAGAAGTAATTATCTTTTGAATACGGAACAGTGATAGTTGTTCCTTCTACATAAATTTTACGCTCCCAAAGCGCCTGATAGGTTTCACGCATGAGTAGATAATAGCCGGCTACTTTTTTACCTTTCTCCGGAGCTTCCCAACTAATAGTGCTTGAGTTGCTCATCCCTGATAATTTGATGCCTACCTTTTGAGGCGCATAAGGGGCTGAGGCTAGATTAGACAAGGTGGCTAAGTTGATTCCTGCATTTTTTCGGACGTATTCATAATCCACAAATTCCGGAGTATCACCATAATGAATGCCGTCTTTTTTTTCAACTACCTTATGGGTTCTATCATAGTTTTCGTTGAATTCTGTAATCCTTACCGCGGTGAATCCAAGTTTGCAGAAAGGAGTGTGATCTCCTCCCCTGCCAAACCGATCGTTTCTGTAGATAAGGCTAACTGTTAGTTGATCAACATAACGCTCTCCAATTTCTTTTACATAACGTGCCAATTGACGTGCTTTACCATCATTCTCGGCAGAAGTATAGGCTCGCATTCTCGCCATCTGCTCCGTTTCCAGTGCTGGAACTCCTTCGCTAAAAACACGAACTCTCATATTGTCATTCAGCAAGGTTCCGCTTGAACCACTATTCCCAATCATATCATTATTAAGCATTGCTACAAGATTCCATCCTTCAGCAATAGCTAATTCTGCCATATGTTTCGAACCCAGCAAGCCATGTTCTTCACCAGATACAGCCATAAAAACGATGGTGCCTGAGAATGCTTTTTTAGATAGGATGCGAACCATTTCCATAATCGCAGCAACTCCTGAGGCGTCATCATTTGCACCTGGAGCAAATACTTCACCGTCATTATTGTTGGCTGCCCTTGAATCTAGATGTGCACTTACTAAGAAGATGCGATCATCATTGGGGTCACTCCCTTTTAGGGTAGCAACTACATTTTTAAGTTCCATTTCTGTTTTAATTCGCCGACCTTCACCTCCTGCTGTATAAGTGACTAATTCAACATTTAATCGTCCCTCTGAGGAAGGAATTGACTTCTCCATCTCAGATTTAATCCAATTCCAGGCTGCACCAATTCCCTGACCAGGATCATTTTGTACACTTAAGTTATTACGTGAATTAAAACTAACTAGTTTGCGAACATTATTTTCAATATTGTCTCTCGAGATCTCATCAACCATCTGTTTGATCTCTGAATCTCTTTTTATAGTTGTTTGAGCTATAGTAATTTGAGCTAAGAATAAGCCAATTACAAGGATAAGAAGTGTTTTTCTCATTAAGTAGCTTTTTTTGGTTTTTCCGGGACGAGGTTCCCATGGGAACCTCGTCCTAAATTTAACGAAAAGCATCGAGAAAAAGGATCAGTCAGATTATCCATACATTTGCTAAGCTAAACCCAAAATAGCACTGGGTGTTAGCCAGATAAGAATTAGTCGCAAAAGTCCTTCTCGCTGTATGAGTCGATAGCATCTTCCACTTTGGAACAGTAGTTTCTGGAGATCCAAAAACTCTCTTCACTATGATCATGCCCAATGAGTCTTATGTGGCGGCGCTATCACAACGATAATTACTTATTTGACCCCAGTGTGTCATTCAACAGAGATAGTGCTTCTAGCGCACCCTATGAACAGTCCAAGCGCCGGATCACCAATAAATGAGCAGTATTCTCTTTCGACTGAAAACCATGAAACCTCCACAATTAATATTTATTTGGAAGGATCTTTGGTATCGGGATTACAGTTTGTCAGAGCAGAGGAGCACTGGCTCTGGTTAATCAGGAGTCAGCCGCATTCTTGAGTGTGTGCCGTTATTTCTTAAATATTTGAAATTGATAATTAAATTATCAATGATCTCAATCCTAGGAGCTTCAATGAGTTTAGTATCCATTTGTCGTCCTTGTTGGATAATCTCATTACCATTATCATCGTATCTTATAAGTTGCTTTTCTAGTCCTTCTACTATTGTTACCTGTCCAGTTATCCTTATTTTTTTTCCATTTAGGTCCTCGATTTCATCATAATCTATATTAACAAGGTATCCATTCATATAGATTCCGTCTTTTGTTGATTGTGAAATATCAACCGTTGTATCAAAAGTCACATTATCCGAGGTCGATTTTGTTTCCATAATTACTGTGTCTTTGATTTGCACAAAAGAGATAGCACTTAATTGTATAAATATTATGATCAGAATTTATCTCATAATTTCAAGACATTTTTGTAATGACACTCAACGAGTCGCTATACGAACATTTCGTTTAGCGACCTTATATTTCTAACTGATTCTTCATGTTTCAAAGGTAAAATGGTTTAGGCCAATGTGCAAATATTCATTGACTTAAGCTCTGACATATAGCACTATAATTGCAGGAGCACACTTCGATCTGAAAGTTGACAGGAATGAGCTATGAGATCCAAAATTCTTAAAACCTGGAGTGACTATTATTCCCCCAGAAAAAATAAAACCCTGCAAGTATTTAACTTACAGGGTATATTCTGGGTTGTTAGTAGCCCCAGCAGGACTCGAACCTGCATCTGAAGTTCCGGAAACTTCCATTCTATCCCTTGAACTATGGGGCCAAAACAGTGGATGCAAAAATAGGAAAAATCATTGATTCAAGCTGTCTAACGGGATTAAAACCATTGACTCAATTAGTCTCGAAGGTATTAATAGCGATTCCTAAGAAATCTCTTAATGTACCTGGAGAATTCAAGCTTAGATTTATTACTATCTTTCGCGGCCACAAATAGACGTAATGACCTTAAAAAAGAGCCTGATTATTTTTTTATGTACTCTGTTTTGGCAATCGGCCGAAGGGCAATTGCTAATTTCAGATGTTAAACTGGAAAGTGTTTATCAATCCAGTGTTCGGGACTACCTGTCGAATCAAAATACGAGGACTAATCGCTTTGTTGACATTGAACCTTCATTAGCTCCTGACGAAGATTCTGAAGGGTATTTCTATCAGGTGAGGAGTTATCTTCTGGAGGATTCTGTCCATCAGATCTGGGATCACTACTTGCATACCAAACCAAAGGAGGCCTGGAATAGCAGGCTTATAAGCTTTGGACTAATGTATTCGAAAACAAGTGACAATTTGTATTATTCTGATGATAAGGGTGAGGATTTGGCTCTCGGACAAATCTTGTTTCTTAATCTGAATCTTCTCTTCGGATGGGTGAATGTTGCAATGGCCTTTGAAATTACTCATATCGATCCCGTGGCCAGGGTAATCGAGTTTTCTTATATCAAAGGAAATTATTCAGAGGGAAAACAGAGACTGGAATTATATGAAAGTGCTAATGGCCACACCCGAATTGAGCATTCAAGTTATTACAAAAGTTCCTCGCTGATCAGAGATTTGCTTTTGTACCCTCATTTTCATGCCCGGATAATTGATAATTTTCATCGAAATTTGAAGAGAGAGTTACGGAAGAAGAAAGATAGCTCATCGGTGCAATAAGAAATATAAAAATTTCATACCTTTATGTAGATCAGATAATTAATTCTTTATCATGCTTAATTACGTGTCCTGGATCAGCCTGTTTTCACTGTCAGCCCAATTGATGTTGATGGCTGATTTACCAGAGAAAGTGTCGGTAGATTCATCATGGAAAGTAACAAGCGAATATGGTCTTTCTTCACCCGGACAAAACAAAGGTCTTGAGCTTACTTTCTATTTAAAAGACTCCAAAATAACGTTGGTTAAGTATATTCTTATTCCATGGCAGGATCTGGTTTCTTCTAATATGCTAGGCTCCCCATTGATTGGGGTCAATCCCTTTGCCGTGATATACAAGAATTATCCTGCCGGAGTCATTCTAAATCAACAACACCAGAATCTGTATGAAAGAATTGATTTGTGTTTCAATAAACTGATTGGAATGGATGAAGCGGGGCAGGAGGCCACCATTGAGCACAGACCTTCAGCCTTTGATGGGATTAGAATTGTTGAAATGACACAATATGCATACTGGATCGATCTGCAAATAGCTGAGCCTGGATCAAACAGAAGTGTCATTGGTGACATCATTGAATTGTTCCCTGGTAAAATGGTTCGTATTAGCCTTATTCCTGATCAAGGACCAGCAAAAACCTTTTGGAGGAGGGGGGCTGTGGCAGGAAATTCCTGTTTTTCTGTCCTGGAAGGGCTGTTTTTGGATTCAACCAAGGCAAGATTTAGCAAGCTCTTACAAAAACCTGATCTGGAATCGGTTCAAGGTAGTTTTACAAAGAGTCTTGCTGATTTGGAACAACTGACCGAGGCAGGTAATGTTGATGGGGATTGTCGATCTACCCTCAAATCATGGATGAGGCGGTTTTACTATTTTCCAGACCTCCGGGAATGGCAAGATGACAGAAATATTTTCCCTGATTATGTGCCCAAACAAGGACCCGATACTATTCTTGATTTTGAACCAGGATTACGAAGCTCTTTTGCGCAAATTCCTCATGCTGAGGCAGCATCCATTCAGGATTTGATTAAATTCTACAGAAGAATTAAACGGAGAGCTCGTCGCAATCCGGGCAAATGGGAGGAAGGCAACATAGTCCTGGGGGCCTCACCAAAGGAGTACCATCCATCTCACGAAGAGTTCCTTTTAATGGAGGTGGGGTCAAGAATTATCTGGCTATTTGAGCATTCTAATTCTGGTGAATTGGCTAAATACCTTAACAAACTTTTCCTGAAGCCTCGGGTAATCCAATACCGCGAATTTTCAGTCACTCATGTTGATGTAATGGGTTCTGGGAGGTTCTTCTATGTCTCAGAAATAAATGAAATTAAGCATAAAATTAAATGAGAGCCCGTAGCCTGATCTATTATATAACTGTTTTCTGCATGGCCGGGTTTGCTGTGCTTAGTTTGATTCTTTTGATTCTGCTTATTATAAATCAGGGAAGGGAAGAACGATCATTATTTTTATTCCTGGTTTTTCCAATCGGGCTTATACTATCAGTCTTTTTCAATATACTGCGAAAATCCAGGTGGCCTGTACCGGGGATTGATTACCATTAATTTCAACGATCATGAAGGTGATTAATGACAAGATTTACAAGTTAGTTCAAGATAAAATTGAGGCCGGAGAAAAATTGGGAAGCCAGTCAGGAGGAAGTGGCCACATGGGGCATGTTAGTTATGTGATTGATCACATTGAAATTGATCAATCAAAGAGTCCTGATCTGATAAATGCTGAATGGCAAGTGGATTATCAGTATACAATTTTCATTGAAACGGAATTTACCTATTACCCCGATAATCCTCCCTATGAAACGAAATATACGCAACGCCTGTTTTTGAACCATGATTTGATTCCGGTTAAGGAATGTGAGAAAGAAGTATTGAGCAGCTCTTTTGAGCCTGAACCTGACGAGTGGGAGATGGCACATTTTGAGATCAATTCGATCATAGCAGTTTTTCTTGAAAAAATAGAATGGGACTATGGTGAAAATCGAGCACCGATTTTGTATCCTCCTGAATATAATAGAATTGAAAAGAGTGATGGCTTGGTGATTTATGAATGTAAGCTAAGCGATGACACAGACAATAAGCATTGCACTGTAATACAATCCGACGATCCAGCTGATTTGATTGTTCAGGTTAAGAAGTTTATAAAGAAGCAGTATGGCTTCAGTAAGGCCTAGTTGAATATAAATTCAGCGAATTCTATTGCGTGCATACAAAGGAAAAGCCGCAAATCTTGTCGGAGACTTACGGCTTTTCTCTAAAAAATTATTTTCTTATAAATCGATAATTTCTGTTATCCCACAACAGGTAGAAGTAGCCATATTATCACACTCACCACCACCGTAATTAATAATGATCAATTCTTCTCCTTCAACTGCAATTTCGATGATCCCACTTACTGGATAAAAACAACCGTTTATATAGATTAAAGGTGAGGTAATCGTCATGGTATAGTCCTTGCCATCAAGGTTTACCCCTGAACCTGAACCAGTAACAGACCATACGTCATCAGCAAAAATAAAAGAGTCTCCCCCTTCGATCAATTCACTGGATTTGTCACAATTCCATGACATTGAACTGCCATCAGCATACGTAATTGATGCATCGGAAATGATTTTGGAAAAGGTCAAGTTTCCGGCTTCATTCAGGCCGGTATTTTGGATTGTTTTTACACCTTCCATCTTATTGTCATTGAAATAGTACTCTTCGAAATTAATTTCTTTCAGAGACCCCTCATTTCTCCACCAGTCTGTCAAGCTGATGTTGATTTTTCCACGCTTGAAATTACCATTAAATGTTTCACAGTTATCAGTACCATAGTCGAGTGTCCAGTTTCTTGGCCAAAATTCTCCATTATCATTTTCATGAATAGTGACCGTCAAACAACCAGACGGGTTGACGGATTTTAAAACGCCCTCATTATCATTTGTAATTTCTTCCTCCGTAGTCAATGAAAACGAGTTGGAAACATTGATGTAATCAGTAATTGAGGTGACTGAAACTTGCTCATCAACGATCTCATTTGAGTCACACGATTGAAGTGCAACAATTCCAACAGCAACAGCTGCGATAACCAAATACTTCTTTAGATTTTTCATATGTGTTTATGTAAATATGTAACTATATCATCCTTAATCTCACCTTTGACCAGCATCAATAAGAATGGTTTAATTTTACTAGTCTGTCATTGTTATTATATTATCAAACGCATTCAAGACAGCTTACCCTACTTTTGGAGGCATATGCCACTCAGAATGATTGAATGCCTTGTAAAAGCTAAGGATAACATGATCTTGTAGTATGGAGCGGATAAAAAAAGCTCTTTAAACCAATGGCCTATAGAGCTTTGAATTCATTGAATGTAGCCCCACCAGAGCGTGGTCAGCAACATTAATCAATTCACCATCTTAATTATTGTTCGTTCGTTAAGTTGTTTAATACAAAGTGCTTTTGCATCCCTTGCGAGCTTCTGTGCATTATCAGTTCTTTAGGCAGCGAACCGAAAACCCATGGCGGAGGACATTGTAATCCCGATTAATAGCATCACTGGAACCGTTTATTGTCCTGCGCCAGCCCCAAGAACTGTTCCTAGAAGAGGTCCAAAAGTAGGCGGCAAGGCCAGGACGTCCAAAGTGCCCCCAACCGCTCCGACCGGTAACTGGAATAGCTGTAAAACCGCTGGTATTGGTAGCTCCCGTATTTGGACTTAACCAGTGTTCTGTTCCCGCCTCTTTCAACTGTCCCCCAACAGAACCTGAATACCTTAATCCTACTGCATTTGCGTCTGATTCACTCATGCCCAGTTGTTTTTCGAGTATTTTCCATTCTGCATCACTTGGGAAATGCCAGCCTTCAGGGCAAATCCCTTTAACTCCACTGGGAACCTCAGTACTGCTGGATGCGCCGGCCATGGCTGCTCTCCAGTTATAAAAAACACCATAAGCCAGGTAGCCTGTAGCCGCTTTGGCATCTACAACACTATTCCCTTGATAACCACTTACATAATAATATGGATTTCCATCTGATCCCTGTGACGATGGACTTACTGCCGGTAAATACGCTAGATTCTGTGCCATCCAACACTGTTCACCTATGAGGACCGTTTTATAAATATTCCCATCTCTATTATCGACAAAAGGTTGACCGCAAGCACATTGAATTGGACCCGTTATTGTCGTTTCTTCAAAATCCTTCCCTCCTTTTGCTATCGCATCAACATCCCCTTCTTGCCAAATACCCTCAAGAGTAAAGGACAGAATCCGTACCTCACCATCTTCAAAGCCAGAATCAAACTTTAACCAATGCAGATTAGCTAATTCTCTATCGTATTTCTTCAAAGAACCGTCTTTTCCCTGCCCGAATTCTTCATTGCAATCAAGGACAACAACAGCTTGAACCCCTTGATCATTAGCTGACGGCATTATTAAAAGATTCCAATGACTCAATGATGGCTTTGTTCCTGAGACGACCTGATAGGAAAAAGTTGTGTTACCAGCAATTTGTTCTGATCCTAGAAAAGTGATCCCTGCTAGGTTGCCAAATTCTACAGGATCGGACATTACTCCGGTCTTGAACAAATTGCTATATGGATCATTACCTTGATCTCCTGAAATGTTAAACAAATGTTCTTTCTGGCAGCTAGACAACATAAGAACAGCTATGCAGAAACCTAATAATTTGCGAATTGGATTCATTTGGATAAAGTTTTTGTTTTAAGATATCCTAACATGTATTATAAACTCGATTGTTTTGAAGTTTACCGGATCATAAATTAACAGATAAACTGAACTATTAACTTTACCCATTTCTGAGTAATTTGTAATCAATAATGAGTCTTCTTATTGGTTCCCAATTATGATTTTAGCACATACAAAAGTTCGCGGCTAGTGTGAACGCCAAAACGTTTAAGCATCCTTCTACGATAAGTATCCACTGTATTAGGAGCAAGATGAATGATTTCAGCAATTTCCTTAGATGTTTTACCTTCAGCTAAAAGATAAAGGATCTTTTTTTCGCTTTGATTTAAATCTGCTGACATGTTTATCCTTCTATTCAGATCAGTACCCATTCTCATAACTTTATATCGCTCGATCGCTTCAATAAGTTCAATCTGGTCAATCGGTTTCATGAGATAATCAATTGCTTTTGCCCGGATTGCTTGTATGGTATAATGGAGATGGGCAGTTACAAAAATGATATCAGGATAATATCCTTTTGTATGAATGGCATTAAGAAAATCGAAACCTGTATTTCCTTTCAATTCAACATCTAAAAATACTAGGTCGGGTTTTAGTTTGACAATCCTCCTGACAGATTCTTCAATTGAAATTGAGTATCCTGAAACTTCAACATCATCAATATCCATTAACAGATGTCTTAATCTTTTGAGGGCAAGCTCTTCGTCATCCACAAGAAATACCTTAATCATAATGAATGTTCAAATAAATTGGATCAATTCTCATTAATTGGAATTATTATTTCAATTCTCGTTCCTGACGGCTCTCCACTTTCTTGAAAAAGATCCGTTACGATTTGTTTAATCTTCCTATTTTTCTCCACTGAATCATATTTCAAGAGCTTTTCCAAAGATTTGAGCCCAATTCCAGCTCCCTGAGAGTTATTGGCTTTTGATGCAATTCTTCCCACACCATTGTCTTCAATTCGAATCAGAAGATTATTGTTGTCTTCAAATATCTGTAATGAAAGAACTCCGGCCTTTGACTTGGGTCTTAATCCATGTTTGATTGCATTTTCAATATGATTATGAATAAGCATTTTTGGGATAAGAATATCAGGATCACAGTTCAGATCAATCTCTTTAACAAATCTCCACTGGTCTTCAAAACGAATCTGTTGAAGCGCAATGTAGTTTTCAACAAATGAAATCTCCTCCCGTAGGCTAATCCAAATTTTCTCTGAAGATTGCAGATAGCTTCGGAATAGCTGTGAAAAGTGGGTGACAAATTTATTTATGATATCATAGTTCCCTTCAATTGACAATGCAGATAAAACATTTAATGCATTGAAAGTGAAATGAGGGTCGAGCTGATTGTGCATGGCATTCATTTGCAATTGAAGAATATTTGTTCTCATCTTCTCCTTTTCACGAATCTGAACCATTTGAATTCTTTGAATTATTAATACAACCAAGTACATGATTCCAAATAGAGCAACAAAAAATAGCAACCTTAGATATCTCCCAGGATTTTTTTCTATACGTATCAAGTATGACCACATTCCTAATTGAAATGATACTATTGATTCATGATCCTTTTTTTCAACAACATTAATAACTGGATTAAAATCAGAACCGTGTTCTTTTGGAAACTTTTCTCGAGCGAGAAGTTGACCCTTACTATTGTGCAAATTGAATTGCCATTCATTAAAACTACTAAAAGTCCAATACTCCTCTCCCTTATCTCCAATCACATCATCAATGTGATAAAAGCTTTCCTTTGCCTTTTTTCGTTGCAGAGTTTTTGTCCCCTCAACCAGTGAATAGGTTCCAATAGTGCCAGATTGGTCCGTCCATAATATGTTGTCACCTCCATCTTCATGGATATTAAAACAAAAATTCAACACAGAAGATGGAAGATCCTTGTGTTCATGACTTGTTTTCAACCCATCATGACCGATATTGAAGAATTGATTCCCTTCAAACTTAGTAGAGTGAATAACAAACAATTCAGAGTGGTCTTCCTCATCAATTATTATTGGGTACACGCGAGAATGTCGTCCGGGAAATCCAATTGGAGGAAATTTATATATTAAGTTGTGATCAAATACCATCAACCACGATATGGTGTCTGGAAAAGGTTGGGTTGCTCCAGGGGCATCAAAATAATTACAATTTGATTTTACCCAACCAGTTATTTCACTATTACCATCATTATCAATATCAAAGAAATGAATGTCTTCAAGAATTGTTGCAGATTCTGGTGATTTTAGCAATTCACCAGACTTGAAATCAAACGCATACAGATTCCTTGGTTGTTGATTATAATCCCCATCCACCAGAAATACAAGTTCTGGAATTTGATCATGGTTTAGATCATGGAATTTCGAATCATTAATGCTGAAAGTTGCAGGATTTTGACCTGGAATAGAATCGATAATATAATCTTCAACAATTGCTTCTTCATTTTCAAATGGAGAGATTACAGAGAACATCAATAAATTTCCTTTAACATAGAAACTAGCTATTTCCTTAAGGCCATCTGAAAAAATATCACATACGACAACATTCATTAGCTTCTTCTGTAGCTGCCCGGTAAATTTCCACTGTTGGATAGCAGTGTTATCCTTATTCACAACCATTGTGACTGTATGATCGTCCCATTCGTAATAAAGTATATTCTCCAGATCAGGTAAAGTATCCAAATTATTATACGCAAAGCGACTTGACAAAGTATGCCAATTTCTTTCAGTTAAAGGTGTGAACCTATATAGGTCTGAATTAAGAGGAATCCACCAGAAGACGGCTATTGTCAAGATGAATGTGATAAATAAATTATGGCCAAGAAATTTCTTTAGTCTTTGTTTCATAGGAATAATAATGTAGGTTCCTCAAATATAATAAAAGTCTATTTCTCTGAAGAAAATTACGTCTTAGGATACCAAGGTAGAAATTCTGGACAAAGAGGTTCTTCCTTTAGATTAGCCAAGTTATTTAGAAATTTTGAAAATTGAAAAGGAATGAGGTGTACTATCAATTTACCACCTTTAAACCACATTGAAAAAACGGATGCTTTATCAATTTCATAGCATTATCCTCTTGTGAAATACGAATGTAGCTTAGAAAGGATTTCTCAGTTTTATGACCAGTTATCTTCATGATGGAAATAGTTGGCACATCAGCGAGTCCATTTGCTCGACCTCCGCATTTATACCTTTAGTTCGATACTCTCTAAGGTAGTTTACAAGCCTATCATCTTAATTATAGTTCACTGATCCAGTTGTTTAATGCAATGTGCCCTTGCATCCATTGCGAGCTTCTGCGCACAATTAGTCCTTAATGCAGCGGACAGAAAACCCTAATCTTCTGTAGTATGATTGCCTATATACTCCATCAGACTCGAAAGTCAGTTTGCGATACCTGGAAAAAAAATCTTCAATACTTTCATCTGGTGTTGAAGTCCAATAGTTAGCCTCATTGCCAAGGTCGAGGAAATGACCACCATAGTCACTTTGGCCACCTGGACGAACATTAAAACCACTACTGTTGGCTCCATTACCGTTTTCATTCCAGCCTGTTGCTGATTTGAGTTTTTTACCTACCTCACCATAAGAACGCCAGTTTTCACCATCTGCATCTGATGAACTCATGCCTAAATGTTTCTCTAGCGTTTTCCATTCCTGATCCGTAGGTAAATGCCAACCATCCGGACAAGCCGTCTTGGAAGCCTCCCAATTATAGAGGACTCCATAATTATAATAATTATCTGTAACTCTTGCTAAAGCCTCACTAAGGCCACCAAAGTAATAAACGTAGTAACACGGTTCAATATCAGACTCATTGGTAGTAATAGAAGGTAAATAAGCCAGGTTCTCTGCCATCCATATTTGTGAGCCGATTGAAATTGTTAGGTAAACATTTCCATCCCGTAAATCAGTAAAAGTGTCATATCCATCACCTGACACATATATATATCTTTCGATAATATCACTTAATCCATTTGGATTAATTACTTCAAGTTTTATAGAAATTGTACCAAATATCGAAAATTGATGTGTAGTAATTTTATTAGTTGTGAAATCTGTATCCCAAGTACCATCATTTTCCCAATCCCATCTAATTCGCAATGACGAAGGTTTGAATTTATCATCTTTACTCTCGGATGCATCAAATGTGAATACAGTAATAAATAGATTTCCTGAATCAGGTTTAACACTAAATGAAGCTGTTGGTGGTGTATTGGCAATTCCATTTCCCTGTATGCAACGAACAGAATAGGCATATGATTTTGGCATGTCCCCAAGATTTGCTATGTCGTTTAAATGAGAAAGACTCAATATTCCGGCATTCCTATTATTATATTCAGTTGCAGTCCAAAACATCGTCATTAAATACAAACCGCCGAATGACTGACCACTACTACTTGTAGTACCAGCAGGCTTAGCATCAAAGCCACTCTCGTTAGTGCCATTATTATAATTATACCACCCTGCTTCTGATTTCATCTTTTTACCAGCAACATTACTGCCTCCTAAATAATTCGTCATTTCCTGCCACTCGGTTGGTGAAGGCAAATGCCATCCAGTTGGACAAATTCCTTGAATTTTTATATTATCATGTCCTCCCCACTCTGTATTATAATTGTCAATATCCATGGAAGTTGGCCATGAATATAATCTGCCTAGTTGTTTGCCATTTTCAAAATTGTTATTGTAACACCATGAGAATATATTTCTATCAAAATTAAGATTCTCCGCCATCCAAATTTGATTTCCAATTTTTACCCATTTGTATTTTTCATGATCACGCGAATCTGTAAATGTGCCAGCATCACCCGCAAAACTTATAATAATATCAAGTTGCTTTGAAACAGCGGATTTTAAACCTTCTGAGTCTTTTACCTCCAAACTTATATTGTATTTGCCTTCAACAATAAATTTGTTTGTGGTTGTTTTTATTGTTGCAAACTGAGTATCCCATGTACCATCCGATTCCCAATCCCATCTGACTTGAAGCTGAGCAGATGCATCTTCTTTATCACTACAACCCGAAGCATCAAAAGTAAAAACAGTATCAGTGTTTCCATGCTCTGGAGATATTGTAAAATCAGCTAGAGGTGGAGAATTTGGTTCTTCCTTTTTACATAAAGTTATCATGACCAGGCACAAAAAAAATGCAAATAATTTTCCTAATAGAATAAAAAAAGCGAATAGTTTTTTCATAATAACGGATTTTAGGTTAATTAGTCAATATGATTGTCCGTATTTAATAACATGTCCGTAAGTAGGTTACGTTCATGGAATATGTCTTGGCTTCAAATTGATGATTATGAAGCTTATAGAATTTATTCAACACTTTCCCGATGAGCAATCTTGCCGAGAGGCCTTCAGGGATTATCGACTCAAAGCGGGCCTTCAATGTAGAAAATGTGGCGGCACTAAACACTACTGGATGAAGAGCATAGAGCAGTTTCAATGTAAGGAACGCAGAACCAGAACCACCTTGAGGAAGGGAACGGTTATGGAAGACTCTAATCTTCCTTTCCAAACCTGGTTTATAGCCATTCATTTGATGACCTCCGTGAAAAAGCCAATCTCTGCGAAGGAAATGCAGCGTCAACTGGGGTACAAACGATATGAGCCAATTTGGTATATGATGCAAAAGATACGAACGGCAATGGGCTCTCGTGATGAGAGCAGTACGTTGTCCGGTATGGTTGAAATCGACGAAGGGTTCTTTACTACTGTTGATTCTGAGAATAGAGGAAAGAGAAAACAGAAGCTTAAACGTGGTCGTGGAAGTCAAAAGCAAACTCCGGTTCTTGTTATGGCCGAAACCAAAACCTCGAAGTCTCGCAAAAAGGGTTGTCCAGCCTACTCTTGCAAAAACTTTAAGCTTACTGTGATGGAGGATCAAACTGGTGAAACGATTAACGATATTAGTTTGAAAAGTCTGGATCCAAACACACGGGCAATGACGGATAATGCAAGGGCTTTTAGCAAGTTGGATCAAGTGGTTCGCACTCATAAGGCTAAGACAATCAAGCCAAAGGATGCTGGTAAAGAACTTCCTTGGGTACATATTGCTATTAGCAACGCTAAACGTTGTATGTTGAGTGCTTATCATCATGTTGACGACAAATATTTACAAAATTACCTGAATGAATACACGTACAAACTGAATCGCAGATACTTCGGTGACAAACTCTTCGAGAGATTACTAATCGCCTGTATTTCTTTTAGTTGGTTCATTTAGGTAATTGATTACGGACAATCATATTTAATTTTGCTGATCCAATACAGATAACGCCCATTTAGCATATTCCTCAGTACTCTGATCACGGTGATGATCTGAAGTTAAGTAATTATTAATTCTATTTTGAAGAATTATAAAGGCTTATTCCCATTTCAATTTCAACAGTAGGAAGTCCCATACTATGCTTATCAGCCTCGTGATATGTATCTATTGCTCCATGATCAACCCAATGACCGGGATAGTGCTGTTTGTACTTCAGACCTGCCCTATATTGAATGGCAATGCCGATGTGAAACCTATTATTGCTACGATAACCAATCCAAGCCCCAAATGAATAGGCTGGTTCAGACACCAATTCAGCTAGTGTATTAGATTCAACCATTGATTCGTTAATGACTTCTTTTGAATCTGGATCATTTAGACAATCAGCATTTAATGCTCCTGTAACGAAAGGATCTATTTGATAGAAAAACCAACCAAAACCGGAATTTAATTCAATTCCGAGATATCCATTTAGGTCAAAAACATCATCTAGGGCAAAAAACATCCCACCTTTGGCGATAGCAAATCCAGAATTTATAATGGCCTTTGCACTAGTGTCAATCCCATAACAAAAGTCCCATGAACCTTTCGCGTTCAAATAGTCTTCTTCTGTAATTTCATTGCGAAAACCTAATTTTGACTTTATGTTATTATAACGGATACCAAAACCTAAATAACTATCTTCATCCATTTTAATACCATCAAGTTGAACTGTTTTACTTATCCCCGGATTAATGGAAAAATCTGAATGGTGACCATAAATAGTTTCAGGTTTCGTCATAATACCACATGAGAAATTCATATTGACTTTGAAAGTCAAAGATTGTTGAGGCGAAGAACCCAAAGGCAGTGTGAATCGACTCGAATCATTGTTTTGAATGAAAGCCCCAAAACCGGGTTGTTCAGATTTGAAATTGTCAGACGCTTTTAAATTTGATATTCCATATTGAGCTATAAGCGATGTGAAATGAGTTAGGCACAACAGACAAAATATACTAGTATTCTTAATCAGGATGAATTTCATGGTTTATGGTTTAAGGTAAGTATTCTCCACAAAGTGTTCAGTACATTATCCACTAAAATAGGCAGCCATTATTCTGTTAAGTAGGCAGAGCATTTATGTGAACAAAGTATGCAATGAATACGGTTCATTTCCGATCTAAATTTTAAGATTAATTTTCATTTTCGATTTTTCAGGTTTTTCGCATTGATTCCCCTTTAAGAGTTTAATCGATAAGCCTTATGAACAAGCCGATCAAGGATTACCTCCACAATAGTTTTTTCTGCTATTACTTCGTACCAGCTACTGACCGGAAGTTGGGATCTTATAATAGTTGATTTTCTATCGTAGTGATCCTCAATGATTTCCAAGAAGATTGATCTACTCTGATCGACAATGGGTTGTAGACCAAAGTCATTGAGAATGAGCAGATCTTGCTTTTCCTGTCTAGTTATTTCTTTCATATAACTTCCATCTGCATTCATCATTTTTAGCCTGTTCTATATCAGAAATGAATCACGAAAATATTACTTCAATATAGTTGTTTCCTAAAAGCGGAAAGTTGAAAGAATGACTAAAACTCGAATAAAATCTCACTTTCATCATTATACAATAATCGAAGTTTGACTCTGAAATTATTGGATTGTTTATCCATTGGTACATCGAAGAAAATGAATCCATTGACCGAATCACCTTGATGTAAAATCGAGTTTCTTAAACTTTTGCTGTAGATATCCTCTCTTATCCTTTCATTTGATTGCTTTGCATTATACACTTCAACAAATCCAACTAGAATCCCTGGAATTACTGCAAAAGTCGGATTTACACCAATGAAAGCAACTGGAAGACTAATGCCGAATGCCCATATAAAATATCTGCCCAAGGGTGAAAAGCTTAATTTGGAGTACATATCATCAAATTCTATTTGCTTGTATTGTGTTTCATTATCCTCTAAGATTAGGGAGTTTTTCTTAACCAAAACTTCAGCAGGGCCATCATTAATAACCATTACATGAACCGGAAGAATTGATTTTTTGTTACCATTCCTGTTGAGAGGATATGATTCATCTTCTTTATTGAATTCTCGATTTAGATTTAAAGCTACCTCTATATTAGATTTCGTTGTGTGAAATTCCCAATCATTCATTGGAATTACCTTGACCTGTCGGACATTGTAAATAGCACAGCCCCAAATTGTGATAATCAAGCCGAGAAGCATAAAGGCTTTGAGGAAGTTCGGAAGAGTTATTATTTTATTCATATTTCCCATTTTATTTGTTTGCAATAACAAATTTTACGACTCCCTTTGCAGCCTCTTGAATAGCTTCCTCTGTGGTTCCTGAAGCTATAGTGCCGGCGGAAGACTTTCCTGTAACTGTGGCTTCTCCAATGACCTTTTTAGACTTCTGCTCTATAAGTTTCACTTGAATTTCTATCGATGCAGGTCCGGCCATAATTCCCAGCATAATTCTTGCCTCTCTGGACATACGTTTTATCCTAGTTATTAAGCATTCTATCAAGATGTCTCCACTGTCTTTTTCTTCTGAATCGGCATGGATGATTTGAATGAAAGGTCCGTCTTGTTCCAAACCAATAGATATTTCCCGGGCTAGTAATTGTCGTTCTTCTAAATTAGCCGGATCACCTTCAGGATGTATAACATCAACAATAGCAACACGATAAGAGGCTAAACTAGCTGAGATTGGCTTATTTACTGTTTGCAAGTAAGATGCAGGTGTACATGAAGTAATTATTATTACTAGAAAAATAATGGCGCTGGCGAAAAATTTTGGTTTCATAATTATTGTGGATTGGTTACCACTAAGTTACGACAGAATGGCGTGATAGCCAAAAGCGCTCTTTCAAACCCTTCTAGCACCATGTCAGCGGAATATTTTGCGGGATATGAACAGTGTATCTAAACGGGACTAGTATGCCACTAATGCCACTTAAATGAACCTGTTTTTTTGCCCCCGCTGGAGCTGTACTGAGTTGGGCTGGATTGGTTCGATTTGAATGGGGGGGGAATGGGTGTCAATTATCCGTTATTTAGCCTACCATTGTCGGATTTAAGAGCATATCTCACGACCAGAATTGGATTATTCCTTATTGGATTAGGTAGGGTTATTTCTGACTATGTCTTGTCTTTTATGCATCGGACTGAGTCATTCATCAGTATCAGTTTCTTCTCGTTCAATGCCTAATTCAGTTTTGAGGAGGTGGAGGATTGGTTTGATCGTGGCTGTCTTTCTATTGCAGATTCGAGCAATGGATAATTGGTTGAATTTTAAACTATATCTCCTCATTTCTCAAAAAGAACCGTCCAACGATAAATAGATTTGAGCTAAGTACTCGGGGCTACTCCATGGACTGGGATAGAACCTAAATCCAATTCGATAACCGCTAATGTTTTCCAGAAAAGTTAATTCGTTAAACCTATGACTGGTCATCCCTATGTCAAATCCCAGTGATTTATCAATAAAAAAAGTTTGGAACTGTACACTTTGGTAAATAGGCATTATTGCACCAATCGCTTGTCGATAATACTCCAGTCTAAAACCCAGAACGCCCTTGTAAGCCTTTATTTTATCAGTCTCCCCCATGTCCCTAATAACAAAAGTATTTCCCAAAAACAAAACTCCAATACCATATAATATCCCAGATTTAACATTAAAATTAATCCAATTCCCAGAGTATTTTCTTAATGTGCTATCAGGAAATGTCCACTCCTCTAATAACCGATCCACCACAAAAAACTTGCGTTTACTATTCTTAAACAAACCATAACTCATAAAAGTCGATAACGATAAGTGGTCTATTGTATAGGGGCCATCCTGGATGGTTTTGCCATTCTTTTGCAATGATTTGAAATTAGTCGGAAGGTATGCATAGCTGAGATTTACGTCCACTATACCATTGTGTACTAGATGAAATCTTGAGGACATATTCATCTCCATCAATCCTCTAAATACTTCGTTTGGTTCTGATTTGGGCATATACGGTATTGGATTTGGCTGGTGCCATGCAGAGGCTACTCGAACACCAAATCCTCCAGAAGTATAGAGACGTGAAAGATTCTTCAGTTCCGTATTGTCCTGCGAATAAGAAGGAGCAGCTACAATAATCATCATGGATATCCATGAAGTAGAAAGTGCAAACTTTTTAAATGAATTGAAAATATTCATTGAAATAGCCGACCAAAGATTCAGATTGGGAAGTTTAAGGAATTTCATATGCGTTGGTTGTATGGTTCTGTGACCGAAGATATTCAATCCCAGTTACAAACACAATATGAGTGTCCACCTGTCCAGAACCTATATGAATTGGACAATGGACAGCAGTAAAATGTGTCGATTGAGAGCTTCAGATTAATAAATAAACAATAACCATAGTGATTCAGCTGTAATTTTTTTATTTATCTATTATTGAGGAGCTCAGTCTTTGATGCAGCGGACGGATCAACCCATACCCAAGTCATCGTAACCCTGGTAAATCCCGTGGTTACCATAGTACAAAAGCCGATGCCATGCATGCGTCTACCCAACGGGCGTTGACGTCCAGAACTCGGTATTGTAGCCATAGACTTGGAAAAAACCATTGAAATAACGGGTTCCACTTCGAAGGGCATTAAACCCGCTACTATTATCACCAATTCCTCCACCAGCCCAAGTCGAGGTTGATTTGATTTTCTTTCCAACACCCCCTGATTCCCTCCAATATTCGTCCTCCACAAACGCTGGACTCATTCCTAAATGTAGCTCGAGAATTTTCCATTCCTCATCACATGGTAAATGCCAGCCTTTGGGACATGCAGTTTTGGATGCTACCCAGTTGTATAGGATACCATACTTATCATATTTGGAAGTAGCCTTTGCTTTTGAGACAGTAATTCCTTTGTAGTCATATACGTAATAGAAAGGCTCATGTCTTGAACCATCTTCTGGACAGCTTATCGAAGGAAGATAGGTCAAATTCTGCGCCGTCCAAACCTGATCGCCAATCATAATCCATTTGTATTCGGTTGAATCTCGTTCGTCAATAAATGTACCTTCCTCTTGACTTTTACTTATGTATGATGATAATAGTAAAAGCAGAATAATTGCTAGTTGCTTAATGGTTGTGTAAGGCTTGATAACCATAAAGGTACGATTGTTTCAAACGGTGACCAAGATTATTTTGAGTTTGACTGCAAGGGTTCATTTGGTAACATGAATGATGCTAATTATACAGGATTGGCGAAAATTCAGAATTGAACAGCCCGCACCCGAATCACTGCCGAGAACATTGTCCGTTGAAGCAATCTACAAAGTGGTGGCATTCATTTTACAGATTATTAATTTCCCAGCATAATTCAAGACAATCCTACTTTGACTATTCTTTACAGTATAAGAATACCAATGATCACTAATTATTTCGGGACCACTCACCACGAATGTGATGGTAATTGCAATAAGATCCAGAGGGTCAAATATCTTGAGAATGGTATATGCACTAAGGTTGTAGCAGGATATGATGGAGGCCCAATTAGGTGTGTTAAAACTTGGGCTAATGAAAAAATTCATTTATTAACCAGGTATTTTGACATTTTTGCAACAGGGATGAAGGACAAATGGGCTGGTAATATTAACTACATAGAGATATGCAGTGGCCCAGGAATCTGTCTTGACAAAGACAATTCTAAAGAAATCTTGGGTGCCCCATTAGCAATTTCCCAAATGAGGGGATTTGAATATATAAATCGAGCGATATTCATAGATATGAACCCATTGGTAGTTGACAACTTGAACAAGCGTTTCCAGAATTTTGGAATTGATGATAGAGCTTTGGCAATGTTGGGTGATTATAACCAACATCATAATCTGCTAAATTCTCTTAATAGCATTATCGCACGGAAAGGTCTAAACTTGCTCTTTATTGATCCAACTGACTGTAGTGTTCCTTTTACTACTGTTTCAAGATTACTCTCCAGTTTGAATAAATGTGATCTAATATTGAGCGTAATGTATGGATCTGATCCTAAAAGAAATATGCAAAGAGCTTTTGACGAACCTAAAAGCAGAGTCAGGCAAAAATATTCTGATTTTCTCGGCAGTAATGATTTCTTTGAGAATGATGAAAACTTGGAGTTGGCAAATCAAGGTAGGCATGATCAGTTACATCGAAATTTCATAGATTTCTATATTGGACAGCTTAAAACTTTTGAGTATCTTTATTTTGATTGTGAGACAGTTAGACATATGTATGAGCTACTCTTTGCGTCTAAAAATGAAACAGGACAAGAGTTTTGGAAAGAAGCAACTAAGAAAAAACTTTATGGTCAGCGAAAGCTCTTTTAGTAAATTTGCATGATGGAAAGTCAACCAGTTTTCGGAACAAAGGAGTGGGCTCCTCAGTGAGCAAATATAGTTGAGGGGTGTTCGAATAATTGTAGATATTGCTACGCACAGGAAATGGCAATAAGATTTGGTCGGAAAACACCCTGGACATGGGAAAAAGAAATATTTAGAGAAGACTGGTTTATTAAAACAATGAAGCCGAGAAAAGGAAGGATAATGTTTCCTTCTACACATGATATTTCCGTTTATAATATTGATCACTCAATAAGTTTCATAAAAAGACACTTAGAAAGAGGAAATAGTTTTCTCTTGGTCACAAAGCCACAGTTGGATTGTGTTAAACAGATTTGCGCAAAACTTAACCGTTATAGTGACAAAATTATGTTTCGTTTTTCTATAGGCTCATCCATCGAAAGCGTTTTGAGATATTGGGAACCAAATGCCTCCAGTTATGAGGAGAGATGCAGTTGTGTAAAATTTGCATATTCAAATGGTTTTCAGACAAGTTTAAGTTGTGAACCAATGTTAGATAAACATCCAGATATAATAATTAAAGAATTAGAAGAATTTATTACCGACTCTATATGGTTGGGGAAACCAAACTTCCTGTTGAGGCGTCTTAAAATAAATGGTCAATTAGATGTGACCGCAAGTAAAAAGGCTAAAGATCTAATTGAAAGTCTAAATGATGAATTCATTTATAACTTATATGAAAACTATAAAGACAATCCTAAGGTTAAATGGAAGGAGAGTTTGAAAAAGGTATTAAAGCTTGAAATTCCTGTCATAGCTGGATTCGAACCAGAGACCCACTGCTAGTATGGCAGTATTATTATAGAACGTTTATTATTCCCCTCATTATTCCCCCACAAAAAACAAAGCCCCATAAGTGCTTAACCTACAGGGTTATTGTGTTTATTGTGGTAGCCTCACCAGGACTCGAACCTGAATCTGAAGTTTAGGAAACTTCTGTTCTATCCCTTGAACTATGAGGCCAGAATAGTGGGTGCAAAAGTATAAAAATCTCATAGATATAGCACATACAAGATCGGATTTCCATTGGCCTGAAGTTCAAGTTGTTTCTTGATCCACCCTTTGGCTTGAATAGATCCGATAGGGAGCTTGATATATGGTGTCAATAAGAGGGGAGACAAATAAAACAATATCCGGCCATTTCTAATTCCGATAAATTGTAGGCAATGAAACTTTGAAGTAGATAATTAAGAAACGAACCACAATAATCAGAATACTGGGAATAAGCTGTTGATATATGTTTGGCACATTGAGAGATTGTAAGAGAATGTATATTGAACCACCTAGAATACTGACCGTTGCATAGATTTCTTTTTTAAAAATAACCGGTATTTGGTTAATGAGAATATCTCTAAGAACACCACCAAAAGATCCTGTGAGCGTACCAAGTGCCACGCAGCTTACATAATCAAGTTCTGCATTTAAACCAATCTGAACCCCGATAATAGTATATAAACCCAGGCCAATGGTGTCGAAAAAAAGAAGTGTTTTACGCAAGTGATTTAACCTGGTTCGAAACACAATGGCTAAAATTGAACCCGCTATAATAACATAGATGTAAATGGGATCAACTAGCCAAAACACTGGCTGTCCGAGTAATACATCCCGAACTGTTCCTCCACCAACCGCTGTCGCAAAGCCAATAATGAAGACCCCAAAAGGATCAAATCTCTGGTTCATGGCATGCAAGGCACCTGAAATTGCAAAAGCTATAGTACCAAATACAGCAATGTAATAAACTATTTCCTCCATTATTCTCTTTGTAATTTTAGGGCAAAAGTAGTGAAAATGCCTATTTTTGAATGCCTCAAAACTGATGAAGATGGATTTAAGACGACAAATAATTTTGTAAATGGATCCGAAAATCTTAGAAGAGCTGGTTAGAGTGAGAATGCCATTTGGTAAGTATTCCGGAAGAATCCTGTGCGACTTACCTGTCGCCTACCTTGAATGGTTCGAGCAAAAAGGTTTTCCTGCCGGGAGGTTGGGGATGCAGCTTCAAACCATGCTGGTAATTAAAATGAATGGGTTAGAGCATTTGCTGAGACCGCTCAAAGCTTAGCAAATAAAGCATAGGGCTTAGGGCATAAGATTTGGGATAAGTTAAAGTGTTAAGTATGACGAAGTTGACCACTCAAAAGTGGAGTGGTTTAAGGATGCCAAATTGGGAATCTTTATCCACTGGGGAATTATGCCTTACCATAAATGATTCCGGGGCTTCCAGCATGATGATAAGAATTATAAAACACCACAGCAGATTATTGACATCTATGTTGATTGTATAAGTAAGGGAACTGGGTAAATGGACAAGCAAACATCGGGAAGCCATGTATGGTAGAAAAGGAAATTCCGTACGACCACTATTATGGAGCGACTGCTCTTTCACAAGACAAAACAATTCTTTATCTCTTCGTTAATGGTGATGCCAACGGACAAGTAATCCTCAAAGGAGTTAAAACTAAAGTTTTAATAGAATCCCCTCAAGTTCTGAGATCATCTGATCATTAATATGTAAATGTGTTACAAATCTTAATGTTTCATGATCGAGGGCTAGTGCTTTAATTCCTTTATTACTGAGTTCTTTCAAGATTATTTGTAATGAATTTGGTTCTTTTAGCTTGAATATGAGGATATTACTTTCTGTTAGAAGAACTTCTTTTACCCAATCCAGGTCTGATAATATGAATCCTATATGTTTGGCTCTGGAATTGTCATCTTTTAGTCTGGAGATGTTGTTTGCAAGTGCATAAATTCCTGCAGCAGCCAAATAGCCCGCCTGTCTCATGGCGCCACCAAAGGACTTTCGCACTCTTTTAGCTCGTTTGATAAATACATTATTTCCGAGTAGTAACGAACCCACTGGTGCTCCAAGGCCTTTTGAGAGACAAATAGAGATCGAATCAGTTAGCTTACCATAATCTTTAGGCTTGTCGCCGGTTTCCACCAGAGCGTTGAATAATCTTGCACCATCAAGATGAAGTTTTAAGCCATTGTTCCTGCAAGCATCTGAAATATCTCTGACCTCCTCTAATAAGTAGATTGCTCCTCCTCCTTTATTGGTTGTATTCTCTATAGAAACCAGAGAGGTAACAGGGCGATGATCATCATCAGGATTAATATTTCGAATAACTTCATTTTCTGTTATTTTACCTTTAGGTCCATCCAGTAAGCAAACTGAAACTCCAGAGTTCCTCATCATCGCACCTCCTTCGTAGTAATATACATGCGAATGTTTATGGCATATGACTTCATCACCAGGTTGGGTATGTACATTGATAGCAAGCTGATTTGTCATAGTTCCAGACGGACAAAATAGAGCTGCTTCCATGCCAAACATATTGGCTGCTATATCCTGCAGTTTAATTACCGATGGGTCATCTCCAAGTACATCATCCCCAACTTTTGCATGCATCATGGCATCCAGCATCTCCGGTGTGGGTTGGGTTATGGTATCACTTCTTAAATCGATCATACACAAAGCTAAATAAATTAAGGAATTGACATTGTTATGTAATTAACAGATTTACATTTGACTAAAAAAGCTTTTGTCGGCTTTGAAAACCTTGTCGCTATTTAGAAAGACTTTAAATTACTATTCAATAGATTGCATATTAGTCTAAAAAAAAGGGGATTCTTGGTGTAAATTATTTCAGAATAGATTTAGTCTACATAAGTCACTGGCAATCAGTAAATATTAATAATTTTCTTTCTGAACTACACTATCAATCTAAAGGATTCTTTATGTTCTGAATTCCTAGGGTTGAAGTTATAAATCATTGTCATGAAAAAAATACTCTTGTCTGGGATTTTCTTCACTGAAAAGCCCGTTCATCTATTCAAACAGATTTCACTTGTTTTCATATTTATATCTTTTTTTTCTCTAAGTTCTTTTGCTCAGGCACCCGACATAAAAATTTGGGTAGAGTGTGTCAAACCGCTTGAAAATGGGAAATTCAAAGCCTTCTTTGGATACAATAATCCTGGCGACTATTACAAGGTACCATCTTCAAAAAGTGTGTTGGTCTACAATGGAAGCCAGCAAAAGTGGGATGCCATAAATGAATTTCAGACTGGAACGCACACTTTTGTCGTTGAGCGTGAGCTTGAAGGTAACGATCGGGTAAAATGGCGTCTTACACTTCCAAAAGGAAATGTTCAGGAGGTCATCGCTAATTCTCAGTCGAACGTATGTCCAGTACCAGACTTACAGCTGGTGCAAATTTCCTCACCTGCGACTACTCTTTCGGCGGGTGAATATGCCAGTTTTGTTTTTTCCTTGTCCAATTCAGTTGAGGGATTTGAAACTATCCTGAATGATATGCAAATTATTGACAGTAATAATTCAGACATTGCTTATCTCATTGGGGATAGTAACGGTGATGGACTATTGCAGACTAGTGAAGATTGGCATTACAGTCTAATCTACCTTGTAAAGAAGAGTGATGTATCACCCTATAATGGAAGCTTAAGTTTTACTACTGCTGAAATTGCAGGTACAAGTTATACGGCATCGATTGACTATAGCTTTACAATTAATGCCACACCATTATTGACTCTTAATGTGGAGGGTCCATTTACAGCCTATTATGGTCAGAGGGCCGAGTTTAGTTATACTGTAAGTCATGATCCTGCGGGTGATTATTCTGACATTATTGGTCTTGAGCTTGTGAGTAGTTTAGGTGAAGAGACTTCATATGTGGATGGAGACGATGGTGATGCTGTGCTTGAGTATGGTGAAATTTGGACTTACGCTTCAAGTTATCGGATAAAGTCAGATGATCCTGCCACTCTACTCAATATGGCCAGCGCCACGGCAACAGACATTGACGGAGAGTCTGTTCCGCTTGTTTCTACATCGCATTCTGTTGATATATGGGTACAGGACTGGAAGCTATAAAGACCAAAAATTACCTTGAGATAATCGCAACTGAGATAGGTAATCTGGATGCCGATGAATTAAAAGATGGTTTTATATATCTGAACAGCATTCATGATGGTGACTTCAACCGAACAATTGCTGATAGTGCCAGGGCACATCTTACAGAATTAAGTTTATTGTACAATAGATTGTATTCTAGCGTTGAGAACTATAAAGATAACTTAAGCACTTCGCTAATGGATGATAGAGGGAAGAAGGGATTGCTTCAACTGAAAAAGAATCATGAGAATAATGCCCTGAGATTATTATTAAGGAATGATGCCATTAGTGATCGTGTAAGAATTGGAAATGGTCGCTTACAGATTAGATCTGGATCGATATATCAGAAGGCTCAAACTAAAATAGGCAGAGCACACTTCTATGCTCCACAAAAATGGGTGGGAAATTATTCCATCTCTACTTACTCATTTAATGTCATGATTATCATATTGATGTCAGTAATGCTTTACCTGGCATTATACTTTAATTGGCTGAGGAAGGTAATTGAAACCCTTGGTAGCTTAAAGACCAGGCTTAAGAAAGAATGAAGGCTCCTAGAAATCCTTCAAAGCCTCTGCTTCAGTATCTCTAACATCCATAATTACACTAAAACCACTCGTGTCTAGGATGTCTTTAACTACTTTGTTTGGTTGACAAATTCTCAATAAACCATCTTTTGCCCATAGTTTCTTAGCGGTTGATAAAAGTACTCTTAATCCTGAGCTACTCATATACTCAGTTTCACTCAAATCTATGACCATTTTCTTGCAGCTATTATCCAGGAGATCTTGTATTTTGCTTTCAGCCTGAGGAGCGGTTGTTGTGTCAACAATGCCAATAATCCTGACAATCTCAATGTCTCCTGATGAACCGGTTTCAATTTTCATTCAATTCTGAATTAATTTGTTTTGTAAAATGGGTTGAATTCTTCTTAATCTGATCCTTGTACTCATAATGATAATCATCAACCAGAAATTTTACGAGATGAATTCCAAGACCCCCTATTTCACGTTCTTGTAATTCCAGAGTAGTATCCGTTTCATCAGACTCAAAGGGATTGTAAGGTCGGCCATCATCCATGATGGTAACGGTAAGTTTCTCTTCGTAAAATCTGACTTTTACTTCAATCTCGTGATTTTCATCATTATCATATGCATATTTTACTACATTACTCAGGAGCTCATCAAATACAATTTTAATTTGCTGAATAGCTTCTTGTTCAACTGAATGTTTCTTTGCAAATTCTTCAAATTCAATTGAGAAGATCTGGATAGACTCCAGATTGTTCTGAAGGTTCCTGAATAAGTAATCAACTATTGAATCTTCTGTTTGCTCCATAAAGTTGACGTGTAGAATGATTATATCATCTGCCTGTTCAGCTCCATCTTCATGTTTTTTCACTTCTGCAATGATGCCGTTCAACAGAACCTCAGGATTGAAGTGGAAACTTTTATTCAAGTATTCCACCAAGCGATCATCAGAAAATAAATGGTTTTCTTTGTTTCTCGCCTCTGTGATTCCATCAGTGTAAATAAAAATCGAATCGCCCCGGTTTATTCTTAATACAGTCTCGCCATACTCTATATTTTCCATGGCTCCAATCACCACACCATGCAATTCATTCAGAGACTTTATTTTACTATTCTGCTTATCAATAACGTAAGTAGGATTGTGTCCGGCATTTGAGTATGCCATGTAACCAGTCGTTGTGTTCAGGATTCCCACGAAAACCGTAATAAACATGTAATTCTCATTGTCTTTGCTTATCTCATTATTAATTTGAGTAAGAGCCCGACTAACAGATTTCATGCTTCCAATCGCGGATTTTAGCAATGTTTTTGTAACAGCCATCATCAAGGCTGCAGGAACTCCCTTGCCTGATACATCACCGATGAAGAAACATAGCCTTTCTTCATCCAGCCAGAAATAGTCGTAAAAATCACCTCCAACTTCCCGGGCAGGAATAATTTTGGCAAAAATATCAACATCATTTTGATTTTTAAGTACCTGAGAGTTTTTCTTCAGCATACTCATTTGGATATCACGGGCAACATCCAATTCAGTTTCCATTCTCTTCTTCTCAGTTCTGGATATTTCTTCTAAGCGTTTCCGTTCAGAAATATCTTGTTTGATTGCAACAAAATTCTTTATCTGATTCCACATCGTCTTAAAGAATTCTTTATTATGTACACCTGAATTAAGGAACTTTAAAGATGTTCCTATTGATTCTTCTGACGAATAACCGGTGAGTTTATGGAAAGCTGGGGTTACCCATTGTATTACCCCTTTGATATCAGTAATAATGATTCCATCGCAGCTGTTTGAATCTTGAATTGTTCATTCAATAAATTGATGTCCTTACTCTGCTTCTTTACCTTTTTTCTCCTGTAGCTTACAGCAGGATTTTTTAGATTTCCTATCCAGAACCCGAGGCCAAAACTGATTGCAATAAAAAGGATGAGAAAAAATGTCATTGTGACTTTTTGATGCTTTATCCCATAAACACTCTAAGTCTCATAAAGTTTGCTCAGAGATTCCTCCTTGTATGTAGGAATCTCCTTTTCCCTTATCTACTGCTGGAAAATAATGCCGACCAGATGGCGAACTTTTACGTTCTAAAAAGATTAATTCATCCTTTTGTCCATCTTTAAAGTTACTGTCAGAGAATCAAGGTTTTTCCTGAGCCAATACAAATCATTATCAATATTTTGATCGCCGGCATAGAACGAAGCAACTAAATAAAACTCAAGGTTAATTTCATCAGTACCCTCAGTGAATACATTGAAAATTTCTGACCCCCTGGCTAAATAAATTGTTGAAATACAATTTCTGGAATCACAATCTATGTCATATAGAAACATACCCGCATAATGAGGTGGCTGATCAGTATATCCCCATTCTACCCCTGATGGCCAATCAGGTAGGTCAATGTTAATTTTGATCTCAATATCCGAATAACAAATATCCTCAACCCGAAATTTACGGGCAAAATAGCGCATGCCCGAAGCAGCCAGAAAGTAGGTATATGTATTCATTTCCTCAACAGCTGCAGCTTTGTTCCAAATAAACTCTTGCTCATAGGTCTCGCAACCTTCCAACAAATCATCTGCGTCTTTTTTCGTTAAATCCCCACAAGCGCATATCATCAAAATCAGGCAGAATAATCCTACAATAGATTTCATAGTGTTTGTTTTTAAGATTAACAACTAAAGTTACAACAAAACACTAGTACCACCAAGCTGATCTGCAGGGGGTTTGAAAAGAACATCACAATCTAAACCATTCCTATCTTAGTTCGACAGTTGATACACAGATTGTGGCTTTTTTGATCAATATCTTCAACGTATGTACTTGACCTCATTACACAGCTTGGAATATGACAGTGTATTAATCCCAGGGTATGACCCAGCTCATGGATAATTACTTTTTTAAAACGATTAAGGAGCACAATGTCATCCTTTGGCATGCCATATTGTTCGTTTCTAAGTCTGTAGAGGGATGCAAGCCCGGAACTTCCTTTGAAAGTGGCTTGTCCAAAAATATATGTTAGTATGGGAATAAATAAATCTACCCGGAATAATCCGACTTTTTTAGTAAATCCTGGTGAGGTGAAAGAATTTATTTCAATCAATAGCCTGTTGCCATCGTATTGCCTCCGCATTGGATCATAAAAATCACTTATGTCTATACTACTTTCTTCGAGGTAAACCGGATAAAGAAATTCGTGTGATATATCTTTAGCTATCTTTTCAAGAAACACCTTCTCGAAATTTCCATGAGAAATTAATAATATACTTTGCTTATTCAAATTAAATATGCTTTATGATTACCAGATTCGTATTAATTTGAAGTTTTTAATTTGTATTTCTTTATTTTATTGTATAGGGTTACTCTGTCTATTTTGAGTGCTTTTGCTGATCGGGAAATATTCCAATTGTATTTATTAAGTATTTGGAGTAGGTGTGTTTTTTCGAGGTCTTCCAGGCTTTCAATTGAACTGCTGATAGTTTCTTTCTGATAAGGTAGGTCTTTTACGCATATTTCCTTATCGTTGCCTATTACAATTGCCCGCTCAATTATGTTTTCAAGCTCACGAACATTCCCGGGGAAATAGCTTTCTTTTAGCTGTTTCATTGCTCGAGGATTAATTGGAATAGTATCCCTGCTCATTGAAGTACAATATTTATCAATGAAATGCTCGACTAGCAATGGAATATCATCATTTCTTTCGCGAAGTGGTGGAACAGTAATATTTACAACATTCAACCGGTAGTACAGGTCTTCTCGAAAAGCTCCCATTTCCACCATTTGCATCAGATCTTTGTTTGTGGCACAAATAACCCTGAAGTCGGAAGTGATTTCCTTATTACCACCAACCCTTATAAAAGTTTTTGTTTGTAGCACACGGAGCAATTCTATCTGCATTTTCAAAGAAATAGTGGCGATTTCATCAAGAAATATTGTTCCGCCATCTGCCATTTCAAACCGTCCTTTCCGGTTAAACATTGCACCGGTAAAAGCACCCTTTTCGTGACCGAATAACTCGCTTTCCAGTAGACTTTCAGTCAAAGCTCCGCAATGCACACTAACTAAAGGGAAGAACTTACGATGGGAGTTTGAATGTATTGCCTTGGCAACAAGCTCTTTACCAGTGCCACTTTCTCCAGTTATGATAACAGGGGAATTAGATTGAGCCACTTTTTCAACTTCTTTGAGAACCTTCAGCATTGCCTTACTGCTACCGATGATGTTTTCCACATTTTCCAGAGTAACAACTTTGTCCCTAAGGGCTTCATTTTCAGCTTTTAAAGAAATTTGGCTAGCTGCATTTCTTATCAAATGTGAAAGATCGTCAGGATCAAAGGGTTTCGTTATATAATCATATGCCCCGTCTTTTAAAGCCTGAACGGCCGTTGACACAGAGGCAAATGCTGTCATAATAATGACAATTGAGTCATTATTTAATGATTTTATCCTTTGATGCATTTCCAGTCCATCCATACCGGGCATCTTAATATCTGCCAGAATAATGTCATAATTCTTAGATTCCAGAATTGTAAGTGCCTGTTTTGCGTTTTCAGCACAGTCAACTTGGTATCCATCATCGATGAACCAGTTATATAAAGAATCTCGTACGGATTCTTCATCGTCAACGATTAATATTGAAACGGAGCTTAGCATAATACGTTCTCTTGTTTTTATATCCTAATTCTTCACTAAAGGTAAGGTTAAAGAAATGATTGTGCTCTCCCCCAATGTAGATTCTACATCAACTTTTCCCTTGTGGCTTTGAACGATGCCGTGTACAATTGCCAATCCCAACCCAGTACCACTTACTTTTTGTTTGGCCGAGAAAAAGGGTTCAAAAATATGCGGAATATCTTCGGGGGAAATTCCTTGCCCATTATCTATTATCTCAAGCTTAATAGTATCTTTTCCAGGGTTACTTGTTCTCATCATAATATCGCCGTTTTCTATTACTGCTTCAGATGCATTTAAAAGAATGGCAATACACGCCTGTTTTATCTGATTCTCACTGCAGAATATTAAATCTGATTTAGCAGAAAAGTCAGCTTGAAAACTAATGTTCAACATTTTCATCTGATGGGCCAAAAGGGAATATGCTTTTTCTAATATTATATGCAAATTCAGTTCTTCAAAATCCTGTTGGTCCTTTATTGAGAACTCCAACAAGCCTTTAACTATATCGCCACATCGCTTCGTTTCTATTTCTATAACTTTCAAATACTCTAACATCGACTCTTTTGCAGGGTTATCAGACATATGTCTGCGTAATTTCTTTTGGACTAGCTTGGTATAGGTCAAAACCCCCGATAAAGGATTATTGATTTCATGAGCAACGGAAGATGATAATTTACCAAGTGAGGCTATTCGTTCAACATGGATTAATTCATTTTGCATTTCTGAGATCTCCTCTGACTTCTTCTGGACTTTATATTCAAGCTGTTGTGACCAGTTTTGAAGTTCGTTTGTGGCTAATTGAAGATTATCCAGCATTTCATTAAATGCAGAAGAAACCACTCTCACATCACTTAATTGATTCGGTTTTATTTCTAACCTTGACCTAATATCACCTTTTGATACAGCTTCACTGGCTGCAAGAATTGCATTTAGTGGCTTTTTAATTTTTCTTCTTGTGAAAATCATTAAAAAACTCATAAGTATAAGCGTAGTGAATATTGCTAACAGGACAGACTTTTTAAGATTCTTGTCAAGTTCTTCCAATGGGATTCTAATTACAAAAGAGCCAAGTACTTCATCAGTTTCCTTATGTGCATGACAGGCGCTGGTATAGCAGGATGGTTCGTTCAGAATTGGAGCCCTGATTAAAAGAACACGATTATCATAATTTTTCAGACTCATATTGCATTTACTATCCATATTTATGATTCTGAAAGTCTTTTCTTTTCCTGGGAACATGATATCAATATTCGTATGGCACTCTTTACAATTTGGATTGTTTTGCAGGTTTGTGTCCACAGGAAATGATGAATAAACAAGATTATCCGCGTGATCATACATATTTACATCTAAAATTCCAGGCATGGTGTTAATTATCTGCAGCGTATTATTAATTGCAGTTTTATCATTTTCAAGCATGTGTTGATACAAGGCTCCCTCCACAAGTAAACCCACGTTGTTACCACTCTGCTGAATATTGCTTTCCATGTATTCCTTATTAACAGATTCGAATATGGCTCCAAATGTTAATAACAGAAAAATACACAGAATAGCAATAATAATAACGACCTGACTATATATCGATGATCTGAATTTTAAATGTTTCAGTAATGTGGAGAAAATTGCATTATGATTCATTATTGTTCAATGGTAATGTTATGGAAATACATGTGTGGGCCTCAAACTCAGACACAGCCTCTACTTTGCCTTTATGGCTTTGAACTATACCATGCACAACAGCAAGGCCTAAACCTGTACCTGCTACTTTCTGTTTTGCTGAGAAAAATGGTTCAAAAACGTGAGGAATGTCTTCCGGGGCAATACCAACACCGTTATCGGATATTTCAAGTTTTATGTTGGCCATATCCGGATTGCTGGTTTTCATTATAATTTCTCCATTTTCTGTAACAGCTTCACAGGCATTTAGCAATATCGCTATACATGCCTGCTTTATTTGGTTCTCACTGCAAAAAATTAGATCTGAATTTGCAGAAAAATCAGCAGAGAAATTAATGTTTGCTATTTTCATTTGGTGTTCCATCAAGGAAAATGCATCACCTAAAATTTTATGCAAATGCTTGGTTCTAAAATCCAGCTGATCTTTTCTCGAAAAATCTAATAAGCCCTTCACTATATCTCCACATCGTTTCGTTTCTGCTTCAATCACCTCCAAATATTTCATCATCGATACCTTGGAAGTATTACTTAATTCAGGCTTACTCAATAATTTTTGAACCAGTTTTGTATAAGTCAAAACTCCCGATAAAGGATTGTTTATTTCATGAGCGACAGAAGAGGATAATTTACCAAGTGAAGCTATTCGTTCGATATGTATTATCTCATTCTGCATTTCTGATAATTCCTCTGATTTTTTCTGGACCTTATATTCAAGTTGTTGTGACCAGTTTTGCAATTCGTTTGTTGCAGACTGAATGTTATCCAGCATTTCATTAAAAGCAGAGGAAACCATCCTGATATCATACAGCTGTTTGGGCTTTATCTCCAATCGCATCTTTTTATCACCTTTCGAAACAGCTTCACTGGCTTTAATTATAGCATTTAATGGTTTATTAATTTTTCTTCTTGTAAAAAACACCAGAATTAATACAAATAGTATAGTTGATAATGTGGCCATTAGGAAAAAATCTGTAGAAGACTCAAGGACTGCATCATCAATCTCCTTAAGAGGCATCCTAATATTCAGAGAACCAAGCACTTCATCATCTTGACTATGTGCATGACAAGAGCTTGTATAGCATGATGGTTCATTCAGGATAGGCGATCTGATTAATAGTAGCCGGTTATCAAAATTATTCAGACTCATATTAAGATCACTATCCATATTTATGATTCTAAAAGATCTCTCTTTTCTTGGAAACATGGTATCAATATCCAGATGACAGTCTTTGCAATGCGGATTGTTGTGCCCGCTTGTGTCAGAAGAAAAAGATGAATAAACAAGCTTATCTTGTGGATCATACATGTTTACATCCAGGATGCCAGGCATCGTATTAATCACATCCAGTGTGTTTTGTAATGAGCTTCTGTCGTTTTTGAGCATGGAATAATACAAGGCTCCCTCAACAATTGAACCAATATTATTTCCGTTTTGCCGGATAATGGTATCCAAATGTCTCTCATTTACTGATCTGAATATAACACCAAACGACAGAAAAAGAATAATAGACAAGGCGCTTATAATGAAAACTACATGTCCATATATTGAAGACTGGAACTTATAAAGTTTACTGCGAAATGAGCCCTCATTTCTGTGGTTTAGTGTCTTATCTTCAGAATCAGCCATTTATTGTTTATTTACTCATGTTTTATAACACAAGGTAGCTTTTTGTTTTCGCCAAGTTATGAAAAACAAAGAATATGTCCTGCCGTTGGGTTTTTCAAATATCATTTAGAAAATCTTGCTGAAAATCAGTCCATACACCGTCTGGTAGTTCTGACAAAGTGTTATCTCTAAGTTCACCACCATCCTGAAGAGCAAACAGTGAAGTTTGTGGTGAGTGTTTAGGGATTGACTTAGCAAGAAAGTCTTTAAATCTGCTTAATTCCTTATTAATCCATGTTGTTGCATCATCAGCGAAATAATAGGAACTGGTTTCAGCAATCCAATTATTTGGTTTGATTTTGTAGACCCAGAATTTTCCGTATGTATCCTCACTTCCTATTAGCTGATTATCATTAAGTAAAGGATTGACTTGGATAATTTGACCAGATATTGGAGCTGATATTTTCAGCATTTTGCCTTGATGATAAATTTCTGTCAGTAATTCACCTTTATGAATTTCGCCACCAGGCTCAATAAGCTTATGGAATTTTATGTCTCCGGTAATATGGTGCAGTAGATCATCCAAGCCTACATTTGCTACTCCAGACGGTTCCATATGAGTCCATGTGTGATTTTTACTGTAAAACAAACCTTGAGGGATTTGCAAGACACTTTCAGTAAGTATACCTATCACCTTTTTAATCTGGCTGGTAATTCGAACAGGTTTTATCGCAAACCTCCAGAATGCGATCAGTAGAAATAAATATCCAATAATAAATAAATACTCTATTCCTTTTGTGTCAAAAATATCGATAGTGCTAAAACTTTCCATTTTATATGTTTTTAATTGTTAAGCAACTAGTTTTATGCCTTTTTTTACTTTTACCCATGCTGGAGACTCGTTAAATACAGGCATTCTTCTGGCAATCCACCTGAATACCATGATCTGTACAAGAATTACAGCTATACTTACTATAAGTTCCATCCAGGATGGAAAATGCAGTGAATTTTCATACCATTGGTAGGCAATGGTTGAAATATTCATTCTATTTAAAATAATGCCTATTATGCTCATTATTGCAGCAATTCTAACTAATCTGATATTGTTTAACCTGAATCCGAATAGGAAAACCATACAGGGTGTCACAACAAATCCTATTATTTCCACAAGATACCAATACCCCCAGGGTGTATTAAGGTATGAATAGTTTTTCCCATGGATGAAAACGAGAATAGTAAGAGAGAAATATACAAATAATGCTATTGCGCATATTTTACCCAAACTTATAATGATATTCTTGTGAGATTTTACATGCAAGGTTGACATGATATTTTTAAATACTTTCTGGCTAATGGATTCTGATACTATAACTAATGAAAGCCCTGCAAAAATACTGGATACAAAGAATAGAATTGGAATAAACTCAGAATACCATAAGGGATGAATTTTTGCTTTTGCCATTAAAAAAAGGGATCCAAGCCCGGATTGGTGCAAAGTGGATAGTGCAATACCAAAAATTACTGCCGCCAGGTTTAGTGACAGGAATATTTTTCTTAATCGTTTCCATTTTGCCCACTCTGCAATTGTTGGAACAAACTCAATAACCTCAGCTATCATGTATAGAATGAAATGCCATGCTACCAGAAAAAGCACTGAACTTAATCCAAAAGAATTTCCAATTATCGGATTGATGACTTTCCATGGGCGACCTAAATCAAGCAAAAGAGCGCCAGCATAAAACATGTAGGCCAGTAAACCATATAGCACTGTCGGACGCACGATTGGTCGATATTTCTCAAGACCAAGAATATAAACCATGAATGTGACCACATAAGCCCCTCCTGCAAATGCTACCCCTGTTATTACGTTGAAATTAATCCACAGGCCCCAGGGACGGGTTTGAGACGCGTCCATTACAGACCCTAAGCCTTTAGTAAATCTAAAGAACAGAATTACTGCACTAATAATGACAATAATAACCGTGATGACATTAAAAGGGGTTATTATTTTCCCCTTTGGTTTTAATTCTTGGAGAAAGAATTTCAGAAAACTTGTTTCGCGTGTATTATCCATGGTTATCCGTTTTTTTCTCGTTTAGCTTCTTATTTTCTTTAGTGGAATTATTTAGTCCGAGTAAAAAAACAGGCCAAAGAATCAGAACAACAGGAACCGAATAGAGGAAATTCTTGTTATATTCCGGATAAGCTGTTGTACCCAGGTCTTCTCTAAATCCTAATTGTTCGAATGGAACTGACGAAAGATAAAGTACACCGGTTCCCCCAACCTCATGCTCCCCATAAACATGATGGTAATAATCATCCGGATTATTATAAATCCGTGATCTGGCAACTTCAAGGAGATCTTTTCTTTTACCAAAAAGAAGTGCATCTCCACCACAATTTTCCACGCAAGCTGGAACTCCGCCTTCTTCAAGTCTTTCAAAGCACATTTGACACTTTTGAATTTTTGGATTGGGGCTATCGTATTCAAATTTAGGGACATCGAACGGGCAAGAAATCATACATGATCTGCATCCCATACATTTATCCTCGCGCCAAACAATAGGTCCTTCATCTGTTTTATTCATGGCTTTTGTTAAACAGGCAGATGCACAAGCAGGCTGCATACATTGCATGCACTGCTTCTTGACATAAATAGGATTATCTTCTGTTCCATATTCACTAACCGCTGTCCATCTGCTTACAGATGTTTTTCTGATTTTTACACCTTCATCTTCTGTAGGTTCAGGCAGTCCATTTGCCTCTGCACATGACCATTCACATGCCCTGCAACCTACACATCGTGTTGTGTCAATAAGCACACCATAAAATTCTGTTTTGTTTTTCTTTTTCGTTGTGGCACCAAGGCTTTTGCCCACAGTAAGTGAAGCACCTATCAGCCCGAGTGTTTTCAAGAAGTCTCGTCTAACTAAGCTCATAATATTCTTTTTGATTTTATTTGTTTGTGTCTATGAAGTTGATTTGAAAATCCTCCCAAACTTCAGGTCCACATTTTTCCAAAACCCAATCCTGAAGTTCACCACCATCCTGGAGAACAAGATGGCCATGCTCCGGATTTCTATTTCCCAGAGAGGCGGAAAGAAAATCTTTTAAGCGTGAGAATTCATTTTTAAGCCAGGTTTTGTAATTGTTAGCCATGATTAATTGCTGAGTCTCTTTTATCCAATTTGTTGGCTCTAATACGTACACCCAACCATCAGAGTAAGGAGATGAATTCATAGCAGATGAATCACTATTAAGTGCCGTGTTTTGCTCCCTGATGATTCCGGAAATGGGGGAGTAAATGTTTAGTTGCTTGCCCTTTTGAGTGATAGACATAATTTTATCTCCCTTATTTATTCTCTCACCTGGTATTTTCATTTTAACACGTGTAATTGGTCCGGTAACATGTTGGAGAAAATCGTCAATCCCAATCTTCACACCCCCGTTTTGATCCATGAATGCCCATGTATGGGTTTTGTCAAAATACAGACCATTCAAAATTTTTACTGAATTTTGGTCAAAAACAGATTGCGAGAGAGAGCTGGCGTACTGAACAGAAGCCTGCTTATTTGCCACAAATCTTGCTATTATATTTACTACCAGCCCCGTAACGATGAATAGTCCAATAATTAGTGCTAATAATTTTTGGCCGGCGAAAATACTGTTTGGTGATTTTGGATCGACCCCACTAATTAACAGAGCATCAATATTAGCCAGTCTCTCACTGTAAACCAGATCGTCATAACCATATGAAGCCAGGCTCGCTTGTCCACTTGTTACAATCCATCTTAAAAAGGCAACAACAGCCTCCTTAGATTTATTCTCTTGAGAATAGGAATAAATGTTACGATACAATGTTTTAGGATATTTACCTATCCAAACACCACGGGTGAAAGTATCATAATTACTGAAAATTTTTTCCGGATAATCAATGATACCATTCCCATTTTTATCAATAGGCAAAAGAGTAATTTTATCAAGAAAGCTGTTTTTTGTATTGTCCAGGACATTTGTCATTCTACAAAACCCCAGGGCATACGGATCACCCTGAAGCACATCAATCATTTCCTGACCTGACTTCACATTTATTCCCTCATCATTTAGCTTATCTGTATTAAGGAAATTCGCAACATCGGAGCTCACAGATTCATTATCAATTATAAATAAATTGACACGAGCTGGTTCATCATTTCCCAAAAGCATTCCCCATGTCTGTTTATCTGGATTGGAAAGGACCCTGGCTATTTCTTCGGCTGATATACCCTGTTTGTATATGGCTTCCAGAAATGGGTTTTCCGAATTAATAAGCGGTACTATTATATCACGCCCAACTATAATTTTCCTCAAATTCTTATCAGATCGGAAAGCCTCATCTTCACTTGAGATAATCCTAATGTCAGTGCCGGCAGGAAGTAATTTCTCTGGTTTATTCATTGCCGAACTTAATACGGTGATTTTTAATTGAGAATTTAAACTGGCATATTTATTTGCCCATATTGTTGTTATATCGAGCAAATCCGGGGTACTCAAGATGTTAATTTTCCCCTTAATAAGAGGTGAATTTTGTGGAACAGTTTCGTCATTGAGAATGACCTGTGAACTGCCGCACAATGGAAGTAAAAAGCCGAAGAGAATAATGCATAGTGTTTTCATGATGATTAATTTTAATTTCGTTTGACTGTGCTGCATATTGCTTCTCATTAATTCAAATCTAATGCCAAACACAAAATACCAGACTTAATGTTCAGAAGATCAAGATGATAGCAAAAGTGTTGTTGAATAAATCATCAAGTAGGACTGTTGAATTCTTAAACACCAGTCGATTGAAAACCGTACAATGACCTTTCATTCAGCGCCTTAATAAGGGGTGTTGAATTGTTACACACCTGTTGTAAAATTCAACAGTACCTGTAAGCTCTTGATATACTGCTTAGTATATTGTCACAAATAGCACTATTTTTTGGTGGAGGTTATTTCTTCAATGTTCTCATGTATCTATAAGACTTGGATACAGAAAAAATTCCCATTTCTTTTGCTATCTTATCACAATAACAATACAACACTAAAAATATCATATGATTATTGCAGGATTTCTTGGTGGAGTGAGCTTACTGGTGCTCTTTATTATGGGAATACTTTTCTTTTTACTTCCCATCATTGCCCTGATTAGTATTGTCAGACATGATTTCGATGGTAACAATAAACTGATTTGGATTATAGTAATAATATTTCTGCCTTATATGGGATCAATATTGTATTTCCTGTTTGGCAGAAGTCAAGATCGGAGAAGATAAAACTGAATTTTTCCTAAAGCTGAAAACGATACAGCCTGCTGTAGAAAGGATATTTTTTTTCAGGATATAGAAAGTATATGGCATTTCTGAATACAGTAATTCTATCCATGCCGGGGAAGTTGGGCAGGGGGACATCCGGTAGGAGCTTACCTGTCTTCAGATCAATTTCAGAGATTTGCCATTCCATATTGTTACGGAGCAGGCAATAGGCTTTATTCACCAGCTCATCAGTAAGTATTTTGAAACTGAAGTAATCGCTTCCTGAATAATACTTCTTTCTGTGGAAATCAATGGGGATAGATTTATGCAGCTTGCCAAACGAATCATACCCGAGCAGAGAGTCTTTGTACAAATTAAATATCCATAAACTGTCGTTAAGACTGAACAATGGCGCTTTAACTTTGCGGTTGATTAGCCGGTGCTTGTTTAGCTTTCTTTGACCCATTCTCTGGTTTGCTCGAAAATCCTGACCCGCACTCCAGGAATAGCCAACGTAGTCATCTTCTTGTTGTAATTCCTCCAGTGAATCCCGCATGATATTCAGTAAAAAAAGAGTATCGGTTCTACTTGTTCTGTAGTAAATATGTAATCCTTCAGTTTGTGGAAGATACTCGCTGTAAACCAGCTTGCCATTAAAAGCAGACCTGATCGGAGCCATAAGTGCAAAAAATTCAGCTTTTCCTGCCGGATATAATCGATGAATCGTATCCTTGTGTGCAAATAGCTGGAAAACACTATCCTGACCAAGCAAATGGACATTACCAAAAACATCCTTATATAGTCCTTCCGGATGATGTACCGAAATCGAGCAAATAGTGTCGCCGAAAGAATTCGCCAGCCACAGCCTGCCCTTATTGGCCTGATTGTTCAAATAGCCAATCATCCACAAATTCTGATCATCAAACGCAAAATCCTGCAATGAAAAATCATCTTTCTCAGTTAGAATATCCAAGCGCTTAGCCGTAACCTGTACTTCGCCCACGTAACTGACCATTTTCTGAATTCTGATGATTAGGATTTGTTCAGGCCAATTGTCTATTGTAACATCAGATTGGCCATAAGAGACATGAGTAATTCTAATGACAGCGGGAAATTTGCTAATCGTCAAATGAAATTTGCCCAAACTGTCTGAACTTGTTGTAAAACCACTGGCTAGCTGTATGTGTGCATCAATAACAGGATTACCTGAACTTTCGTCAATTATTTTTCCCGATACCAGATTTTGTGAAAAGCTACTTGTCCCGGCCAATAGCATAATGGCTACGAAGAGAGATTTTAAATCCATGATTTGCTTATTAAATAAGGGGGGACCTTGTTGGTAGTAAATATAGAGAAAGCAAATCAGGAGAACAAAAATTTGATTCCTATTTCAATGGCAGGGAGAAGTTGAAAGTAGTGCCAACACCAACTTCTGATTCGTACCAGATTTCACCGCCGAGTTTTTCTACAAGGGCTTTGGAAATAGACAAACCTAATCCTGTTCCTGCTGTTAACTCTATTGACTCTTTTGTGCGGTAAAAGCGATCAAATAATCGATCTCCAATATTCTTAGGAATTCCTACACCGGTATCCTGAACACTGATTATTATACGTTTGTTCTCAATTGATGAAGAAACAGTTATCTGTCCCTTCAAAGTAAATTTATTTGCATTAGTAAGCAGATTAAGCAGGATTTGCTTAACATGTTTTTTATCAGACAGTATTATGTGGGCCGGAGCATTTTTAAAAACTATTTCCGGGTCTGTTGATTTCTGAGCTGCCTGAATCTGGACAACACAATTCTGTAACAATTGATTTATTTCAAAAGGCTCTGAATGAACTTCCATCTGACCTGATTCAATCAATGATATGTCAATGATACCATTAATAACATCCAATAAATGTGAACCACTCATCAGCATGTTTTTTCTGAACTTTTCTTTTTTTGAGTGATCATAATCATCATCGAAGGCTAGCTCAGCGAATCCAAGAACAGAATTTAAGGGAGATCGTATCTCATGCGAGATGTTAGCAATAAAAGCTGATTTCAAGTAATCAGATTCTTTTGCTTTTTCTAATGCTTTCTCTAATTCCTGTTGTTTTAAAACATTTTCAGTAATGTCTCGCGTAAAGCCTGTTGCTCCAACAACTTCGCCATTAACAACAATAGGATTGAATGAAACTTCTGCATGTAGGAGAAAATTATCGAACTCGAACTTGTCTGTTTTAGTGAACTTTTGACCTGAAAATGCAAGGTCATATCTTTCTTTCCATTCTGCCCGTAAGTCTCCTTTGAGATAATCTAATACACAATCGCCCTTTATAAGTTTGTGACCAAAAACCGTATTAAAATCATTCTGAAAAACTTGATTGATTGTCAGAATACGACAATCTGTGTCTACCGACCAAAGACTTTCTTGAGTATTATTTATCTGAGCATACAGATGCTGTTCATTTTCCTTGTTTTTTTGTTCGGCTAGCCTCTGTAAACTTGTGTCTCTCGAATGAAGTGTACCTCCAATAATCGAATTATTCACAATCAGTGGACTGAGTCTAATTGAAGAATGTATAGGTACCCCAACAATTCCAAATTCCTCATTAATATCAATGAATTCACCTTTAAGTACCCTTTGGTAACGTTCATTCCACATGGAAAAGATCGGTTCGGGTGTCTTTTCCAGAACAGATACACCGGGCACTAACTTAACGCCAAACGCAGTTAGATAATCATCGTACATGTTTCTATTTATCGCGATTAACTTGAGATTGGTGTCAAAAGCTAATACACGATCATCGATGTTATTCAAAATGTTTTGCAACATTTGCATAGGTTTATTCTATAATACTCAGGGCTTGATTTTTCAGCCCAAGAACGTTGCAATTTACATGTCAAATTTTTTTTGATAAACAGGTGTAACTTCACGTAGATTCCATATAATCCATTACCTCTTTTCTGGAACTGATATCGAGTTTTGTATAGATATTGTTGATATGAGACTTGACTGTACTCAAACTAATTGAGCATAATTCAGATATTTCTTTGTTAGATTTTCCTTCCTTTAAGAGGCTGAAAATTTTTCTCTCCTGAACAGTTAGTGAGGTGTATAAGCTATTATTTGTTTTCCGTCGTGATTTGAAGATGTAAATACTAAAACTTACAATGCTTATTGTAATAATTGTAATAAAGAGCAGAATGATAAGCACAGATTTGTTGTTGGAACTTTCCCATGGAATTTGTGCTTTGAAGACTGAGAAATAGTCTGATTGCTCATGTTTCCATTTCCGAAGATATCTTTTATAAAATTCAGGATTGTCCTGGAATCCCTGATCCAGATTGCTTTTGTACAGAGCATACAATGAGACTAATGGGTGAATGCATGTGTCAGCATACTGCAATAATTTTTCGTTGACTGCCCCACTAATAAATTGGCGGTTCAGATTCGAACCGTAATAATCAAGAGTATCCAGAAAGCTGACTATTTCATTAATTTCCTGAAGAGCATGATTTGGTGAATATCCCGAAAAAGATAGGTGATTAATCAGATTATAGCCTGGCTCTGTAACAATCTCAACTACTGAACGATTATTAGCGATCAGAAAAAAATGATTTTCTTCTTTCCCTCCTATGGTTAAGGAAGCTGGGGGATCATCTTTTTTTGAAAAATGGATTCGATAAAAATGATCCTCTCCGGATAAAAAATCAGTTTGGAAACTGAAGTCACCATTATCATCAATATCAGCACGTTCAATAATGGTTTCGTAGGAAATGTAGTAAGTTTGAGTGAAATCAGGAATAATAGACAGATAAGCAACTGGTGACCATAAAGAACTGTCTAGCTCAATATGGCCCCGGATCACTGGCTGGTGAGAAGAGTCAGATTGCATAGAATCTGTTTGGGCAATCACTAAAACGGAAAGCCCAAACAGAAGCAATACACCAAAAAACTTCTTATTCCTGAGAATCTTTGATTTCAACATAATCAATTTTAGGAAGAAATTGCTGTTGGACATTGATTTGCAGTTCGCCAGTGGCAGAAGATGGGATTGCTCTAATAATCCAGGTACCGATCAGGGGATGTTTAAATGCCTTTTGCATATTCCCAGCCACCCTTGACTTACTGTTGGTATTCTTACCCTTTTTTATTTCTCCATCAGCTTTTACGGTAAAATTACCTTGTTTTTTTCCGTTCGGATCAATTAGCTCAACAAGCATCTTGCCTTTTGTGAATGAACTATTAACAATGAATTTCATGTAATTATATTCATCTGTCATTTTTACTTTAACTTCAGCCTTTTCAGATTCATTGTCGAAGCTTAAACTCCATGAACGAGCAAGTGACAATTCTTCCTGAGCAAAGCAAAAGCTTGAAAAGGCGAATAATACTGCAACTAGACTAATTGTGTTTTTGATTGATTTTTTCATTATTTGAGATTTAATTTGTACTAGAAACGTCAAAAACAAATCTAGACACACCTATCCTACCCGTGAAATAATAAGGGGTTGAAAAGAGGATTATAAAAGGTCTAATTATAGTTGACTTTGTATAAAAAAACTTGTTTTAAGCTACTATTGTATCTGAACCCGGACTGCCTGCGTCGTTTTATTAGTTACCAATCGACAAATATAAATGCCTGGAATTCTGTTGTGACCATTTGTTAATCCATCCCATGTGACATTTTGTTCTCCTTTGATAAGCTGACCATCATATACTTTTCTGAGCATCCTGCCACTCATATCAAACACCAGTAATTGTCCTTCCTGATCACTGTCAAGATTGACACTGAAGTTCACCTGAGCGCTCGATGGATTCGGATAAGCCTTCATATTACTTACTGAGAATGTTTCCTCATGAATATCGGTAGTTGAAGCAAGATTTATACGCCACATTGAACGTCCGAAAGTAGCTGCCAGAAGGGTACGTGTTGACCTGTGAATATTCAGGTCGAGTACCGGAGCAATTGGCATTCCGGTAGCCATAAGATCCCACTGATCGCCTCCGTTATAAGTTACATATACACCACCATCTGTTGCGATGTAGTAGGTGTTCTGTATATCCGGATCAATCTGGATATTGTTAACGGGAAAATCCGGCAGGTTACCTGAAATATCAATCCAGCTGGCACCCATATCAGTGGTCTTAAACACATGGGGCAGGTAATCGTAGTAGCGGATACCTGTGAATGTTACATAAGCAGTATGTTCTTCAAAAGGATCGGCAGCCACACAGCTAACCCAGCGAATTGGCAGCTCATCCGATATTTTATTCCAGTTAGCCGAGCCGGTACCTTCAGGATTGACCCATACATTTCCATCATCGGTTCCGGCATAAATTATTTTACTGTTTACCGGAGACACAGCAAGGGTGCTTATAGTACCATAATTCCATGGTGGCTGATCTCCGTTTGTGAGATCATTACTTATCCTGGTCCAGGATCTGGCCCGGTTTGTTGAGCGATAAACCCGGTGCGACCCCAGGTATAGATTATTAGGATCACTTGGATCAATCACATAAGGGGTTTTCCAATTATAGCGGTCACCGCTGGCCGGACGCGCAGATGAGAAACTGCTGCCCCCGTTAGTTGAACGCCTGAATCCTCCCCGCTGAGAAGCCGCGTACATGTATTTTGGATCACTTGGATCAACTCTTACAATAAAACCATCACCTCCATTAATGCTTTCCCATCCCATGAAGTCACCATCCGCAGAACGTTGTGTTCCTCTGTCCTGTGTACCACCCATTATGTCGGCCGGATCATGAAAATTGACCTCGCAGGTGTAGAATTGTGTGATAGGCAAAGTCATTACTTTAGCCATGTTTTCAGTGCCATCATGCGAAATGTACACTCCTCCGTCATTACCAATAACAACAAGCTGATTATCTGCGGGATGAACATATACCCCATGTTGGTCTACCCACATATTACTGACAGTTGACCAGGATTGAGCCCCGTCATTTGAATACCACATGTAAACACCCATCGACCAGAGAATATCAGGATCGGTGGGATCAACATGTACTTTCCCTTCCCAGTAATTTCCCTGAATATCCGAATTGCTTGCAGCCCAGCTGTCACCTCCATCAGTAGTTTTAAAGAGGTCGATCCAGTTGCGGTTGTTATCAGAATAATGAGCGTAGATGATGTCAGGCTGAGATAAGCACATTCCTATACCAATACGGCTGATATTGCCTGTTGGCAAGCCGTTTGTAAGCTGCTCCCAGGTATCACCACCATCTGTACTGCGATAAAGGCCACTGGTGGGGCCCCCATATGACCGATGCGTTGCATAGCGCACTCTTTCCCACATGGTAGCATAAACGATGTTTGGATTGCTTGGGTGAATAATAAGATCTATTCCACCAGTAGAATCTGATATGTATAATACATTTTCCCAGCTTTCACCACCATCTGTAGTACGGTAAATACCACGCTCAGGGTTATTTGAAAAGAGATTCCCCATACAGGCAACAAAAACCCTGTCGGGATCAGTAGGATCAATCTGAACTTTGCCAATTCCACCAGCGTTTTCAAGACCTACATGAGTAAAACTTTCCCCCTCATCAGTTGATTTATAAACCCCATAACCATCATATGTGATCGATCCATTTCCCCCGTTTGGTTCACCAGTACCCACATAGAGAATTCGTTTATCTGTTTTTGCTATAGCCATATCACCGATTGAAAGGGTATGATAGCCATCAAAAATCTGCTTCCAAATTTTACCCTGATCGGTAGTTTTATATATTCCTCCGGATGCAGCGCAGGCAAAAATTGTGTTCGGATCAGAATGATGCATTTCCACATCAGAGATTCGACCACCAACGTTTGTCGGACCGGCAAATTCCCATGTTTCACCACCTGATTTCATTTGTTTTAGCTGCTCATGTGCCAGAATTGTCTGGTCGCGTGAAGCCTCATATGCATCAGGATTAAGATGATTGTAAGGGAATACATGTTGGGCCAGAAGCCAGTCATTTGGCGTGTAGCGTTCTTGGTTATCTTGCTCATTATCACGTTGTGAAGGAATGATTATAAGTAAGATCAGAGCCATTAAAACGGCCATAATTCGGGAGGTTTTCAGAATAGTCATAGCTTGAGAATTTGTTTGTACACGCAAGTTAAGAAATATTCAGCACAGAGAAATTTGTTGAAGCTATTGAAAAACAGTTTTTAAAACAGGATAGGATTTTATTTCACCCATTCCATCAAGGTGAAGCTGATAATAATCGATGAGCTTTTCAATAAGCAGAGTTCGCTCATTCCGACCGATATTTATATGTTGGATTTGATCCAGAGAACTGGTGAGTATTTGGTGTAATTTGTTTGACAAGCCTGGTTCAAGTCGGTAATTGTGTATTGGAGAGCAGGAGCTGAATGAGCCGGTATATAAGTCGAACCAATCATTTTCATCCTGACGGTTCAGGTTGGGTTTGAATCCCAAAAAGCGTGTAAGATGAGCCATTATGTGCAAGTGAAAAAGTGAAATCCCATCTTCCATCAGGTCATAATACTGTATTGAACTTGACAGATAGTCGAATAATTCGGGATTGGGTTCACTTTCACGCATGGTGCGGTAAAACACCTCTGCAAGGAATAGAGCTACTGTGTTTTTAAGGGGATCAACCATCAGGCCCTGAAGAGGAACAATAGGCCTTGCCTCTCTAATCTGCTGCAAATCTCTGTTCTCTTTATAATAAAGTTCAATCTCCAGTAATGCTAAAGGATGATACAAGCTGATTTTTCTGTTTTTTCGCTGACCTCTGGCCCCCTTTATCATTACCGATTGCCGACCAAACTTATCGGTGTAGAGGTGGGCAATAATACTGGTATCTCCATAATTAAGGTGATGCAGCACTATGGCTCTTATCTTGTGAATCATGATCAGCGCACAAAAAGGATTTTTGTAACAGATTTTCTTTGGGCATCAGCACTTGCTGAAAACACCATATAAACGCCAGATTGAACACGATTACCCGTGAAGTCATTTCCATTCCAGATTGCCTGACCGCCCAGACTTTCAGTTTCGAAAACCAGGTTGCCATTAATATCTGTCACTTTTACAATAGATTCAGCTGCAAGCCCGCGTATGGTGATAGGGCCTGCGTAATCAGGTCGCACCGGATTGGGAAAGGCATACACCGGACCATCATATTTGTCGTCACGAATGGCATCACCCCGGTAACTTACAATTCCCGCTTCAGTACCAAAATATACCTCTCCGGTTTGGTGATCAATTGCGATAGAGAAGATATTATCTGAAAGCAAAGGGGAATTCAAGGTATTAAATGAACGAACAAGTTTAGTACCATCCGGATTAGTCAGAAAAACACCTGAATTACGGGTGCCGAACCATTTTCTGTTGGCTCCGTCAACTGCAATGGCTGTAACTGTTTCAGTTTCGAGAAGGGCATGGTAATATAAATCACCCAAATCAACACTGGGTTGTGACACGAAAAAATTATCGGGGTTGTTAAAAACCTGACTGGGAGCATGAAATACACCAACACCGTTGGAGGTACCTATCCATAATCGTCCTTCAAGATCAACCGCAATGGCATGAATATTATTTATGACTTTAATGTTGGGCCAGCGTGTTTTTACTGTGATCTTCTGATATTGATCATCACTCACATCATCGAGATCGTTACCATTACTGAAAGCAAATAATCCATTGCCTTTAGGAAGCTGAATCCACTTTATATCACCCGGGGTAATAACTATCTCACCGGTAAAAGCTTCACCTAAAAAAATGCCATAAGGAAAACTCTGCCAGCTGCCATCCGGTTTTCTTACAGACACAGGATTGGGAACACTACTGTTGGTGACCCATAGATTGTTGTCTGAATCAAATGCCATACCCCCAATTCGGATATATGGGCTTCCGGGAATGATACTCTGAAGAGCACCGTTTGTATTGCTGTCGTTATGCAGCTCTATAAATTCGCCATCCTGAAATTCCAGAATCCCTGAATGCCATGAAGCAGCATAGACGTGGCTGGAATTATGTGGGTCAACCACCAGGCGTACAACATCACGCACGGGCTTCAATTCATCTAATGTCATAGGATTGAAGCTTTTCCAGGTGCCGTTAATTGAGGCTGACACACCAGAGATAATCCATACATTATTCCAGGCTCCGTCATATCCTCCTCCTGCAACCCAAAGATCATTTCCGGCTACTGCCAGATCAAATGATGAGCGATCCCAGGGGCCATTCGGACGAATTTGGGCGAAATTTTCAAAATCGGTGGTTTTCATCAAACCGTATAACTGGTCTGCAATCCACAACACCCCGTTTTCATCGGCCAGTGCATCCTGTGCTCGTAAATAATCGAATCCGTATGTGTTCAGGTGTAAAAGTCGTTTACCATCCTCCTGCATTTGATTGAGCTGAAACTCACTGACCGTCCATAATTTATCATTGCAGAATTCCATTTTACGAATATCTTTATAAGCCCAGGTATATGGTTCCCAATGATGGCCATTATAAGTGTAAATAGAGTCAAGATAATCAGTCGGACTTTGATGAGAGGCGAAAAGCAGCCCATCATTATAGGCCATGTGATTCCAACTGTCATTTGGATGAGGCAGCCCGGCAACATCTTCCCAAAATATGTAATTTTCAAGATTGGGATGACGAACAAAAGCTTTTCTAATACCCTTGGCTGTGGCTGCAAAAATTGAATCGTAATGATAAATTTCAGTTTCAAAAACCTCCAGGTGTTCACCTTCTTCTCCAATATAATATGTTGAGGAAATCTCTCCTTTGATCAGGTTGAGCACAATGATCCCAAACCCACAGGAAATGAATGCTTCATCCTGATAGATTTGTATACTGTTGATTCGTTTACTCCCGATAATCTGCTTTTGTTTAACATCCGGAATATTGATCACCTCGCTTCGATCCATGAGTAAATCAATATTTGAGTTTGCATATGCAATGATCAGCATCCGGTGGTCGTCACTATACTCCATGGTGGCAATATCTACACCATTCAAGCCATTAACCTTTGACCACTCTTTAATTAAAAAACTTTCTGTATCATATTCAAACAATCCACTACGTGTGGCGCAATAGATAACATCATCAGCTTTGGTAACCTTGGTTGCATTTCCATAAGGCAAATGTTCATTCCATTGTCCTATAGTTGATTGCCCCCAAGACAACTGACATATAAATATGAAAGCAACTACTCCGAAATATCGTATCACCCCTCCTGGCATTATAGTTTTTGAATATAACTTAAAATTGAGCAATTTATTTTAATCTGAATACTTTCTACTCAATTAATGATGATCATTTAAAAATCCGATCAGTTTTTTTACAGCTCTTCCCCGATGACTGATCTCGTTTTTTATTTTAGCTGGCATTTGAGCAAAATTTTCAGAAAAGCCATCCGGCAGGAAAACAGGATCATAACCAAAACCTCCTTCACCCGTTTTTTCATGCATGATGGTGCCATCGACCCTACCCTCGAAAAGGTATTCCTTTTTTTCATAAATCAGGGCAATTGCTGTTCTGAAACAAGCCTTGCGATTATTTTTTCCCTCCAGGGCTGCCAATAATTTGTCCATGTTATCATCAAAGCTGGCAGCTTCACCAGCATACCGGGCAGAATAAACACCAGGCACTCCACCAAGAGCATTTACCTCCAAACCGGTATCATCAGCAAAGCAATTCAGGCCAGTCTTCGAATAAATATATCGGGCCTTTTGGAGGGCATTTCCTTCAATAGTGTCGGCTGTTTCTGGTATTTCCTCCCGGATGTTCATGTCGCTAAGACTCACCACATCAAAGTCTCGAGATAGTATCTCGTTGATTTCGCGTAGTTTATGTTGATTATTCGTTGCAAAAATGAGCTTGTTTTTCATGACAAAATTCATGTTAAGGTGCGGAAGTTACAGCTTTTTCAGCACTTGTTGAACGGGTTCTTTTTTTTAAATTTGAAAGGTTGAACCAATAATAATGAAACTTTAGATATGGAACAATTAGATTGGAAAAACCTGCCATTTGGTTATATAAAAACCGACTATAATATCAGATGCTATTACCGTAATGGGAAATGGGGTGAGCTTGAAGTGAGTTCATCAGAATATATTCCAATGCATATTGCCGCTACGGCTCTTCATTATGGCCAGGAATCATTTGAAGGTATGAAAGCTTTCATGGGAAAAGATGGTGATGTAAGACTTTTTCGCTGGGCAGACAATGCAAAAAGAATGCAGGCTTCAGCTGAGGGAATTATGATGGCTGAAGTTCCGGATGAGTTGTTTCATCAGGCTATTGTAAAAGCTGTTCAAATGAATAGGCGTTTCGTGCCACCATATGGAACAGGAGCATCTCTTTATCTGCGACCACTACTAATAGGATCAGGACCTCAGGTTGGTGTAAAACCGGCAGAAGAATATATGTTCATGGTTTTTGTAACTCCGGTAGGGCCATATTTCAAAGAAGGTTTTAGTCCGGTAGATATTTTGGTTACCCCTGATTATGACAGGGCAGCTCCATTAGGAACCGGACATCTGAAAGTTGGAGGTAATTATTCTGCTTCTATGCGTGCTCTGGATATGGCTCATCAGAAAGGATTTGCATCAGCTCTTTTTCTTGATGCCAAGGAGAAAAAATATATTGATGAAGCTGGCCCGGCCAATTTCTTTGGAATAAAGGACAATACTTATATCACACCTAAGTCGCCTTCCATTCTGCCAAGTATTACCAATCGTGCTCTTCAGGATATTGCCGAACTCCTGGGTATGAAAGTGGAGGTACGTCAGGTTCCGCTTGAGGAATTATCAAGTTTCGAGGAGGCAGGTGCCTGTGGAACCGCCGCCGTTATCAGTCCGATTAAAAAGATTGTAAATGATATTACCGGTGAAAGTATTGTGTATTCAAAAGATGGTAAGCCGGGTCCAATCTCTCAGAAACTGTACGACAAGTTAGTTGCTATACAGAATGGCGACGAACCCGATCCTTTCGGATGGGTGGAAGTGATATAGGGCATAGGAAAGGTTAAGGCATAAGGGATAAGGGTTAGGACGGGTTAAGGGAAGTTGTAGGGTTTAAGTTTAAGGGGTAAGGGTTTTTAGAATTTTAGCTTTATTTTGTATCCGTTGTGGCGTCTTATGTTGAATACGTGCATGTTTTCGAATATCAGGTATTGGCCTCTTATGCCAGATAGCTTGCCTTCTACAATATCAGTTTTGTCGAAGCTTAAACTTTTAACTTTCTCAGGGTATTGGTCTACCGGATAATTTATTTCTCTTATCTCATCTTCATCTATGCAATAAGCTTCCAATTCTTCTGGTAGAAGCTCCCAGGCCTTATCTTTCTCATCCACCAGGTCGATATCTTGAGCTCGTATATCTTTGAGCATTTTTTGCCATGAAGTTTTATCAGTGAAGTATGGCTTGAGGGCAACTTCAATTAATCCGGCCGTATGGCGATTTGGTGTGCGTGCCAGCTTGATTGCTTTCCAGGCCCCCTGATCAATCCACCTTGTTGGAATCTGAGATTCGCGTGTTACTCCGATTTTTGTGGTGCTTGTGAGAGCCAGATAAACGATGTGAGAAGTCAGACAATGACTTTCTGACCAGGACATATCACGGCTGATTCCTTCATGAGCCCTGCAGGTTTCTGGTTGCATGATGCAGGTATCGGTTTCAGGAAGAGTACTGAAACAGGGAAAACAATAGCCCTGAAAGAAAGAACTTTTAGTTTTTGCTCCGCAGGCTATACAATTAATCTCATGCAGGTATTTCAGACTAACAGTTTTACCTATTAGCTCGTTTAGCAAGACTTTTTCGCCACCCAGCTTAGCAAAATATTGCACTATTTCGTCTGGTTGGCTCTCTAGTTTTATCAGATTTCCGCTTATTTCCATTGAAGTTTGTCTTTAAGGTCAAAAATAGTAAAAATTAAATACGCTGATAAACAGATGGTAAGAATGTGAATGAGAAAAAAATTAGTACTATGTATTGCAAAATACTAAAAAAATGACATATCTTTGCAATGGAAACAATAATGTTATAGAAGGTATTCTGACAATAAAATTAATAAAAAATGAAAAAAGCAATTCAAATAAATCTGGCAGGTGTCGTTTTTCATATAGACGAAGATGCATATGAAATACTGCGGGACTATCTTAACAGGATAGAGCGACAATTCGGACATTCAGCTGAAGGTTCTGATGTAATAAAAGATCTGGAAGCAAGAATGGCCGAGTTATTTGGTGAGAAATTAAAGCCACATCGTAAATCAATTTCATCTGATGATGTAAAAGATGTACTCAATACTTTAGGAACACCTGAAGATATGGGTGGCAACAGATCTGATCATTCATGGAGTGGATCAAGAAATCGTCATGAAGGCAAACGGTATCGTAGAATGTATCGTGATTCTAATGACAAACCCATTGGTGGAGTATGTAGTGGCCTGGGTTATTACTTTAATACTGATCCCCTGTTGATTCGCATATTATTTGTAATAGCACTCTTTATAGGATTCGGTTTTCTAGCCTATATCGTACTATGGATAGCACTGCCACTGGCTCAAACGCCAGAGCAAATATCTGAAATGAGATCAGGTTCATATTTCTTTTAAAAGGGAGGGTATAAAAATGAAAGCTTACAAAATATTATTATCAGGCCTTGTAATTGCTGGTTTGATGTTCACAACTTCCTGTATCAATGGAATAAGTGGAAATGGAGATGTTGAAGTCAGAATAGAATCGATTGATGATTTCGATCGTTTGGAAATTGACGGCAACTTCAAAGTTTTTCTGACACAAAGTGATCGCCCGGGGCTTAAAATTGAAGCAGATGAGAATTTGCTTGAATATATTGAAGTTCGTCAGGTTGGGAATAAACTTGAGATAGAAAGCAAGCGCAATATTTTTCGTGCTAAAAAGAAGGACTTACACATTAAATACACTGATCTGCAAAGAATTGAACTAAGTGGTGCTCTGGATGTTAATGGTGAAACTCCAATTGAGGTTAAGTCTCTGCTTATTGATTGCAGCGGGGCAATTGATTTGAACATAGATGTGATCGCCGAGCGATTGCGTCTTGATGTAAGTGGAGCCGCGGATTGTGATTTAAATGGTCGTGTGAAAGATGTCTCCCTCAATATTTCAGGAGCTGGTGATTTCAATGCATTTGGATTACGGGCCGAAGACGTAAACATCGATATGAGCGGAGCAGCCTCTGCCAGAGTTTTTGCTACTGATATGCTTGACGTTGAGATATCAGGAGCAGGATCTGTAAAATATAAAGGCGATCCTGACATCCGAAGAAATATTTCCGGGATTGGATCATTAAGAAAATATTAAACATTAATAAACTGCTTATGAATATTGAGAATGCAAAAGCTCAAATGCGAAAAGGTGTACTGGAATACTGTATTCTTACCATACTGCAACAAAATGACCGCTATGCATCTGACATCATTAAGAAGATGAAAGAATCAAAACTGATTGTAGTGGAAGGCACCCTTTACCCATTGCTTACCCGGCAGAAGAATGCTGGTTTGCTGAGTTACCGCTGGGAGGAATCAACACAGGGACCCCCAAGAAAATACTATCGCCTGACGGATGAAGGCCAGGACTTTTTGAAAGAGTTGGATACATCATGGGATGATCTGGTTCAGGCTGTTAAATCTATTAACGAACAAGCTTAATCTGCCATGAAAAAAACAATAAAAATTAATATAAGCGGACAAGTTTTTCATATTGATGAGGACGCATATGAACGGCTCAGCAAATATTTGGATAAGCTTAAAATGCGCTTTCGTGGAACACCCGGGGAGCAAGAAATACTGGCTGATATTGAAGCACGTATTGCTGAAATCTTTCAAACCAGAACTGGTGATGATAAGGAATCTATTGTTCTGGAAGATGTAGAAGAGGCAATTGGAATACTTGGTGAGCCTGAAGATTTTGCTGATGTTGATGATGAAGAAAAAGTATATGAAGAATCTCAACAGGAAAGGCATTATAGTGGTTCGCGCAGAAAGCTCTATCGTGATAACGACAGTAAAGTTTTAGGGGGAGTATGTAGCGGTATTGGAGAGTATTTTGGTATCGATCCTATAATTGTACGCATATTGTTCGTGGTTTTCTTTCTTGCCTGGGGTGCTGGTTTGCTAATATATATCCTTTTGTGGATTGCAATCCCAGAAGCTCGTACGACAGCTGAAAAGCTTGAAATGAAAGGTGAAAATATCAATATCAGTAACATTGAGAAATCTATTCGTAAAGAGTATCATGAGGTAAAAGACAACCTAAAGAATATTCCTCAATCAGAAGGCTATAGAAGAGCACAACGAGGAGTTAGCAATGTTGGACATGGAATAGGTCATGTATTTGTGGTCTTTTTTAAAGTGATCGGTGCAATTATTGGTGTCTCTTTTGTGATAGCTGGAATTGCACTGCTTGTAGCGATAATCGGAGGACTGGTAGCAGGACAAACATGGTTTATGGGCGACTTGTGGGATTGGCAGCAATTCAGTGTGCCTGATGTTATGGGTTTATTTTTAGATGAATCAGTCGCTGTACTGGCAGTAATCTGCCTCCTTATTATCATTGGAATTCCTGTTCTTGCTCTGATCTATGGTGGTGTGAAACTATTGTTCCCTTTTCGGGCACATGACAAAGCTATTGGCCTGGGAAGTTTGGGAGTGTGGATAGTTGCCCTGGTTTTCGTAGCCATATTTGGTGCATCGGAGGCAATGAAATATAATGAATCTGAAAGGGTGATTCAGAAAGTAGATATGGAATTTCCTGAAAAGAATCTCTACCTCATGGTGGCTGAAACAGAATATAATTATCCTAAGCAAATGCAAATGCACTTCGGATATCGTCATGAGATGAGAGTGTCAGAACAAGGCGATAACCTTGTCCTCCTGGGAATGCCTACTCTGGATATTGTTAAAAGCTACGATTCTATACCAGAGCTTGCGATAAAGCGAGAATCACGTGGGGTGAACGATAATGTGGCGCTCAGAAATGCTCAGCAAATACAATTTAATTACACGATTCGAGATTCATTACTGATTATTGATCCGTTTTTTCGACTTGGTAAAGATGAAAAATGGAGAGATCAGGAACTTGAACTTACTATCAGCCTTCCTGTTGGCTACCGGATTTTTCTGGATGAAAGCACACGGGAATACCTCCAGGGTGTTGACAACCAGGAAGACCTATGGTCGGAGCACATGGTTGGCTATGCCTGGACGATGGAAGACAGAGGCCTGACGAGGGTCGACAAGGATACGGATTAATTAATAAAGGTAATCCGTTATTAATTTTATTGTTCCTGCCGGACAGGATGGTTCGCCATCCTTCCGGCTTGAACAATTTTCTTATTTTTGTGGGCTATGGATGTTCGCTTTTATTCTCGTTTGCGACCGTATTTGCAGATTATCCTGCTTGCATTGGTGGCTGTGGTCTTTTTTTTGGTATTCAATATTCTGGCAATTCTCGGGGCTGTTCTTTTCTTCGATATTCCCTTTTCTGAACTAAGCGATGTGTTCAGCTCAGGTTCAGATAATATTCCCTTATTGAAATTTGTTCAGATTCTGAACTCGATCGGATTGTTCATTGTTCCAGCTCTGGTGATAGGCGTTTTGGCCTCCTCCAAACCACTTCAATGGTTGGGATTTAACAACAAAATTAGTTGGTTATCAGTAGGGTGGCTTCTTTTAATAATCATTGCCATGCAGCCATTGGTAGCTTATTCAGGAGTGCTGAATCAAAACATGCACCTCCCGGATTTTTTATCAGGAGTTGAAGGCTGGATGAAAAACATGGAAGACAAAGCCATGGGGCTGACTGAAGCTTTTCTTGAGGTTAACACATTTGGAGGCTTGGCAGTAAATATCCTGATGGTTGCGATTATTCCAGGTATTGGAGAAGAGCTGTTTTTCAGAGGGATGATACAAGCCATTTTTACTAAGTGGTTTAAGAATGTGCACATAGCAATCATTGTAACCGCCTTCCTCTTCTCTGCCCTGCACATGCAATTTTATGGCTTTCTTCCCCGATTCCTTCTGGGAATTCTCTTCGGATACATATTTGTGTGGTCTGGAAATTTGTGGTTTCCTATCCTGGCCCATTTAGTCCATAATACTATACCTGTAGTAGCCTATTACGTGTACTCAGGAGAATTGACCGAGACTACGGTCGATTCGATTGTCACCAGCCCCACAGCCTGGATTTACGCTCTTATTGGCGCAGGCTTTCTGGTACTTCTGTGCATGCGTTTCAGGGACACAACAATGAAACTCAATGTCAAACAATAATCTATGTAACATGAAAAAATTACTTTTTATTTCACTTGCCATCTGTTTTGGGTGGGTGTCTCAAGCTCAGGTAGATACATCAAATATCCTGATGAATGGACAGCAGATGCCAAACTTCAAGATTTCTACAATGGATGGAAAAACTGTTCAGTCAGCTGAATTGAAAGGGAAAACTGTACTAATTAATTTTTTCGCAACTTGGTGTGGTCCTTGTCGCAAAGAGTTGCCTCATGTTGAGTCTGATATCTGGAAGAAGTATAAAGATCGGGATGATTTTCTTTTGTTGATCATTGGTCGTGAAGAAGACAGCAAAAAAATTGTGCCATTTATAAAGGATAATGACTATACGATGCCATTTTATGGTGATATCGACCGTAGTTGTTATAAACAGTTTGCACATAAATTCATTCCTAGAAACTACCTCTTCAATAGCAAGGGCAAACTGATATATCAATCCAGGGGATTCAATGAAAAGGAATTTGAAGAAATGAAAAAAAATCTGGCTGAGCAGCTTGACTAAATTTTTTTTTCGGATTTACGAAAAACATAAACAACTCCGTATTCGGAGCAATTTTCCCGCTTTTCAGCATCCGGCAGGCTGGTAAATGAATCCTCCACTTCATTCCATACAGCCTGGATCAGTGCATCTATCTTTCGGCGCATATCAGACAATTGCCGGGTGGATCTTTGATAGGATTTGTGAGCTGTTTGCTGGGAGTGATGACTATCTTTAAAACGCTCATACCATACCCGCACCTTTCCCATGCTTGGATTCATGATAGGTGCCCCGCCCATTCGAATTCTTTTCGTTTCTCCATCAATTAGTAACTGTCCCCACTTGAGAATTTGCTTTTCAGAAAGCATTGATGGTACCCGGTTACTTTCGATGTCCAGACCGTATAGTCGTCGGGTTTCAGCCGGAAACTCATCACGCATGATACACATATTCAGTACCTGAGTGAAATGTCCCAGGTAAAGACGGGCTTTGTAGGCCTTTTTATGGTGTTCTTTGTTCTGATCAACAAGCTGTTTCCAGGATTGATCTTGTTGGAATTTGACCGTTTGTAATTGCTGAAGGAAATTCCTGAGGGGATGAATATAGCGGGTGGTAAAGGCAAGTTCACCCAATTCAAGTTTATCAGCGCGTTCAATCGCTGATTGCAGAGCCCGCATCCGGGCTGCATCAGTTGTTGGTAATCTTCTATACGGCAAACTTCCCTCCCTTAAAAAGTGAGACCAATATACCAAATTACAAAGTGATAAAAAACCTTTAAAAAATGTGTTTGCCTTAAATCTTTAATTTAAATTCGTAGTTCTTAATTGATAACCTTAATATTCAATAAAATGTTTGATTCATCAGTTTACAAAAGAAGGCGTGATAATCTGCGGAAGAAGATGAATTCCGGGATTTTATTACTCCCTGGCAATACAGAAGCTTCGTTTAATTATCCGGCAAACACATACCATTTCAGACAAGACAGTAATTTCTTGTATTTCTTTGGTCTGGATCATCCTGATCTGGCCGGTGTTATTGATATGGAGACAGGCGAAGACTGGATTTTTGGTAATGATGTTGATATCGATGATATCATCTGGATGGGAAAACAGCCTTTACTCAAAGACCGGGCTATTAAAATAGGAGTATCTAACACAGCCCCTTACAAAGAATTAGAGACATATCTGAAAAGGGGACTTGATGCCGGCCGTAGTATCGACATTCTACCACCTTACCGGGGTGAAACAAAAATGGAATTGGAACGCCTGAGTGGAGTGAATAGCCATGAGGTCTCAAAAATGGTATGCGAGAATTTCATTAAAGCGGTTGTTGAACTCCGTTCTGTTAAGGACGAATTCGAAATTGCTGAAATTGAAAAGGCTGTTGACATGGCCTATCTTATGCACACCACCTCTATGAAAATGGCCATGCCAGGTATTGTGGAGCAGGAGATAGCTGGTACAATTGAGGGGATAGCTATTGCTCATGGTGCAGCTGTTTCTTTTCCTATTATTCTAAGTGTTAACGGGCAAACTCTGCACAATCATTATCATGGCAATACTTTGGAAAAGGGCCGGATGATGGTTACCGATGCAGGTGCTGAGACCAACCTGCACTATGCATCAGATATAACACGTACAGTTCCGGTTGGGGGCAAATTTGACAATCGTCAGAGAGATATCTATAACATTGTTTTAGAGGCCAATATTAAGGCTACTGAAGCAATGAAACCAGGAGTTTTATTTCGCGATTGTCATCTATTGGCAGCAAAGATCACAGCGCAGGGTCTCAAAGATCTGGGCCTGATGAAGGGTAATGTTGACGAGGCTGTGGCTCAGGGAGCACATGCCTTATTTTTCCCACATGGTCTCGGACATCAGATGGGTCTTGATGTACATGATATGGAAGGATTAGGAGAGAATTATGTCGGTTATAATGATGAAATTCAGCGGGCAAAGCAATTTGGTCTTGCTTTCCTCCGGATGGGTCGCAGGCTCGAACCTGGATTTGTTATGACCGTTGAACCGGGATGTTACTTTATTCCTGATCTCATTAATCAGTGGAAAGCGGAGAAAAAATTCGCAGAATTCATTAATTACGATAAAGTCGAAAGCTACATGGATTTCGGTGGTATTCGTATTGAAGATGACATCCTGGTAACCAAGGATGGATGGCGCCTGCTGGGAAAACCCATACCAAAAACTGTACAGGAAATAGAAGATACAATGAAGCGATAATGACAAAAAATAAAACCATCCCTAAACACAGGGATGGTTTTATTTCGTTAAGTGAGCTACATCCGAAAACTAAAATTATGGTTTCAAATTTGCAAGCAGAAACTCTCTGTTAAGTCTGGATATGTGATCCAGAGAAATTCCTTTCGGACATTCAACTTCACAGGCTCCTGTATTAGTGCAGTGTCCAAATCCCAACTCATCCATTTTATCAACCATTGCTTTGGCACGTCTGACAGCTTCATGTTTACCCTGAGGCAACAAAGCCAGTTGGCTTACCTTTGACGATACAAACAGCATTGCTGATGAGTTCTTGCAGGTGGCGACACATGCACCACAACCAATGCATGCGGCTGCATCCATTGATTCTTCTGCTTTATCTTTTCCAATCGGAATAGCGTTGGCATCAGGAGCATTTCCTGTATTAGCAGAAATGAAGCCACCTGATTGCAAAATTTTATCGAAAGCCTGCCGATCAACCATTAGGTCTTTAATCACCGGAAAGCCATTGGCTCTCCAGGGTTCAATTACTATGGTATCGCCATCTTTGAATTTTCGCATGTGGAGTTGGCAAGTAGTAATCTCCTCATCCGGGCCATGAGCTCGTCCATTAATGAACAGACTGCACATACCGCAGATACCTTCTCTACAGTCGTGATCAAAAGCTACCGGCTCTTTATCTTCTTGTATGAGTTGTTCATTCAGTTCGTCAATCATTTCAAGAAATGAGCTGTCCGGGCTAATATTCTTTATCTGATAATTTTCAAATCTTCCTTTGGCTTTGGCATTATCCTGCCGCCATACTTTAAGTGTGAGATCCATAATCCTTTTTATTTATAGTTTCTCGTCTTAACTTCAATTGCTTCGTAATTCAGTGACTCTTTGTTGAGTTTGGCGGGCTTCTCAGTTCCCTGATATTCCCAGGCTGCTACATACATGAAATTTTCATCATCACGCAGGGCTTCACCCTCAGGAGTTTTATATTCTTCTCTGAAGTGACCTCCACATGACTCATTACGATGCAAAGCATCCTGAGCCATCAGCTCCCCTAGTTCAAGAAAATCAGCCAGACGACAGGCCTTTTCCAATTCAGGATTAATCATGTCATCTCTGCCCGGAATTCGAACATCTTTCCAAAACTCTTCTCTTAATTTCTTAATTTTTACTATCCCTTCTTTCAATCCTTCAGCCGTGCGGCCCATTCCAACGTGGTCCCACATTATGAGCCCAAGTTCTTTATGAAAGGAGTCAACGCTACGTTTTCCTTTTATGGCAAATAGCTTATCAATCAAAGCTTTAGTGTCTTCCTTGACTTTTTTGAATTCCAATACTTCGTCTGGATTCATTCTGGCAACTCCAATTTGGTCGGCCAGATAATTCTGGATAGTAAAAGGCAATACAAAATAGCCATCTGCTAAACCCTGCATAAGTGCTGATGCCCCAAGACGATTGGCTCCATGATCAGAGAAGTTGGCTTCACCGATAGAGAACAATCCGGGAATAGAAGTTTGTAATTCATAATCCACCCAGGTTCCACCCATGGTATAATGTATGGCCGGATAAATCATCATCGGTGTTTCATATGGGTTTTCATCAACTATCTTCTCATACATCTGAAACAGATTGCCATAACGGGCTTTAATAGTTGATTGACCCAGGCGTTCAATGGCATGTTTAAAATCGAGATATACAGCTTGTCCGGTACCTACTCCAAAGCCAGCATCACATCTTTCCTTGGCTGCTCTTGAAGCTACATCACGAGGCACAAGGTTTCCAAAGGCCGGGTATCTTCTTTCAAGGTAGTAATCCCTTTTCTCCTCGGGGAGGTCGGTTGGTTTCAATTGTCCCTTACGGATTTTTTCTGCATCCTCTTTTTCACTCGGCACCCAGATTCTTCCATCATTTCGCAAACTTTCTGACATTAAGGTCAGTTTTGACTGCGACTCTCCATGAACGGGAATACATGTTGGGTGAATTTGTACGAATGCAGGGTTGGCCATCACAGCACCCTTTTTATATGCCTTTACTGCTGCGCTACCATTTGATCCCATTGCATTAGTTGAAAGGAAGTACACGTTTCCATACCCTCCTGTTGCAAGAACTACGGCGTGTCCAAAATGGGTGTTCAGTTCTCCACTGACAAGATCTCTGGTTACAATCCCCCGGGCTTTTCCATCAACAATAACCAAATCCATCATTTCAGTACGGACATGCATAGTGACATTTCCTGCTGCAATCTGACGATTTAGTGAGCCATAGGCCCCTAACAATAGTTGTTGACCGGTTTGTCCACGGGCATAGAATGTACGCGATACCAAAGCTCCCCCAAAGGAGCGATTGTCGAGATATCCTCCATAATCCCTTGCAAAGGGCACCCCCTGTGAAACACATTGATCAATTATATCATTACTAACTTCGGCAAGACGATAAACATTGGCCTCTCTGGCACGGTAGTCACCTCCTTTTACAGTATCATAGAACAATCTATATATACTATCTCCGTCGTTCTGGTAATTTTTGGCAGCGTTAATACCACCCTGAGCAGCAATACTATGCGCTCTGCGTGGACTATCGGAATAACAAAAGTTTTTTACCTTGAAACCCAGCTCTCCGAGTGAGGCTGCAGCAGCAGCACCGCCCAAACCGGTACCAACTACAATAATATCCAGTTTTCTTTTATTGGCGGGGTTAACGAGGTTTTGTTCAGCCTTATATTTGGTCCACTTCTCAGCGACTTTTCCGGCTGGTATTTTAGAATTTAAAGTTGTGCTCATTGCGCTTTAATTAATAAAGTTCATTGGATATTTACAGCAGAGATGAGATTTTTACCCATAAGGGTATCACGGCAAATCCTCCGGCAATCAGAATTGAGACAAGTAATCCAAAACGATTCAGTCTCCTTCTCCACAACTGATTACTCAATCCCAGTGTTTGAAATGCAGCCCAAATAGAATGGTATAAATGCAGACCCAGGGCAACAGATCCAATTACATAAACTGCGACAATCCACCACCAGTCAATAAAGAAAGTTGTAACGAGCAAGTAAGTGTTTTCTACTTCACCTACCATTCCGTGCTCAAGTAATTCATGACCTGTGAACTTGATCTTCCAGAAAAAATTTGCTACATGAATGACGAGAAAAGTCAATACCACAAGACCCAAAACAAACATATTTCTTGACGACCAGCTACTTGCATGGGCCTGTTTTTGTTTGTTATACCCTACAGGCCTGGTGGTCAGGTTATGAAGGGTTAGGATGATGGCATAAAGGATGTGTAAAATGAATCCAATGGCCAGAACCGGCTCAACGACTTTAATGATCGGATTGGCGGCCATAAAATGTGCTGCCTGATTGAATAACTCTCCGGTATTATCAAACAGGATGAAAGAGTTTAATATGAGATGGACGAGCAGAAATGAAAGTAGAAAAAGGCCCGACAAGCTCATCAAAAATTTCTTTCCAATTGATGAATTTAAAAAACTCGACATGCTATTAGGTTATGGTGTCTGACAAAGTTAAAATTTTACAGACTGAATTAGTCAACAGAACCAAAATTTATAACCAATCTACATTGATTTTTCACTACCTCTCAGGAAAATATATACTTCCACAAAAAAAGTAGGTGCTGCGCACGGGCTATTTTTGCTCCAGCATATATTATCCTGAGAGAATCCCGGAGGATAAGACATGCTTCCACAAAAAAGTAGGTGCTGCGCACGGGCTATTTTTGTTCCAGTATACATTATCCTGAGAGGAGCCAGGTGGATAAGATATTGTACTTTTGTACTCGAATTATTATATCTGCCCTTGATAAACTACTACCATGATACAGACTATTGACTATAATAAAACTTCGATTCGCTATAGTGCTAAAGGAGAAGGTGTTCCATTGGTTTTCCTGCATGGCTATTTACTTTCTTTAGATGTATGGCTCGATTTTACTAGTGAGCTTTCCCATGATTACAGGGTGATTTGTATCGATATGCCCGGACATGGTGAGAGTGGTTTGCCATCAGAAATATCCAGTATGGAGTTGATGGCCGATGTTGTTAAGAAAGTACTTGATCATCTTAGAATTGACTCCGCTGTTATTTTTGGTCATTCCATGGGAGGCTATGCTGCACTGGCTTTGCTCGGGGCTCATCCGGAGGTGTTTAAAGCCATTGTTCTTTTTCATAGTCATACCTTGGCAGACAGCGAGGAGGTAAAAAAGAAGCGGGATCGGGAGATTAAAATAATTGAAAAGGGGCAGAGGAAACTACTGGTTGTTCAGAGTATTCCGAATATGTTTGCAAGCGATACCCTGAGTGTGTTTGATAATGAGCTGAAGCTCTGTCAGAATTTGGCAAAGAAAATGGATGATCAGGCCGTTATTGCTGCCATCCGTGGATTAAGATCCCGACCCGAGCGCTCTGAATTGCTCAGGAATGCTGCCGTTCCCTGCCTTAATATTATTGGTAGGAAGGATAATTTTATTGACTTTGAAAAGGTAGCTATGGCAACTGAATTACCATTAGGGTCAGATCGGCTGATATTGGAAAATGCAGGTCACATGGGCTTCTATGAGGATTCTGAGAATGCTCTGGCTGGTATTCGTCAGTTTTTAAATAGGATATTGTAATCTTTTGTGGCACCCGCCCTGGCCAGGTTTTCAGGGACTACTTTCCAGTTTTCAATGGTGGTAATCTCAATGTTTCCCCGATCAGTAATCCATTTTTTCATATAAAATCGCAGATCTTTATCTGTTGATTTCACTAATCTGGTGCTTAGTTCTGATTCGCTGATCCCGGCCCCCCGAACAAGGTGTCCACCGCCCCCGTTGCCCCGATACGAATTAATGGCTACCATATATTCGCTATCAACATCAAAAGGCTCTCCACTCGTGAATTGCTCAATGCTAAGCATATTGCCAATTGGTTTGGAGATATCAACCCGATAATCAATACCCTGAGCAGAGTCAAAATTATAATAGGCTGATGCTGTGCTGAAACGACCATTCTGGTTTTGTACAAGCTGTAGTAAATGATCTGAAGGGTTTTGCATATGGTTGAACCATAGTCCGTACGAATAATTAAGGTAATCCAATATTTCCTGTCCGCTGAGCTTCATAGTATAGAGCAGGTTTTCAAAGCGATACAAGTCAAAAAGATCATTCATTTTTATAACACCAGGCTCCATATGGGTATTAAATGACAGGGGTGCAGCAAAGGACAGATCAGCGCCTGACAGATCAAGCTGAACCTGGTGAATAAAGCTCATAAAAGCTGAGGGCCCAAAGAAGGCTTCTGAAGTTGAGAGGGGAGTGCTCAGATGACCAAGGTCAAGATTTACATAGGATTTTATTTCTTGAATGTCTTCTGAAAAATGGTCAACAAAAGCTTGATCCGGCTCAATTTCTTTCATGCTGATAATTGTGCCACTGCGCTTTTTTACATCCCATTTCCGACCATGTTTTTGCAAAATAATAGAAGCCTGAGCCAGTTCTTTTGCCTTGGATGATGATCCTAAAATCAATACTGAATCTCCCTCAGGATCAATTTCATATTCATTCCAGGTCTTATGATCGTGTCCGGCAAAAATAATGTCAAATCCGTGTACTTGCCTGGCTACAAGGCGTACAGCATTTTCATTTTTCAAGGTGGTTTCATCCTGTTGGTTATAAGTATAATCAAGGCCAGCATGAAAAAGACCAATCAGGATATCAGGTTTTTCCTCCTCCCGGATAAAAGGGACCCAGTAAGCTGCTGATTGAATCATATCATCGAAACGCATACCCGACCAAATATTCTCAGGCAACCAGTCTGGAATTCGGGGAGTAATCAGACCTAAAACAGCAATCTTTATTTTTCCTTTGCGAATAATTGAGTAAGGTGTAAAATACGGCTTGCCAGTTTCTTTATCTATGCAATTAGCAGCTAACCAGGGTATTTGCATGCCATTCCTGATTCTGTCATAAACAGGATGGCCCGCTTCAATATCGTGATTTCCAATTGTAGCTGCGTCATAGCCCAGGTAGTGCATCGCTCTTGTAAACAAATGAACCTGTTCAGTATTTTCGAAATTATAGTAGTATACTGAAGGATCTCCCTGGATGATATCACCATTATCCAGAAGAAGCACTTCATGATCTGTTTTCTCTCTTTGTTCGTTTACATATTTGCTTATGTGGGCTAATGAACCTGGAAGTGTTTGTCCTGTGATTGCATCAGAAGGAAAAAAGGCGCCATGCACATCAGTTGTTGTCAGGACTGTAATCTTTTTTTCAACTGGTTGACATGAGCTAGCTAATAAAACCAGGACAGATGATACGATAAAACCGATAAACCTTTGCATGATGAAGAATTTCTACTGATAAAGAAACAAAAAAACCGGCCAGGAGTTCTTTTGCTTTCACAAAATACTTTCCTGACCGGCATATCGCCATTATTTGGCAGGTTTTATGAACCTGAATCAAAACCTGACCGCTTGTTGAAGGGACGGTCAAAACCCTTACCATGAAAACCTCTTTGATTGCCCGAACGCATTCCTTTACTGTTAAAGCCTCTTGAAAATTCACCTCCCTGGCGCATTCCACGCTGGTTTTGTGGTCCCATTCTCTGTTTAACAGCCGTCATTTTTTGTTGTTGCTCAGGTGTAAGAACAGTGTTGAATTCATCTCTGTTGGAGATTTGTTTTTTAAGCAAATCAGCTTTCATTGAAGTAATTTCATCAATGGTAGCATCAACTGCTTTCGAATCTCTTTCAGGTGCACTCAGCAGAGTTTTAAGATGTGCTGTTTTCTCAGCCAACTGGTTTTTTGCATAAAGCATGCCTTCCTGATGACTTGCTCTGATTTTAGCAAGATCCGCTTGCTGATCATCAGTCAGATCCAGCATTGAAGCCAATGGCCGTTGTTGTTGCTGCATCATCATTCCCTGATTTCCGGAACCTCTCTTGGATCCCCTTCTTCCGTTTTGAGCATATATTGAACCTGACAACATTAATAGTATGACAAGTATACTTAAGCCGGATAATTTTCTTTTTAGTTTCATAATATTTCTCCTTTTGTGTTTAACTATCCTTTGGATGTAAAAATACACTAAGGGTTTAAAAAGAAAATACTTATTACAGCAGAGAAAAAGAGTTTAGAGTATGCTAATAGCCTCTTGCAGAGTTCGATCGATTTGTAAAATTATCGGATAAAAACCATCATTATCCAATATGTTCCGGGCAATATATGCCTTTAATTGTGTCAGAATGACCTCTTCAGATGTTTTGATTTCTTCAGGATTATCTCTAACCTTTGCCTCTCTGGCAAAGACAAGAAATTCCTCCAAAAGATTCTTTGTTCGGAGATGTTTATCGATTTCCAGTCCGGTAGCAAAGGCATTAAGTTCCTTACGGTGCTCATCCGAATATATAAGTGCAAAACGATATATCAATCCACGATTTGAAATTCGGCGCAGGTAAGGTGAGATTCCAAGAGTATCGTAAGGCACAAAGTAATCAGGCATAATACCGCCACCGCCAAAAACTATCCGTCCACCCCTGGTTGTGAATTTCAATGAATCGGGGAGGTGGATGCTATCTTTTTCCATGAATTCACCCTGTTGAAAGCGATGGTATATATCCATATAGTAGTCATCCTTACCATTCTCATATGATTTTTGAATGCATCTGCCGGTAGGAGAATAATATCTGGCTGTTGTAAGGCGGATTGCTGAGCCATCCGAAAGGGTGGCTTGCTCCTGAACCAGTCCTTTACCAAAGGACCTGCGGCCAATTATCCAGCCACGGTCATTATCCTGAATTGCACCAGCGACGATTTCAGATGCCGAGGCTGATCCTTCATCAATAAGAATAGCCAATTCAAGATCTTCTCTTTTATTACGGCTACCGGCAAAATAGTTTTCACGCGGACGGGCACGACCTTCGGTATATACGATCAGGCTTTTATCCGGTAGGAAAGCATCAGCAATTTGAATGGCAGGACCCATTATTCCTCCGCTGTTATCTCTTAGATCAAGGATCAGTTTTGTACAACCCTCTTTGACAAGCTTATCCAGATGATCCTCAAATTCCGCAAAGGTTGTTTGGGAAAAAGTAGTAATCTTCATAAACCCTGTTTTGTCATCGATCATATATGAAACATCAACGCTGAATAAGGGTATTTTACCCCGGGTAATGGTGAATTCAAGTGGCTCAGTTTCAGTTTTTCTGTAAACGCCTACTCTTACTTTGGAGCCTCTTTCTCCTCGTAACATACTCACAATCGAGTCTTCCGGCATCCTTACTCCTGCAACAACTGAATCATTCACTGAGATTATACGGTCGCCTGCTATTATGCCAACCTTTTCTGATGGGCCACCTTTTATGGCCTGGATTACCAGAATAGTATCTTTATTCATATTGAACTGCACGCCAATTCCATCGAAATTGCCTCTCAATGTTTCATTGGCTGTTGCCAGGTCTCTGGGTGGGAGGTATATGGAGTGTGGGTCGAGGTCTTTAAGGATTTCAGAAATTAGTCCTTCGCTGATATTGGTGCGATTGATCGAATCAACATAATTATTCTCAACAAAATTCATAATTGTACTGATCTTATCCTGATGTGAAAAAACCCTCATGGGCATTTGACTTGCGGCATTTTTTTGCACCAGGTTTCCCAATAAGATTCCGCCCACCACAGATAATCCGATTATCACAGGTAGCCAAATACTGAATTTTGAGTTATTGATATTCATCCGTTTCAGATTTCCAGGTAATGAGTTAAAATTCCAGCCCGTTCCAATAGTTGAATACCCTCTTCTGATCTGTATTTATCAGAATAAACAACCCGTTCAATCCCAGCCTGAATAATTAATTTTGCACACTCCATACATGGTGATGATGTAATATAGAGTGTTGCTCCATTAGAGCTTTGATTGGTCTTTGCTACTTTAGTAATAGCATTAGCCTCAGCGTGAAGTACATACGCTTTGGTTTTCCCGCTTTCATCTTCGCAAATATTTTCAAATCCGGTAGGGGTTCCATTGTAGCCATCTGAAATAATCATCTTGTCTTTCACCATAAGAGCCCCAACTTGTCGACGTTCGCAATATGAGTTTTCAGCCCAAATATTGGCCATACGCAGGTATTGCCGGTCAAAGGTATTTTGTTTTTCTCCGTATGGTAATTTTATACTGGGTTTCATGTTTCTAAAGATCAGAAATATCAGAATTCAAAACTAACAAAGTTTTGCTTATTGTAAGTAGAACACATCCCTTCAATATAAGTTCAGTGGCTGGCTATTCGTCTGGACAAAGAGGCATAGGACCTAAAGCAATAAGCTACAGGCATAAATTCAACATAATATTGTAACTTGGAGTAGTTTAAAACTCTTATAATGAAATTGTTCAAACCCATCTTGCTTATAGCAACAGTAGTGAGCTGCTATACTTGCTGCCCCGATTGTTACAATATTGATGACCCTGAAGATTATCAATATTACGAGACCAACACCGGAATCATTGGCACCCAGGGCGGAGAGCTCCTGGTTACTGACCCGGATTCAGATTTATATGGCTGTGGTGTTTTTATTGATGCAGGATCACTTAGTCAGGCCGTTAGCATTCAATTGAGTGTCGACAGAAACACTAGTATTCCAGATCATCCCGAAGCAATTGTCATTGAGTTTAATCCGACAGGTACCACTTTTAATTCTCCAATAGTTATATCATTATCTTATGCACATATCTCTTCGGTTGATGGTAGTGATATTGGAGCGGTTTACTATAATTCAAATGCAAATACAATCACAAATCTTGATAACTCGAGTGTATTAGCTGACGATAAAATCATTCTGGCCGAAACCGATCATTTCTCTGGTTATGCTGCCATACAATCATCAGATAACAGTAATACATATACTGATAGCAGAGATGGGAAGAAGTATAAAACTGAGGTCATTGGCGGACGTACCTGGATGGCGGAAAATTTGGCTTATTTGCCAAAGATCTCAACCTGGATGGATGCTGCAGGTATAGCTCCATGTTATTATGTTTATGATTATGAGGGAACTGATCTTCAGGAAGCCTCATCAAGTTATAATTATCAAACCTACGGTACATTGTATAATTATTATGCAGCGAAAGCCGCTTGTCCTTCTGGCTGGCATCTTCCCTCAGATGATGAATGGAAATCCCTGGAAAAGCAGCTGGGTATGTATAGTAACGAAGTTGATGAAACTGGTCAGAGGAGTTCAGGCGATGTAGGATATAAACTTAAATCAACTTCCGGATGGGCTAATAATGGAAACGGTTCGAACAGCTCAGGATTCAATGCCCTCCCAGGGGGCTATTACGATTCATTTTTTAAAGGTATTGGCACTGGTGCTTTATTCTTGTCATCTACAAAGCAGCGTGATGAAGGAAGTTTCGTTGACTTATGGTATCGGTCAGTAGGATCATCTTTCAATGGGGTCAATCGATGGATGGAAAGCGACATGTTTGGAATGTCAGTTCGCTGTATCAGATAACAAAAAACCCCTAAGTCGATTGATAAATCTTATGGACATGCTGTAAGGTGTATCCGATAGTAAGCACCGGTCAATAGAAGAGAATGATAAAAAGTAAGTTTTCCCCAATCGAGTATAAACTTGAATAAGCATAGAAAAGTAAGTATTGTATTAGTTATTTAATGATATTGCATGTACCCGAACTGGGCTAGCTGGTTTCTAATTAGATATGCCTACCGGGGCTGCTACCTCAATCATAAATGCCCTGTAAGACAACACCTTGCAGGGCTTTGTTTTTGTGGAGGAATATTGAGGGGAATAATGCTCATTCCTGTCAACTTTTAAATCGAAGTGGGTTTTTGCAATTATGGTGTTAAATGTCAGAGGTACAATCAATGAATATATGTACATTGGCATAAACCGCTTTGCATTGATAATCAACAGAAAAAGCGATGCTCTATATAGAATGATCAATAAGCGAACAATCTGTTTAGCGACTTCTTATGCTTCATGAAAAGAAATCAACCAAACTGATAGATTAAGCTATGATTGATGAAAAATTAACTGAAATTCGAGATTTTTGCATTAAGAACTCAAAGCAATCTAATATTGACAAGTATTCCAGATACTTCAAGGATGGATTTGATGGATATGGAATTGATCAAAAAGTATATGAATCAAAAAGGGACTTGTGGATTGATGACTGGAGAAAGGAAATGACAATTGATAAATACCTCGAACTCGGAGATAAATTGATTGAAATTGGGAAATACGAGGAAATTTCTTTTGCCATAAGTTTTTTAAAATCCGAGAGAGAAAACTATACTGTATCAACATTTGATAGAATTGGTAACTGGTTTGATATTGGAATATCAAATTGGGCAAATACGGATGTGCTTTGTATGTTAGTCCTTTCGAGTTTTCTAATTGACGGGATAATCGAGTTTGATAAACTAAAAGAGTGGACAAAATCAAATTCGGAATGGAAAAGGAGGGCAGTGCCTGTAACACTTGTTGAATTGCTTACAGAGGATTTGAAACCTGAAACTGCTATACCTTTGATTGAACCAATAATGTTGGATGATTCAAAGTATGTTCAAAAAGGAATTGGAACACTTTTGCGTGGATTATGGAAAACTTATCCTGTCGAGATTGAAGAATTTCTTTTAAAATGGAAAGACCAATGTGGTCGATTGATTATACAGTATGCCACCGAGAAAATGGATAAAGAATATCGAAAGAAGTTTAGAAAGAAGAAATAAAGCACAACGGCACAACAAACAATCAATAGAACATTTAACAATATGAGCCGAGTATGATAAAAGCAAAACGTGATTCCAAAGGTGCTTGAAGATTTTATTAGCGAAACGGAGATTCCATTAGGCCTTATTCTGTGTGCAGAAACAAGCTCAGAGCAAGTTGAGTTACTGGAAATGCATACCAATATAATGGTACGGAATCATGAAGATAGACGAACCAGGAAAACTGAAAAAACATAGAAGGAAAGTTTCCTGCCTGATTATCTCTTATCCCTTGCTACATTTGCGGGAATTAAATTGACTACGAGAAGCAATTAATCTTTTACTATGGAAAATTCAAAACAGCCAAGAAATGATCGCTTTCCAAGAAGTTTTTGGACGGCCAATCTAACAGAGTTATTTGAAAGAAGCGCCTACTATGCAATGGCCAGCTTTGTGGTTCTGTATTTGGGACAACTAGGCCTGGGCGATTATTGGCCGAGTAACCTGAACGGAATACTTTGGGCATTAGTCTTCTTCCTCCCTATTCTTTCAGGTAGCATTGCGGATCAAATTGGGTATAAAAAATCCTTGTTAATTGCTTTTGGTTTCCTGGCCGCCGGGTATTTCATCATGGGCTATCCGGTATGGTTTGGAGGTCATGTATTAAATCAGGATATTGGACATGGAATGACCGCCGGAATAGGCGTTTTACTTCCTATCGTTAGTGCTATCATTATTATCGGTATTGGCGGATCTATTATAAAACCCTGCATTGCTGGTACTGTACAAAAGACTGCTGGTTCAAGAGCAACCTTAGGCTTTGGTATTTTTTATATGATTATCAATATCGGATCCTTATTAGGTAGAGGAGTGAGCTATGTGATAAGGAAGGAATTTGACCTCAGTTATATCTTTGCCGTCTCTGTTTTCTTCTCCATTATTGCCTTTCTTGCTGTTCTGCTATTTTATTCAGAACCTGTAGAGCTCGGCCAATCTGAAGAAGATAAAAAGCCTAAGAAATCAATCTGGAAGATTCTGGCCGATATGGTTCTGGTGCTGCGTAATCTTAGGTTTACGTTGTTTATGATTGTATCCAGTGGCTTTTTCATTGTCTATTCTCAAGTTTACAATGTTTTGCCCTTATACCTTCAGAGAGTTGTAGAACTAGACCCTGCGGTAGATCTGGTAACCATGGCCAATCCTTTCGTTATCGTATTTTTTCAACTTCTTATAACAAAGAAGTTTGGTAAGATGAAGCCTATCAAATCGATTATCGTTGGAATTGTTATCATTGGAATCTCCATGATGATCAACCTTATTCCTATTTTCATGGACGGCGGTGTAAGATCATTGACCATTGGCGATGCCATTCCATTAGGAACACTATTCATCACACTAACAGTTGGTTTGATTGCTTTTGGTGAATTATTTACCTCCGCAAGAACCTATGAATACGTTGGAGCCCTGGCACCAAAAGGTCAAGAGGGATTATTTCTCGGATATGCTAACCTACCCCTGGCCATTGGTGCTATTATTGGAGGTCCGGCCGGTGCATTTATTTTCCATGAAGTCATGTGTAAAAACGCGATTGAACTTGAATCTGGTTTGTTAGAATTGAACCCTTTCTGGAATTCAATGGGTTGGATTATCCTCATGGGAATCGGCTTTGTTTCAGCATTTTCAATGTGGCTATACAACAGATGGTTACAAAAGAGACCTCAGTAGGGACTGAACAGCGTCAGTATTACAAGGAAATCGACAAAGAATAGCCTTTCTCACAGTCTTGTGAGGTTTGCTCACCTAATGTTACATGATTTGGGTGAAATATCCCGTCTACTTCATGTGAAAGATCCTGATGATGGGATTGTCTTCGATGTTTGACTCAGCAAGAAGCTCTTTGAGCTCATCATAGTACTCTGGTGTGGCAAGGTCTTCAACTTTCACAGAGCCCTCTTCCACAATTGGTTTGGCATCAACTACATTTACGTAATCCCAGAAGCCGCCATTTTTGACTGGCCAAGCCATCCGATGCTCATTAATCCCATCCATGTCATTCTTGTAGAATGGATGTGTGACAACAACATCCATTGTTTGTCGATTATACCACACAAACTCCTCTGTTCCGGTATTAGGCTTTGGATTCCTGGCCTTACCTTCAAGATGGACGAGGAAATACTGATCAGAAAGATGAATGGATACTACATAAAGGTACTTAAGATAAGATTCTTGCCTCGTTGGTTTGAAGGAGGGTAGCTTCATGTCACCCAGGTTGATTATATAAGCGGGTTCGACCATTCCTGTTGTTGTCATCTTATACACTGTGTCGTTAAAAACCTGTCTGACATACAAATCATCTTCATAGGTAATCAGTTGGTCTTGTACATACATTGCGCCCAGTGCAGATTTATCAGGTTTATGAAACATCAGGCTGTCAACAATTGAGAGATTTTCATCGTATTTGAGAATCATGTAGCCGCCCTCATCAGGCAGGTAGAGTTTTTGCTGGTATACAACTAGTGCTCCATCATGGTCAAAAGCTATTGCATCGATCAGCTCTGAAGATCCCGACGTGCTTCCACGAAAAGTGCCACCAAGATTATATAAATAAACCAAATTCCCAGATTGCATAAAAGCTACATACTTCTCGTCTGGCGAAATGATAATCGAGCGAGCGCGATTATATTCTCCCGGACCTTGACCAACTCTTCCTATATCGTTTAAATATTTACCCTCTTTGGTGAAAATCATGATTCGCTTTGATGGATATTCATAAAGCGCTATGAAGTTTTTCGAGAATGTTATTCCTTGCATAGATTTAACAAAGCATTCCGGTTTTGTCTCGAGCTTCACGTATTCGACCCGACTCACAAATTCACTCATTGTAGGTGGCCCAATAGGCTCTTTGTAGGCAGTTTCGAAATCAATTTCCGGAAGAGAACCGGTATCCACTTTCTCGTTATTGCATGAGGAAAGGGCAACAGAAAGAGTTAAGGCAAGACAGATGGCTTGAAAGATTCTGTACATGTAGTTGGATTTATTGGTTCGACTAAAGGTAATACACCAATCCACACTTCCCTTAGATTATTCCAGAGAAATTTTTCGGCACCGCCCATCTGTGAATTCATCCAATCCAATTTAATCATTTCCACCCCCCCACCATAAAACAAAAAGACTTAAAGCTCTTATTTACTAAGCCTTAAGCCTTCTCTTTGGTACCCAGAGCCGGGGTCGAACCGGCACGAACTTGCGTTCACTGGTGTTTGAGACCAGCGCGTCTACCAATTCCGCCATCTGGGCAAATGGGTGTGGGTGTGGGTGTGGTTGAAGTGTGTGTGTGTGTGTGTTTGATTTTTGCGTTGCGAAGGTACTTATATTTTGTAAAACAAAAAACCCCCTCCTTGAGGGAGGGGGCGGGGAAGAGGCGAATTATTTCACGAGCAACTTTGTCACCTGATTGTTTACTTTCAGGAAGTACATTCCCTTGGCAAAACTGGTGAGATCTATTGTTTCGTTGTGATGAATTACTGAATTAACATTATTCTGGTAAACAGTTTTACCCTGAATGTTGCTTACACTGATATTCAAATCAGAAACTATCGGGCTCTGAATATCAAGAGTGAATACACCAGAATTTGGATTTGGATACACTTTCATGCTGGTGCTAAGATCAGTTGGAGATACACCCAGAGATACACCATCATTGTATATATCATCAGTCTGATTATAGAAATGAGTCATGTATACACGGTTTGGTCCACCCGCGGGGAACTCAGAAGTATCCCAGTTTCCGTTAATTCTGTATTTATACTCAATATTTTCAAAAACGGGAATTCCTGAAACTTCAAGAGTATAAATTCCATCACCATCAGGGTCTTCCATTGGTGCAGAAGCACCCCAGCCATTAAAACTACCGGCTACATCAACATAGTCCCAGGTATGGAAGTAACCATTAGCCAAAGGAACATTCATGTCAACATTGAATACTACACTTCCTTCGGTAGGGGCACCGGTTTTGTCGATGTTCATACGAATCATTGACATATCGGTTGAGTTTATATACCATGTGCCATCACCTCCACTCAACTGATAAAGAGTTTTAGCACGATGATATTTATGATCCAGATCAGAGCCGATAGTAAACCTGAAGAGATTATTATCAGGACTTACTCCTCCTCCGTGAAATACCTGAATAGCAGCAATGTATTGTCCAGCATATAGGAATTCAGATTCTCCGTCTTTTTCGAAGGGAAGGGTTACCCATTTGTTAATCATGTCTTCTTCTACTTCCCACCACTCCGATGCAATTAAATCTATCCAGGTTTCAGCATCTTCATCATAATAGAAAACGAAGTACTGAAAGCTATATCCTACTTGTGTGCTGGCCTGGGGGTTTTCAGGACGTTGCTGTATAAATACTGACATGGAATTAACTTCAGTATCGGAGGTTATATCATACATTACGCCAAGAAAGTCACCATCATTATTTCCCCATGAAGCTGTACTGGAATAAGTCTCAAAATCCCAGTCGGCAAATGAGTAAACACTATCTGTTACATGAAACCAGTCTTCATAAGTGTTGTTTGATGGAACACCATCTTCTTGCTCTTGCTGTGCTGTTAGCTTAAATTTATATGATCCGTAGTCATCCGGAAAGTATGGAGTGGTGACATTAAAGGTGTCTCTGTCAAGACTCCAGATTTCACCAGCTTCAGAAGTTTCGTTGTACACCGAGGTGCCATTCTTCCACAGCTCAGCATTAAGCTCACAATCATACTGGTCATCGCTTCCTGCATTCAGAAAGGCTCCACTGAAAGTCCAGCCTCCAAGTACATCATTAATTTGTGAAAGTGGAGTCATAAATACATAACCCTCATCAATGTCTTCATCCGACAGGTCAGACATCATTACCCATGAATCTTCCATCTGAAGCTCATTGCTGTAACCTTCACTCAGTTCGAAATCATCTATACACCAGAAATAACGTCGATTATCATTCCATAGAAAGCGAATCCAGACATCGTTCATTCCTGCAGCCACTTCTGAAATATTGACTTCTACGTATGGGTTTTTGCAAAATGAATTTGTTGGTGTGCCATAAGCCATGTTGTATTCAGCCCAGTGTACTCCCTGGTCATTACTGATCATAACTGTAACAGTTGGTGAGCCAGAGCAACAGGAGCGAAAATACTGACGCATTTTCATGACTACAGAGGCATGACCTGAACAATCGATTGGTGCCATTTGGAACCATGCGTGTCCGTTATTACTTGAACTCACGGCATCTACATAATTGTATTCGTCCATGGGCAGCACAAAATAGCCATCATCAGGAGTAAGAGAGAATTTGTGGCCTGGCTCGAAAGAAAACCGTCCCAGGATACTGTCGGTTCCGGCACGCCATTCCCAATAATGGCCCATGTCATTCTCATCGAATATCTGCCAACCCTCGGGTAGAGACCATCCTCTTTCATCAGAGGGATCTGCAAAGTCAAATGTTTCAGTGAAGAACACTTCACCCTCAAATTTCATTGATGGTGCTTTGATGATTTCCTGATTATAAAGCACCCTATCAACCTCACTTACAGTGGGATTGACTTTGAACTTTTGTGAAAAGGCCATGGTGCTTATTATCAGCACACCAAGTAATAGAATAATTTTTTTCATCATAATTATGATTAGTATTTTTTTTGAAATAGAAATAAGTAATTCACATCATTCTTTGTCAAACGAACAAACCCCTTCCTATGGAAAGAAGGGGTTCGTGAAGTATCGTTTCTCCTCCTCGTTCCAAACGAGGTTTCAGGGAGGTCCGGGGGGACTTATTTCACCAGCAACTTCGTCACCTGATTGTTTACTTTCAGGAAGTACATCCCCTTGGCAAAACTGGTGAGATCAATTGTTTCGTTGTGGTTAATTACTGAATTAACATTATTCTGGTAAACAGTTTTACCCTGAATATTGCTTACAGTGATATTCAAATCAGAAACGATTGAACTTTGAACATCGAGAGTGAATACACCAGAATTTGGGTTTGGATAAACCTTCAGGCTGGTGCTAAGATCTGTTGGAGATACACCGAGAGATACACCATCGTTGTATACATCATCAGTATTATTATAGTAATGAGTCATGTATACACGGTTTGGTCCGCCCGCGGGAAACTCAGAAGTATCCCAGTTACCGTTGATTCTGTACTTATACTCGATGGTTTCAAAAACAGGGAAGCCTGTAACTTCAAGAGTATAAATTCCATCACCATCAGGATCTTCCATTGGTGCAGAAGCACCCCAGCCATTAAAGCTGCCGGCTACATCAACATAATCCCAGGTTTGGAAGTATCCATTAGCCAGAGGAACATTCATGTCAACATTGAAAACGACAGTTCCTTCTGTTGGCGCACCTGTTTTGTCGAGGTTCATACGAACCATCGATAAATCAGTTCCATTGTTGTTCCAGGTATCTTCATTAACACGACTCCATACAGTTTTTCCGTTACTATATTTATGATCAAGATCTGAACCCAGTGTAAATCTCCATGTGTTGTTGTCACCTGAAGGTCCCATGTGGAAGCCCTGAATTGCAGCAATGTATTCACCTTCAATCAGAAACTCAGACTCACCATCTTTTTCTAATGGTATCGTAATCCAATTGTTCAGGGTTTCTTCTTCAACGTCATAATATTCTGATGCAATCAGGGGAATCCAGAATTGATCATCCTCATCCCAATAGTAAACCCAGGCCTGGTATCCATATCCGACTTGTGTGCTCGCCTGAGGATTTTCAGCCCTTTGCATGATCATGGTTGAAATAGAATTTACTTCACAGTCTTCGGTTACATCAAAAATAACTCCCAGCAAGTCACCATCCTGATTACTCCAGGAAGCAGTACTCGAATAAGTTTCAAAGTCCCAGTCAGATATTGAGAAAATACTATCAGTTACGTGGAACCAGTCTTTATACACATTGTTGCCAGGAACACCATCACTTTGCTCCATCTGTGCTGTCAAATTAAACTCATAAGAGCCGTATTCATCTGGGAAATACGGTGTTGTTAAATTAAATGTGTCACGATCCAAGGCCCAAACATCTGTTGATTCAGAAGTTTCGTTGTAGACAGATTCACCATTTTTCCAAATCTCACCATTCAATTGTGCACTATAAGCATCTTCCATGCCCACGTTTACAACAGCACCTCTGAAAGTCCATCCACCAACAACATCATTAATTTGAGAAAGTGGCGTCATGAATGCGTATCCTTCATTATTATCGTCAGCAACCAGGTCAGACATCATTACCCAAGTGTCTTCGAGCTGAAGTTCATTTGCATAACCCTCAGAAAGCTCAAAGTCATCTACAACCCAGAAATAATGATCGTTACCACCCCATACGAATTTAACCCAAACGTCATTCATTCCGGCAGCAACATCTGAGATATTAATTTCTACAATAGGTTTTTCGCAAAAAACATTAGTTGTTGTTCCAAAAGCCATATTGTAATCGGCCCAGTGAACACCTTGGTCGATACTGATACTAACTGTAACATTTGGAGATCCACAACAAGCTCTGAAATATTGACGAAGTTTCATTATTACAGATGAGTGACCTGAGCAATCAATAGGAGGCATCTGAAACCAGTTGGGGCCTGCAAAAGCATTGCTTGCTCCATCTGCGTGATTGTACTCATCCATTGGCAGAACAAAATAACCGTCATCCGGAGTCAGGGAGAATTTATGTCCGGGTTCAAAGGTGTAATTACCTTTGATACTGTCGGTACCAGCTCTCCATTCCCAATATGTACCATTATCCCCTTCGTCAACAATTTGCCAACCTTCAGGGAGAGTCCAGCCGCGTTCAGCTGAAGGATCACCGAAATCAAAAGTTTCACTAAAGAATACTTCGCCTTCTGTTTTGAATGAAGACTCAATGAACTGCGGAGTATCGTATAAAACACGATCCACCGGCTTTGCTTCATTGTTATAGTTGATTTTCTGCGCATAGGTGGCAGAAAAACACAAGAGAATAGCAAAAAGTAGTGTAAATTTTTTCATAGACGTGAGTTTAATTTATTATTACAAGCAATTTTTTCTCTCTGAAATTAGGGAGTGAAAAATTACCACTTTTTTTAAACCTGACCTAATAAAAATGGGGGAATCTTGGCTGTAAACGAGTCAAACAGATAATAGCCTGCAACGAATCGATCAATAATTACGTTGAGCGTGCATGCACTTTCATAAGACGGATGAATTCTTTCTTCTTTCTCTCGGAAACATCCACCTGTGATCCATCTTCAAAAACAATATAACCACCGCGGCCACTGATGTATTTTTTAATGTAGTTTATATTGACCAGATGCTTACTGTGAACACGAACAAAAGGAAGGTCAGACAAGAGCTTTTCAAAATTGTTCAGGGTTTTTGATGTAACAACTTTTCTGTCTTCTTTAATAAAGAAAGTGGTGTAGCTTCCGTTAGCTTCACACCGGATAATATCAGCGATTTTGTAAACTTCAAAACCATCCATGGATGAAAGAATAATCCTTTCATTCATGTTGTTGAGGCTGTCTTTTAATACCCTGACACGCTCTCCAAAGTTTTCCTGGCCTCGAATTTCCTGAAAGCGTTCAACTGATTGCTTGAGCTTTTCAGCATTGATCGGTTTGAGCAGATAATCAATTGCAGAAAACTCGAATGCTTTCAAAGCGTATTGATCATAGGCCGTAGTAAATACAACTTCAAAACCGGTGTATTCGACATTTTCCAGAACCTCGAATCCCTGGCCATCCGGCAGGGCTATATCCAGAAACAGCAATTCAGGCTTGACTTCATTAATTACATTCACCGCGGTTTCAACGGATTGTGCCCGGCCAATAATCTGAACATCCGGACAATACCTGTTCAATAGAATTTCAAGTGCCTCAAGGCTATTATCTTCATCGTCAACTAATACTGCTTGAATTAATGTTGCCATAGCGTAGGGATTTTGAAATCAACCTTTAAATATACTAGGTTTTTTTGAGAATGCCAGATCTAGTTATTTGGGTCAGACCAGGGATCTGATTGTATTTGCAATGGATTCACTGTTATATCCACATAGCTCATACAGTTCATTTTGAGTTCCGTGTTCGATGAATTCATCAGGGATACCCATGCGTTTCACAGTACAGCTAGCTTTGAAAGTCTCTTTAGCTTCAATTACTGCACTGCCAAAGCCACCCAGAATGCTCGCGTCTTCAACTGTAATAATATGATCGTATTGTTGAAAAATATCCTGTAAAAGCTTTTCATCAAGGGGTTTAAGAAAGCGCAAGTCATAATGTGCCGGGTGAATATTTTCTTCAGCAAGCTTGTCTAGTGCAGTCGACACAAGAATGCCTGTAGTACCTATGGATAAAACAGCAATTTTTTTTCCTTCGCGCAATAATCTTCCTTTACCAACAGATATTTCCATGAAAGGTTTCTTCCAGTCAAGATGAATACCATTTCCTCTCGGATATCGAATCACGAACGGACCCTGGTTTTGTAGCTGGGCAGTAAACATCATGTTCCGTAACTCAATTTCATCCATAGGAGAAGCTATAGTGAGATTAGGAACCAACCTGAAAAATGAAAGATCAAATGCTCCATGATGTGTAGGGCCATCAGATCCCACCAGTCCTGCACGATCAAGGCAAAATACTACTGGTAATTTTTGCAGTGCAACATCATGAATTACCTGGTCATATGCACGTTGTATGAAAGAAGAGTATATATTACAGAATGGAATCAGGCCCTGAGCTGCCATTCCGGCTGAGAAAGTTACAGCATGCTGCTCTGCAATACCAACATCAAATGTGCGTTCAGGCATTTTCTTCATCATGATATTCAATGAAGAACCAGACGGCATAGCAGGTGTAACACCTACAATTTTGTCATTTTTTTCAGCCAGCTCCAGGAGGGTATAACCAAACACATCCTGAAATTTTGGAGGGACATCTTTTTTTTCTGATTTAATCAGTTCACCAGTGCGTTTGTCAAACAAACCAGGTGCATGAAAAGCTGTCTGATTAATTTCTGCCTGCTTGAATCCTTTACCCTTTTTAGTAACAACATGCAGGAGCTTTGGTCCGCGGATATTTTTTAAATCAGCCAGAATTTTTGTAAGGTGGATAACATCATGACCATCAACAGGTCCGAAATACCTGAAATTCATAGATTCAAAGAGATTACTCTGCTTGAGAATCATATGCTTGATGGCATTCTCCAAAGTTTGAACCAAGCGACGTGTACCAGGACCAATTTTACTTAGTTTACCCAGAATTTTCCAGGTGTCGTCTCTAAAACGATTATATGATCTTGATGTGGTGATATCGAGCAGGTATTCCTTAATGGCTCCGCGACTTGGATCAATGGCCATGTTGTTGTCATTAAGAATAACAAGAATATTAGACCTTTCGATTCCGGCATTATTCAAGCCTTCAAAAGCCATACCTCCTGTTAAAGCTCCATCACCAATAATGGCAACTGTTTGCCGGTCTGTTTCATTTTTGCGATCGGCAGCCACAGCCATTCCAAGGGCTGCCGAAATCGAAGTGGACGAGTGACCTGTACCAAAAGCATCATATTCGCTTTCTGACATTTTTGGAAACCCGCTAATCCCTTTAAACTTACGATTAGAATAGAATTGATCACGTCTGCCTGTAAGGATTTTGTGTCCGTATGCCTGATGACCAACATCCCATATCAAATTGTCGTAAGGAGTTTTAAAAGCATAGTGAAGGGCAACAGTCAATTCCACAACTCCCAAACTGGCTCCAAAATGTCCAGGATTATGTGAAACTTCATCAATAATAAAATCACGCAGCTCAGAACATACAGATATCAGATCATCTGTCTTGAGCTTTTTCAGGTCATCGGGGCAATTTATCGACTCAAGAAGGGCGTAACTTTTTTCTTCCATGTTGTGATTCTACAGCGGAGCTAAAGTAATAATTTTTGGAAGAATTAGTTTCCATCCTTGTCAGTTCAATTAGTATCTTTGGCACAGGTTCTGTCATCCAATTTTATAGCCATGAAGAAACTGTTTGTTTTGCCATTGATACTAAGTTTTCTTTTAGGTAGTTGTGTTCCTTTGAGCCAATATAAGAAACTGCAACAAGACCATAATGCCCAGTCGGTATCTCTTACTTCATTGAATAATGATTTACGAAATCTCAACATCACAAATACCGAGCTGACATCGAGAATACGTGTATTGGAAAGACAAATTTCAAGAATGGATGCTGACGTGCTGAATTCAAAGCGTGATTTAAACCGGATGAAGGAGAAGTACAGAAAAGCTGATGAATTGTATCAAAACCTTCTCAAAATTCAGAGTGAGCTGGCATCAGGCAGTGACCGGGAAACTTCCCGGATATTGCGGGAGCTTCAGTTAACACAGCAAAGTTTGATGGAGAAAGAAGACAACCTTACAAAGCTTGAGGCTTCTCTTGAAATAAAACGGAAGAATCTTGAAAAACTCGAAGATGATTTTGAAACTCAAAACACACGTCTGGCAGAGCTTGAAAGTGTGTTGTCACAGAAAGATTCAATAATGAATGGTCTTCGAGCTAAAGTTGCACAGGCTTTGTATGCTTTTAGTGCCGATGAACTAAGTGTTGAGATGAAGAATGGGAAAGTATTTGTTTCACTCGAAGAAAAACTGTTGTTTGGATCAGGAAGTTACAAGGTAGGTTCTAAAGGTGTTGATGCTATAAAAAAACTGGCGGGAGTATTAGAGCAAAATCCTGAGATATTAATCCTAATTGAAGGACACACCGATAATGTATCAGTTAACAGCAGCTCCGACCTGATGATTGATAATTGGGATCTCAGTGTGAAAAGAGCCACTTCAATTGTTAGGATATTGCTTGATTCAAGTATCGATCCCAGGCGCTTGACTGCAGCTGGCAGAAGTAAATATATTCCGGTGGAGACTAACGAAACAAGTGAAGGGAAACAAAAAAACCGCAGAACAGAAATAATTCTGACTCCACGGCTGGATGAACTTTTTAATTTGATCGGGAAGTAGAAATTAGATAGTCATTATATCCTTTTCTTTGATCACAATTTTATCCTCAATTTCTTTGATGAAATTATCAGTCAATTCCTGAATTGATAATTCGGCATCTTTCTCCAGGTCTTCAGAAAGACCCTCTTTAAGCAACTTTTTTAAATGTTCGTTAGCGTCTCTGCGGATATTACGCACGCTAACTTTGGAGTTTTCTCCTTCATTTTTTACCTGTTTTACCAGATCCTGACGACGTTGCTCAGTAAGCATGGGGATATTGATTCGGATAATCTCGCCATTATTCATAGGTGTTAATCCGATATTTGCCGCCAAAATTGCTTTCTCAATGGGGTCGATCATTGTTTTTTCCCAAGGCTGAATAGCCAGTGTTCTGGCATCAGGGGTATTAACATTAGCCACCTGGTTGAGTGGAGTCATGGAGCCATAGTAATCAACCTGAATGCCATCCAACATGTTCACACTGGCACGACCAGCACGTATATTCTGCAACTCAGTGTCGAGATGGTTCGTTGTCCGCTGCATTTTTTCTTCAGCGTCTTCAAGTATTAATTCTACTTCGTCGTTCATAAGATTAATATTATTCTAAGCGGTCAAATCAAATGCTGTCAGTGTTATTAAAAAAACCAAAGATATTTATTTTTGAATCAATGTTCCAATTCTATGTCCTGAAATCAGTTTTTCAAGATTACCATATGAGTCCATATCGAAAACCAGAATTGGAAGTTGGTTCTCACGACACAGGGTAAAGGCAGTTTGATCCATTATCCTGAGATTTTTCATAATAACCTCATCAAAGCTGATAGTATCAAACCGGGTGGCATCAGGATCTTTCTCCGGATCAGCTGAATATACTCCGTCAACTCTTGTGCCTTTTAATAAGACATCGGCCTTGATTTCAACAGCTCGAAGGGCTGCCGTGGTATCTGTAGTAAAGTATGGGTTTCCCGTTCCTCCGGAGAAAATGCAAATAGTATTATTTTCTAATGCTTCTAATACCTGATCCCGATTCCAAAAATCAGCAACAGGCTCCATTCTGATTGAAGTAAACAGCCGGGCTGGTATTTTTTTTGCTTGAAAAGCTGATTGCAAAGCCAATCCATTTACTACCGTGGCAAGCATACCCATATAATCTCCTTTTACTCGGTCAAAGCCTTGCTGTGCTCCGGCTAAACCCCTGAAAATATTACCGCCTCCAATGACAATGCCAATCTGAACACCTGTTTTTCTAACAGCAATGATTTGTTCAATATAGCTTTGCAGATGAGCGCTGTCAATCCCATGAGATTGTTTGCCCATAAGTGATTCTCCACTGAGTTTGAGTAAAATTCTAGAGTAATTTACCATATGGTACTTATTTGGTTTCGAAGGTAAAAAAAAAGAGGGTGCCATAACTTATGACACCCTCTTAAATAAATAAAAATTTTGTTCTAAATGTTCAGTGTAATACGAATAAATGTATTAACTGTTAGCTCTTTATCTTCTTGTTGCAAATATTCAGCAACACTTATTTTGTTATTTTTGATGAATTGCTGACTCAGTAAAGTGTTCTCCTTGAAAAATTTGTTCAATTTTCCCTCGGCAATTTTATCAATGATATTTGCTGGTTTACCTTCCTGAATAGCAATTTCACGACCAATTTCTAATTCCTTATCAATAACACTCTGAGGAACAGAGTCTTTATTAACAGATACAGGACTCATGGCAGCTACTTGCATTGCAACATCTCGTGCAACCTGATGGTCTTTAACAGGTTTATTAAAACCAACCAAAGTAGCAAGTTTATTACCTGGATGAATATAACTGATAACATAGGGATCAGAAAGTTTGCCGAAGTAACTTAAATCTATTTTCTCACCGATTACACCAGTTTGATTGATTACTTCATCTCCGATTTTCTTACCATCAAGCTCAATATCCTTAAGAGCATCAAGGTCAGCAGGTGCTTGATTAAGTGCTGTAGTTGCGATATCTGTTGCAAATTTTACAAAAGAATCATTTTTAGCCACAAAATCAGTTTCACAATTCAATGCGATCAATGCTCCTTTTGAATGATCTTCTGCAGTTACAGCAATTACTGCACCTTCAGTAGCCTCACGATCAGCACGTTTTGAAGCAATTTTCTGCCCTGTTTTACGTAATAGATCTATTGCCTCTTCAAAATTACCATTGGTTTCACCAAGAGCTTTTTTGCAATCCATCATTCCGGCACCAGTCATTTTCCGAAGTTTAGCAACTTCGGCAGCTTTTATTTCAGCCATTTTCTCTAGTATTATTTGAGTTAAAAATGATTTACTCCTTTTGGCCAGAAGTCACTTCTTTTATGTCAACTTTCTTAGCATGGGTCTTTCTTGAAGGAGTTTTTTTCGCAGGTTTATTCTCATCCTGATCAGCCGCTTTGGCTTTGGCTGCTTTCTGTGTTACAGCTTCTTTTTCCTTCTCTGCTTTCCTTTCGCCCAATCCTTCTTCAATAGCTTTACAAATAATTGAAGTAATCAGAGCAATAGATTTTGAAGCATCATCATTTGCAGGAATTGCAAAATCAACTACACCGGGATCAGAATTAGTATCAACCATCCCAAAAATCGGAATATTGAGTTTTTTGGCTTCATTTACCGCGATGTTTTCTTTCGATACATCAACAACAAACAAGGCAGCAGGCAGACGTGTCAGATCTTTAATACTTCCTAAAAGTTTTTCCAACTTGGCACGTTGGCGAGTAACCTGCAGACGTTCTCTTTTCGACATGTGGTCAAAGGTTCCGTCTGATGACATCTTATCAATAGATGACATTTTTTTAATGGCCTTCCGGATGGTGGGGAAATTCGTTAACATACCACCTGACCATCGTTCAGTAATATAAGGCATACCAATTGCAGCAACATTTTCAGCTACAATTTCTTTTGCCTGCTTTTTTGTAGCAACAAACAGGATTTTTCTTCCTGATTTGGCAATTCTTTTCAAGGCTTCTGCTGATTCATCAATTTTTACCACCGTCTTGTGGAGGTCAATGATATGAATCCCGTTTCTTTCCATGAAAATGTATGGAGCCATCTGAGGATTCCACTTTCTTTTTAAGTGGCCAAAATGTACTCCGGCATCCAGTAATTCTTTGAAATTCGTTCTTGGCATAATTTTTTAGTTTACCTTCTGTTTAAGCAACCAACAGGTAGTTCACATGAAGTCCTGATGGTTTAGATCCTAAACTAAGCTGTTTAACAGTAAAATTTTCTAACGTTTTGAGAATTGGAAACGTTTACGAGCTTTTGGACGACCCGGTTTTTTCCGCTCAACCACCCTGGGATCTCTTGTCATAAAACCATTTGCACGCAATACTTTTTTAGATTCAGGATCAATCTGAACCATAGCGCGAGAAATGGCTAAGCGAAGAGCCTCAGCCTGACCTTTTATTCCACCACCGGTCAAATTGACCTTGATGTCATAACGGTCTGCTAATTCCAGGAGATTTAGGGGTTGCATCACGATGTATTGGAGCTGATCCAACGGAAAGTACACTTGGTAATCTTTCTTGTTGATGGTGATCTGCCCTTTTCCTTCAGATACAAAAATACGGGCAATCGCTGCCTTCCTTCTCCCAATGGCATTTACTACTTCCATGCGATTTATTTGTGATTAATTATTACTTCTTTCGGTTTCTGAGCTTCATGATCATGCTCTCCACCAACATATACATGTAGATTTCTGAACATCTCACGACCCAGTCTGCTTTTAGGTAACATACCTCTGATAGCATGTTCAACCAAACGTCTGGGATCCTTAGCAAACATCTGCTCAGGCGTTGTTATTTTTTGTCCTCCCGGATATCCGGAGTGAGTAAAATACTCTCGATCAGTCCACTTTTTGCCAGTGAGTTTTACTTTGTCAGCATTTAATACGATGACGTTATCCCCACAATCAACATGAGGAGTGAAGTTCGGCTTGAGTTTACCTCTCAGCATTTTGGCAACTTCTGAACCCAGGCGCCCTAAAGGTGCGTCAGTTGCATCAACAACCACCCACTCTTTATTTACTGTTGCCTTGTTTGCTGATACGGTTTTGTAGCTTAATGTATCCACTTTAACCTGTTTAACTAATTTTTACTATTTGGATTTCTAAATCCTTGAAAGCAAAGCTTAAAGCTTGCCTTTACTAAATTGGAGTGCAAAAATACAATTAATTTTTTATATCCCAAGGTAATGCCTTGTGATTTTGTTGATAAGCTGTTGAAAATTCACAAAGACGCCTAAAGAAGGGCCATGCCAATCTTATGATAGATTGTTCTTGTGATCTGGAGAGCCTCAAATCCATCCTCAATACTGGCAAGAGGTTTCAGGTTTTTGTCTTTTTGATAAAAGAAAGAAACACATTCCCGGGTTAGAGTTTCTTCATCGATCGAGCCCGTATCAACACCCAATAGCCCATTAGTTGGCCAGAGTTTTTTAGTTGTTTTATTGTCTTTTTGGCAAAAAGTCACCTGTGATTCCCCTTTTGAAAGATCAATAGAGTATAATGTATTCATCCCTATAACTTCGAGATGACGTTTTTCTTCAAACCCCAGATTGTTGAGGCAAAGTGCTGCCACAGTTCCATTGTGGAATTCAAGTCTTACGTTTAATACCCTGCCAAAAGTGACCGATGCATGTGAAAGATGCGCCTGCACTTTTTTTAATGGCTCCGATATAAGAGCAAGAATGGCGTCAACATCATGCAGAAGATTTTGCATAAAAAGCTTTTCAGCATCAGGTCCTTCAATGATCCTGGTCCAATGATCGAGTCTTATATATTGAGGTTTTACCAAAATATCCTGAACAGCCCGAAAGGCCGGATGATAACGGTCATGATGACCTACTTGCACATCCACATGTGCTTCACGGGCCAGATGTACCATTTGGGATGCCTCCCGCTGGAATTCAACTACCGGAAAGCCTAATAATACATGTCTTGATTCACGTAGGGAAAGTATAGCTTCCGGAATACTTTCAGGAGTTTTTTGTGGAATCCATACCACATCCGCATCGTTCAGGTTAGCAATACCCCCATGAGAGTCAGAAATTTCAGGGGTATGACTTCCTATGATGCGAAAAGGAGCACCCCGGGAGAATGCCGATAGGTATTCTTCCCATACAGGATTGTTTGCCAATATTCCTACGTTTAACATAGTAATTAGTGCAAAATAAGCGGTTTATTATACCGTTTTGCACATATCTGTTAGAACTTTTCAATAGGTAGCTGTGGAAAACCTACCTTTGATGACAGATTTTTATCCGGAAGGCCAATATCAGATTAATGATACAAATCAGACAATTGCTAAAAAACACACGAGACATTCATCACTTGATATATGTTTTCTTGCTAATTGCATTTGTTATTTTCCTGCCAACGTCCAAATATATGACGAGTGTATTGCAATTTTTAATAGCAATACATTGGGCCTTAAGAGCTGATTTTCAATATAAACTGAAGCGACTGAAAGAAAATAAGGCTGTATGGATTTTTCTCCTGCTTTTTTTGTGGCATTTGGCGGGTTTGATCTATTCTAAAAACATGGCCTATGGCTGGCATGATATAAAAATCAAAATCCCCCTTTTAATATTACCTGTGGTTATAGCAAGCTCAGAAAAGCTTAATAAAATCGAGATGAAACTTATATTGCTCTTTTTTGTTACAGCAGTATTCTCTTCAAGCCTGGTAACTATTGCCGGATTAAATGAATTACTTAGAATTCAAATACAAGATTTCAGAGAGGCCTCACTGGTAATCTCGCATATACGTTTCGCCTTGCTGGTTGATCTGTCAATATTTATTTTGAGCTTTTTTGCTCTGCGTCAGGGCCTGAAAAGATGGGAGAGACTGTTATACTACGGAGGTATTGGGTACTTTATTCTTTTTCTTCTCCTCTCAAAATCCATGACAGGCCTGGTAATTGGATTGATTGTAGGGCTATTATTATCTTTCAGATGGCTAATTATTCATTCAGGAAGATATAGTAAATGGATAGCTCTGGCTGGTATTGTTGCTCTACCAATTTTGGTTTCTTTATATATCAGGTCTCAGATAAATGATTTTTATTTTATCAGGGATGATATAGAAAACCTGGAGCTTACTACATCAGCAGGTAATCCCTACTGGCATGACAGCGATAACCATTTTCTGGAGAATGGATATCATGTTGGAGTATACCTTTGTGAACCAGAATTGGAGGCGGGTTGGAATAAGCTTAGTAAAATTCCATATCGGGGTAGGGATGAAAAAGGTCACGCAGTGAAAAATACTTTGATCCGTTACCTTACTTCAAAAGGACTGCGAAAAGACTATGTTGGTGTTTCAAGTTTGACAAATGAGGATATAAAACTGATCGAAAAAGGGTATGCCAATGTGATTTACAAAGACCCAAAAGCTTTTCAGACCAGAATCTATCAGTTAATATGGCAGCTCGACGTATATAAAAAGGGTGGAAATCCGAGTGGGCACTCTTTAACCCAACGAATAGAGTACCTGAAAACCGGATTTTCAATTTTTCTTGATAATCCTGTATTTGGAGTAGGGACAGGTGATGTGGCAGATGCATTCTCAGCAAAATATAAGGAGATAAACACCTGTCTTGAACCTGTTTGGCAACTCAGAGCTCATAATCAGTGGTTAACTTTTGCAATAGCCCTGGGGAGTATTGGTCTGATAGTTGCCATAGTGGCATTTTTTGGACCGGGTATTCTGATGGGCCGTTTCAAACAATATTTATTTCTTCTATTCTTCCTGGTGGCTTTCATTTCAATGTTTAATGAAGATACTTTGGAAACTCAGGCCGGGGTAGCATTTATTGCATTTTTCTATCCCTTATTTTTATTTTCAGTTCCAAATGAACCGAGCATGACAAAAACAAAACCCTTTTGACACACACAACGATGATTATTTTTTGTTATGCGAGCTCCATACGGTAATTAAAATAAATATAAACGGATGAAAAAGACATATAATATACCAGATCAGGAATTTATCTTAAAAACGATTGAATTAGCCCAATCCAATGTGCAAAATGGAGGAGGACCATTTGGAGCCCTGGTTGTTAAGGATGGAAAAATAATTGCAACAGGAGTTAACCGGGTCACTGATAAACATGATCCAACTGCACATGCCGAGGTGATGGCCATACGGGAAGCCAGTCGTCTGTTGGGAAACCATGAACTTGAGGGCTGCACCCTGTTTTCTTCATGTGAACCTTGTCCGATGTGCCTGGGTGCAGTCTATTGGGCCCGAATTAAGAGATTGGTTTTTGCCAGCGACCGTCATAACGCTCGTGAAGCCGGATTCAGTGATGCAATGATCTATGAAGAAATTCACTTACCTGTTGAGGAGAGATCTCTGAAAACCGAGCAAATTACAATTCCACAAGCAGGAGCAGAGTTCATAGCATGGCATGAACAGCTTGACAGAGAGGAGTATTAGCTCGGTTACTCGGTTACTGGGTTACCCCGATTCACCGCACTCCCCGTAGAAAAAAATCCTTGCTCAGAAGCAAATACACACTCCAGCTGTGATCCATTCTTCTGGTGTTGAAATGATAATATGGTTCAATCCGAAGAGCAATATCAAGAAAATCATTTAGCTTTTTCTGATATTGATATTTTATTGTCAACATGCTGCGTTCAGCTGAATAGTTGTCATCTGAAATGAGTGAACTTGATAAAAACAGTGGCTCACCATGTGGCGAGAAATAATTGTAACCCTGCCATAAACCGAGCTGGAATTGACCGTATTTAGTATCAGCATCCAAAAGACTGTACATTCCCTGACCATTAATAATCTGTTTATGTACTCCCGGATTTACTTCCTGGAAAAGCAATAATTGATGTTCAAGGCTTACTGACTTCAGATAGGGCAAATCAGGAATCCATTCTAGAAACAAACCAAAAGACGAATTATTCTGAGTGTCGGCAGGCAGGTTTGATGCATCTATTTGCCCTCCACTGTGACGGAAAAGCAATTGAACGGGCAGACCAAAATGCCACTGATCCTCCTCATGAATTTTGATATATGCATTTGCGCCAGCAGTAAATTTCTCCTGGAAAGGATCATCTGTTTTGATAAATTGCTCCCAATTCAGCCACACATCTGCCTGGATCCAGGGGTAAGACAGGAGAAACTGAAGACCGTTTTCATTGTGATTGATGAGATTCTTTTCAAAACTCATTATGGGCTCAAGCAGACCATGATTGGCTGCCCCCTGAATGGTTCCGACAATCAGGTCAATATGTTCATTGGCATGATGCTGCACCGAAATAATTGGCGCGATCTTGTCAAAACTGTTTCTTCCATGATATTTCAGCAAATGAACTCCCGCCCGTATTCTTGTTTTCTTATCGGGATAGTAATCAACAGAAGGTTCAAGGAACATGCCAACAAGAGTTTGACCGATTATATAATCGTTTTTGTACTCATTGTTTTTGAGAAAATTGAGGTTATTTATATGTACAAATATTTGATCCTTCCGGAGGGTATCAATGCTAAAATCTTCCTGAAACAAAGCATAGTGCTTCCATTTTCTGAATTCATTTATTTGCCCGTACCCGCTTATTGTGCAGGTACAGAACGTGAGTAATCCTGTTATCAGAATCCGAAAAAACATAAGGTTTCAAGATAAGAATTTTCTGCTTCCAATGTTTATTGTTGTATTTTTACAGCCGCATGAAAATTGGCACACTTCAATTACCTGATCAGCCTGTGATATTGGCACCAATGGAGGACGTAACAGATCCGCCCTTCAGATATATGTGTAAAAAATTTGGGGCTGACCTGATGTTCTCAGAATTTGTTTCCTCCGATGCTTTAATAAGAAATGTTAATCGCACTCTGGAAAAGATGGAGATTCAAGCCTATGAGCATCCATATGGAATACAACTATATGGAAAAAACATCGTAGCTATGGTTGAATCTGCAAAAATAACTGAGACATGGGGACCTGATCTTATTGATATAAACTTTGGCTGTCCGGTTAAAAAGGTGGCAATGAAAGGTGCTGGTGCAGGTATGTTGGTAGATGTACCTAAAATGATAAAAATGACTCGGGAGATTGTGAGGGCTACCAAACTGCCAGTAACAGTAAAAACCCGCCTGGGATGGGATGACAACAGTAAAAATATTGTGGAAATTGCTGAAATGTTGCAGGATACAGGAATTATGGCTCTTACAATTCATGGACGAACAAGGGCTCAAATGTACCGTGGCGAGGCCGACTGGACACTAATTGGAGAAGTAAAAAATCATCCACGTATTAAAATACCCATTATTGGAAATGGAGATATTACAGATCCGGTAGAAACAAAAAAAGCTTTTGACAGATATGGGGTCGATGGTATAATGATAGGGAGAGCAGCAATTGGGCGCCCATGGATTTTCAGAGATGTGAAACATTATCTTAAAACCGGCGAAATATTGCCTCCAATGACTGTGGGCGACCAAATTGATCTGATCAAAGAACATTTAGAATTGGGATTTAGCTTCAAAGACGACAGACGAGGGGTTGTTTCTATGCGAAGGTTTTTTGCTGTTTCATTTAAAGGACTTTCAAATTTTAAAGAAACACGTATACGATTGCTTCAGGCTGAAGGGAAGGAATTGGTTTATCAAATCCTGGAAGAAATACGCGAAAAATGGGGTGATCAGCTGTTAATTCCAGTGCCGTCAAAAGAAGAAAAATAACGTTTACCAAGTATTCGTACCGGAATTGCTGAGGCTAGCAAACCAATCAGGCTTACCATACCGGTAACCAAAAAGAAGTCTGAAAGAATCATTTTTATAGGATAAACATCCACAATAAATGCCCCGCTCGATGGGAAACGAATAATTCCCCATTGTATCTGAATCCAGGCTAATAAAGCACCCAGGGATAGTCCGAAAACAATACCAAGGCCTGTGATTAGCAAACCTTCATATAAAAACACTTTCTGAATAGTTTTTGGTACTGCACCTAAACTTTGAAGTATGTGCATATCTTTCTTTTTTTCCAGTACCAGCAAGGTGAGTGAAGATATGGTATTGAAAGAGGCTATGATCAGAATGAATCCTAAAATGAGAAAAATTGCCCACTTCTCTCCTGCCATGACCCGGTAAAAAGCTTCATGCTGTTCAAATTGGTTCTGAATTTTATAATCAGGTCCGAGTTGGGAGACTAAACGTTTTTTTATTTTATTGACATCTTCTCCTGGCTTTGATTTCAGCTCAATTGCCGATACGCTGTTTTCATAATTTAGTATCTCCCGGGCAAAATCTAATGGCACAATAAGATATTGCGAGTCATACTCCTGTTGTACAGAAAAAACTGCGGATGGAAAGAGAAACTCCTGCCTGAAAGCATTTGCGTAATTTAATAGTGAGCCAGAATTTCTTTTAGGCACAAATATATATAGGGGATCAAAAAAAGATAAGCCAATTGATAGTCTGTATGCCAGGTCGTATCCGATTACCCCCATGGGTCTGTCATTATCATGTAATTTGAACTTTCCATCCGTCAGCAGACTATCTATCCCTGTAAGTTCAGAAAAATTATCTGTTACCCCTTTGATTGTGGCAACAACCTGTCTGTCACGATAGCGAAGCAAGGCGTTTTCTTCAAGCACTTCGCAGAATACTGCAAGCGAGGGATCATTCCGAACGGGGTCAAATATTTCGGGGTCAACATCAAATGTTTTACCCTCAACCATGGTAATTTTTAACTCCGGATCAAAGGCATTAAAAAGGGATTTAATCAGAGATTCAAGACCATTGAAAAAAGACAGTACCAGGATGAGGGCCAGGGTCCCGATTGTAATACCCGCAACTGAAATGCCGGAAATCAGATTTATAATATTACGTGATTTTTTGGAAATCAAATAACGTCGGGCGATATAGAATGGGAGATTCATTAATCCAGCAGGTCATCAATTCTTTTTGCATAATCAAAGGAATCATCCAAATAGAATTTTAGCTCAGGAACCACTCTTAATTGTTTTCCGACCAGGGTCCCTAATTCGTATCTGATATTTCTGGAGGCCTTTTCAACAGCTTTGAGTACTTCTTCACTATTGTCAGATGGGAAAATACTCAGATACACCTTGGCTAGTCCCAAATCAGGAGTCATTCTTACTACGGTAACTGAAACCATGACACCTGATCCAAAGATTCTGGACTTCAAGCGCATGATTTCGGCCAGGTCTCTTTGCAATAATCTTGCAACTTTTTGTTGTCTTGTGCTTTCCATGACTTTAAAAATTATTATTCCTGATCCACTCAAATGTACGGATTTGGGGGGATATTTCTATCTTTGCCGCAAATGTAAAAAATAAATCAGAGCCATGAAGGAAACTGTAGTCAGTGGAATACGATCAACGGGGAATTTGCATCTCGGGAATTATTTTGGCGCTATTCGGAATTTTGTAAAGATGCAGCACCAGCATAACTGTTACTTTTTTGTGGCCGACTGGCATAGTCTTACCACTCATCCTACACCAGAGAATCTTCATACTAATATAAGGTCAGTATTATCTGAATATCTGGCCTGTGGCATTGATCCTGATGTAGCTACATTGTATGTTCAAAGTGATGTGCCAGAGATACCTGAGCTTTATCTTCTGCTGAACATGAATGCATATGTTGGTGAGCTGGAGAGAACCACATCATTTAAAGATAAGGTAAGGAAGCAACCAGAAAATGTAAACGCTGGCTTGTTAACCTACCCTGTTCTTATGGCTGCTGACATTATTATTCATCGTGCTAATAAAGTACCTGTTGGAAAAGATCAAGAGCAAAACCTTGAGATGGCACGAAAATTTGCACGACGATTTAATCATATGTATAAGGTTGATTTTTTTCCTGAGCCCAAAGCTTTCAGTTTTTCAAATGAGCTGATAAAAATTCCAGGTCTTGATGGCTCGGGAAAGATGGGTAAATCAGAAGGGAATGCTATCAACCTGATCGATGAAGAAAAGGTCATTCGCAAAAAAGTTATGCGAGCGGTTACAGATAGTGGTCCGCAAGAGCCAGACCAGGAACCAACTGAGCCAATTGCAAATCTTTTTTCCTTGATGGAGGTAGTCAGCGAGCCTGAAACCCTGACCCATTTTAAGGATAGCTACGCTAAATGCAGCATTCGTTATGGTGATTTGAAAAAGCAGCTTGCTGAGGATATTATTAAATTCAATGCTCCGATCCGTGAGCGGATTCTGGAGATATCTGCTAATGATGATTATTTAAGGTCAGTAGTAAAAAAAGGAGCCGAAAAAGCGAGGGAGAGCGCCTCAGCTTCCATCCGGGAGGTTAGAAAAATTATTGGTTATAAATCCTTTTAATATTTTCAGATACTTGTTACTCTAAAGTGGATTTTTGGAAGGATAATCGAGGTTAAAATGTAATCCGCGACTTTCTTTCCTTTGCATGGCCTGTTTGATCACCAGATAAGCAACGTTGATTGCATTGCGCAATTCACATAATTCCACTGAGAGAGTTGATCGGTTATAGAGATTTTCAGTTTCCCGATAAAGAATTTCCAATCGGTCAAGTGCTCGTTTCAAACGCAGATTTGAGCGAACAATTCCAACATAATTCGACATTATTTGCTGCAATTCTTTCCGGCTCTGAGTGATCAGCACCATTTCTTCGGGCAGGGATGTACCCTCGTCGTTCCATTGAGGAACACCCTCCCGGATAATTGCTGTTCGGGCCAATTCAATAGCCTTTGTTGCTGCGCGGTTTGCAAAGACAGCTCCTTCAAGCAGCGAATTGGAAGCCAGGCGATTGGCTCCATGAAGGCCTGTGCATGCCACTTCACCGGCAGCAAAAAGGTACTCGATAGTGGTTTGTCCATCAGAATCGGTTTGGACACCTCCGCAAATATAATGGGCAGCAGGAATTACCGGAATGGGCTTTTTGCTGATGTCAATGCCAATGGATTTGCATTTTTTGGTGATATTCGGAAAACTTTCAAAAAGCTTTTTTGTATCCAGATGAGAACAGTCAAGAAGCACATAATCATCGCCTCGGGTTTTCATCTCGGCATCAATTGCACGGGCAACTATATCTCTGGGAGCCAGGGATCCGCGCCTGTCATATTTGTGCATGAATTCCTCACCGTCAACAGTTTTTAAAACAGCACCAAAACCCCTGATAGCCTCAGTAATCAGGAAGGACGGACGTTCACCCGGGTTAAATAAACTTGTAGGATGAAACTGAACAAATTCTGTTTGTTCAACGTATGCTTTCGCACGATATGCCATGGCAATACCATCTCCTGTTGCAATTTGCGGATTTGTTGTGGTTTGGTAAATAAAGCCATTTCCACCTGTGGCAAGCATAGTGGTTTTTGATAAAATGGTTTCAATGGAGTTTGTGCGTGTATTCAGAGCATAAATACCAAAGCATTTAATATTCTGTTTACCCCTGAAAACCGGTACTCCAAGTTGGTGCTGAGTGATCAGGTCAAGGGCAAAAAATTTCTCTAAAATTTCAATGTTATCATTATTTCTGACCTTGTCTATCAGAGCACGCATGATCTCATAGCCGGTATTGTCCTTATGGTGCAAAATACGTTTCTCTGAATGACCTCCTTCTCGGTTCAGATCATATGTTCCGTCATTGTTCTTATCAAAACGGGCACCCCATTTGATTAATTCCTGTATCTGTTCTGGAGCCTCTGAAACCACCATTCTTACGATATCTTCATCATTAAGGCCATCTCCTGCGTTAATGGTGTCTTGAATATGCTTATTAATATTGTCAGGGGCATAAGTGACTGAGGCAATGCCTCCCTGGGCATAACGGGTGTTGGTTTCTTCGATCTCTGCCTTGGCTAAAATGATGACTTTTCCCTTTTTTGCGACTTTGAGCGCATAACTGAGACCGGCCATGCCGCTGCCTACAACCAGATAATCACAAATGTGTTTCATTGAAAACTGATTTTAGACAAAATTAACCAATTTCAAGCGGAATCGCTGGTATATGGACGGAAACGAGAAATATCTCCGGCCAATCCGCGTGTGTAAAAATAATTGGCACCAATAAATGACTTTAAAGGATTTATTGTCAGACAATTATAATTTCAATCTATTATAGCCATTCATTTCATTTTTAATGTGACTATTTCCTTTCAAATGCCTGATTATAGGCTTGTTCCATTTGCTCAATTACACCAGATAGTCTGTATTAGCCGCCTAAATGTCAAGCCAAGCTTTTCTAAATGAGTCCTTTGGTAATCAATTTAATTTAGCGTTACTTGCACTAAATTATAACAATCGCACATCGCCGAATTATAACAATCGCACAGCGCAGGATTATAACAATAGTACGGTGTCGAGTAATAGGGAAAATAGCAAATGGCAACACCAGGAGAAAAATTGGCAGAATCCTTAGAGAAACTGATAGAACTTCATGATAATCGGATTATAGGCATCAAGGCCAGTGATCTGTCCAGAGTGCATAGAGAACGACTTGTTGAAAATGGCTTTATAAGTGAAGTCATAAAGGGTTGGTATATATCTACGTCCAATGAAGAGGGACAAGGGGATAGTACTTCCTGGTATGTTTCATTTTGGGGATTCTGTGGACAATTCCTTGAAGATCGTTACGGAGAGGACTACTGTATATCTGCAGAACAATCGTTAATGTTGCATGCTGGCAATAATACAGTACCAAGGCAACTGATAGTGAGAAGTACTTCTGGAAATAATTTTCGAACAGAGTTTCTTTTTGGCACGTCCATTTTTGTCATGAAATCGTCTCTTCCTGAGAAAGCAGAAATTGAAAAGTGGAAGGGTTTGCAAGTGGTGAATCTACCTTCATCAGTAGTACATTGTGCACCATCATTTTTTGCTAGCCAATCAACTGATGCACGCACTGCCCTCATGATGATTAAAGATGCTTCTGAATTGCTTAACATACTTTTGGATGGAGGACATTCTAAAATTGCTGGAAGACTTGCCGGAGCCTATAGAAATATCGGACAAAATATGATTGCAGATGATATACTAAAGACAATGAAGTCTGCTGGGTATGATGTTAGAGAAAAAGATCCTTTCGTGGAACCAACACCAATTAAATTCAACTTTCGGGAAAAATCACCATATGTTAATCGAGTAAAGCTCATGTGGCATGAAATGAGGAATATCATCATCGAAGTTTTCCCAAAAGCACCTGGTGTTCCCTTAAATAAAGAAACATTCCTGGAGAGTATTGAAGAACTCTATACTACAGATGCATATCATTCTTTATCAATTGAAAAATATACAGTTACCCCAGAACTGATTGAACGTGTACGAACTGGCAAATGGGATGTAGATGGCAATGAAGAGGATCAAAAGCAAAGAGATGCCATAGCAGCACGTGGATATTGGCAATCATTTCAAGCTGTAAAAAAGAGCGTTAGCAAAATTTTGGATGGAAAGAATGCCGGCAAGGTGGCTGATGCAGATCACGGTGATTGGTACAGAGAGCTATTTGGATCAAGCGTTTCTGTTGGATTATTAAGGCCATCTGATTTGGCAGGATATCGGAATAGTCAGGTGTTTATTGGAGGATCCAAACACACGCCTATCAATAAAGATAGTGTACGAGACTTAATGCCATTACTATTTCAACTTTTGGAAGATGAAAGTCATCCTGGTGCACGAGCAGTTTTAGGCCATTTTATATTTGTTTATATACATCCATACATGGACGGTAATGGACGAATTGGTCGATTTCTTATGAATGCAATGTTGGCTTCGGGTGGATATCCCTGGACAGTTATACCAGTTGAAGAAAGAGACAATTACATGAATGCTTTAGAAAGTGCTAGTGTAGATCAGGATATAAAGCCATTTGCTGAATTTGTTGCATGGTTGGTTTCAGCTGGACTTGAAGGAAATCCAATTGCGAAATTGCGCAAATAGATATTCAAAGCTATCGAAATTAAAAATGAGAAATCTCAATTCCTTAAAGAATATGAATAAACAAGATTTTGCCTTATTTTTGCAGGCCTAATTAGAAACACATCATTATATGGCTCAGGAAGATCTTTTTAAAAAACTGGTTTCACACTGTAAAGAATATGGATACGTTTTTCAATCCTCAGAGGTTTACGACGGATTAAGTGCAGTATATGATTATGGGCAATATGGGGTAGAGCTCAAAAACAACATTAAAAAGTATTGGTGGGACTCCATGGTGCTATTGTATGAAAATGTTGTCGGACTGGATTCGGCCATTTTTATGCATCCAACTATCTGGAAAGCTTCTGGTCATGTTGATGCATTTAACGATCCTTTGGTTGATAATAAAGATTCAAAGAAAAGGTACAGGGCAGATGTTTTGATCGAAGATCAGAGAGCCAAATTCGAAGGGAAAATTGAAAAAGAAATTACCAAAGCAAAAAAACGATTTGGTGAGGCTTTTAATGAGGATCAGTTCAAAGAAACTAATCCGCGGGTTCTGGCCAATCAGGGAAAAATTGATGAGCTCACAGCACGTTTTGCAAAGGCCATGAATGACAATGATCTTGAGGGACTTAAGCAGATAATTCTGGATTACGAGATCAGCTGCCCGGTTTCAGGAACAAAAAACTGGACAGATGTTCGTCAGTTCAACCTTATGTTTTCAACCGAGATGGGTTCAACGGCTGAAGGTGCGTCTAAAATATATCTGAGACCTGAAACCGCTCAGGGAATATTTGTGAATTACCTGAATGTTCAGAAAACAGGCCGGATGAAGCTACCTTTTGGAATTGCACAAATAGGAAAAGCTTTCAGAAATGAAATTGTAGCCCGTCAGTTTATTTTCAGAATGCGGGAATTCGAACAAATGGAAATGCAATACTTCGTTCGTCCGGGTGAAGAGATGAAATGGTTCAAGCATTGGAAGCAATTCAGAATGAAATGGCATCAGTCATTAGGTTTTGGTTCAGAAAATTATCGTTTTCATGATCATGATAAACTGGCCCATTACGCGAATGCTGCAACTGATATTGAATTCAAATACCCTTTTGGATTTAAAGAGGTGGAAGGAATTCATTCACGAACCGATTATGATTTGAAACAGCATCAGGAATATTCGGGCAAAAAATTTCAATTCTTTGACCCTGAACTGAATGAGTCATATACCCCATACGTGGTGGAAACATCTATCGGTGTCGATCGAATGTTCCTTCAGGTCATTTCAGCTTCTTATACTGAGGAGGAGATTAAAAAAGAGAATGGAAAAACCGATTCTCGTGTTGTTTTGAGTTTGCCGGCCTTCCTGGCTCCGGTTAAACTTGCAGTATTCCCTCTTATTAAAAAAGATGGCCTACCGGATATTGCCCGTGAGATTATTAATGAGCTGAAATTTGATTTCTATTGTCAGTACGACGAGAAGGACTCCATTGGAAAAAGATATCGCAGGCATGATGCTATCGGTACACCATTCTGTGTTACAGTTGATCATCAAACTGCTACTGACAGAACGGTTACTATTCGTCATCGCGATACCATGGAACAAGAAAGGGTAAAAATCGAAGACCTGAAGAGAATAATAGGCGAGAATGTAAGTTATGAAAAAGCCCTGAGGTCTCTTTAGCACCTGGTACTTAAAGCTCCCAAAGAAATAAAAGTGTCCGGGCTTATTCATGTATAATAATGAAGAACATTATTTCTAAATTTACTGCTGCTCAAACTGAAAACCCAAATCTGCAATTATGAAATATTTGCGCCCTCTTCTCCCTGAATTATTAATGGTAGCTATTCTGGCTGCAGTGGCATTAATCTATATGAGTCCTGTATTTGAAGGTAAAACTCTTCCACAGGGTGATGTAATTCATGCTCAGGATCAAACGGCTGAAGTGACTAAATTTCAGGAGGAGACCGGGGAGTACCCCGGATGGACAAATTCAGCTTTTTCTGGTATGCCAACATATCAACTAAAGAGCCCTCCATCACGTAATGTTTACAATTGGCTTTTCAGGGTATTTAAATTATATCTACCCGGATATACGGTGGCAATTCTTTTTGTCGTTTTACTGGGATTTTTCTTTTTGCTTCGTACTTTAAAGCTAAATCGCTGGCTTGCTTTGGCAGGTGCTCTTGCTTTCGGATTGGGATCACATCATGTTCAGCTAATTCTGGCCGGACATGTGAATAAGGTGTATGCAATTGCATACATGGCTCCTGTTATTGCCGGAATGTTTCTGGTGTTTAAAAGAAAATATCTGGCAGGTGGATTACTAATGGCAATTGGACTGGGAATTCAGATTTCAACTAACCATGTACAGGTGACATATTACCTGGGTATGATGGTGCTTATTTATTTGCTGGTAGAATTAGTTTACGCCCTCAAACAAAAATACTTCGATCATATAGTGAAATCCGGGCTGGTCATGCTGGCTGCTTTGGTTTTAGCAGTATTGCCAAACATGACAATGCTGATGACTACCTACGAATATACACAAGAGACAACACGAGGTAAAACGGTACTCAATACCGAAGAAAGCAGTAATTCAGGATTGAAAGTTGATTACATCACACAGTGGAGTTATGGTGTGGGAGAAACCTTTAATATGTTTATTCCGAATCTGTACGGAGGAGGAGGAACAACTAACTTTGGTGAGGATTCAGAAACTTTGAAGGCTCTGCGACAACAGCAATTAGATCCACAACTTGCTCAGCAGTTACTCAGGAAGAATTACTGGGGAAGTCAGCCTTTTACAGCAGGGCCACACTATATTGGTGCAATAACTGTTCTCTTAGCAATTCTTGGACTTTTCCTCGTCAGAGGTCCAAAGAAATGGTGGCTTCTGATAATTATTGCTTTGTCAATAATGCTTGCCTGGGGGCGCAATTTCATGCCTCTAACTGAGTTTTTTGTAAATAATATCCCACTGTATGGAAAATTCAGGGATGCTACAAATGCCCTGATCATAGCCCAGTTTGCTTTGCCTTTACTGTCGTTTTTAGCAATTCGCTCATGGGTATATGATGAAAAGCGTAATGTTGCTGAAAAGCTGAAAAAATTATACATAGCCACTGGTATTGCCGGAGGTTTCAGTCTGCTTGTTATCCTTGTTCCCGGACTACTTTTTAGTTTTCAGGCTGCGGATGAGGTGAATTTCCCGGATTGGCTCCAACGAGCACTTCATGCTGATCGTATTGTTCTTGCTCGTGGTGATGCTTTCAGAACATTGATTTTTGTGCTGCTGGGAGCTGGCATTTTGTGGGCCACCATCAAAACAAAGACCAAGCCTGTGTATCTGTATGCTGGTTTGGCCCTTCTGATACTTGTTGATTTGTGGACAGTAGACAAGCGCTATCTCAATAATGATCGTTTCGAAAGTAAGCGTCAGATGACCCAGATGGTACAACCCTCACCTGCTGATCAGGCAGTTTTGCAGGACAATGACCTTAGCTTCAGGGTGCTTGATGTCACATATAATGTGCCTTTCAAATATTCAAGAGCCTCACGATTTCATCAATCCATTGGAGGCTATCACGGAGCAAAGCTGGGCCGTTATCAGGATCTGGGTGATCGCTATATGATGGCTGAAATTCAAGGAATATTAAACTCACTTCAGAATAATCCAACACAAGAATCTGTTTTAGCAGCTGTTGATAGTATGAAGATTCACCATATGCTCAACACCAAGTATGTATTGCACAACCTTCAGTCTGGGCCAATACCTAATTCAGATGCCTTTGGAAATGCCTGGTTCGCCGATCAGATTGTACAGGTTAATACTGCCAATGAAGAAATCGAGGCTTTGAATGATCATGACTTACAAGTTGAAGCAATTGTACATAGTGAGTTTGGTGATTTAATTAATGGCCTGCCGGATATTAGTCCGGCCATTACTGAAGACCGAATTCGATTAACTGAGATCAAACCAAACTATTTGAGTTATGAGTCAGTAACAGCTCAGGATCGTCTGGCGGTTTTCTCTGAGATATGGTATCCTCACGGATGGAAAGCTTTTATTGATGGTAAGGAATCCGATTATATCAGGGCCAACTATGTGTTGAGAGCAATGGTAGTACCTGCAGGGGAGCATAAAATCGAGTTCAGATTTGAACCAAGCTCGCTCAAAACCGGACAAATGATTGCCCTGATCAGTAGTATTTTTGTAATTATGCTGGTTTTTGGATTTGCATTCTTATTGTACCGAAAAAAGATACAATTCTAGAAAAACAACTTCAGTTTTTAACGGTCTTAATCCTTCACACAGCGAACTGATGAACCAGTGGTTTTAAAATCACTGTATCTGCCAATTGCATCACGGTTATGGTATAAATATCTGCGCCAGGCGTATAATTCATCCTCTTTCCAAGCCGTAGCCATCCAAAAATTGGCATATCCTGGTACGCCCAGAAAGCTTCCGGTTGAACTACGATTTCCTCCTGGAAGTGCTGAGAAACTACCTGAATTTGAACCATTGCCCTCGTTTTCCCATCCTGAACTGGCCTTAAGTTTTCTTCCTACATCGCCAGATAGTCGCCATCCCACTGAGTCAAGCTCAATATAATCCAATCCTAAAGTTAACTCGAGACTTTTCCATTCAGCATCAGTTGGCAAGTGCCAGCCTGGAGGACAAATGTCTTTTCCATTACCATGATCATCAGCCATAGCGGTATGCCAGTCATATAAACAGCCGTATAATCCATAATTTTCATGCTGTTTAGCCTCCGACACATTGCTTCCTGAATAATCAAAAACCCAAATCCCACCCTGTATTTCAGGGGGTGAAACATGCGGAATGTATGCCAGGTTTTCAGCCATCCAAAGTTGACCGCCAATCCTGACTCCACCATATGTTCTATCGTCACGAGAATCACTGAATTCGAAAGGCTCACGAATAGGAACATTAAATAGGTAGCTCTCCACCTCAAGGAAAACAAGTGTTTCTCCACGAATGCGTTCATCCTCCTTAACAATCAGATATCTCAGGCCATGTGGTACTAAAGGAATTTCATAATATCCACCAGCATCCGAACGTGTTCTGAGATCACTTTCCTTCTTGTTGGTATTAAGAACGATTATTTCAAGATTGGCTTTCGGATCACCTGTCATATTCCCTACACATCGTCCATACAAACGAGTGGAGTTGACAGGTGACGACATATAAACCAAAGCCTCAGTAATGCCCTGAGTGACAATTACATCTGTACTTCCTGTTGTAAAGTCAGGCTTTCTTCCCTTGACAGTTTGCCGACCAGATCGAACACCATCAATTTCATATTCTCCATTAATATCTGTTGTATCGGTTTTACCATCCAGTGAAATAACTGCTTCATATATTGGGACAGTAGTACCTGTGAAAAACGCAGTGCCAATTACTTTCCCAAAACTAGGAGCTGCCAGACTGATGAAAACCGATTCACTTGCTGATAGCTTGCCATCAGAAACAGTAACCGTGAGTTCAAACTCAGTATCAGCTGTGACTTGTGGTCCTTCCCACGTGGTCTCACTTTTCTCCTGACTTTCTATGAAACTACCATTGGAGGCTTCCCATAAATATGTTAGTGGATCATGATTGGCATCTGATGCTTCAACACTTACAATGAAAGAGGTGCTTGATAAACCAGGTAACCTTGCAAATTCTGTATTAAATATTCTGGGTGCATAGTTTTTCTCACAAGATGACAGACCAAAAACTACAATCAGGAGAATCAATGAAGACAACAGACTTGTTATTCTGTGGGACATATCTGAAAGTATTAATGAAAGATAAAATTCTAATTAACGTCCATCGTGAAAATGACCCCACGAATCGGCAAAGTTTAAATGCTTTGTATATTTTCCCAGGGAGATAGAATCTATTTCATCTGGTTTTAAGGCCTTACCAAAAAGTGTTAGTTTATACCGGCTGGCAAATAATCCAACACCACCCCTACTGATGTTATCATACTCAGGAGTATACATGAATGAAGATTGAGGATCTCCAACAGTTTGATACATAAGAAGGTTAGAATCAGGTAAATGAATCATGAAATCAACTCCAACGGCAATTCGTCTTACGTTTTCCTTTTCTGGAATTTCCCTGTTAATAAATCGAAGAAGAAAATCATCACCCAGAAAATTCTGCTCTTCAAAATTTTCATTTAACTCTTCAAAAGTATTGTACTCATGGATATACTCAATGTACTTTTCTGTTGTATCAGTTTCACTCATTTCTGTATATAAGAAGCGAGATAGCTGCTGGTGTTTGGTTGGGGTGAGATCAGTGAAATAATTTATGTCCTCCGGATGATACCAGTTGTATTTGGTTTTTCTTATTTCTCCATGAAAAGCATGTTTTAAATTCCAGGCACCCAAAGGATTGATCCGGGATGTAATTCTTTTATCCTCCTCGGGGAAATTCACACTTAACTCATAATCAAATTCAGCATAAATCGGTTCACTGGTTTTGAATAAATAATGTCCGTTGGATGAAAAAGAGCCTGTATCTTTAAGAATCTCATAAGTTGGCTCCAGTTCAATGACATCCATGATGCTGCCATCAAGTGTATCAAAACGGGTAAAATACACTTGTAAATCCTCAGGTTTATAATAAAGAGAATCAGCATTTTTGGAAAGATTATATGCATTCTCCCTGGCAATATAACTGCGCTGAATCCTAACGTATTGTACACTGTCTTTGGGACTTAGAATTGCAATTACATAAGGGGTTGATCCGGCAGGGTTTGTAGGATCAAATTCTGCCTCGCACGATGCCAATGCAAGAGCAAAAACCAAGGTAATCAGGGAAAGACGAAAAAGCTTCATACCGGATTTAGTTTTGTTCAGCCAAATATATAAATTAAAATGGGAAAGATTGGACGATGGTCCGGGGTCAATGGTCGTTGGTCCCTGGTCATTGGTCCAAAGTCCAGAGTCTGGCGTCACGTTTTCCGGCGTCACGGTAGGCGTCACCACGGCGTCACGCTTTCCTGTCCCCGACTCCCGCCTCTCAAAACCATCCCTTTCTAAGGTAGAACCAGAAGAATTTGAATGCGATTGGGATGTGGTGTAGAATTGAAATGATTAAGCCATAATGGTTTTTCATGGAATCAAATCGCTCTTTCAGGCTGGTTTTAATATTGTGTTTGGATTGTCCGCCATCAAGAAAAGCCGATAGAACTTGTTGGGTATTGCGTATGCTTTTTGTCTTTTTTAGTGCCTTAATAACCCAGTCAAAATCAGCCGAATGCTTATATTTCAGATCAAAGAGGTCAGCAATTTCAAGTTTTACAAGTATTGACTGATGGCACACCAGCATGCCTTTTTGAAAGGATTTCCAGGTGAGCTGCCCAGGTGGCCGTAAGCGGCGCAATCCGATTTCCTGATAAGCCTCATCAACAATCATCGTATCTCCATAATAGATATCTGACCATTTGTGTGAGGGTTTAAAGATGTTTTCACATGTATTGGTTTTATAAATTGTATCACCTGCATTTATAAACCAAACATAGTCACCTGTTGCAGCTTTGATTCCCTTATTCATGGCATCATAAAGTCCCGTATCAGGTTCAGAGCTCCAGAAATCTATCTTGTCTTCGTATTTTCTGATGATTTCAAGCGTGGTGTCAGTTGAAGCTCCGTCAATAATGAGATATTCAATATTGGCATAGCTTTGAGCCAGAACGTTCGCAATTGTTTTTTCTAACAATGCCCCGGCATTATAAACCACAGTAATAATTGAAACTTTTGGGTATTCCTGGTTCATGATCACAGATTTTATCTTCTATTTCTGGTATGCAAAGTTATTGGCTTGAGTGGTATTGCAAAAGCAAATGTTTATTTTCGTAAAAAATCCGGGATATGTTCTATACGCTTTTGAAGATTCAGCGTTTTTTTGAAGCCTTATACCAGACTTGTATCAGCCTTATGCGAATTCTGTTCCGATTCCGATTCAGGAATCAGGTTCCTCGCAGTAAGAGTAAGAGTTCTCATTTGCTTATTCTGGCTAATGGCCCATCACTGAATGATAGCCTGCACTCCCATCCGGAGGAATTTATTGGTAAACAACTTATGGCCGTTAACCAGTTTGTACTATCAGATCAATATGCCAGGCTGAAACCTTCACATTATGTTTTATTGGATATTGGTTTTTTTATGGATAAGACTATTCCCAGAGTTTTGGATATACGGAATAATCTGATTGCCAGTTTCATTGAGAAGACTGCCTGGCCCTTGACATTGTATTTTCCGAGAGAAGGAAAAGGAAGTGCCATGCATCGGGCATTAGTGGAATCGGGAAAAGCTTTTGAATTTGTTTTTTTCAATCGCACCAATGTTGAGGGATTGCGTGGTTTCAGACATTGGGCCTATCGAAATAACCTGGGGATGCCTAAGCCTCAGAATGTTCTTGTTGGATGCCTGATCCTGGCTCTTGTTATGAGAATAGAAACCATCGAGATTTATGGAGCCGACCATACATGGCTTGAGAACATCCGAATCGATGATGAGAATCGTTTGATTAGCGTTGAGAAACATTTTTATGATAAAGACAAGAAAGGAATTCCTACTCTTAGGGAGCATCCTGAATTGTTAACTCAGTCGAAATTACATGAATACATATTTGATCTGGCAAGAACATTCTCGTCTTACCATCTGATTCGTGATTTTGCTGATTCTATTGGAAGCCGGATTATTAATGCAAGTAAAGTAACTTACATCGATGCCTTTGAACGACGTAAGTAAATATCTGCCAGTTCAAAATCAATTTCATCATCAATATCTATTGAGTTTTTGCGACTCATGATGTAGCCAAAACAGTTCGATGACAGGAAAAGAGTTTTCTCTTCCATCATTCGCTGGATAGAGCAAATGTATATTGCACCGTTGAGTCTGTAATAAGAAGGTAATTCCTGGGAGCGGGTTTTAAGAATGCTATCAGGGATAAAATTATCTAATGAGCCATTTTCGGGAAGAGTATTGCTCCAAAGAGGGGAATGCTCGGTTCGACAAATCGAAACAACTGCATCAGCCTTATTGCTTTCGAGAAAATTTGTGGCTTTTATGATGTCCTGAGCTGAACGCAAAGGGGAAGTTGCTTGTAGTAAAGTTAAGTGGCTTAGCTCTGAATCCCCGGTCTCTCTTAACCTGAGTATCATGTCTTCAAGAACAGATACCGTGGTCGTTTGATCTTGAGCCAATTCAGGCGGACGTAAAAAAGGAACAACTGCACCATATTGTTTCGCTATTCTTACAATGTCTTCACTGTCGGTATTTACATAAACCTGCTCGAACATATCAGATTTTAAAGCGGCTTCAATTGTCCATGCAATTAAAGGTTTACCAGCAATTTTCAAAAGGTTCTTACCGGGTAAACGCTTTGATCCACCCCTGGCCGGAATGATGGCTATATAGCTGTTTTGCTTACTCATTGAAAATTCTGTAGTATTCATTGTTAGCCCTGTTATAATCTTCAAGTTTTCCAATATCCATCCAGAACTCACGTATTGGGAAAGATACTGTTATTGCATTCGATTTGACCAGTTTTTCGAAGACTTGAGTCATGTCAATAGGCTGATCTTTAGGGATGTTACTAATAACAGAGGGATTTAGCACGTAGATTCCTGCATTAACATAGAATTGCTGAACAGGCTTTTCTTCGATTGCAATAATATTATCCTGATTTAAGCGAACAACACCATACGGCACTTCCAGACCATATTCCCGTATACACATAGTTGCAGCTGCACCAGCCTGATTATGAAAATCTAAAAGGTTTTCAAAGTTCACATTCGTTAGAATATCACCATTCATAACCATGACCGGATCGCCTGGAGTTGTTTTCAATAATCCCAGTGATCCGGCAGTGCCCATTTTTTGATGCTCTTCAAGATAAGTTATGCTAACACCAAATTTTCTTCCATCCTCAAAATACTCTTTGATCTGTTCTCCCTTATAATTTATTGAGATAATAATATTTGAAAATCCTTGCTGCTGAAGGCGAGAGATCAAAGTTTCAAGAATTGGTCGTCCACCTACCTGAAGCATCGGCTTGGGAGTATTTTCAGTTAGAGGCAACAGTCTCCTGCCCATTCCGCCAGCCATTAATACAATGGTGTTAGGATGTTTTTCCTTGCGGATAAGATGATCAATTTCAGCTAGTTTAACAACCTGCCCTTTGTCATTAACTAGAGGAATCTGATAAATGCGGCGAGAGATAGCTGTCTGAATTACTTTCTCTTTGGGATCAGTTATCCTACAAACTATAGGTGTACGATTATATATTGTTATTATTTGATCTTCCATGCCCATGCCCTGCAGTAAGCCACGTCTGATATCTCCATCTGTCAGCGTTCCGATCAGCTTGTCATTTTCATCAGTTATCAGGGCAATTTTCATTGCCCCCCAGTCGATGATTTCGAGCGCTTTTCGGATGCTGGTGTCAGGGCTTATTTTTATTTCATTTACTTTATACATGGCTTGATAAGGGCGTAAGGGTTAGGGCTTATGACTAAGGGTTAAGTATTAGGGTATAGGGCATAAGGTAAGATTTCTTTTTTTGACCAACGACCAACGACCACGGACTATGGACTCTTTTTCCTAATTATCGTGGAATTTTTTTTGATTTTTGTTTGTAAAGTTAATGTTCTTGAGGATTTTTAGGATTTTCTCTGATGCGCCTCCGTTTCCATATGGATTTATAATCTTCGGTAATTTTTTCTGAAACGAGGGGGAATATAATATCTTAAATGCTTTTTGCAAAGAATTTCTGTCGGCCTTAACATGGATTACTGATTCGGCAGCAATTCTACCCAGTTGCCGGTCTCCAACATTTACTGTTGCTGTTTTGAGACTGGGGGCTTCAATAATCCCACTTGAGGAATTGCCTACAACTGCATCTACCTGCTTCATCACGGATAAATAGCGGAGTTGGCCCAGAGAAGAAAATAAGCGTGAATTCTCCGGATGTTGATCAACAAAGTTTTCTAATAGTGTGTTCAGAGCATGATGACCAGTATCTGCATTGGGCCGGGTGAAAATAAGAAAGGTTTCAGTTAGTTCATTGAGGGCAAACAGCAGATCCTCAAAATGTTTCAATCCTGCCTCAGGATCAAGAGTTTCAGGATGGTAAGTGATCAGGAGATTGTGACGCGCAAATTTGAATCCCAGATTATCCTGGATCTCTGTTTTTGTCATCAAATCGAGCTTCCTTATATTGTCCTGGCCCATACCTCCAACATGAAAAACACGAGAAGGCTCTTCTCCCAGCTGTATCACTCTTTGTCTGTATACTTCTGTAGAAACAAAATGCCACATCGACATTTTTGTGATTGAATGCCGAACAGCATCATCAATTGCTCCCATAGTCAACTCTCCACCATGAATATGAGCCACAGGAATATTGGCGATGAGTGCAGCAGAGGCAGCCCCTAATAGTTCAAAACGGTCCCCGAGAAGCACAATAATATCAGGACTGAGAGTAGAAAATGCTGTTGAGAAACCTTTAAGGGCAACTGATAAACTATGCGATATACCAATAGGGCTATCGTCAGTCATTTCCAGATTAAAACTCCTGTCGATATGAAAGCCATCTTCCCTGATCTGGTCAATTGTTGATCCGAAATCAGCCGACAAATGTGTCCCGGTTACGACTAATTGAAAACCCACTTCCTGATCAGCTGAAAGGCCCTTCATCAGCCAGAACAGAAGTCCGTATTCGGCCCTTGTAGTGGTTATAACACAAATTTTCCTCATTATATCAGTTCATCTTTTTGGTAATCACGGCTGGCTTTACTGCCAATATATTGATCCCATTTCAAAGGGCTGATACCAGTTCCTGGTCTTTTAACGCCCATGTTTTCCTCTGTAAAAATTTCTCCCTCCCGGATGCTATCCAGTGCGACAAGACTTTTACGGGCTATTCCAATATTGTGAGTTTCACTTGGTGAAGGTTTTTTAATACCATCACCCAATGCCTGCTCAATATGGCGAATAGCTGTAACCATGTTTTTTAACTCATCGGGTTCCAGACTAGCCTTGTGATCAGGCCCTTCCATATCCCTGTCAAGTGTAAAATGCTTTTCAATAATTTCAGCTCCCAGGGCGACAGCAGCTACCGGCACTTCAATACCAGCTGTATGATCAGAATAACCAATTCTAAGGCCAAATTTTTCTTTTATACTCAGCATGGATTGCAGGTTAACATCCTCATATGGTGTGGGATATTCTGTATTGGCATGTAAAAGAGCCAGAGAATCCATGGGAAAACCCGAACAAGAAAGTTCATTGACAACTGTTTCAATCTCTCTCATATCAGCCATCCCGGTACTAAGAATGATTGGTTTCCCTTTTGTTGCCATATGCCTCAATAAGGGCAGGTTAGTTAAATCTCCAGAGCCTACCTTGTATCTTTTTACTCCTAAATCATCAAGCTGATCAATACTATCAAGATCAAAAGGAGTGGACATAAACTCCAGACCTGTTTGTTGGCAATGATCCTTTAATATTTCATGAGCCTTCTGATCCAGCTCCAGCTTTTTGATCATTTCAAACTGAGTTCCTGCTCCCGAGGTTTTCTTCTGATATTCTGCTTTGGGGGTTTGTGGGGTGAGGAGCTTTTCAGCTTTGAAAGTCTGAAATTTTACTGCATCAACACCAGCCAGAGCTGCCTTGTCAATCAGAGTTTTTGCCAGTTCAATGCTTCCGTTATGATTTACTCCGGCTTCAGCTATTATAAAAACTGCTTTATTCATCCCTTAATTTTTAATTTTATTTGCCGGATGGAGCTCGCATAACAAAAACAATCATCCTGGTATGTGTTAAAATATTTTTCCTTTTGTCATGTTCGGTTCATCTGATTTTGCGCAATGGATTTCCAATATAAGTTCCGGCTTTTTCCAGAGAACGCAGAACTACCGAACCGGCTGCAACCAGAGTAGAATTTACTACTTCAGTGTTGTTTGCCAAAACGGTTCTGCTTCCAATAAAACATTCACTACCTACCTTGCACTGGCCGTTCAGGATAGCATAGGTAGAGATATGACAGTTAGAACCAACTTTGCTTTCATGCTCAACTAAAGCACCAGTATTAATAATACAATTTTCCCCAATCCTGGCTTCAGTATTCACAACAGCCTGATGCATAATGATGCTGCCCCTGCCGATTTGTGCATGCCGTGATACCACCGCATAAGGAGATTGTATGACAGGAAGATTGACCTTTAAATCACTTAATCTCTCAAATAGTTTAATTCTGATTGCAGGAGACTGAATGTGACCAACCGTAATGAAGAAGTTATTGTATTGACTTACCAGTTTGTCAAGATCATCATCTATTCCAATAAATGGATATCCCGATATTTTCTGTCCGACATTTTCAGGCATGTCGAGAATTCCGGCAATGGTGTATTTACCTTCCTCTTCGATAACATCAATGCATGATTTACAATGTCCGCCACCACCCAATAATATGATTTGTTCTTTCAAGTTGGTTTCTGTTTAAATACAAATATACAATTACCCTTATTTATACTATGTTTTTCGCTCTGACTTATAAAAATATTTACGAATAAAGCCTTCCAGATCAGGCGACAGGCGGAAAAGAAAGATCAGACTTGTATATACGATAGCCATTGCTCCCGAGCGGACAATAATATCAAGAATGAGGCTGGGTGTTTTGTAATCCACATGGTTCAGGTCTGGGATGAGTCCCGATATGAAGAAGGTTAATACACCAATTCCCAGTATCAGAAGATGTCGGTATGAGTATGGTTGCATTTTGAATTTCTGCCATAGAAAGCCATAACGCATTAGCCCATAACAGAATGCAGAAATAGCACTGCCGATGGCCGCACCTGTAATTCCAAACAAGTGGATGAAAATAAAGTTGCTTATTATGACCAATCCACCAAAAATTGCCACAAAAACTGTTAGTATTTTATAGAACTTACTTGTGCTGATTATTACACCGTTAACTCCTGCAGCCATTAGAAATAAATTGGATAATCCGATAAAGAAGATCACCCACTTTCCATCGGCATATTCAGGCGGCAGAATGTGAAGAATATTATGGATATTAGCCCATAATCCAATAAAAACCAGAACTCCAATAATCAACTGATCGATTGTGCTTTTAGTGTAAATACGATTTATCTCTTCAATTTTATTGTCTTTCCATGCCTGAGCAACTACTACAGCAGAAATTTTCGATAATACTCTGAGCGGAATTGCCACAAGGGTACCGTAAAAGAACGAGCGGCCGTATACTCCGGTAGCAGCTACTCCCAGAATTGAACCAATCATTATTTTATCAATATTCTGGATGAGGATATTAGAAAAAGAGACTACAATACCGAAAAGTGCTACGCTGACTATTGAGCTTGCCAACTGTTTGTTTATGAATCCTTTCGGATAATGGAAAACAAGCTCTTTATCCCTGGTGAGACTTACCAGGATCAGAATACCTGGCAGGGATAAAGCTATCAGGTAGGCCAGAACAAATCCGGAGAAATCAATAAATTTGACAAAATAGATTCCAATAGCAATAAGAATAAAGATACGCTGCAGAAATTCTTTATAGAATATGCCTTTTACAGCTTTGAAAAGAACTGCATAATAAATATCTATTACCAGGAAGAGTGCTATAAAAACAGCAAGTGGAATAATGAGATCAGCATAATTTGCGAATAAATCAGTTTCTTCAAGCGATTTTGTTACGATGAATGGCCTCATAATGAAATAGATACCCGTCGTGAGAATCAATCCCCCCGCTAATACAATGAAGACAATGCCTAAGTATCCATTATGGTGATTGGCTTTATTTCTGAAATAGGGGAATAAGCGATTGCTTACATTGTTAATTCCTAATGTTGCAAAAGTTGCGAAAACCAGAGCCCATGCGTTAAGAAGATCGAGTACCCCGTTCAGCTCCGGATCAAACAAATTGGGTAATATTAAACCGGCGGTAACGAAGCCAATCGCTACACCCACATAGGTTAATATGGTACCCTGGAGACCTTGTTTTTCGATAACGCCCACGTGGATTCTTTTGATCAAAAGTAACATTTTCCTTCTTCAGTTCATCCACCAATCTTTTCTTACTATCTTCGGCCTATCATTGTTAAGGTATGGCAAGAAAAGCGGAGAACCAACGATCAGCACGAAAGCTGAGAAGTTCATATGTGACCACGGTGGTTAGTATCTCATTGGTATTGTTTCTGTTGAGTCTAATGGGTTTGTTAGTATTAAATGCTCATAACCTGGCTAATTACGTAAAGGAAAACATTGGTTTTTCAGTAATTCTTGAGGATAATACCAGGGAAGCTGATATCATCCAGATCCAAAGGTCTTTTGATGCAACAGGCTTTGTGAAAGAGACCAATTACATCACTCCCGAGCAGGCAGCACAAGATTTGCAGGAAGCACTTGGTGAAAATTTTCTTGACTTCCTTGGGGAAAATCCATTGAAACCTTCAATCGATATTAAATTGGTGGCCACGTATGCGAATCCCGACAGTATTGCTATGATTGAGCAACTTTTCCTGGGCTATCCCCAGGTGTCGGAGGTGTTCTATCAGGAATCTCTTGTTCATTTGGTTAATGAGAATATTAGAAAGATTAGCCTGATAATTCTGGTGTTCAGCGCGTTTTTATTTTTCATTTCAATTGCTTTGTTTAATAATACAATAAGACTATTGGTATATAGTAAGCGCTTTATTATTAAGACAATGCAGCTTGTTGGCGCCACAAGGGGATATATCAGGCGACCTTTTATGTTGAAAGGAATTACAAATGGCATTTTCGGTGCATTTGTTGCCAGCCTGATGTTTTTAGGAGTGATTTACCTTGCACAGAAGCAAATGCCTGATGTAATTGTTTTTACCACCGTTGAGACAATTGGTATATTATTAATACTTATTTTTGCAATCGGCATAATGCTGGCCTGGATATCAACACTTTTTGCAGTGAACAAGTATTTAAGGTCTGATCAGGATGCTCTTTATGTGTGAAGGTAAGGCATAGGGCATGAGGCATAAGGCTTAGGGCTTAGGTGTAAAATAGGGATTAAGGATTAAGGGTTTGTAATTGATTATGGTAATAAGGTAGAAGTTATTGTTATGAGTAAAAAAAATATGAAAGAGGCAGAAAAGTCTCAGGTTGGGTTTGCTTTTGGGCCACAGAATTATCGCTTACTGATAATTGGCTTGATTGTCATCGTTATTGGATTTCTTTTAATGTCAGGTGGTAAAAGTGATGACCCCAATGTTTTTAACCCTGAAATTTTTAGCTGGAGGCGGATTACATTAGCCCCTATTGTTGTTTTGATAGGCTTTGTGATTGAAGGAGTTGCTATTATGAAGAAGCCAAAAACATCCAAAGAGGCTGAAAAATGAATTGGTTTGAAGCACTAATTCTAGGAATTGTTCAGGGATTAACTGAGTTTCTTCCTGTATCCAGTTCAGGACATCTTGAGCTTGGAAAAGTACTGATGAATGTTGATGTGCAGGAAGATATTACTTTCACTGTAGTTGTTCACGGAGCTACTGTTTTGTCAACACTTGTTGTTTTTTTCAAGGAGGTATGGGAGATACTGAAAGGAAGCCTGAAATTCAAATGGAATGATGAGACTAAATACCTGGTTAAAATTATTATTTCAATGATTCCAGTTCTGATCGTCGGGCTTTTTCTCGAAGAATATATCGAAGGTTTTTTTGGTGGCAGAATACAGTTCGTTGGCCTTATGCTGATTATTACTGCTATTCTTTTGAGTCTTACACACTTTTTTGCACATCGAATTGGAGAAAAGACCATTAACAATAAGTCAGCTTTGATCATGGGTATTGCTCAGGCATTTGCAACATTGCCAGGGATTTCACGTTCAGGAGCTACTATTGCAACCGGCCTTCTTTTAGGAAACAAAAAGAAGGAAGTAGCACAGTTTTCATTCTTGATGGTACTGATTCCCATTCTAGGAGCAAACCTGATGAGTTTAATGGATTACGACCCTGTATCAATCGATAGTGTTGTAGGCTCTATTCCATTGTTAATAGGTTTCCTGGCAGCTTTTATTTCAGGGTGGATAGCCTGCTCATGGATGGTAAGCATTGTCAAAAGAGGTAAACTCCTGTGGTTTGCTATCTATTGTCTTATTGTTGGTCTTATTGCAGTAATATCTGGTTTTATAGTCTGATATAATGTCTGAACAGTTTTCGTCAGATCCGGAAATCCAGAAATGGTTAGACGGACAATTTCTACTTTTAAAAAAGCCTCTGGGTTGGACTTCCTTTGATCTGGTAAGAAAGGTTCGATATTCCATACGCAAATACTGTGGTATTAAAAAAATCAAAGTGGGGCATGCCGGTACACTTGATCCATTGGCTAGTGGATTGATGATTTTATGCACAGGAAAAGCAACCAAGAAATTATTTACATTTCAAGACCTTGGGAAAGAGTATGTCGCGGGTTTTCGTTTTGGGGCAACTACTCCCTCCTTTGATCTGGAAACGGAAATTGATAAAACCTTTCCTGTTGACCATATTACTTTAGATAAGATTAAGGAAGTAGCAGCTGGTTTTGTAGGCCCTCAAATGCAGATCCCACCAATATTCTCAGCAAAAAGAATTGAAGGGAAAAGGGCATACAATTATGCCAGAGATGGAGAAACAGCTGAAATGCAGAAGCAGGCAATTGAAATCAAGTCTATTGAGGTGATTGATTTTCTCCTCCCGGATGTTAAATTACGCGTGAGCTGTAGTAAGGGTACTTATATTCGGGCTTTAGCAAGAGATATGGGTCTTGCGCTGGGTTCGGGAGGCCATCTGTACAGCTTATCACGAACAAAAATTGGATCTTACTCCCTGGATAATGCCCAGTCAGTCGAGGATTTCGAAAAAAGTTTGCAATTAGTGTAACAATTCGAAAAACGGCACGTACAAGTCACATTACACAAATAGGATATCTGCAATTTGGATTAAGCATAATGTAAAGAAGACCATCTTGATACACCCGACCACTTTGACACACACTGGGATGATCATTTTTTTGTTGTGCGAGCTCAATCAAGCAAATAAAGTAAAATAAATATACTGATGAAATTATCAAAGTTTAGATTTGATTTACCTGAGGAATTAGTTGCCTTACATCCCCAGGCGAATAGGGATGAGTCAAGGTTGATGGTATTATGGAAAAAGACTGGAAAAATTGAGCATCATCAGTTTAAGGATGTAATTAAATTTTTCGATGATCAGGACATCATGGTTTTTAATAATACCAAGGTGTTTCCTGCAAGATTGAGGGGAAATAAGGAAAAAACCGGTGCACAGATTGAAGTGTTTTTGTTAAGAGAATTAAATCCGGAGCAACGCTTGTGGGATGTTCTGGTTGATCCAGCCAGAAAAATTCGAATCGGTAACAAACTTTATTTTGGTGAAGAAGACATGCTGGTTGCCGAAGTAATTGATAATACTACTTCCCGTGGCAGAACTCTCAGGTTTTTATATGACGGACCTTATGAGGAATTTAAGAAAACCCTGTATACTTTAGGAGAAACTCCGCTTCCTAAGTTCATTAACCGTGAGGTGGTTCCTGAAGATGAGGAGCGATATCAGACAATTTATGCCAAGCACGAAGGAGCTGTTGCTGCACCAACAGCCGGAATGCATTTTAGCCGAGAGCTGCTGAAGAGACTAGAGATTAAGGGTCTTGATTTTGCATATGTTACTTTGCATGTGGGCCTGGGCAATTTCAGATCAGTTGATGTGGAGGATCTTACCAAGCACAAGATGGATTCAGAACCTATTTTCATTAATGATGAAGCCTGTCAATTAGTTAATTCGGCTAAAGAATCTGGAAAGAAGGTATGTGCTGTTGGAACAACTACCATGCGTACACTTGAAAGTTCAGTGTCAACCCAGGGCATGCTGAAGCCCTTTGAGGGATGGACCAATAAATTTCTTTTTCCGCCGCATGAGTTTAGTGTAGCTGATTCTATGATAAGTAATTTCCACCTGCCTCTTACAACATTATTAATGATGGTATCCGCATTTGCCGGTTATAACACATTGATGGAAGCTTATCAGGTTGCGATTAAGGAGAAATATCGCTTTGGAACCTATGGCGATGCTATGTTAGTTTTATAAGATTAAATATCATTTGGTGCTTTGTGGGCTGGGTCAACCAGCTCACGATATTTTACCACAACTTTTTTAAAGTCTTCCCAGGAGTCTTTTTTGAGGCTTGGATTTCTCAGTAAAGCTGAAGGATGGTAGCTTGGCATAACCTGATACTGTTTCCATTCTAACCATTCTCCTCTTACCTTAGTGATTCTGAGCTCAGGATCGATAAGACTTTTAAGTGCTGTTGCTCCAAGTAGAACGATAATGCTGGGAGAAATTAATTCAATCTGTTTGTGCAGATAAACAAGGCAGGCGTCTTGTTCCTCTGGCTTTGGATCACGATTCTGAGGTGGCCGGCATTTAACAATATTGGCAATGTAGACAAACTCCTCCCGATCGAATCCGCAGGCAGCCAGAATCTTATCCAGTAATTGCCCTGATTTACCTACAAAGGGTAAACCCTGAATATCCTCATCATGTCCGGGCCCTTCCCCAATCAGCATTATTTCAGCATAAGGATTTCCCATTCCAAATACCGACTTTGTGCGATTCTGGTGCAGTTCGCAAAGCTTACATTCGCTTACTTCGCGACTCATCTCAAGGAATTGCTTTTCGAGCATGCTGCTGTTGTGACCCCCCTGATAATAATAAAAGAAAAGGAGGTAATTACTTAATGCTTATCTCTTTCAAGATACTAGTATTTTCAGAAATAAGCGACAAAATTATGGTGCTATCCGAAAAAAAGAATTAGTCGGTTTTCTTGACCAGTTTTCGTGTTGTCACTTGGTTTTTATTATCCACAACAAGGAGGAATATCCCATCCGCAAAATCACTTAAGTCAAGAGCTTCAACATGAGAGCTCCCTGAAGGAATGATCTCTTTTTGCATCAGCTCGCGACCGTCTAGCGTAAGTATTCTCAGGGTATATGATTCACCAGGTTCTCCTGTCATCCGCAGAGTGAAATTTCCATTCGACGGATTGGGAAATACTTCAATTTCATTTGTTTGTTCTGATATTTCTATACCTGTTCTTATACCATGAACCACCAGATTGTCGAATCCTGTTCCATAACTTAGATCTTCATTTTCAGAGTATTGAAACCCTAACTGTGCGCCATTAAAATATAATTCGGAAGGCAAATCAATTGAAACGCTTTTCCAAACATATTTGGGCCCGAATCCGCTAACACCAAGTTTTCGCAATAGAATCCAACCATCAGTAGATGACCGCCTGATCCATACTTGTAGAAACTTTTGTGAATTCAAGCGTTTTAAAGTGTAGTCAAACTCCAGAGTGACCTGGCTATAGTCTTCGAGATCTAATCTTGGAGAGATTGCCATATCTTTAGTGTTGGCACTATGACCCGGTAGAAATGAGTTTGCAGCAAGGAAGTGACTGGTATTATCAGTGTCCATTTCATGAAACGCAGCCAGACCCCACTGAAAACCATCAATATTTCCTGCAATATTCCAGCCATGACTTAGAGATTCAAAATCTTCGGCATAAGGCAAGCTCATAATTCCTTTTGGGGTGAAATTGACTGAGTTGCTGGGTTCAGATTCGCCTTCAATGGTACCAACATAAGAGGCTGTTACATAGTATGTATAGGTTTGTCCTTCAATGATATCAGTATCTGTTAGGCGCGACACCGTTGTTGTTCTGAATCGTTCTCCATTTTTATATACCACATAATTTTCAAATCCTTCAGTATATAGATTCAGCCAATCGAGTTTCAAAATAGTGTCATTTAGAGTGAATACAAGATCAACCGGAGGATGTAAGGCTGTGATATTCACGTCAAAGGTGATAGAATCACCATGGTTTACCACATTGAAAATATCCAGACCACCTTTTCCACTATTACCATTATTATAGAGAAAACTTGATGGATTTGTTCCGTCGTTCATTGCAGTTCGCTTTGGTCCCAATGGAGCATCACTGAAAGATCCTTGTTCGGTAAGTGTCCCTCCAGGTCTGTATACATAGATTTCATCCGGAGGTCCGCCTGCATTTCCTCTTCCTGCATTCGGATTAATCCGATATACCACCAGACCTTCACCCGGAATAGTTGATTCATATATACCTTCGCGTTTGCGATTTTCAAGCACAAAATATTCACTTGGGTGCAGGGGTGAGGATATCTTCCAGATGTTATTGTCAGCTTGCTGAAGTGGATAAATAGAGTAAGTTCCAGACTCAGTTATTTCAGGAAGAGTGGCCATCCATTTTCCGTATTTATATTTCATAAAGGCACCCATATAATTGTGTGAACCTGACTGATCCATTATGTCCCAGGGGCCACAGGCTGTTGGTGCTCCAGTGTCATTATAGTGATACAAATCAGGTGCTCCCAGTACATGAAAAAACTCATGACAGAGAGTAGCTACGTTGAAAGTGTTTTCCAACATGAAAAGATAATCCCTCACCTGAAGACCCCGAATTGCCACAGTTCCCGAAGATAATGATGATCTGTGAGGCCAGAGGAGTGTAGCCCATGCCGTTGTTGCACCACGTATTGTGAAACACACATTGTCAATTCTTCCGTCTCCATTGGCATCCAGCTCTAATGTATCAGGAATTTGCGGTGTAATAAACTCAATTGCTTTGCGCAACAATGTTCTCTCTCTTGATGACCTCTCGTTATCCTTGTATCCCTGAGGATTACTTGCTGAATATGGCATGTAGTAGGCTCTTGGATGTGTTGAAATATAAGTGACATTCAAAGTGTCAGGAGAAACGGGGAAATGATAAGTGTCAACAAAAAGCCTGTCAAATGACACTTCATTGAAGTAGTCTCGCAACGAAGGTTCTCCCATGGCACTGTAAGCATCAAAAAAAGACTCTCTTGAGCGGCTGAAGATGCTATCATCAGCAAAAGAAATGTAAACTGATAACTGATTTACATAGCCGGTAGTAGGTGCACCAGTCATTCCTTTCATTCTCAGAGGAGCAAGAAAAGCTTCTTTCCTTTCCAGATATAAACGTCTGGATATTCGTGCAAAGGCTTTCAGCCCGATTGTTTGCGGATCAATACTGTTAACCTTGTGCACTGATGGAATCACCTCTTCTCCATCTCTTATTCCGTAATAGAAATACCCATCTGCCGGATTCATAACAATTGTGAATCCATTCTCGTCGTGGAGATAATGGTAGAACTCATCACCGCTTCCCAGACAATGAAAAATAGTGCCATCGGGTTGTTTAACAGTTTGTGGGATGTTTTTTAAATTATCAGCATGAGCGTGAAGAAAGCTGATAAAAAGAATAGGCAGAATAATAGATAATAGGCGTTTCATTTTTGCAAGTGCTTAGTTATTCTTTAAGTATTCTGAAGTGTTTAATACCAAAAGAGTTAAAGGTTTTTATAAGGTATATTCCTGAAGGAAGAAATTGTAGATTTATCTTGTGATGCAGGGGATCGAAAGATCTTTTCTCCCAGAGCATTTCTCCGGTGATCGAAAAAATCTCCACACTCAATTCCATTGTTTCCGCTTGATCCCATTTAAACGATAATTCATCTCTCACCGGGTTTGGATACAGGCTTAATCCTGAAAGGACCTCTCTGTTTCTTAGGCCTGAATTAATTCTGAGATCAAGCATAATTATGGATGTATCCGGTTCACAGATATCATTGTAAACGACCTGGGTAATCTTGAAAATTTCAAATTCATGATACTTATTTGAAGGACTTTTTTCTGTAGATGTATGTCCATCACCAAAATCCCACCAGTAATAGCTGCCGTTTTTTGATTCATCATTAAACTCTGCCAATAAGCCACTGGTATTGATATTAAATCCAGCTTCGGGCTGAGCAGTTATGTACAAGTAATTGTTCTTTTCAAGGGGGTCGAGGTGATTCAGAAGCAGGGTTGTTGATTTGGATCCCGGACTACTGTATTTCACTGTATGAGGCCCCTCATCATATCCGTATCTGGGTTCTGCTCCTGATCCGAAATCCCAATACCAATTTGTTATATTACCCGTAGAATTGCTGGTAAAAATTAGTGGATGTTCCTCACATGCTGCCGTTTTGCTTGCAGTGTAGGCTGGTATTGGTGGTGCGCCTATTTGCCAGATGTGAATATTGTCAATGGCCGCTCCATATCCATGTCCGTTGAAATCATTGTAGTAAAACCCGATCTGAATCTGTGTGTTTTTGGCTCCATCCGGCAGGTAGTAATATACAGTACGCCAATCAGTCCAGGAGCCAGTTGAATCTAACTTTGTAATGGGATACCAAAGTCCGTTATCATAGCGACGATACATCAGAAAAAGATAATCAACTCCGGTTTTTTGTTTGAAAACATAGTCAAAACGTATTGCTACATGCTCCATATCCCTTATATCGAGAGTTGGAGAAATGAAATAATCCCGAACTTGCTGATCAGCATCTGCAAGATCTGAACGGATACTTACAAGACGCCCGTTATTGCCCGGAACCTGCAAATCAGCGGCTGTTCCCCACTGGAAACCATCACTTGCTCGTGCCAGCTCCCATCCGGGAGGATCTTCTTCAAGATTTAATGTATATGGCAAATCCATGCCACCCCATGGACTTACAATCAGGTCATCTGTAGCAACTGATTCACCGGGATGAGCTCCAATATAGCTTGCTTTGATATGGTAGGAATACTGGGTACCATTGACAACATCATCATCTCTGAACTGGGTTTTCCAGGTAGAGCCAATAAGCTCTTCGTTCCTGTAAATATTGTAATGCGAGAAATCATTTATCACCAGCTCTTCCCAAATGAGTTGAATAAAACCGTCTCCAGGTAATGCCTGAGCAGATGCTGGACGATCATGCATGGGGATATTATCTGGCTGAATCCAGAAGATAGCAGCCTGACCTTTGGTGAAATTACCTCCGCCATCGACCATGTTTTCGAGTCTGAAATAACCATTCCCAGCGCCATTCCAACCCCAGTTAATATGAAAGTACAGGTCGGAGTGGAAGCCATCAATATTAAAGGCATGTCCGCTACCTCCGTCAGGATTGGATCCACGATAAATTAGCGGACGACCATTGATCAGCTCTTGTCTTAGCATTTTGAACCAATCCTTCTCACTGAACCGCTCTTTTTCACGCACTTGCATGCCTTTGTAATAGGAGAAATTATCCATCAGGGCCTGAGTAGCATAAACTGAGGTATTGGCACCTGATTCATTCGGACCATAATTCATATATGTAGCCACCCCTAAGTGGAAGAGCAGTAGAGCTGATGCATCATTGGGTGTGGAGAAATCCATCGCATCCCAATTATAATATGTCGTGTCAAAATTGGCCTCAACGGTTCCGTATTCGGGAAAATTAGTTGGGGTATACGAATTTGATCCGACACCTTTCTCAGGCCAGTTCCATTTTTTCATTACCTGTCCCATTGCTACCGCTACACAGCCCACCAGTGCAGTTTTTCCATCATCATCAACCGGACAGAATTTGTTCCAGGGATTTCCCTGTCCCCATTTTGATCGAATCAGGGGATGCACCATTGCATCCTGCATAAGCGAAATTCCTTTGGTTGATTTCAAACTGCTTGTGGAGGGATCAGGTCTGATTCGAGAAAGCCATTCAGTGAGGAAAGGATGGTCAGGGTTTTCAGGATACAGATGCTCATCTGAAAAGCCAATAATGTCTGCAGTATTGTTTTTATAGAAAAAAATAAGAAATCCGGCAGGCTCATAAGTTGCAATATGCAGTATTTCCTCCCGGATGAATACTGTTTCAATTGCCTTCAGGTTCATCTTGCTTTTGAGCCGGGGATTTGATTTTTTAGCCCAGTCAGATGCAAATTGTTGAATTTCATTCTGTTCCTGACATAAAACAGGCTCACTCCAAGGGCCAGACAATAAGCCAATTAAAACAATAACACAAAATATATATCTACCGCTAGTCATCCCTTTTTTCCTTCATCCTATTTACTAATACAATGCATTCATATGTATTGTTTTGTCAGGGCTGCACAAGATACGAAACAGATTGAAATCTCAGATGCTTTATCATGTAGTATCTGATTAACAGGCTTAAACTATTGAAGACAAATAGAATGGCATTAGATTTACCTGTTGATATTTTATATCTTGTATGCTAAATAAAATCTAAGCCCATGAAAAACTCTATGTTATTATTCGTTTTAGCAATGATCATTGGATGTCATTCTGCTGTTAGTCAGGGAAATGCCGATTACAAAGCTGTTTATAGTAAGGGTGTACTGAAAGTGTATAACAAAAAGGATGTAGTTGACAAGATTAAAATATCAGCAAGCAAAGATTACAGAATAGACCAGAGTACTTTACACGGATTGTTTTTCTACGCCTTTTACAAAGAACCAAACGTAACACCTGATTATATTGGCTTATGTAATATGTCAGATGGGAAATGGATTATTAAGTTAAATCCAAATGACAAAAAAGATTATTTGATTCCTAATATAACATTTCTGGGATCTTGTCATCACAACAGCTATTTACTTTTCGAAGGAGGAACAGGACCTTCAGTTAGCGAAATGAAAGTGTTTACAAGCAAAGGTGAACTTAATCATTCAGATTATATTCAGTCTGGTTTCAAAGAGCCGGTATGGATTGAAGGGAGGATGGCATTTGTGTATTACAAAATCGCTGAAAATTATCCGAGTACGCTTCCAAAATTTACTGGCAGTAATAATGCCTGGGTAAGAAAATACATATGGAAGCAAGGAAAAGTGACAGCAACAGACGAGTATGAACAAACCTTTAGAATGTAGCATTTGAGATATAAAACATGTGCCAGATCATGGAATTCAAAATGAGGGAGCCTAATACGGTATAACACAAACATTATGTTAACTTTGCCGCCCTTATTGAAAATACATGACTTTCAAAGATTTAGGAATTATAGAGCCTATCCTTCGAGCCCTTGAGGCAGAAGGCTATGCTCACCCAACACCGATTCAGGAACAATCCATTCCAATCCTTTTGCGCAGGAAAGACCTGTTGGGTTGTGCTCAGACCGGGACAGGTAAGACAGCAGCTTTTGCCATCCCAATACTACAGCATCTCTTTTTAAACAGGAATCGTAACAAAGGCAGGCGTAAGATTCAGGCTCTCGTTGTTACACCCACAAGGGAATTAGCAATTCAGATAGGGGAGGGATTCTCTACTTACGGGAAATTTACAGGAATAAGAAATACAGTTATCTATGGTGGAGTAAAACAAGGCCAGCAAACCGATGCTCTTAGCAGAGGTGTTGACGTGCTGGTTGCAACGCCTGGACGTTTGCTAGACCTGATAGACCAGGGTTATATCACATTAAAGGATGTGAAATTCTCTGTGCTGGATGAGGCCGATCATATGCTCGACATGGGTTTTATTCATGATATTCGCAAGGTGATACAAAAATTGCCAGCAGAACGACAGTCCCTATTCTTCTCGGCAACTATGCCTCCTGCGATAATGGATTTATCAAGAAAAATACTTGGGAATCCTGAAAAAGTAACTATTCAGCCTGAACAGGCAACAGCCGAAAAGGTTGAGCAGGCTGTTTATTTCGTAAGCAAGAGAGGAAAGATCAAGTTATTGATCCACCTGCTAAAAAAGAAGCCTGTTAGCTCTGCTCTAATTTTTTCAAGAACAAAGCACGGAGCAGACAAGATTGTAAAAATGCTAAGAAGGGCAGACATCCAGGCAGAAGCAATCCACGGCAATAAGTCACAAGGAGCACGCCAAAGGGCTTTAGGCAATTTTAAAAGCGGACGCTCAAGTATTCTGGTAGCTACCGACATAGCCGCTCGAGGAATAGACGTAGAGGAAATATCCCACGTAATAAATTATGATTTGCCAAATGTTTCAGAGACTTATATTCACCGTATTGGTCGTACTGGCAGAGCACAAGCAAGTGGAATTGCCTGGTCATTCTGTAATGAGGAAGAAAAGGCATATTTACGTGATATCCAAAAGCTTATTAATCAGAGAATACCTGTAATAGCAGATCATCCTTACCTTGATTACGAGATAGACGAACCTGTTCAGGTAAAAGCGAAACCAACAACGAAACCACGAAAACCTTATCAGCAATCACGATCAGGGAATGCAGGTGGCGGTGGAGGAACCAAAAAGCGCAGGCAGTACTATCCAAGGCAGCGGGGTTGATTACTTGTGAAGTTACTTTAAGCTTCCTGATCTGGTATCCCTAATAAGATATATATTCCTACCTTTGACAGGTATAGAAACTTTGTATGTTTAATTTTAAGAAGGATTTGGTGAGGTAAATAACCTAAGGTGTATAGCCCAAGGTTATCCTGTATTTGATATTCTGGCAAATTCTTGCCAGGGTTATTTTCATATATATATATTTACTAGTTGTGCATGGGTCTGGGTTATGTCGACCCCGACACTTTGGTTCAACGATTTAAAACTTTATCATCATGAGTGACGAAAATAAATCAATCCACGACTTCGACCTGGGTTTAATTTGCGAATACTATTCAAGTGTTGAAAGGCAGGGGCCTGGAAGCCCTGAGGTGACTATTAAAGCCCTGAGCTTTATCGATAATCTGACTTCCGAATCAAGAATTGCTGATATCGGTTGTGGAACAGGTGGGCAGACTATGGTACTGGCACAGAATGCCCCGGGACATATCAATGGTATCGATCTGTTTCCTGCTTTTATTGACCTGTTCAACTCCAATGCAGTCAAGTTAAATCTTCAGGAAAGAGTTAAAGGTACAGTGGAGTCGATGGATAAGCTTCATTTTCAGAATGAAGAATTAGACCTGATCTGGTCTGAAGGAGCAATTTATAATATTGGGTTTGAACAAGGACTTAAGGAATGGCGAAAATTCCTCAAACCCGGTGGCTATATTGCTGTTTCAGAAGCGTCATGGTTTACCGAAGAAAGGCCTGAAGAGATCACTGACTTTTGGATGGATGCTTATGACGGGATAGATACTATTCCTAATAAGGTAGAACAGATGCAAAAGGCTGGTTACATTCCGGTGGCCTCTTTTATTCTGCCTGAAAACTGCTGGACAGAGCATTTTTATGCCCCCCAGGTCTCTGCACAGAAGTTATTTCTTAAAAAACATGCTGGTAATCAAGCCGCTGAAGAGTTTATAGCGAACCAACAGGATGAAGAACAGTTGTATTACAAGTACAAAAAGTTTTACGGTTATGTTTTTTATATCGGGAAGAAGATTTAGTCTTTGATATTGAAGGATTGTCCCGAACTTAAAGGGGCAATCCTTCGTTTTTTCCGAGAAGCAGCGAGGAGTTACAGAGTAATTCTGATTTCACATTCAACATTGCTGGCGTTTTTTTACTATAAATAGGACGAAGCAGGCACAATTTTCACCCTCTTTTTGTGTTAATTTTAATATTCCTCTCATTTGTTGAATACCTGATGTTTTGTTTTTTGAATTATATAAAATCGAATATCAATTTAGCGAATGATGATTTTAGAAACCTAAAATGATGAACCGAGCATGACAAAAGGAAAAATATTTTAACACACACATGGATGATTGTTTTTGTTGTGCGAGCTCCATCCGATTTTTTTTAAATACAAACGGATGAAAAAAACTATTGCTCTGCTTTCTATTGCCGGCTTACTCTTTGCTTGCGGGCCTAAAAGTCAAAATGATTCTGAAATATTCACTACTATCAATGGACAAAAAATTTCACTCCTCCGTGTTGACCTCGCCCCCGATTCGGCCACAACTGTCGGCTGGTCGGCGCTGTTTGAGGATGTGGAAATGATTCCCCTCGAAACCAGTGAGGAATGCATGATCATGAACAGTCAGACAACTTTCACTGATCATTCCCTGATTTTGTCGACCCAGATTGGTATGGGAGATCCCTGTAGAGTATATGAATTTGGCATGGACGGGCGTTTTATTCGTGAAATTGGAGGAACTGGAAAAGGACCGGGGGAACACACTGGATATTTCATGGAGGATGCAACCTATCATCCCAACGAGAAACTATTAAAGGTTCAGTTCAACGGGATTTATCCGCATATTCAATATTTTAATGATGTAGGACAGCTGTTTGAGGAGATCGACTGTCCGGTAGAATTGGTCCAGGATGTGGCCAGACTTGAGGATGACATTTATGTTGTGGCTGGTGCCCTTGCTGGGCGACCAGAGTATTTAAGAGATTCTGCCAGTTTGTTCTGGTTTAATAAAACAGGTGAGATTATCAAAACACTAGAGCGGGTAGACTATCCGCCTAAAAACTCAAGTGGCTATACACCATGGGGAGGAAGAGCTGCATTGTATCAGTATGATGACAACTGGCATTTTCACAATCCCGGAGACGATACGGTGTATCAATTGGAAGGCTTGAATTTGATCCCGCAGGCCATTTTTAAGTATGGTGAGAAGCATACCCCGATCAATAAAATTATTGATCCGCAGGCTTGGGTTGGTACTTATAGTGTTGAAATTATTGGTGAAAGAGAAGCGTATTGGATTTTGGAAAAGAGGGTGATTACGAAGCAAAAGATGAATGAATATCGTCCCGGGCAATGGGGTGGAGAATATGGAGCCGATTATTTCAATCTGATTGTAGATAAGACTAATGGTGCAGTATACAATGTTAAATTAACAGATGATTTACTGGGCTTTGTTCCAGATGATTATTCATCCGAGGGTATTAAGTTCGATCCATTGGGACAAACCTACCGGATTTACCAGGCCCTTGATGTGGTTGAATGGATTGATAAAGGGCTGGAAGAAGGAAGTATAGCTGAGAAAAAACTGGCCAAAGTGAAGGCGCTCAGGGATAAGATTGACGAGGAGAGTAATCCGGTGTTGTTTTTGTTTAAAGAACGAAAGGAATACAAAATTTGAAATACCTCTACATTCGGAGTTCGATGTTCGACATTCGACATTCAGAATGTTGAATAGAATAACGAATATCGATTAATGAATGATGAATAATGAAGGGAAACCTTTTTATTAAACAAATGCTTACAATTTGGGAATTGAATTCCGATATTGTAAATTCACTTTATGATTAATCGAGATGCAGGTATAGAATTATTCACATTATTCCAACAATTCAAAGCTGTTGCCCTGGTGGGACCACGTCAATCTGGTAAAACCACATTAGCAAGGGCTGTTTTTACTGAAAAGGAATATGTTAGCTTTGAAAATCGGAAGGAGCGATTGTCTATTCAGGAGATCAACACTATACGCGCAGCACGGGGGTTAAAGTAATTCCATGGGATAGAATAAATAACTTCGACATTCTTCAATCATGATTCGACATTCGACATTTCGAAAGCTGCAATGAATACCGAATTCCGATAAAAATTCTCGTCTTTCATCTATAGGATTGCAATTTCAAAAATCCTATCTTTAGGCTTGAACCGTCCCCCCCAAACGAATTCATTATTTTACTATGAACCGAGCATGACAAAAGGAAAATATTTTAACACACACGGATGATTGTTTTTGTTATGCGAGCTCCATCCGACAAATAAAAAAAAAGTATAAACGGATGAAAAACATTGCCATTACAAGTGTTCTGCTACTTGTTTGTTTAAGCTGCCAGAAACCAGGAAGCACAGCTGTGGAGTATGTGGATGCCAACGGAGAAACCATCCCAAAGATTATGCTTGATCTGATTGAAGATGAAGCAGAAGTCAAGTTCACTGATTGGTTTGAGAACATCCGGATGATTGAATTGGAGACCACTGAGAATAGCCTGATGCGACACCTGATGCGAACGTATGTAGGTGAAGAATACATTATTGTTTCTACCGCTGATCATGGTATTTTACAATTTTCAGCCAGCGGGAAGTTTGTTCGGGTCCTGGCTGCACAGGGCGGAGGGCCCGGAGAGGTAATGGATGCTAATCGAAACATTTTTGTGGATGAAAAAAACGATAAGTTGTATACCACAGATGGACAATTACACAGGGATAAAGCACTTTGTGTTGGAATCAATTCTGGAGAGATTACTTACATACCATTCCGGAATACAGGTGGTGAATCACATGTAAGAGACATTATCGTACTGAATGACAGTCTGATGTACTGCACTACCATGCAGGTTAGGGGAAGTCCATCGACTTGCCCGGTTTTCTGTCAAACCACATCCGGCAGGCTATTGTGGGAAATGAATAAAACCCACCCCAAGGGCATCACTAATGGTCAAATTCGTTTAGTGGATGGCGAGATCTATTTCAGATATTTGTTTGGAGGCGATACCATATTTCGCTTAGAAGAGGATGAATTGCTGCCGGTGATTACCTCATGGAGTGACCATCCGAGTGCCTATGAAAAACAGGAGATAGGAAGTGTATATACAGGTCTGTATCTAATGACAAAGAATCTGTTTAAGGGAGGCATCTCCCGCATCACTGATGTGGTAGTAGATGAACGCTCTGGTAGGGCCCGCCCCACCATTTCGGATTCGGAAGAGATTGTTTTCAATCAAAAGACTGGCCAGGTTCATAAGATTGGGAGTATAAAGAATGATTATCTGGGCTTCAATGATCCATTCTACCTTCAGATTTTGCCTAACCGAAAAGGAGTAGCCCGGTACGAGGCTGTCGATTTTTACGAAAAAGTTGATTCCATGTATCACCTGCCGGATATAGCCAAGAATCTAAAATCCAGACTGGGAACCATCCTGGAGACCCTGGATGAAAATGACAATCACTGGTTGCTGGTTGGGGAGTTGAAGAAGGGGCTGTAAAACGATCATCCGGGAAGTTTACGAAAATGATAATCCCTACTTACTTGTCGGTGAGTTAAAACATAATCTTAACACAGCATGAGGAAATTAGTTTTTCTACTCATCATATTGTTTGTCTGGTCATGCCAAAATTCGTCAGATAGATATGGCAATGGTGATCCATCTGTCGTGAACAGCTTGGATATCAGTTCAGTTTCTGACACCTTGGATCTCGATGTTTCATTTATCAGCGAAAAGGTTGAGATTATTCCGCTCGCAAAAACGCATGAAGCATTGGTAGGGGGCGGACACAATACCTATGCAATTAGTGAAGACTTCATTGTAATCGAGACGAATAAAACATTGTTATTGTATAATCGTGATGGATCTTTCAATCGTTTACTATCCAAACAGGGCAAAGGACCTGGAGAGTACGTGTACATCCGTTTGATGAAGATCTATGAGCAGATGTTATATTATACCGATGCAGGAAAACCTGGTAATGAGTTGCAGGGGATCAATCTCAAGACTGGAGAAAGTGTGGCTGTTGAATTGGCGGTACCGAGTGGACGTTTAAATGATTATACCCTATCGGATAAGGGCTTGACAACGGTGGCTGATTCTGTGAAAGAAGAGCGGTATATCAGGTTCTTGTACCAGCAAAACTCAAATGGAGAGCTACTCAGGGAAGACTTTTTAAGTAGCAGGGCCATAAACAACAGGGTTCATTTGGGGCCATATAATTTCCTCCAAACTCAAGAGACTTTGTACATGGTTAACTCACAGGGGGATTCCATCATGAATGTTGAAGGCTCAAAGCCTGAATTGGATTTCAAATTCGAATTACCTGATGTACAAGCCGATAGCAAAGGACACGATCGGGCCATTCAATTGAACACAATGAGTTATAATTCAGCATTTTTGCTGGCCATCAAGAGAACGATCAGCATTCAGCCCGGGAAAATCAGGATGAGTTTTCCGCACTACTTCTATGTAAACAGGGTTGCCGGTGAAAGTTATTTCTTTGAAAAGTTTGACATAAGGGAATTTGGACTCAAGCTTTCTCCGCTTAGCTTGTGTATTGAAGAAGCACCATTATTGTGCTTTGAAATTCATGCCATTGATTTCATGGAAATGGCTGCTGAGGCAGGAGCCGATCAACATGTAATGGCTTTGGCCAAAGACCTGAATGAGAATAGTAATCCTGTACTCATCATAGCGAAAATAGGAAAATGAGAGAGGCACAATACACGATACAAATCACATGTCGTAAGGCCACTAATCTGGCGGCCCTGGTCTTCGCCTTCGCCCTTATCCTATCTGCCTGCACCACGCAACAACCGTCTGAGTTTCTCACCCTGGATATCGAAGCGGGTTTTGCCAACCAGAAGAAAATGGTACTCAGCGAGATCGCCGATCGCATCTCTTACGTCAAACTAGAAACCAGCCCAGAATGCCTGATCGGCCATGGGCGTGTCCTGGTCAGGGGTGATAAAGTATTCGTGATGGAAGTTCAACCACCGGTGATCCACGTGTTTAATCTGCAAGGAGAATTTCTTTATAAGATCGACAAACAAGGGAAAGGCCCGGGTGAATACATGGGCATGTTTCAATGGTCGATCAACCCATCCGGATCGCATATTGCCTTCACCGATCTGGTTTATGTCGAATTATATCTCTTTACAGCCGAGGGTGAGTTTGTCAATAAAGGCAAACCGCTTCTGCAATGGAATTCAGGCTTCTTCCTTAACGATGAAATAAACTTAAGCGTGACTACTGTCCAGATGTTGAATCGACCCAACTATCCGCTCGTTTTAAATTATTCCGACCAACTGAAGCAAATCGACACATTGATAACCAGAACCTGGCACGGCGTTGATGCACGTGACATGCCTTTTCCGGGCGTTCCGATCCTGAGTTATCAATACAACGATCAGTTATTCATCAGAGAACAGGCCAACGACACTCTATTTCAGGTATCCCTGGATGAGGGCCTGATTCCTAGAGTGGTCTTCAACACCCACGGCAAACTCATCACCCAGGATGCTCTTTTCGCAAACGATATCAACAATTATTACCGATTGAATAGTTTTTGGGAAACCGATAATTACCTCACCTTCACCGTTTGGTATAAAAAGAAGTTTACACTGCTATATTATGACAAAAAGAAAGATGAGCTATTTTCCCTACCGGATGTTTACGTACCATACGGAAGAAAAGATCATATCGCTGATCTCAACAACGACCTGGATGGTTTCAACTACCCCTGGTCAAAAATCGATCAGGATCAAGGCTCCCTTACTTCAATCCATCAAATGACCGATCTAAAAGAGCTCGAAGAGACTGGCTTTTTCGAAAAAGAAGAAGTGCTGGCTACACCGCATGGGAAGGAGCTGGGTGAATTGGTAGAAACCAGTTCTATTGAAGATAATCCGATTGTCAGGATAGTTTATTTGAAGAACTAAGATGTTTGCTATAATACAGATGTTTTCTATTTCAAATGATATATTGCGATAACAGGATTGTCACCATCTTCTAACCCCTTAAGCATTTTAATAAAAATTGGATCAGCCATATTAAATACTCCTTTTTCCTGCAAAGAAAGCAGGCGGTATGGAAGTAATGCTGCATAGTAAGAATTCTCATACAGATTCTGGGTTAACGGGAACGGATAGCCACCATCGATGTCGTTTGTTACACCAAACTTAACCTGCTCATCCATTTTGATAGGTATAGAGCTTCTTGTTTTGATATTGCATAGGATGAAATAACTTTTCCTTTTATAATTAATACGATAAATGAATCTATTTTCATCAATAGGCATTATTCCACCAAACCTTACATATTCATAGAGGTCTTGTGGTCTGATGTTGTGATTATAATACACATTGTCGGGGACAATCAAATCGTGCAAATTGAATGATGCAAATGGTCTGATGTCTTTATTCCTGTATACAATAAGAGTATCTGATCTGGGCTGTACAATATAGTCAATATCCCCAAAGCTGTTATGATAATGGGGATGAGTTATCATTGGCCTAACAATTTCTTTTGCAGATGACTTAGCCAATAATGGCTTAACCATGTTATTAAGATCGAATAATAAAAACTGAGAATAAACCGAACCTATTGGAATTGGAAAATTATTAATTCCAAGAAAAACACCATCACGCATTCTGAAGACATCAAAAGTATTAAATGGTATTTTAAATCTTTTTACAAAGGTTCCATTAATAGTATAAAAAAGAAGATATGATCCTGCCATGTTATGAACAATAACTCTACGGGCATCAGTATCCCAAAATACATTTCTAAAAGCTGGAAATTCACCAGGCCCCTTTCCAATTCTACCAACATTGTTAAGGAATTTTCCTTTTAAGTCAAACACTTTAATCGAGTTGTCCGTGGTGGCAATAATTATTTTGTCACCAGCAGGTATGATTTGTTGTATATTGCCTACCAATGCCTCGGTTGAAGTTTCCAAAGGCACATACGAAATCGCGGATACAAACTGTGAAAGGAAAACTGTTTCCTTTTTATCAAGTTGACTTGACAGATCAAATGGTATTAGTTCTTTTTGACCGTGTAAAGACTCAAACCCCGAAATTAGAAACAGAGAGCAAATGATATAGAAATAGCATTTCATAGTAAATGGATATAGGTTTTATAATCGTGGGGGCGAGGTAAGCTACCAAAACAAACTGTCATATACAATCATGTTCCGTCCTTTTTTTTGGGATCCTGGGGTCTAACATGATTTTGAGGGTGGCCATAATCTGATTCAGTTTAGCCTCAAAGATTGAAAAAACAGATCAAAGCAAAATGACTAAACACATAAATTACTGGATATTAATAAATGTATGTGAGTTGTATTTATGATGTAGGTCTTTTTAACTAGCAAGAGGATGCTGAATACACCGCATGGTAAAGAGTTGGCTGAATTGCATAAAGCTGGATCGGTGGAGGACTATCCGATTGTCAGGATAGTTTATTTGAAGAACTAAGATGCGTGATGAAGTGGATGTGATGAGTTATGGGTTTTTGATGTTTGATTTTGATAATGCCTAAATTGTACATATCTTTGTACAAGATAACGTACAAAATGATATATTATGTTAACTACTTCAATTTCGGATTTCCGAAAAGATATTAAAAAGTATTTAGATCAGGTAGCAAAGGATTTTGAAACGCTTATTATTAATCGAGGCAAAGATAATGGTGTGGTTGTCATTTCCTTGGATGAGTATAACTCATTGTGTACCACACGACATGAGCTATCCTCGGCGAAAAACGAAGAAAGGCTGGATTCTGCAATTGTCAAATTGAAGAAGGGCGAATCATTTACCAAAGATCTCATTGAGTAATGAAATATGTTTTTGTTGAAGAGTCTTGGGAGGACTATCTCTATTGGCAAAAGACCAATCCAAAAATGTTGAAGAGAATCAACAAGTTACTTAAAGACATCTCAAGAAATCCCTATACTGGGTTAGGGAAACCCGAGCCCCTTAAGCACAAATACCAGGGTTTTTGGTCTCGAAGAATTGATCAGGAACACCGAATCATCTATAAGGTCAAAGACAATGAAATTCACATTGCCAAATGCAGATTTCATTATGAATAAGTTTGCAAAGTTTTAGTTTTATTTAAAACTACCATGCTTTTTCTTTCATTCCTTTTATTCTGATGTCCACATCCGGTAGGGGAGGCAGATCATTCTCTGGTTTATCAAGATAAAAATAAGCCGTTGCTGATACATCATCGCTTCTGTAGAAGTAGGCTCCATCCTTACTGGCTACATCCGGTAGGGAATCTATATCCAGGAGGCACAAATACTCAGGCTTCGGACCAGTGGCGGCCAGTATGTTATTGCCTTTGGTGTCGAGGAGGGCAATCAGCTGAATCGGTGCACCTGATTTTTCTATCTCCATGAAACGGTTCACCCCACAGTTACCCATCTGTTGAATCGTGATGCGACAGCTTTGATGAAAATAGACCGGGTCATCCAGGTGATATCGATAAAAGGCGTATAAATCTCTTTGATTATCAGAAACTAAGGATCCGAAATACCGACCGAAATATCGACCTTGACCCCAACCTGAACCAATGTAATCTTCTGTACCTGTTCCCACGAGGCTTGGTAGGTCAGTGTCTCCATCGATGTAGCCTTTGACTTCCCCTTCGCCGAACCAGGTAGCTCTGTAGGCCTCATCTCCAATCACGCCGATATTGGTGCCCAGGTACCTGCCTGTGCCTTCAACTTTCGGTAGGATCTCGAAGTCTTCCCCTACTTTTGTATGCATATCACGACTCCAGTAGCTGTGAAAATACATAACATCATCAGCATGCTGATCGACTGTGATGAAATTTATGTCGTACCAGAACAACACGTAATAGGGTGATTCATTGGTCACCACCACTTTGGCTGATTCTCTGAAGGGCATGGGGATAGTGAAATTGAAAGATCGACCCTCGGGACTGGCGAATAGTTCACTGTCAAAAGGGGTTAAATGACCAAGTCCGGTACCGAAAAAATCGCCAATTGGTGCTGATACCGCGGGCTTGTCGGCCCCATCCCAAAACATATCAATTCGCACCATTCGTCTTTGTTCTTCACTGCGACCAATGGTTCCCGACATCCACATTCGGGTGATCATTCCTGCACCTGCATAGTCAAGCAAAACCTTTTTGGCACCGGGTGCAATGGTATAAAAAGCGTTTCCTTTTGCACCTTTATTGATGGTACCTCCTTTCCCCGGTTCTCCATTCGGATTCTCAGGGCTGGCCCAGCGGGTATGCACACCGGTTGGGGGTGCTTTATACCATTCTTTTTCCTGGCCGATTTTCCAGGAATCGGCTTCCCGATTGTTCTGGCAACTTAGCAGTGAGAAAAGGCTTATGATTGTGACCAGGTGTATTGTTTTCATGGTTTTCATGGAAAAGAATAGATTTCACACAAAGGTATATGAAAATTACAAAAAGGGCCGTGCCTTCAGTCCGGCCCATGTGACAGGATAATTCCAAACCAGCGCCTTTAATTCGATCTCGTCATTTCATTGCAGGTACTGATCATAGATCTCCATAAACCGATTACTTTTCCCATCCCGATCAAAGATTTTCTCCCAGGTGCTGAGTGGTTCCCAAATGAAGGTGCCGTTTACGCGATCTGTGAATTCTTTGAAAGCTATATCATTGACTTCCTCTTTCATGTGCGAGTATTCCACGATATTGATCGGGTAGGGATAGCGGGTGATCAGTTTGCTGATGTTGTGCTTCAGGTCGGCAAGCTCGCCATGCCACCTTGGGTAAAATGATAATCCCAGTATATCAAATTGGATCTCCCGTGCCAGCATCTGGTCGAACCACATGACAGTTTCATCATGCTGTCCGCCCAGGGCCATGTGGAGCATAATCTGAACCGTTGAATCGACGGCATATACCCCGTCAATGCCTGCCTGGATTAAGCCAGCCAGCTGATCCATATGCCATACATGTCCATCAGGCCAGACCATGCCATGGTTGATCTCGTTGCCGATCTGGACCATATCCGGCAGGGTGCCCTGTTCATCTAAGGCAGCGACTACCCGTTGGGTATACTGTTTCAAAGCCTCTCGCAATGCCGGGTATTCCAAGCCTTCCCAGCTCTTGGGTTTGTATTGCTTACCCGGATCAGCCCAGAAATCGGAGTAGTGGAAATCAAGCAGAAATTTCATTCCCTGTGCCTTAATGCGTTTGGCCATCTTCAGTGTATTTCCCAGATCACACCATCCTTCACCCGGGGCATAACCCTTTTCATTTTCTGGATTGTTGAAAATCCGCAAGCGGATCCAATTGAAGCCATGTGCCTTCATGATGGCGAGGGGATCACCAGGTTTCCCATTATCAGAGAAGGTCATCCCCTGGGCTTCGAGTTGGGGCAGGAAGGAGATGTCGGCTCCCAGGATCTTGGCTTGTCCGGTGACCTTAACCGAATCCGGATGGAAGACAGGCGGATTGTAGCTCAGTAAAGAGTCGGGTGATACCAGATGAATGCCATTGGATTCAGGCCATAGACCTTCTGAAGTGGCTGTGAAGCTTAGTGGTCCGGGTTCGGTACCTGCCTGAACGATTACCTGGCAGTAACCATTGAAGAGGTGACGCTGCCAGTTGCCATCCAGACATACATCCGGTTCATGACTGCTGGGATCGCCATTGCCTACGCCCAATATGCGACCAGGACCATCCAGTGAGAATTTGATCAGATTATTCGCATCCGGAATGGTGCGTCCATGTTGATCGACCAGACGCACATTGATGACAGTTGCATCTTGTCCATCGGCTACCATGGTGGTTTTGTGAACCAGACAGGCTACATTGACTGCCGGACCAGTAGTTTCAACTTTAGCCCTGATTTCGCGACCATCACGCCAGCCAATGGCTTCGAGGGTACCCGGTTCATAAACAACATCCCAATTAAGGTGACTGTTGCAGGGCATGGTTTTTTTACCAAAGCTGTGTCCGTTGAGAAACAGCTCTACTTCATCAGCGTTAGAATTCACCCATACCTTGATCATTTCCCCTTCTTTGTCTGGCCAATTCCAATGCGGTGAGATGTGCAGCACATCTTCCTTGCTCCACCAGGATTTGTAATAATAGGCCACGTTCTTAGGAAATCCGCATACATCCAGAATCCCAAAGTGAGAAGAGATATTCGGCCATTTAAATGGGGTAGGCTCACCGCGATAATCGAATCCTGTCCAGATAAATCCGCCCAGATCCCAATCATTTTCAGCCGTTTCGGGCCACCATGCTTCAGCCAGACTTGCCCACCAGGGTGCGTTCAGATCCTGATCCGGCAGGTAAGCCCTGACAGAATCTATCTCGTATATTCCCCGGGTTGTGACTGTACTACCCATCTCAGTGCCAATGACTGCTTGGTCAGGATGATCGCGGTGATAATCGGCCCGGGCATAATGGCGGTAATTGAAACCCCGTACCGGGATCACTTCATTGATGCCAGGGAAGTAGTTCTCCAAATCAGCCGCATAGGTGCAAGTGCGGGTTGGATCGAGCTGCTTCAGACGCTGCATCATGGTCAGCGCAATGCGTTTGCCATGCGAGTTCGTTTGAATATCCTGTTCTTCATTGCCAATGCACCACATGAAAATCGATGGATGATTGCGATCACGCAGAATCAGGCGATCAAACTGGTCCATGTACTCCGGACTGGTATTCATCAAGCGGGTTTCATCCATCACCAACATACCCAGACTATCACAGGCCTCCAACAACTCAGGTGTAGGTGGATTGTGGCTCGCCCTGTAGGCATTCACACCAAAATTCTTTAAGTGCTGAATCCGGTAATACTGTAAATAATCAGGCAGGGCAGATCCTACGCCAGCGTGATCCTGATGGTTGTTTGTGCCTTGAATCTTTATGTGCTTGCCATTCAAGAAGAATCCCTTATCGGGATCAATCTCAATATCGCGAATGCCAAATTTTGTGGTAAGCCGATCGACTTCTTTGCCTTTCACCAGTACAATGTGGGTGATACGATAGAGGTAGGGGTCTTCGAGTGACCACAGGCGGGGTGTTTTTATTTTGTGGGTGAATGTTGCCATTGGTGGTTGGCTGGAGCCGGTCTTTGCGGGGATGACAATGGGTCTTTGACGAGCCTTGCTTTGCATCTTTCCACTGATAGCTTGCGCTATCACTTTGCCGCTTCTATCCGTCACGATTGACTTCACCCGAACCGATGCATCCTCAAGTCCTGAGTTAGCAACACTAATTTCACTTTTCACTTCGGCCCGGGAAGCAATTTCTGCCCTCTTTCCTCTGCCTTTTGATATATCAGTGCTAATAAAAACTCCCCCATCCGGCAGGTGAACATTATTCCGGATATTCAACCACACATGCCGATAAATTCCTGCTCCCTCATAAAACCACCCCTCGAACTGTGTCGCATCGACCCTGACAACCAACACATTGTCGCCATGGAAGTTCACATAATCACTAATGGGATAGGTGACTCCAATATAACCGCTCTCATTGGTGCCCAGGTAAAACCCATTGAGCCAGAATTTTGCATCTCTGAACACCCCGTCGAAGCTCAGTGACAACTGCTTGCCCGAATCGCTGACCGGGATATCAAAATGCTTGCGATACCAGCCAATGGATGTCTCAGGAAACATACCGCCCACCGGTTTTGATCCATGCGCTGTATGGTATTTATCATCATCTTCCACGAAGGGTAATTCTACGGCCCAGTCGTGGGGCAAATCGAGCTTGCGCCACTCACTGTCATCAAAGCGAGGGTTAATAGCTGAGTTATTGGTCCTGCCGGATTTGGCAAAGAGGAGATCCGTACCAAAATTGAAATCCCGGGCCGGATCACCCGCATGTCCGAAGCTAAATCTCCAGCTCTTGTCAATATTCTCCCTGATCCGTTGATGTTGCGATTCTTCTATCTTTTCACTGCAAGAAATGAGCACGAAACACATTGCACAAATTATTCTGATGGATGTCCTCATGTTGAAGTTTGTTTTGTTGTTTCTAAGATACGGAAAAACTTTTCGGCAAAGCCTTTTGCTTCATCAGCCTGGTAATAAGTAGGTCGATTTGGCCATGCACCTTTAAAAGACAAAGATCATGTTCCGGCTGGTGGAGTTTTGGAGGGATTAAAGTTTATATATGAATAGAATAATGCTTTCCGGATGGTAATCCTCTGTATCGCTAAGGAATACCGACATTGCCTCGGTCTACGGAATTAGATGCTCACCTGGTCCAGAATGTCTATCTGGTGATTCAAGTACTACCTTTTGTGGGTGACATCGAAGATAATGAACTATAGAAAAATGAAATTTAACTTTCGCCCACCCAAAACAGGTCAGAAACAGTGCAGAAACAAAAAATCACCTGCCGAATAGAATCGATACCTACTTCAAAAAACAGATTCTGATGATCGGGTTGTCTTCAATGTCGGATTCTTCAAGCAATTTCTTAACCTTTTTGTAATATTTGTCGGTTGAGAGTTTGCTGGGGTCGAAATCGTCGGATTCAAGGTATTCTTTGGCGTTAACAATTTCTAATACATCCCAGGTAATGTCATTTCGGATATGATAAATAAATTCTGATGTTTGATCAAGCCCATCAAGGTTATTTATTGGAGCCGAAGTCGTATTATCCTCACCAGCATAAAGATTAGGATGATCATCCAGAAAATAATAATTACCACTTCCTTTGTCATAAACTAAGTATTCGATTCCAAATACATCTGGTCGTGGAACTCTTGGCCTACCTGCAAAAGTAAGGTAGACATGGTTATCAGTTAGCGCAATGTCACTAAGAGTAAGGTATTTTGCCTCCCATTCCTCACCTGGTACAAGTAAAGATGGAGACTTCAATGATCCCATTTTAAAATATAGATATCGTTCAGTAGAATAATCTTCATGGACTTTATAGATTGTATCATTCAATTTTGAACGCAAATAAATATCTCCATTATTTATAGTGAAGTTGTCTTTCGCGTATTGCATAAATCGAACCCATATTGTATCTCGTGTAGAAAAAAAGGTGCTATCAATAATATCCAAATTCAAATCATAAGTTATAAGTTGGTTTCCACCACCTTCAGGTAAAAAAAGCATTTGCTGATAGGCAAGGATTTGCCCATCTCCTTTGTATCCGAATCCGTCTAATCTTTTGGCCGGAGTTTTAGTTTTCTTATGAAATGATCCGTCAATATTGTATAAATAGATTGTATTACTGGGATCTTTAAACATGATGTATTGTTCATTGGAAATAATATCAAGAGACTTTCCTTCAATATAATTATACTCTCCCGGACCATTTCCTACGCTACCAATTTTATGAAGGAATTCGCCTGATCGTGAAAAAAGTAATATTGATTTTGTAGTAAAACCATAAACAGCAATGAAGTTGTCAGAAATTGCAACTCCAAACACTCTTCCAATCAAGCATTCTGGGTTGGTTTCAAGCTTCACATACTCAATGTCCTCAACAACCTCACTCAACTTGATGCCCCTCTGGGGCTCATTATACGCCTTCTCAACATCAATCGTAATCAAATCTGTTGATGAATCTTGAGTTGTATTGCACGAATAAATTGAAAGAAGGAGTGTTAGAATCACTCCAAATCGAGAAAAGGTCTTCTTTAAATGCATAGTTCCGGTGTTAAGGTTGGTCTGAATATAGGAATAGATTCTTTGATTATGAAATGGTTAGGTTGGCATTGTTTGAAGATGGGGGTATTGTGGATGGATGTTCCGTTTTGTTGATGAGAACTTCCTGTAGCACGGAGAAAGTCTTTTCTACACACAAAATCAACCCAAAACCTTGCAAGAACTTTGCAACACCCCATTAAAATGAAAAAACACTTACCCGTTTTATAAGGTAAGTGTTTCATTCTCTGTGCGCTTCATCCTGGATTATTTGGTCTTCGACCTCATGAGATCGTTCTCTTCGCTCCCTAAGTTCGAACTAGGGACCCTCTGATTACAAATCATAAACACCTTCTTGCCCGTAATGAGTGTTTTTGTCATCAACTAGTTCTCTTCTTTGCTGAAAGTAGAGATTATCGGGGCTAAATCATCCAAGAAAATACCGATTCCGGTCGTCTCCAATTAGACGTGGACAATATGATTCAAAAGGACAGTTATTTCCGGAATCTATTGAACAATGTATTCTGGATATAAATACCTGTATGTCAGCAGAATCCTAATATTGTTTTAGCTTTCGGCATTAGGTGCTCAGAGACTCCGGAATGTCTAATGACTCCTTTTTACTAATAATAATTATCACTTTCTGTATCTTTATGTTGAATTAAAATCATGAAAAACAGTAAGATCGAAATATTTAGTTCAGTTGATGGCTTAACTGAAATCCAAGTGAAACTTGAAGATGAGACGGTTTGGTTAAATCAGTATCAGCTCGAGGAATTATTTGACACTAATCGAAGCTCCATTACTAAACATATTTCTAATATTTACAGGTCAGATGAATTAGAGAAAGAATCAACTTGTGCAAAAATTGCACAAGTTCAACAAGAAGGATCAAGAGAAATTCACAGAAAAGTTAATTATTACAATCTTGATGTTATTATTGCTGTTGGATACCGGGTCAATTCCAAGCGAGGTACCGAATTCAGGAAATGGGCAAATAGAATCTTAAAAGAGTACTTGATACAAGGATATGCAATTGATAAGAAGAGATTATCCCTCCAGAACAAAGAGTTAAGCCAATTAAAAGAAGCTGTAAAAATTCTGGGAAACGTTTTAGAATACAAAAACCTTACGGGAGATGAGAGCACAGGCCTACTCAAAATCATTTCAGATTATGCCTACGCCTTAGACATCCTGGATCAATACGATTATCAGAAACTTGAAATCCAGGATACATCTGAAAAGGAGACTTACCAATTAACATACGATGAAGCAATAAGCCAAATCCTGATGGCAAAAAAGACTCATGGGAATAGTGATTTGTTTGGACATGAAAAGGATCAGTCGTTTCAGAGCTCAATCGCCACTATCTATCAAACTTTTGGAGGCAAGGAACTTTATCCAAGCATTGAAGAAAAAGCAGCAAACCTTCTCTATTTCATAACAAAGAATCATTCGTTTTCCGATGGGAATAAACGAATTGCCGCATTTCTATTTTTGTATTTTCTTGAAAGAAATGGGGCCTTAAGGGATGAAGACGGACGAAAACGGATTCCTGACAATGCCTTGGTAGCCATCACATTAATGATTGCCGTGAGCAAACCAGAAGAAAAGGAAACAATGACCAAGGTGGTGGTCAATCTTATCAATAAGCGAAATTGAGAACTTTATCAACAACATAGCATTATTGCTTTAACTTCCAGCATGAGGTGCTCTGAGGAGTCGGAATTTCTACTACATAGTTGGACAAAATCCGGGTACATATTTGCATACAGAACAGGTAAGTGAGCAGTTTACTATAAGCGTTATGAGCTTGATCAGGCACTTGGCCGGATTGAGTATTGAGTTTATTCATAGGGATATAGGAGCAAATTTTGCCTGAAATGAAGCCTGGCTATTGCAGTTTTGCGGTCGGGCTTCATGCGCTATGCAATAATCTGTAACACAGAGAATAATGAATGATTTTGGCAATTTAGCTGACTTTTCAGAGGTATGCAAATGAAAAAACCGCTACCAAGTTTGACCTTCGTAACGGTTTGATTCTCTGTGCGCTTCATCCTAGACTATCCGGTCTTCGACCTCATGAGATCGTTCGCTTCGCTTCTCCCTAAGCTCGAACCAGGGATCCTCTGATTAATAATACGACAACCTAGATACTTCACTGTGCCCATAGAAAATTTCATTATTCGATAGCACTAGTGTCCACTGAATATAATCAATTGAAAATCTTTTAACTAAGACGCAACGCTTATGATATCATGAGTGTAAGTGTAGCACTTGATATATTATATCGTCTTTGTATTAAATTCAAAAAACTAAAACCTAAATATATATGACTACGAAATTTTTAAAAGGAATTTTAGCTTCTGCTGTTATAATAACAAGTTGTAATACTGCACAAATTGATACTAAATCAGATCTGAATTTTAATAATAAGGTGCAAAATTGGTTAAGCGAAAATAATGTGCCAGCAGCTGGAATTGGAATAATAGAAGACGGCAAAGTCAAGTACGCAAATGTAATTGGAGAACTTAAAAAGGACATTCCTGCACCAGATAATGCCATATTTAATATAGCATCACTTACCAAACCAGTTGTGGCAATGTTGACTTTAAAATTAGTCGAAAATGGGCAATGGGATCTTGACGAACCTCTTTTTCATTACTGGATTGATCCAGATATTAGCAATGATCCACTGCATAAGAAATTGACTACACGCCATGTACTAAGGCATCAGACTGGATTCACTAACTGGCGCCGTATGAATCAATCAGGGAAATTGACTTTTGAATTTGAGCCGGGAACAGATTATAAATATTCAGGAGAAGGATTTGAATATTTAAGAAAGGCTTTGGAAAGCAAGTTCAAAAAATCGTTTATGCAATTATCTGATTCTGTATTATTTAAACCACTCGATATGGAGGATACCAGATATTATTGGGATAAAAATATGGATGAATCAAGATTTGCTTTCTGGCATGACTATAAAGGGAACTTATATAGTCCAGCAACATCAAAGAGCTATGGTCTAAATGCAGCGGGAAGTTTGCTGACTACAGTTGGAGATTATTGTAAATTTGGAATCGATGTAATTAATGGTTCAGAACTTTCAGCAGACATTTTAAATGAGATGATAAGCTCCGAGAATAATTCAACAAAAAGTTTTGAGCAAGGATTAAGTTGGGAGATAGTCAGAAATTTGCCTGGTGGAGAGTATGCACTAGTTCATGGAGGCACAGATAATGGTGTAAATGCCGTATGTATATTCCTGCCGCACTCAAAAAGAGGTGTAGTCGTTTTTACTAATGGTGATAATGGGAGATCAATTTGGGAGAATGTTATTAAAGAAATAATTGGGGATGAAATTTTCGATTGTATATACAAGATTTCTAATATTCCCGAAAGAGTAACTCTATCGAATGAAATTTTAGAAAAATATGTAGGTGAGTATCAAGATCAATATGGAAGAGGTCTAATTGTTTCTATTTCTAAAGAAGCAGGCGCCATAAAAGTAGCTGGTGATGGAATAGGAACATTTACATTATATCCCGAAGCAGAGGGTAAATTTTTTCAAGAATATTCTGAAATAAAGTATGATTTTATTTTAGACAATGACAATAATATAGAAATACAGAAAAGAAACGTGGATGGACGAATTATTAATCGTGCGAGAATGATAAAATAAAATTTGAGTGTTTGTATTGAAAGACTTTTTGCCGCCTCGCCGATTATCTCAAAGTTTCTGATTACTGCGCCAACTGTTTTATAGTTTTTCTTGAAATCAGCAAATACATAACCATCAATATACTCAGCAATACGATTCATCGACAACTGAATATTTTACAGATACACTTTGTATGTGCGAGCTCCATCCGACAAATGAGCCAATTCTATCCACCGCATACTCCTCATGAAGAGTGGGTTATAACTCTTGAAGAGCAGATAGAATTATTTCTTTCGAGATCATACCTTTAATATGGGTATTTTGGAAATACTGAAGTACTACAAAATGAAGTACAAACCCTAGCATGGTTTGCGTAAACTTTGCAACTCCCACCCAAAACGAAAAAACACTTACCCGTTTTATAAGGTAAGTGTTTCATAATCTGCGCGCTTCATCCTGGACTCGAACCAGGGACCCTCTGATTAACAGTCCTTTTTTGCATACATTATTATTTAATTTAATTTGGTTTTATTTGCCTGTATTAGGCAGTGGTTCAATGGGTTAAGCTGTTGATAATTTTGCCAATTTCGTCTTGTTTTATTCCATTAAATCTTGCTTACTCAGACAAAAATATGCAAATTATATGCAAATGAAATCCTCTAGAACCACTATGACTATTGCAATGTATGCAAATTAATCCGTATATTTGATTTGCATACATATATGCAAAAAAGGACTATTTATGGCAAAAATAGCAATAATTTGTGATAAAAGAAGGATTACAAATGACAGTAAGTACCCTGTAAAACTGAGAGTTACACACAAGGGTCGACAGAAGTACTACCCACTGGGAAAGTACATGACGGAGGAAAAATTTGACCGAATCATGGATCCGGCAGCAGCTGGGAAGAATAAAAATCTACAGATGGAATTGCTTCGTTCCCTGGTTTGGGCCGAAGAAATCACCTCAGAAATGGACCGTTTTTCCTTCTATGATTTTGAAAAAAAATACCAAGGAGATCCAGCCCGAGGAAGTCGGTCACTGTATGATCGGTTCACTTTGTACATCGACCAGATGAAAAAAGAAAGAAGAGTGAAGACAGCCTTGTCTTATCAATCCATTCGCAACTCGTTTAAAAAGTTCAGAAGTGATGCCGAGTTAGCTGATTTGAATCCAGGATTCTTGCGCGAATACGAAGCGTGGATGGAAGAGCGAGGAAGATCTATGACAACCGTTGGAATTCATATGCGATCCCTTAGATCCATTTATAACATCGCCATTGATGAAGGCCTTGCAGTTAGGGATCACTACCCATTTGGACGGAGGAAGTATATCATTCCCGCTTCAAAGAATATTAAGAAGTCTCTTACAATGGAGGAGATCAATAAATTGTTTTTATATGAGCCAAAGCCGAAAACATTCGAAGACCGGGCAAAAGATTTTTGGTTCTTTAGTTACCTCTGTGGTGGGATGAATTTTAAGGATATTGCCTATTTGAGAAATGAGAACTTGCAAGATGGCTTCATCACTTTTATCCGTGCAAAAACTAAATTAACAAGCAGAACACAGCAAAAGCCAGTCCATGTTCCAATTCATGAATATGCTCAAAAAGTAATTGAAAAGTGGGGGAGTGGTTCGGCGGAACCTAAGGAGTTTGTGTTTCCGATTTTAAAACCAAATACGACATTGGAGGTGCAAATCGAATCTTACGGGCAATTCATCCACGTGACAAATAAATGGATGAAGATTATTGCCGAAAAGGTGGGTATTACAAAGAAGGTGACAACATCAGTAGCACGTCATTCACATGTAACCATTTTAAAGCGATCTGGGGCATCAATGGAGTTTATCTCAGAGCAACTAGGGCATTCTAATTTGAGCACAACGGAGAGCTATCTAGGATCTTTTGATGATGAGGTGAAGAGGATGTTTACTGATCAATTGTTGGGATGAGGATAAAAGGAATGGACTGTCAGTGCCAAGGATTTCAAAATAGCCCGATATAAAATGTGGAATTAAGTTCTGGCCTCAAGTTAAAATCTCATAATTTCAAGGACTTGATACATAAAAACGAAAATTGATTTGACCAAAACCAAAACTTGATTATTGAGATCCTGACCTGTGGTTGAAGTGTCTACACTAGTCAGACAGCTAAACTATTATTAATCTGTTTTTTTTCAAACTTTTCACTTTATTTGGGTAAAGTATAATGTGAGGAATAACTTCAGGAAATTTTTAAGCACTGAGAGTAAGCGATTTAGATTGAAAAAGGCTTCCATAGAAGAAATAGAAAGCTTTTCTCATGATAAATGATCGATAGATAAGGCTAGGTGATGTTTCACCGCCAACTATCTTCAATATTTGAATGCCAGTTGTAATTCTTCTGCACACATTCAACATAAAATCTCATCTCTTCACACATTCATCAGCATTTAGAGTAGATATTCAAGTAGTTAGCCATAGATTTACTTATAGAACAACCGCCTAAAAATAATGTGGGAATCTTATATAGACGAAATAAGTCGATGCAGCTTGTGCCGTGATCATTCTATTCTTGATTCTGGAGCATTTCCAATTATACAGAAAACCAAACCTAGAAATACCGAATTATTGTTCGTGTTGGAAGCACCTAATTATGATCCCGCTAAAGGTTATCTAACCATTAATCCTGATACTGATCCTTCTATTGAGTTTTTTAACATGATGTATACAGAAGTACCGGGGTGTGATATTCAGGATTTGTTCATTACCAAAAGTGTTCTGTGCCTACCCAAAAGATTTGCAAGCAAGCATCCTATTACGACCCTGCAAAGAAATCATTGTGCAGGAAATCTTAAACATTTGATTGATATGTTTAATCCTAAGATTGTATGCACCATTGGATTTCAGGCATTAAAAGCACTTAAAATTATTGAGAATCATGGGTGTAATTCCATGAGTTCAGCAGTAGGCAAAAATACGGAATGGTATGGTAGAAAGTTGTTTCCACTATATCGCACTAGTAGATTAGTTAGATTGATTCGATCACGTGAGGAGCAGATTGAAGATTGGCATAAGCTTAATAAAGCTATTATAGCTCTTAAAATTCCATTACACCATTGATCAAATAGTTAATGTCTGTTCGTCAAACAGATATCATATTTAATATGAAATACCTTTTTTTTTAATATCTTTAT
>JABHCC010000009.1 GCA_018669475.1 Bacteroidota bacterium | reverse complement strand
GCGACAAATTATTAACGCTTTGGTTGCCGGAATTTTTGGAATTATGGTGGCCAGCTACGGCAATGGATTATACGGACAAATGCCTACTAATCTGGTCATCTACATGAGTTACATATTTGTTTATATCTCTCCCTTGTTGGATAAGCAACTGGCCGCTGAACCTAATCGCAAATGGGATATACTATTTAATGGTATTAAGTTCAAAAGATACTGATTCATTAGTTTATTCAGCCCCTTAAAATATATGCGAGGAAAGATGTCTGGTCTTTCATGGAAATTCTTAGATTTGCGCTCGAGTCGCAAATGAATACATAACGCATTATATTATGAAAACAGTTTTCCGCTTACTATTAAGCACAATAGCATTATTCACAATTATTACATCATGTACAAAGGATGCTCTGGATCATGGCTATGAAAATCCAATTGATCTGGAATTGTCAACAGAATGGTATGAAGATAACTTTGACGGGGTACAAAATGAAATATGGTATCGCGTAGACATTGGTGATGTAGTAAGCCAGGTATATATTGAATGGTCGGAGAAAGATTATCATGGAAGCTCCAGGAATTTTACCGCCGAAGTATCAGTTGATGCATATTGGCTTGACGGGGAGAGCGAATATTTTATTGATAAGGATAAAGGTTATGGAGCTGATGCCAGACTGGTGAATCTAAGTTCGGAATCTGGCTTGCTGGTACGGGTCAGAAATCTGAATGAAGCACCCGGTACTTTTGCCTTAAAAATTTATGATAAGGAACAAATATCAGAGATTGAATTGGTTGAAATTGTAATAGGACAAGATTGGCACACAGCCAGTATTGCTGAAGGGGAGATTCTTGGGTTTATAGTTACTGGCGGTGTTGAGTCGCAGGAAGTGATTGTGCAATGGGCCGAGCATGATAGTCCGGAAGAAGGATACACCGCTGATATTAAAGGATCAGTGTATAAACTTGATATGGAAAGTCCTTATAATATTGCCGGTAGTGATAAAATTTTTTCAGGAAAAGATAACTCGCATTCTGATAATCCTAAAGGAGTAATCCTTGATCAGGGGGAGAATAATTTTGTGATTTTAATAAGCCTGAATGACTTTTTAAAAGAAGGAAGTTTTGCAATTCAGGCAAAATAGTTTAACACACACGCGGATGATTGTTTTTGTTGTGGGAGATCCATCCGACAAATAAAATTGAATATATACGGATGAAACTTTTTGTTCTTATAACTTTCGTTGTTATTGCTTTTAATGCTTGTTTAGTGGCTCAGACACAAATTGAGCTGAATGAGATAATTATTGAGAGTTCTGAGGAAAAGCGAGCAGCAGATGAAGAGAAAAACTCAATTCAGGATATAAAATATTTATCTCGTAAGGATATAAACCATGTTGGTAGTAAAGGGGTTGGGGAGATATTAAAACGATTACCTGGAATTGTTGTTTCGGGTCCGCCAATGGCCTATAGGAATGTGAAAATTAATGGCCTGGATAAGGAATTTCAAACTATTTTCATTGATGGGCACCGGCCTGCCGGAGGTGAAGATAGAAGAGAGTTTAAACTGGATCGTTTGCCGGCTGGTTTGATTGAGTCAGTTGAGATAATATATAATCCGGGAGTACAATATGGAGGGACTTCTCCTTCAGGGTTTATTAATCTAAAAACTGTTGATGTACCTGAAAAAAGGCAAATTGGTCTGAATCTGGGTCTCGATCATAGCAATACTATTTCTGGTTTTTATCCGGAGGGATCATTCTACTATGCTGATAAGAAAGGAAGGTTTGCCTACCTTATTTATGCAGGAAGATCGCATTGCCAGCGTAGCGATGAGAGTTTTCTTGAGGATTTCTCCAATGAGATATCCGGAAGGAATATAAAAAAATCGGATGTAAGTTTGAATACAGCCACGACCAGCCTTAGCTATAAGATTAATTCACATCAGCAATTGAAATTGAAGCTTATGTGGTCAGATCAGAATCAGTCTGAGCTTAATAGCATGGATGTTAATCGGCGATCTCAGGGTGGACTAGGTTACAAGCAAGATACCTCACAGGAAAGCACTTCAAGGAAATTGCTCATGACGCAACTGAAACACGAGCTTATAATTGGTAGCTGGAAAAGCGAATCTTCAGTCAGATATGACTGGTCGGGTATGAATAAAGAGAAAGACAGAATTCGCGAGAAAGATCCAAGTTGGGAAACAAGTCTGGAGCTTGAAGACCAGTATTTACATCTTGCAAATTTGAGATCTGATTGGGAAAGAAGCACCTGTGTTTGGGGACGTGCAAAGCACCATATAAAAACCGGACTGGATGCTTCTTATAATTCACGAGACTTTAATCGATTTGCATTTGCCCGTGTCAGCTCACATAAGTTTTGGGATGAGATCGAAGATGGTTCATATCTGTTGAATGAATCTATTACTGCTTTATATCTGATTGATGAATTGGAAATTGGGGAGAATATTATATCTCCGGGATTGCGAATTGAAGGGCAGAATCGAAGCTATTCAGTTGCAGATAGTTCGGGACAAGAGTCGTACTGGACTTTCTTACCTGCCTTACATGGTAAGCATAGTTTGCATGATCAAAAAATTATTTACAGGTGGAGTATCAGCCGTCAAAATGCACTGCAACCCTTTTTATACATGGTTCCAGTTTTGAAAGTTAAACACAGGAAAGAGATTATTGAACAAGGAAATCCTGATTTAGCTCCCTCACGATCATGGAATTACCAAGCTAGCATAAGTGCTTCTCTTGGTGACAAAAGCAAAATAAAGATTCGATCATTTTTCACCGATATTCGTGATGTTGTTGAGATGAAGTACCTGGGAATTGATGACAGGTTTCATTATCGTGTTTTTCAGCCGATGAATATTGACAGCGCAATGGTTTATGGAGGTACATTTGAGTACCTGGCTGATTTTAGCTATTTTTCAAAACTTAACTTTCGAATATGGGGTAATTACAGCTGGAATGGTTCACGGGTAAGGGATCCCGGATCACAGGAAATGCGCAGGATGAATGATCAGCCTGTTCATATGACAAGCATGAATGCAGATTATTTAATGTCAAAACTTAAATTGAGGTTTTCCTTCGGGTATACATGGATGAGCAAAAGACAAACCTTCGACACAATTGATTCAACAGGTGCGAGCTTTCCTGGATTCCATTATAATCCATATGGTCAACTTGATTGTTCTGTGAAGTATTATATAACAAAATGGGGATATCTTTCAGTCAGTATTCATAACCTATTGAACGAAAAAGAGGTGCTAAATCAGGGATTTGTTGTTGAAGAAATTCATCCGGGTCGATTATTAAGATTTGGCTTGAGTCTGACTATGTAATAATTAGTGGTATTTTTATCCATCGATGAGATCAAACAAAAGGACGAAACTTCCCGATAGCTCACTTATTTCTTATATGAGTGGCATGGTGAAAGATAATGGAGGTATCAATCTGGCTCAGGGATTGCCAGGTTTTTCTCCGCCAGAGGAGCTCTTATCAGAGCTGAAATTGTTAGTTTCAGAGAATGTACATCAGTATCCTCAGGGAAATGGCGATCCACAACTGATAGATGTTGTTAGAAACCTTTACAAGCAATCTGTGGGTTTTGATGATGACCAAATTCTAATAGTTCAAGGTGCTACTGAAGGAATTTCTCTGGTTTACACCTATTTCATAAAACAATTCGGAACCAGTTGGAAAGCTGTGGCATTTGATCCAATTTATGAGAGTTACAAAGAGCTGCCAAATATTTTTGGAAATGAGCTAATTAGGATAAGTATGGGCTCTGAAGGAGAAATTGATTGGAATATTTTAGAGGAGATTCTTGCTGGTAATCCTGTTAAACTATTTTTTGTCAATTCTCCCGGTAATCCTTACGGGAAAATCTGGACTAAGGCTGAATTGCATCGAATCATCCAGCTTGCAGAAAAGTATGATTTCTATATTCTCTTTGATGCAGTGTATAAAAATTTGTATTTCGGAAATGAAAAACCTGAGATTTTACTTCCTGATCAGTCATCCAGAATCTTCTATGTTAATAGCTTTTCAAAAATGTTATCAATTACCGGATGGAGGGTAGGCTACCTTATTACTGAAGCGGGACATATGAAATCTATCCGAAAAATTCATGACTATACGGGTTTATGCTCTGTTTCTATTCTCCAAAAGGCTATTGCCTCATATATGAATAAGTATGATTTTGGTAGTGTATATCTTCAAGAGCTCAGATCAAAACTTGCAATTGGCTATTCATTTTTCGCGCCAGAGCTGAGGAAGCTTGGTTTTAAGCTTGCACCTGTTTCAGGTGGTTACTTTATTTGGGCTCAATTACCTGCCGGATTTTCAAATGGTTTTGAGTTTGCCATTGACTTGTATGAAAAGTCAAAGCTTGCTGTTGTTCCAGGAATACATTTCTCAAATACTGCTGGCTCTTTTATCAGGATTAATATTGCCAGAGACCTGGCGGAATTAGTGAAGGCTCTTGAAGCATTAAAATCCTTCCTAAATCATTGATTTCTTTAGCTTGAGACGATAATTCGAATGGAATAATTGGAAAATTAATCCTATCTTTGCGCGCGTATTTTTCAAATATAATGTCTAAT
>JABHCC010000067.1 GCA_018669475.1 Bacteroidota bacterium | reverse complement strand
TGCAGAAAAACCAAAGGGATTTTCCGTGAGGTGCACAACTCAATAAAATGCGTCACTTTTAATGCTGATTCTGAAAACAGAATACCAAAATTTGCAATTATACCTACCGGATAACCCATTATGTAGGCAAATCCCGTCACCACAGTCGGAGCGTATTTTGTTTTAAATTCCTGAAATCGACTTCCGTCAACCATTCGCATAATTACTTCGCGTGGATCAACCATTTTGCGCAAATCAATCGGCGCAATACCATACAATTCCTGGGGATCATATGCTGGTTCCTCGACAGCAATCCGGTCTAGAATTTGTTTATCCCCCTTGTCAAAACTTTCAAAAATATTACGACAAATCTGAATTGCATGAGTATCATTCTCAGCGAGATGATCAGCAACGCCTGAAATTGATGTATGAACATCGGCACCTCCCAGATCTTCGGCTGTTACTTCCTCCCCCGTTGCTGCTTTCACCAGAGGCGGGCCACCCAGAAAAATTGTTCCCTGCTCCTTAATGATAATCGTTTCATCACTCATTGCCGGAACATAAGCCCCGCCTGCAGTGCATGATCCCATTACAATTGCAATCTGAGGAATTCCATCCGCAGACATTTTGGCTTGATTATAAAAGAATCTGCCGAAATGATCACGATCAGGAAAAACAGTATCCTGCTCAGGAAGAAATGCCCCACCTGAATCAACCATATACACACAAGGCAGGTGGTTTTCCATGGCTATCTCCTGAGCTCGCAGATGCTTTTTTATTGTGTACTGCATATATGTACCACCCTTAACGGTTGCATCATTTGCAATTATCACAGTTTCTTTACCATGAATAACACCTATTCCCGTAACAATGCCAGCTGAAGGAAAACTATTATCATACAAATCAAATGCTGCCAGAGGTGAAAGTTCAAGAAAAGGAGTATTCAGATCAACCAGTAAATCAATCCTTTCCCGGGCTAGAAGTTTTCCCCTTCCTTTATGTTTTTTGATTGAACCCTCAGATCCTCCTGATGTATTCTGAGCTGTTCTTTCTCTGAACTGCTGCATCAATTTCAAAAACTCTTTCCTGTTGTTTTTGAATTCATCCGTGCCAGTGTCAATCTTGGTCTTGAGTTTAAACAATGTAAAATGAATTAAATAAATAATTTATCACGAAGAGTGCTTTATGATTCTAGATTTCGAGCTTGTAAGTTAAAAAAAATGACCGACAATTTATTTGCAAAATTTACTAATTTGCATGTCGGTAAGAATTTATTTACCGATTAAAATCCGGCAAGAATGAATTATCCTGAAAAAGTAATAATTGGAGACATAACTGTTCGTGATGGTTTTCAGCACGAGGAGAAATTTATATCTACTAATGCCAAGCTGTGGCTTGTGGAAGAACTGGTCGCATGCGGTTTTAAACACATCGAAATTTCTAATTTTGGTAATCCGGCAGGTATGCCTCAATTCGGCGATGCAGATGCCTTGTTCAAAAAGATCAGGAACAGTAAAAAGATAAAAGACCTGCTAAATGATGTAAGTCTTACGGCAGTTACAATTCGTGAAAGAGCCATTGAGCGGGCCATTCAGGCAAAACTCGATGGTTATGGTCCTGACCGGATTTTGCTCATGGTATCAACCAGTGAATCTCATCAGAAAAAAAATTCAGGACTTTCCTTGAATGATTACTGGAAAATGGCCGAGGAATATATTCCAAAAGCCAGAGAAGCCGGGATTAAAGTAAATGGAACAGTTAGTACTATCTGGGGCTGCCCCATTGAAGGCCCTACGGATATGAGCGATGCCATTGACTTTGCAAAACGATGGCTCGATATTGGGGCCAATGATGTTGAACACGCTGACCACGACGGATCGGCCTCCCCCGACAGAGTGTACAAATACTTCTCCATGCTGATGGATCAAGTTGATAATCCTGACAAACACATTGTCCATTTTCATACCACCCGCGGATGGGGACTGGCAAACGTACTTGCAGCCCTGCAGGCCGGAATGACTAATTATGAATCAACCATGGGAGGCATTGGCGGACAGCCGGCCAATATGGTTGACGGCGTTCCTGTATCAGGCACAGGAGCCTATTATTATAAAGAATCTTCAAACGTGGGGCTTGTTACAACCGAAGATATGGTAGTGATGATGGATGAGATGGGAATTGAAACCAATCTTGATATTGATCGAATTCTTGAAACCGGAAAAATGGTGGAGAAAATTGTCGGCAGAAAACTACGATCCGAATGTGTCCACCAGGGTAGAATCCCAAAGAGCTTATCCGGCAGGGAATAGTATTATTTTTTATGGATAATTTCTCGTCAATAAAAATTATTGAAACACCACGTGATGGGATGCAGGGGATTGATCAGTTAATCCCAACCCGGAAAAAGATCGAATACATAAATCTGCTTTTAAAATGCGGATTTGATACGGTGGAGGTGGGTAGTTTCGTTTCTCCAAAGGCAATTCCGCAGATGGCTGATACAGCAGAAGTGCTTGATAAAATTGACCTTACAAACACTAAATCAAAAATTGCTGTACTGGTTGCGAACCTGAAAGGAGGCCAGCTGGCAGTGGAATTCGACCAGGTTAATGAAATTTTCTATCCTTTTTCTACCTCGCCCACTTTTTTAAGAAAAAATCTGAATACAAACCTGCCGGATGCAGAACGTACAATCGACAGGCTCCAGAACCTATGTGTAGTAAAAAATAAAGAACTGGTCGCATTTATTTCACTGGCATTTGGCGATCCTTATGGTGATCCCTGGAATACAGATCTTGTAAATGAATGGACAGAAAAGCTTGTTAGTAAAGGAATTAAGAGAATCCCTTTAGCCGATACAATAGGTAATGTAAGTCCTGACCTTATTGAACTGGTTTGTAAAGCAGTGATCCCAAACTTTCAGGGGATCGAATTCGGACTTCATACACATGCCTTGCCGGGAAAAGGAATGAGAAAAATTAATGCAGCCTGGAGATCCGGTATTCGTCGTTTTGATACTGTAATTAATGGATTGGGAGGCTGCCCCATGACCGACAAGGAGATGGTCGGAAATCTTGATCTGGAAATTCTGCTGGGCTATTGTGATAAAAATAGTATTGAAACCGGGATCAATAACAGCCACCTGCTCACAGCAAGCAAATACAAACTAACTTTTTGACAAATTTCCCCGCCAAAATTGAGAATTTTTCAAAGCATTTCCATAACTTTATGTTCGTCATAATCCCCCAATGACAGAAGGATACACAGAAAACATATAATCATCTGGTTATGAAAAAGATAATACTGATTCTAAGCATTTTTTCCTTTGCTTGTAACGTACTCCTGGGAAATGGAGTTGTCGTTAACAAAGCAAAATCCAACTCATACTTGAAATTGATGGAATCATCGGTTTTTGTAACTATAGAAAGTCAGGTTGCTAAAACGGTTAGCTTGCAAACTTTCAAAAACAACATTACCAATTTCTTACAAATTAAGTATACTTTTCCCCTACCCGAAGATGCCAGCGCTACGAGGCTCCGCTACAAAATAAACGGAACATGGTATAACGCAATGTTTGCAGCTGTTCCTCAGGACACAACAACCGGAGGATGGACGGGCGAAGAAGATCATGTATTAAAGCTTTATCTTGGAGACAATCCCCTCTATTACGACATTGATCAAACAATTCTGCGTGATTCCACTATAATCGTTGAGCTGACCTATGTTGAATTGCTGAAATACAAATTTGGTCAGGTAAACTATGTTTATCCCAATAATTATCAGACGATTCAGGCTGACCAACTATCAAAACAACAGATTAACGTCACGCTGAACTCTGAAAGGACAATTGAGAACATAGAATTAGTCAGTCATTCACCAGCAGAAATAGACAATACAGGTAATCTGGCAATGTTGTACTGGACAGGGTATAATAGTCCGGCAAGCAACGATTACATGATGCATTACAATTTAAATCTGAATGAATTAGGATTGTTTTCACTATCGACTTACCTCCCCGACAGTATTCAAAAAGACAGCTATGGCAGAGGTTTCTTTTCTTTTATTGTAGAGCCTGATCCCAGTGATAATACTGCAGTTATTGAGAAGGTATTTACTTTGGTAATTGACAGGTCGGGCTCAATGTCGGGCAACAAAATCGTTCAGGCAAGGGATGCAGCAAATTTTATTGTCGATAATCTTAACGAAGGTGACAAATTTAATATCATCTCATTTTCAGGAACTGTGAGCAGTTTCAGATCTGGCCATGTAGATTTTAATATTACCAATCAGAATGCGGCAATCGCATATATCAACTCACTGATTGCTAATGGCTCAACAAATATCTCAGGAGCTTTTGACTTAGCAATTCCGCAGTTCTCAGTTGCCGATGCCAATACTGCCAATATTATCATTTTCTTCACAGATGGCGAACAAACAAGCGGCATAACAAATACTGATCTATTAATCCCTCATATAAATAATCTGATTGCTCAAAGCGAAAAACAAATTTCTCTGTTCACTTTTGGCATTGGAGAATATACTAATGAACGTTTACTAACCTCAATAGCCAACAGTAATAACGGGGCCTCTGAATTTCTGTTGAATAATGAATTAGAAGAGGTGATTACAAATTTCTATTTAATGATCAGGAATCCGGTTCTACTAAATACCGAAATAGAATTCTCTCCCTCAATAATAGGGGAATTATATCCTAAAAATCTTCCAAATCTCTATAAGGGACAACAAATGATAATCGTTGGCCGATATATTGAATCTGCAGAATTAACAACCCGCCTTACCGGGAACGCGTATGCAAATACTGTCGAATATAACTATACAACGAACCTGTCGGATTCGCTTAATACCAAATTACAGTTCCTGACAAAAATATGGGCAAAAAGTAAAATCGATTATTTAATGGATCAGTATTATTTGAATGTCGATAACTTAAATGTTTCCGACAGCATTAAAAATGAGATCATTAAATTAAGTCTTGACTATGGAGTTGTTAGTCAGTTTACAAGTTTTCAGGGAGGTGAAACTTATGTTGAATGGGAAGATTTATTCTCAGAGGAGAATAATTTAAATGTCATGTCGAATGAATTCCTCGAAGTGACATCTATCTATCCTAACCCATGTAAAGATTTCATAAAACTGGCGATTAATACCAAAGAAACGGGTAATGATGCACTGGTAATTAAGCTGCTTAACTCAACAGGGCAAGTCGTTTATATTACAAGTAGATTTGTAAATCCCAATAGCCCTTATGAATTCAATATTAATATTAAAGATCTGAATCTGGATAGCGGAATTTACTTTATAAGCATTCAATATAAAACCAAAATTATTTCGAGCAAGATAGTTGTTCGGTAAGCTCAAGATAAAAATACGCAAACAGCTATTGCTGAAAGCTTCACTCTCTCCTCCTTGGTATTGACAATTATAATCACTTACTTTGTATTTCAAAGTACTTTTTATGAGTAAAGAAAAATATGTAAAAGATCTGGAAGAGATAAAAGACATCATGAAGCGCTCGTCAAGATTTATCTCTTTGAGTGGCATGTCAGGCATATCAGCAGGGATTTTCGCCTTAGCAGGTGCATATGCTGCATACAAAATGGTTCTCGGGAATCAGGCACTTGAATACGACAAGGCTGTACTCACAAATAATGATCTCACAACACTACTGATTATCGCCGGGCTATGTTTAATTCTGGCTGTCAGTTCAGGGATATTTTTCACAAGCAGAGAAACAAAAAAAAGAAAGCAAAAGGTCTGGGATCATCAGACAAAAAGACTTCTCATCAATCTGGCCATCCCTTTGGTCACCGGAGGGCTTTTATGTCTCATCATGCTATTTAATAATTACGTGGGAATTATCATACCCATGACTTTGATATTTTATGGTCTCGCTTTAGTCAATATCAGCAAATACACACTCCATGAACTCCGCAGTTTAGGAATTCTCGAAATTGCACTTGGTTTAGGTGCTGCTTGCTTTATTGAATTCAGCCTCATTTTCTGGGCCTTAGGTTTCGGTGCTCTTCATATTATTTACGGCGTAGTGATGCAAATAAAAAACAAGTCGTGAAAGAGCTGCTAAAAGATCTGAATAAAGCATTCGAGAATAAAATCAGGCTTGGCATCATGTCAGTCCTGGTAGTAAACGAATATACTGATTTCACTTCATTGAAAGAACTCCTGGATGTAACTGACGGCAACCTGGCTACCCATCTCAAATCATTAGAAAAGAGCAAGTACATCACCTACGTGAAAGAATTTAAAGGCCGAAAGCCAAATACCAGATATTCATCAACAAGTGAGGGCAAACAGGCTTTCATCAGGCATATTAAAGCAATAGAACAACTTCTCAGATAATTTTTTTATTCATCTACTTTGTTTTTCAAAGTACTTTTTAGACTAATAATGATTACAGACAACACACTAATCACAAAAGTGAACAACTGGATTAAGAATTCAGTCACACTCAAGCTGGCAATAATAACCATCCTGATGCTATTATTACTGGTCCCAACAATAATGATAAAAGGCATCATCGGTGAAAGGGAAAAGCTCAGTAAGCTGGCGATTGACGAGGTGAGTTCAAAATGGGCTGATAGTCAGGAAATAAATGGTCCCATTTTAACAATTCCCCTCATTTATGAATCTGAACAGGATGGCAAAATCACGACAACAAGCAAATACTGGCATCTCCTTCCGGCAAACCTTAATATTGATGGAGAAATTGAACCCGAGAAGTTAAAAAGAGGAATTTACGAGATTGTGGTTTACAAATCGCAGCTCGCCATTAGTGGTGATTTTGATCTCTCTCATCAACCCGACATCGCCAATTTAAAAGAGATCAAGTACGATCAATCCTTCATAACAATTGGAATATCCGACCTACGCGGAATAAAAAACCAGATCAACTTCAGGTGGGACGGTCAGAATCTCAATGTAAAACCCGGATCAAAAATATCCGAATTAGCTTATTCAGGAGTAACTGTTGATTTACCGGGCCTTGGTGATAAGATAAATAACAATCTGGACTTCGACTTTTCGCTCAAGCTCCATGGCAGCAAGAACATATCATTCATTCCTGCAGGAGGCAAAACTACAGTCAGCATTAGTTCGTCCTGGCCCTCCCCTAGTTTCAATGGTAATTTCCTGCCGGATGAAAGGGAAATAAGTAAAGAGGGATTCAATGCGAACTGGCAAATCCTCCAGTTAAACCGAAACTTTCCTCAATCCTGGGTAGAAACAGATCAAGGAATAAAGATGAAAGAAGCCGCCTTCGGTGTCGATCTGATACTCCCACTTGATGACTACCAGAAATCAATGAGATCAGCAAAATATGCAGTCATGACCATAGCCCTCACATTTCTAGTCTTCTTCCTCGTAGAGATACTCAACAAGCGAAAAATTCATCCCTTCCAATACATACTGGTCGGATTAGCCCTGTGCCTCTTCTACATCCTGTTAGTAGCCATCACCGAACACACAAACTTCAACTTCGCCTTCGTACTGTCATCTCTCGCCATCATCTCAATGGTCAGCCTATATTCATTAAGCATCTTCAAAGACGGAAAACTAACAAGCCTCCTCCTCACAACACTAAGCGGCATATATGGATTCCTTTTCATAACACTCCAACTAGCCGATTACGCACTCCTGATGGGCAGCATAGGATTATCCCTCATCCTCGGCACAACAATGTACTTCACAAGAAAGATAAACTGGTACAAAATGAATATAAAGACGGAAT
>JABHCC010000066.1 GCA_018669475.1 Bacteroidota bacterium | reverse complement strand
CGTTGAACTAAACCGCCTCCCGGCGGTGATTTTTTTAATTCTCGTAAGCATTCGGCCTAGTGCATATTCTAAAATGTGAGATTTTGTCCTATTTTTCCAGCTTGGCTTTCAATTTTGAGCAGGATTATTCAAGAATTTCCAACAAACACTAACTATTCGTGCAAGTTCATTGGATTTTATTGAACAGAGTTGGAGACTTTCCAATTGTGTGGTAACAGATCAGCCAGATCCATACTGTAATCATTATTGTATTGCGGGATTCTGGTTAGCACATCGGTAAACCATTCCTTTGGATTAACATCACTGGCTTTGCAGCATCCAAATAAGGAATACATTATGGCAGCATTTTCGGCCGCATCATGATTTCCGCAAAACATGAAGTTCTTCCTCCCGATTGCCAAGGCGCGGATTTCGTTTTCGACTAAGTTGTTATCCAGCTGATATCGGCCATCCAAGTGATATCTCGATAATTTATGGAACTGATTGTAGGTATAGGACAAGGCTTTATTCATCCTGCCACCGGGGATAGTCTTGGGATAGTAGTTGACGATCCATTTTTCAAATGCGCACAAGATGGGATAGGCCAACCGCTGCCGAAGTTCCGCTCTTTGCTCAGCATCCAGATCCTTATCTTTAGCCATGTCCTCAACCTTGTAAAGCATTCCGATTTGCTTGAGCGCGTATTCAGCACCTTCTTTATCTTCTTTTATGCTTTCGGTAAATTTTCGCCTGGAATGTGCCCAGCAACCAAGCAGCAGAACATCTTTCTTGTTCTCATAAATAGAGTATGCCTCGTAACCATCTGTTTGGACGGCCCCAGTATAATTATGCAGCAATTCAACAACTACTTTCTGAGCTCTTGAACCCTTGTCATAATGAAAAAAGACCAAGTTCTTCATCACAGAACGTACAACCCATATGTAGGCTTTAACGGCTCGCTTCTTCTTATTGTTTATTACCGGTATCGTGCTTTCATCAACCTGAATATAGTCTGTTTCAAGTACCAGCTCTCGCAGTCTGTAATACAAAGCCTTCAGCAGGTCACCGCTCTGGCTGAACCATCCATTTATTGTTGAGGCTGGTATATGAACACCGGCCTGCTTGTACATGTCGATTTTTCGGTGAAAGGGAATATGATACAGGTATTTGCTTAATATAAGATCTGCTAACAAGCTAGCCCCGGCATTACTTCGGGGCAATGGTAACATAGGAAGCTTAGCGATTTTTACATTTGCCTGATCCTGTGTTTCTTTCTTCAAAGCATACTTAGGTCGGATGATCTGACGAACATAGAGTTCTCCTGGTTTATGTTCGAGTACCTCTGTGATTTCCTGGCCAATGCAGATCCAGTTTTCATCAATGCCTTCAGGTTCGATCACTTCACTTTCACGACGCAGGTGCTCAGGCAAAGGTTGACGAATCGGCTTGCTCTTAACCTGAGGTTTTGTGCGCTGATAGGAGGTAATTTCCTTTTCAGCCTTTTCAATGATTTCTTTTTCCTGAGGAAGGACATCCAGACCTTCAAAATCAATCTTACGCTGATTAGGATCCTGAGGGATGAAGCGCTCGCTACTAGATTTCCAGAACTTTCGGCGGTACCAGGCCAGATGGTCGGTTAGCTTCTTGATCTCTTCGTCTTGCACCTTGATTTTAGCTTCATAGCGCTCGTTTTTCTTCTCTGCCTTGCCCAGTGCACCCTTGTCATTCTCCCGTAGTCTGGAAAGCTCCTGATACAGCTCATCGCGTTCCTGTAAAAGTGCCTCTATTAACTTATCCTGATCCGACATTGATGCGCTATACCCCTTTGTTTATAAGGGTTAAGGTAATAATAACGCATGGAAATATCAAGAAAAAGTAAAGCTATTATTGAATGATTTGCTCTTTTTTTGCAAGATCCTTTTTCGGGGTTTTACCTCTTGAATCATGGTCATCAGATCATGCCATGTGATTATCAGCTCATCGGTATTCTCATCAAAAGAGGGCAATCTAACACAGCCTGATTCCAGTTTCTTGTGATAGATTACCAAGCCGGCATATTCCATATGAAGAATCTTGATGATGGTTTGTCTTCTATTGATGAAGATAAAGACTCCGCCCTGGCGAACATCTCGATTCATCTCATTATTTACTATCCCACTCAGGGTAAAGAAGCTTTTGCGCATATCTACCGGGAAGGGGTACAGATAGTACTCAAGGGATTGATGAAGATGGAACATGGTAATCAATCACCCAGGTGAATAAGAGCCCGAAGATGAGCCAGGTCCATATCATTCTTAATACGCAAAGCCGTTCCATTAGGATAAACCAGCTCGAGTAAAACCGGTTCCACAGCTAACTGACCAGTTTGACTTTTTGGACTTTGACGGCTTAGGCCATACCCATGTGATTTTGCAGACCCATTTGGGTTGACCACTAGTGGAATGAAACCTCCATTGCTCTTTTCATTCCTCAATTTCTTGCGCCAGTAGTAGAAAACAGAATAGGATATGCCTTCATTCAAACAAAAATCACGTACGCTTAATCCACTATCTTCTTGTAATCTAATCAGCTCACGAAACCTCGATACTTTATCCATACATATTTTTGTGAGCAAGATAATGGCTAAGGGGCACAAGCCCAATATGCACTAGGCCGTAGGCTTACAATTCTCTAACTTCCATGTTATTAATCATAATAAACAATAACATGGAAGAACAAAGTACATTACGAGAGAAAATGTTCAGGGAGATGCAAATTCGCAACTACAGTCCCCGGACAATTCGTAATTATCTGAGCTCCGTTTCGAGGATTTCTCAGCATTACAAAATCACACCAGATAGGCTTACCCGTGATCAAATTAAAAACTACATTCAGGCAAGGATTAATGCCGGCAGTTTTTCTGCATCATCTGTTAATCAACTCATAAGTGCCCTGAAAATACTATTTGTTGATGTTTTACAGTTAAAATGGGACGACATCTCCATCAAAAGGGCCCGAAGAGAGAAACGCATTCCGGTTGTTTTCTCTAAAGAAGAAATTGAGCGATTGATTAATGTCACAACAAATCTCAAACACAAGGCAATTCTCTGTGTGACATATAGTGCAGGTTTGCGAAAATTTGAATTATTGAACCTTCGTATAAGTGATATCGATTCTGATCGCATGCAAATACACATAAGATCAGGTAAAGGTAAAAAAGCAAGGTATTCCTTACTGGGCAATCGAACTGTCGAAATTCTTCGACAATATTATCACAGGTACAAGCCTCATGATTATCTTTTTCCGGGCCAAATCCACAGCAAACCGCTATCAGAAAGAACCGTTGAGGTAGTTTTCAAACAAGCTATGAAAAGGGCTAATATCACCAAGCCCGGCTATTTTCACTGTTTACGTCACAGCTTCGCCACTCATTTACTCGAACAGGGTACAAACCTTAAGATTATTCAGCAACTAATGGGACACAAGACTTTAAAGACAACATCAATCTATCTGCATGTCACTAACTCTGAGATAAAAAAGGTTATGAGCCCTATTGATTATGTAGTTACTCAGGAGGTGTAATATGGAAAACAAGAGATATTCGTATGACCTGGGAGAGCTACTGTCTGAGCACCAGGATCAATTAACAAATACCTATTGCCTGAGTTTGGATCAGCACAAAGTACTAACTGATCTGACACGCTGTCGCACATCGACATTGGGAGGCCATCAGGATTATTGCGATCACTGTGGCAATTTGCAGAACTCTTACAACTCTTGCAGAAATCGTCATTGTCCTAAATGTCAGTATCTAAAACAAGCAGAATGGATTGATCGCTTAAAGCATAATTTACCACCCACCAGATACTTTCACATTATCTTCACCATTCCCCAGGATTTACACCAGATTTTTTATGCTAACCAGAGGCTATGTTACAATCTGCTCTTTCGATCCAGCACTAAAGCTGTTCACCATGCCTCCAGCGGTCCTTCAGGTAATGGAGCATCTGTGGGAGGAGTGAGTCTTCTACACACATGGGGACAATCTCTCACCTATCACCCACATATTCACATGCTGGTGCCGGCCGGAGGCATTTCAGAGGACAATATGGAATGGATACCATCTCCGAGGAAGTTTTTTCTGCCAGCCAAGGTATTAAGTAAAATATTCCGTGGTATTATGTGTAGAATGCTAGCTGAGATTATTGAAAAAAAGGATGTTTTCCTACCTGATGACTTTTCCTGGGATAGTTTAAAGAGGAAGCTCTATCAGAAGAACTGGAATGTACATATAAAACCGCACCTGGCTGGTGCTGATCGGGTTATTGAGTATCTTGGGCGATATACACATAGGGTGGCTATTTCAAACAACAGGATTATTAGTGTTACAGATGATCAGATTAGCTTTAAGATCAAGGATTATCGTACAGGGGAATTAACAAGCACAATGACTCTTCCTATTATTGAATTTCACCGCCGATTCTTTCAGCATGTTGTACCGCGGGGTTTGTGCAAAATCAGATATTTTGGTTTTCTGTCCCTTTCCATGGCCAAAGAGTTGCTCAGCCTTGTCTTCGAGCTATTAGAAAGGGCTCAGTTTATACCACGATTTGAAGGTTTAACTGCCATGGAAGTTTTTCAGGAAATAAGTGGAAAGAGAGAGCGAGTTTGCCGGGAGTGTGGAATCGGTATTATGCATCTATTTTATGGAGCAACTGAATCAGGCTGATCGGTTTTTTACCCAGTGTTCTTTGTCATATAGAATCATCGAATGACAACTGTCGTAATGGGTAAGCTATATCCTATTAAATTGAACCATATCATGTTTACTACCGGAGCAAGCTACATTATTATCAATTTACTACCATCAAGGTCTTTGACTGGTAGCCAATCAGGTAAGGCAAGTAATACTATGTGCATAGGAGCCGGCGGCACAGTCCAACTCAGTTTTATCAGACATACAGAAAATCACTACAAATAACTTCATCCAAACTCAATTGATCTTCAGTTGATTCACTATCTTTGAGAGTGTATGTCGGATAAAACACTGTAAGGTTGGCATTAATTGAAAAAACAGACATTAGAATTTAATGAGAAAGATATTTAAAATGATTGGAATTTCTATTATAGCAATAATTGTATTAATAATAATAATTGTATTACTTTTCTTAAATCTGAGTCCGCAATTTGGAAAAAGCCCTACCACAGAACAAAAAATAGAATATGCCAAATTGGAAAATTTCAAAGATGGAAAATTTGAAAATCAGCATAAAAGCCCTATGAATATTAATTATTGGAAAATATTTAAGGAATTGACAAAAAAGGCATCAAACAGAAATCCTTCAAAAAATATTTTAGTTGAAAACATAGACTCAATAACTATTGGAAATCATAGTTCTAATGTAACTCAATTGACTTGGTTTGGTCATTCTGCCTTTTTATTAGAAATAGATGGCAAGAAAATTCTTATTGACCCAATGTTAAGTAAAACACCATCGCCAATCTCATTTCTTGGTGCAAAACGATACTCAAACATAATTCCTATTGAAGCAGAAGAATTACCATTTATTGACATTGTAATTTTATCACACGACCATTTTGACCATTTAGATTATAAAACAATAAAACAAATAAAAAATAAAGTTGGAAGATTTTATACTCCATTAGGTGTAGGTAATCACCTAGATTCTTGGGGAGTAAGTGAAGAAAAAATTACTGAATTGAATTGGTGGGAAAGTGTCGAATTTGATAGCATAAATTTGATATGCACTCCTGCACGTCATTTTTCAGGAAGAGGATTATTTGATAGAGCAACAACACTTTGGTGTTCCTGGGTTATTAAGGGAACTAAGGACAATATATATTTTAGTGGCGATAGTGGTTATGATACACATTTTAAAGAAATTGGTAATAAATACGGCCCTTTTGATATATCATTAATGGAATGTGGGCAATATAACGAAGACTGGAAATTGCTTCATATGATGCCAGAAGAAACAGTAAAAGCATCTGTTGACTTAAAAAGTAAATTGACTCTGCCAATACATTGGGGAGGATTTACCTTAGCATTTCACGATTGGACTGACCCAATTGAAAGAGTTTTAATTAAAGCAAATGAATTAAATATGGACATAACAACACCAAAGATCGGAGAACCAATTATTCTTGGAAACGAAAATTTTCCATCTGAAAAATGGTGGTTGAATTACATAAAGAACAACAACTAATGCCAATCGAGTAGGCGGCTGACTCCGGAATAACCAGAGCCAGTGCACCTCTCACACCACCGTACATACGGGTCTCGTATACGGCGGTTCGGAAACCATCAACAAAAGTACTAGATTTTGGATCAACAGGTAAAGGACCAGGAGAATATGCAAGAGAGCCTTATATAGTAAGTCAGGAGTATCAGATGGGGAAGAAATTTTTGACGACTTGGGATCTAAACCGTTTTGGTAAGAGTATTCAAATTGCGAATATTATTAATGGTAACCACATTGATTTTCTAACCTTTAAAGTTCCACCCGTACCATCTCTTCAAAGAATCTTTATGCTTGATCATACAACCGCAATCGTAACATCGGAAAGTCCGAAAGGGAGAGCTGTTCTTTACGATTTTGAAAAAAATGAATATCACTGGACACAAGAGCATGCAAAGGTTAAAATTCCTGGTGTATCAAAAGAGAATAGAGATTTGCTAGATTATGAGTTCCTTACAATTTCACCTCAGGGAAATCGAATAGCTGCAAATGCTCATTATTTGGCTCGTATTACTTTCTATGATTCTGATTTTAATATCTTTAAATCATATCAAAAAAGAAATGTGCTGGATAATATTAGAACAGTGGGAGATTATGTTGAGTGGACTCCTTATACCTTTGGCCAAATTACATCAACTTATAGCAAAGTATACGCTTTAGAACATAAAAATATATTGATAAATTCAGGAAAGGATTACGAGGTGAAGAGTTCTTCCATTTATGTTTTTTCATGGGAGGGTAATCTTTTGTACAAGTATAATCTTGATTTTTGTATGAGGCATATTATTGTCGATGAAAAGACTAAAATGATTTATGGTATAGATCGCGAAGAAGGAGATATAGTTTGCTTTCCCATGGTATCAGACTAATTATGCACGTATAGCTATACAATATGAATGCCTGCAACTGATGGAAAATATCCAGCATGCGGGATCCTAGTCAAATGATGGAAATTCCTGAATACAATAGACAAAATTACAAATATAAGCGGTCAGATTATTAAAAAATCACGAATTAATGATAAGCAATTTGATATTGAATTAGGCAAACAACCAAAAGGAATTTATTTGGTTAAAATATTGACTGACAAAGGAATGATGTTTAGAAAAGTAATATTGGAGTAAGTAATTATTTTGAAACTCTAAAATTGAATAATGAAATTACGTTGGGCAATGTGCAAAAACCATAGCAATCAGGGTGATTTCAGTCATATCCACCCGCCTGATCGACTGTCCATTTGGACTCTCAATCGCCCGCACGTCTTGCTACGGCGTTTGCACCAACCGTTGGCATTAATATTAAATGACCCCACTAAATTTCTTATTTTCATTAATGAGGTATATTGAGAATATAAAATATTATATTTGCATTACATGTGATATTTGAAATTATGGATCTGCAAGATTTCAATTCAGGAAAATATATTAAGCAATTAGAATACAAATCATTCTCTCCCGAGAAAATCTATCATAGTTGGATAATATCTTCTCCAGAGATAAATAAATTATTGGCTGAAGCTAATAGACTTATTGGTGAACTGAATGCCTTTTCCCAAATCATTCCAGATGTAGATTTTTTCATTTCAATGCATATATTAAAAGAAGCAACTACTTCGAGCCGGATTGAGGGCACAAAAACTAATATGGAAGAGGCTTTAATTAATGAAGAAGACATAAACCCTGAAAAAAGAGATGATTGGGCAGAGGTCCAGAACTATATTAAAGCAATTAATACTTCTATTAAAGAACTTGAAAAACTTCCAATCTCTAATCGTCTACTTAGAAACACCCATAAGACTCTATTAATGGGAGTTCGTGGAAAACATAAAATTCCCGGAGAGTTTAGAACAAGTCAAAACTGGATTGGAGCAACATTGAAAGATGCTGTATTTATCCCTCCACATCAATCAGAAATTCAAGAATTAATGAACGATTTGGAAAAATTCATTAATGATGACAAGTACCTAATTCCTCATTTAATTAAAATTGCAATTGCTCATTATCAATTTGAAACTATACATCCCTTTCTTGATGGAAATGGTCGTTTGGGCAGATTATTAATAACTCTATATTTGGTTAGTAATAATGTTTTGAGAAAACCCTCTCTTTATTTGTCAGACTTCTTTGAAAAAAACAAAACCTATTATTATGACAATTTAATGACTGCAAGAGCACATAGTAATTTGATTCAATGGATTAAATTTTTTCTTGTAGGCGTAATAGAAACATCGAAAGAATCAATTCAGGTTTTTAAAGATATAATTGAATTAAAGAATGTAATCGAATTAGATAAACTACCGAAATTAGGAAGTAAAATTGAAAATGGTCATCTTTTGTTGAAACATCTGTTCCAAATACCAATAACAGATTCAAAATTTGTTTCAAGATATTTACAAATATCACCCTCCACTTCGAATAGACTAATCAACCAATTTATAGAACTGAAAATTTTAACAGAATTAACGGGATATAAAAGAAACAGGAAATATATGTTTAAAGAATACTTTAACATTTTCCAAAGATAAAATACTAATGCCAACACTTAAGTATCGTTTCCCGAGCGAAGCCGGAATATGTACTTTTTGTTGAACTAAAGTAAGGCCATCAGGAAAAGGTCAACAAGGCCTTTTAGCCAAGAAAAAAAAACACCATCAAGCGGCTTTATGCCCGTTATTATAGATGGAAGTCCGGGGTCCGAAGTCACGACAGCGTCACGAGATGGCATCACGATGGCGTCACGAGATGGCGTCACGATGGCGTCACCTTTCCCGATTCCCGATTCCCGATTCCCGATTCCCGATTCCCGATATTTCCCTACCTTCAGGGAAATATTCACTTATGAAACTGCTGATACCAATTGTTCTGCTTTTCTCATCAATGATTGTTTCTTGTTCTGATTCGGGGAGTGAGGACAAACCAACAGAAAAATCTACCGAGCTTTTCGAATCCCGTTTTTCAGCTCTTGATCTTCAGGATGCCCCCCTTAAGCTCATTCCTTACCCACAGGAGGTGACCTGGAGTAGAAAAAAAACGAAAATATCTAGTCTGAGTATTATCAATCCTGATGAGCTGAATGAAAATATGACTAAGGCCTTGAAAGATATGGCCCGCCAGAAACAGCTTACACTTACTCCTGATGGATCGTCTGAAATCGCTTTAAGACACAATACTGATTTTCCGGATGAAGCCTACCACCTTTCTGTGAGTGGGAAAAAGATTCTGATTGAATCCTCCTCTGAAAAAGGAAGCTTTTATGCCCTGCAGACTTTGAGTCAATTAATTGAATCTAAAGAAGGATCATCACGAGTGCAAAATTGTGATATCAATGACTTCCCAGTCCACCAGATAAGAGGTTTTATGCTGGATGTGGGTCGTAACTTCCAAAGTATGGCTTCACTCAAGAAACAGCTGAGTATAATGGCCCGCTATAAACTCAATGTTTTTCACTGGCACCTGACTGACAGACCGGCATGGAGGATTGAAAGTCATATTTATCCTGAGCTCACTGCTGCTGAAAATCATAGATCTTCAAGAGATCCGGGAAAATTCTATACCTACGATGACATTCGTGAGTTGATAGATTATGCAAAACAAAGAAGTATCCAGATTATTCCTGAAATTGATATGCCCGGACACAGTGATTCATTTGTCACATCAATGGGTGTTCAGATGGGATCAGAAAAAGGAATGGACATTCTGGAAAATATTCTGAAAGAATTTTTCTCAGAGATTTCTGCCGATTTATGTCCGATTATCCATTTGGGATCTGATGAGGTTCGTATTCCAGATCCTGACAAGTTTATCAGCAGGATGGTGGGAATTTGTGAATCGTATGATCGACAAGTAATGATCTGGAATCCTGGGCTTAAAGCTCATCCGAAGGTTATCCGCCAAACATGGCAATCAAAACATCTGGAAGCCCAAGGATACACAGAAATAGATTCGTGGGATAACTATACTAACAATGGTGAAGCCATGATTCAGGTTGCCAAATTATTCTTCAAGCCCATAGGATACAAATCTCAAAACAAGGTTATTGGTGCTATTCAATGCCTTTGGCCCGATGTTAATCTGGACAATGAATCAGATGCCTTTGTCATCAATCCTCATTATCCTGTTTTGCTCACCCATGCCTGGGCTTGTTGGACATCTGACATTTTGAAACCACATGATGATTACCTGACCCTTTTACCAGAAAATGGAACCGCTGCTGCAAAATATTTTGAAGCTTTTGAGCACTTTCTTTTAGATCACAAAAACAGATTCTTTAGCCGGGAAAGCTTTCCCTACCACCTTCAATCAGATAAGTTTTGGAAAGTTGCTCTTGGAAACAACGACACTCAATATGCTGACCTGGATTGGAAGATTGCTAAAGGCAATACTCTGATATTCAAGGACAGATTTAAGCAAGGAGGATATTTCCCTGAAGCAAGACCCGGACAAGTAGCTTATGCAGAAACCACAATAGAAAGTGAAACCGACAAGGAAATTGAAGTTCAAATTGGATTTGAAACTCCATTAAGAGCTAACCGGGTCTATTCAGGGATACCAGAAAACGGTAGCTGGGATGCAAACGGAGGTGAAATTTGGATTAATGGTGAAGAACTAAAAGGCCCCAAATGGGAAAACCCAGGTTGGAAGCCATTAAAAACAAGTGGCTGGGGAAGCAAAATAGATCAGGAAATTCCCTGGGCGTATGAAGAACTCTATTGGACCAGAAAACCTGTGCTTATAAGACTAAAGAAGGGCACAAATGTTATACGTCTTATGGCACCCTACAACAATGAGTATCAAAACTGGATGATTACTTTTATTCCTTTAAATTAATACTAAAGTCATGGCATACGATGAAAATTTGGCTGACCGGATCAAGCAAGTTCTAAGGGATAAGCAAATTGCCTTCTTCGAGAAAAAGATGTTTGGGGGACTTACCTTCATGATTGATTTTAGAATTCCTTCTTTCCGAATTCACTTCCTCCCGATTTTTTATTCTTCCAATTCAGAGCATAATTGGCCTGTAATTCTAATATCGGGCCATATCGAAGGTATTCTGTCTCCTGGAAGAATATCTGCACACCTTCCTGATCAAATACCCGTGTATTCAAACCAGTCTGATTTGATCCTAAAACATCCAGTCCCCTGATTGAAAATATCCATCCTTTAAGTTTCGCAGGAGAATATTCTATGGCTGCATTTGCCAGATAAAACAAGGCATTTTCACCCTGAGCTGTAACTGTCGCTGATCTAAGATCAAAATCTGCGGTCAACCTGAGATCCGGCAGGAGGAAAATATTCAAGTTCCCCTTTAAACTCCAATTTAGACTTCTATTATCTTCTTGAAAACCAAATATATCAGCTTCAATTCTGTAATTATATAACGATCCTCCCAGAAATAACTTAGCAAAAGAACCTAATTGAAAATTCCCGTTGAGCTCAGCACCGGCTGCCTGGGTATTTCCTGAATTAGTATATGAGCGGATTAAAACATTTTCCTCTTCATACACAGTATTTACTCTGAAAATGGCGTTATCTGTTCCTCTGTAAAAGCCAGTCAGATTAATACTTTGCCTGCCCAGTTTTCGATCATATGATAATTCAAAATTGCTCAGATACTCAGGCTTCAGAGCCGGATCTCCCACAACATACACTTCATAGTGCCGGCGGTATAAGAAAGGTGCCATATTTTTAATTGGGGGACGACTGATTCGCCTGCTCGCAGCAAATAGCCAGGACCCAAGATCAGATGTTTTATAGAGCAGATGCAGACTTGGAAACAAATTGGCCTGCTTAACATCGTATTCAGATTTGCTTTCGCGTTCGAAAATGCTGAAATAATCAGGATTATCAATCTGCATTAACTGATCGGTATATTCAAACCTAAGACCTGCTGCCATTTCCAGAGCACCAAAACTACCCTGATAATCAGCATAGGCTGAATAAATACCGCGATTCAGATTAATTGAATTTTCGAGACTGGCATAGGGGGCCCATGTATCATCAATAATCGACAATGTATCGTAGGTGAATGCCCCTTCAATATTGAATATCTGTGGCTGGATACCCAATCGCAGACTGTGCTTATCATTTATCCTTTTCAGGTATTCTGCAGAAAACCTGAATCCCTGCAGTGGAGTATCATCCGTTTCAATGAAGTGAGCCTCCAAATCTCCGGCTTGATCACTTGCCTGATCATATGAATAATTTCGGTTATCAAGTACTCTGCTCAATCCGGAATTTTCATATAAAATTGAAAAAGCAATTTCATCTTCATCCAATTGATGAGTGAGATCGACAGATGCTGTATGAAATACGCCCAATCGATTATCAGTGTTGGGATTATACACCCAATCTTCATTTCGGGGAATATCGGTAATGGTCTGCTTACTCTGATCTGCGAAGAAATTATTGTACACATAAAAAGCTGACCTACCCTCAAGGCGCCTGCCGTAGTAATAGCTTCCTGACATGATAGTCTTGTCACTTATTCGATAATCAAATCCAGCATTAGCCGAATTATTCTCATACCATTCAGGTCTCTCTCCGGATGCTACCATATGATAATACGAGCCATCGTTTTGAAGCAGGCGGGCATCTCCTGTCCTCAATCCATTAACATTTCTCATATTGTAATTTAGACCTGCAAATACTGAGATTTTTTTCCTTGCATACGAAAGCATAGCCCCTCCACCATAACGATTATCTGTATTTACATACTCACTGTAGCGATCTGTTTTGTTTCCCCAGGGGGCTGCGCCAAACAATCCGTTAACAGTGACTGACCAACCATCCTGTCCTGATCTTTTTGTAGTAATATTAATTATACCTCCTTTGCCCTGAGCATCAAAACGGGCAGTTGGAACGGTTATTACATCAATCCTCTGAATCATATCTCCTGAAATTTGTGCCAGGAGCATTGAGGGATCCATTTGAGTGGGCTTACCGTTCAGGTAAACCATAAAATCACTAGTTCCTCTGACACTAACATTACCATCAGGATCAACCGAAACAGATGGTAGCTTGTTGAGAACATCGACTGCATTACCGCCTCTGGCTGTCGCAAAATCCTCAGCGCGATAACTCTTACGGTCAATATTTGCAACTGATGTACTGGCCATAGCTTTTACCTCAACCTGATTCATTTCAAGCTCGGCTGTCTCAAGCAGGACAGCACCCACTGAATAGGGCGATGATTGCCGGTTTAAATCAATACTTATTGTATCAGTAATAAAACCAATAAAGGAAATTAACAGCCTGTAATTCCCAAATGGAACTTTCTTTAGTTCAAATAGCCCATCAGTGTCGCTAACTATTCCTTTTGTCAATGACTGATTAACAGAACTATATAGACTCACATTCGCATAGGGAATTGTTTCATCACTTCCTGAATGTTTAACCTGACCAGATATTGATCCGGTTTGAGCAACAATAGGAGCATGCAGAATAATCAAGACAATAAAAACTATTAATGACCTTGTAGCTTTTAGGTTTAGTGTTTTCATGATGTCAAAACAATTTATCTTCTGGATTGTTTTCAATAAAAATCAACCGTGTGCGCACACGGCAAGTAAATATACATACTTTTGCATCATGGCTTTAGAAAAAACTCTTCGATGGTTTGGTCAGAATGACCCTGTTTCATTATCTGAAATAAGACAAACCGGAGTAGAAGGTATTGTAACGGCACTGCATCACATACCCAAAGGGCAGGTGTGGCCACTCTGTGATATCCGGAACAGAAAATCTGAAATAGAACAAGCAGGTATGAGCTGGCATGTGGTAGAGAGTTTACCAATAAGCGATGCAATAAAAACCGGATCAGCTGAACAGGCACAAGATATTGAGAACTACAAAGAGTCGATGCGAAACCTGGCCAGATGCGGAGTTGACACCATATGCTATAATTTCATGCCAGTACTCGATTGGGCCAGGACAAATCTAAAGTATACTACAGAAACAGGGGGAGAATCAATGCTATTTGACTACCCTACTTTTGCGGCTTTTGATGTTTTCATTCTTGAAAGACCAAATGCTGAGAAAGACTATCCAGGTGAAATAGTTAAACTGGCCAGATCAGCATACGGGGCAATGACAGAACAAGAGGCAGAACTGCTGGCCTTCAATATAATTGTCGTAACTCAAGGCTTTATTCATGGAGCTATTGACAGCAATGTTGATGACTATAAAAGTAAATTTCTTGAATACATCAATTCTTACAAACATATAGATCAGAATCACTTACGAGAAAACCTGGGTTATTTTCTGGATGAAGTGATCCCTGTGGCTGAAGAACTAAACATGAATATGGCCATACATGGTGATGATCCATCCTTTCCACTATTAGGTCTGCCAAGAATTGTAAGCAATATTGAAGACTTAAAATGGATTTTCAATCGCCAGACATCTGTAAGAAATGGGCTCACCTTTTGCAGTGGCTCATTTTCAACTAACAGAAATAATGATTTGATCAAAATGGTCAATCAATTTGCTGATAGAATCCATTTCGCTCATATCAGAAATACTCAGTTTCTCGAAAACAAAAGCTTCTATGAATCCGGACATCTTAAAGGAAGCATTGATGTTTATGCTCTTGTAAAGGCTCTCCTGAAAGAGCAAAACAGAAGAATTCATTGCGGAAGAAAAGATAACAGAATCCCCATCCGGCCAGATCACGGAATAAAAATCCTGAACGATTTCAAACAAGAAGCAAATCCAGGCTATCCCCTGATAGGAAGATTAAGAGGTCTGGCAGAAATCGAAGGATTGGAAGAAGGAATACGAAGGGATCCAGGGTCCATGGACAAAAGTACGTAGTCCGGGGTCCGAAGTCCGGGGGACAGAAGTCATTGGTCGTTGGTCCATAGTCGCTGGTCCCTTCGTCCCCAGTCCCCAGTCCCTAAGTCTTAAGTTAGAAGCCTCTCGCTGTCTTAACAAACGCCCTGATATTCTCCTCTGGCGTATCTGGTGGTAATGCACATCCTGTGTTAAGTACAAATCTGTTCGTTCCACTAAACACATTAATCACTTCTTCCGTTGCCTGCCGAACCTGTTCTACTGTGCCAAGAGCCAGTATTCCTGAAGGGTCAACATTGCCAAAAAAAGCACATTGATCTTTCATCAGATCGAAGGCTTTTTTTGCATCGGTTTTGTAATCCAGCTCCAGACCATCGGCTCCGGATTCAATCATCAGAGGGAGAATGGCTTCTGTATTGCCACAAATGTGCAATACGTATGGTAGCTTCTCATCATGTGCAGCCTGAATGACCTTTTTCTCAAAGGGAAGGGCCCATTTTGCATATAAATCAGGTGGAATCATTTCAGGGCCAGCCGGACTATCACCGTTCGATACCATATCACATCCGGTTTGTGCCATGAGCCTGATAAATTGAATACTAACTTCAGTACAGTAATCAAGGAGTTCATGAATCTTTGATTCTTCGCTCATGTAAAAATCCAGCATCCAGTTCTCTGTCCCTCTTATCATGCTGGCCAGTGAAAAAGGAGCCTGATCACAGTTGCCCCTGACATAAATCTCGTCACCAAAATATTCTTTCAATAGTCTAGTGGCCTCCAGCCAATTAACAGCATACCTGTACTTACTCAAATCCGGTATCTTCATGTCCGGCAACTGCTCATACGACTCCAGATTTCCCTTATGTGATCTTGCAGGATCATTCTCAGGGAAGTCAACGTCAACCCCACATGCACCAGCCAGTGTCACCGTATCGATATCTACAAGAACCCCATCATATTCGTAAGTTTCAACTGATCGGATAAAAGCATCTGCAATGGCCCTGGGATTTTCACGATATTGCTTCATCGTCAAACCAGCCTCTTTAGCCACTGGCATGAAATTATGGAGCATAACAGGAATCTTGTCAGTCGGTTCGCCTGTCAGGGCAGCGGATATTCTCTCTTTTCCAGTCATATCAAAAAATAGTTTTCAGTTTTCAGTTTCAGATCCCGGCTTTCCGGGGATGACGGCCCGGAGTCACATCGCTAAACCATAGTGGCCTGCACCGTCATCCTCGGGCTTGACCCGGGGATCGCCTGGCACAGTCACCAGAGACTCTCCTATTTGACACCCAGCATAAATGTTTCAATTGCGAATGCACCAAAATCTAGTTTGTTTCCAGCACTGATGTCTATGGCTTTGCCAATTTTTTCTTCAATCAGGTTGGTGGGTGTGATGGTTTTAAACGGGAAATAGGATTTTACTGCGCTATTTACATCTTTTCCTACTACTTCGTATGCCCTTAGAATGATATCAGTACTGTTTTCTGCCTTTTTAATAACTGATAAATTCAGATTATCAGCCTCCAAACTGAAGAAACTTAATTCTTCAGGTAAATTGGCATCAGCATAAGGCTTAAAATCTCCAATGACCTGTAGTTTTTCATTGGCTTCCAGACCAAAACGATAGCCATTTTCCCATCCGGGAGGGTGAGAATTTAAACTGAAACTAAAGTGATGATCGCCGGTTTGGAGATACTCATTTCCTTCACCATGACAACTCTTTCTCGAGGCAAATAATATGGGTTGAATGAGTGTGCTGCCTGATGATGTACCAGTAATATCAATATAATCAATGGCTACGACACTTGAGCTAAGGGTAACACCAATCTTATCGGTGCTCACATTTACCCAATTCTGTATTGCCCTCGGATGGATTTCCTTGCAATCAACCTGATACCGTTCGCCTGCTACTCCTTCCATTTCATCTTTGCCAACTTCAAGTTTCCCATAGGGCACTTCATAAACTACCTTGCTATTTTCCCCCTTAACAGGTAAAGCCATTCGGTATTCCCGATACAGAATTCCTTCCCAATTGAGAACAGCTATCTCAAAATCAATCTTCTTGAGATTCTTATACATTATTATCTTCTGTTCAACAACTGCATTCCTGATCGCTTGTCGGTATGAATATGCAGTAAAAACAGATCCATCTTCAACTAATTTCCACTGAGTTCGATAATTACCTGTTTTATCAAAACCTGATGTATCAGCCTGCTGAACCTGATCAAATTCTCCGGCACCGTTCCCAACAGATCTCAGTGTAAAAACCTCCCCCGCGGTAAATCCATCAGGATGGAGCAACTCTTGCTGTTCTTCTTTATCAAAAATACTTTTAATCCCACCCTGGCCAATTTCCACGACATAGTAGGTATTCTCAATGCGTTTACCCTGTTTAGGCATCGGTATAGCCTTACTCGAACGTATTGCTTTTAAATAATAGGTTTTGTATCCAACAGATGGAACTTTCTCTGCAATAAAATGGATATCAGCTGATAATAAAAAACCGTCTTCATCAAGCTTCTTATTATTCATCTGACTGGGAATAATTTCTCCTTTGGCGCTTACCACTTGTACATTCTTTGCCTCACCCTGATTAAAAATTATCGAATAAACTACCGGACTGGTCCGTTCCCAGCTCAGGCTGTTAAATACAAGAACTGGTCGGCCGATTGACTTACTGAGTTTTATTCTGGATCCTAAATCTCTCAACTCAATATTCATCATTTCTGATGCTTCACTTAAGGCAAAATCATATTTGCTTTTAAAATATGCATCAGTGATTAATCCCATTTTTCCACCCCATCCATGATCCGGAAATATCTTAGATTCCCATGCTTTATTGAGACGATGAGCAGGGTATGAGGTAAAAGAATTATCCAGTAAGGCATTTACTGTTGCCAGCTTTTCAACCTGAGTGAGCAAAATATCTGCTTTCCTGCTGGCTTTTTGAGCCTTCTGATGCGATGGCCCATGTATATATAGCCATAAAGCAGGACGTTCACCATGTATTTCAGGTAAAACAGGATTGCTGGCTCTCAAAGCTTTAAACATATCAGGAGCCAAAGCCTCTTTAAAATCCGGCAGGGAAACAGGTACAATACCATTCTTTGTTTTCAGTTCTTTTAAACTATTCCATGAAGTGAGAAGATTGCTGTAATCTTTGGCCGGACTCATATCCCAGTCAGACAATACAGGAACGACAGGATTCACGGATTCATTAGTATAAAACGGCGCCCATTTTGAGCTGTAAGTCGACAGATAATCTGATGCGATATAATATTCGTCTCCCAATGGACCGTAAGAATCACCATAATGACCATTCGAGAATCCAATAATCCTTGATCCATCAGGGCTGTACCAATGATAAAAACCCAGTTCCTGACGTGTCATCACAAGATTATTAACCCCGGCCTTTTTCATCATCTGGGGCATCTGTAATGTGCGTCCGGGAACATCAACATTCCAATATGTATCAGCTACATAGTTAAACTCATCTTTTAACCATTTTGCACCAAAATAGAATTGTCGGGCGAGAGCTTCTCCTGAATACATTTCTTCATAAGGCTGGATAAAAGTAGCCCCACATGATATTCTACCGCTCCTGAGAAGTTCTCCTACCAATTCCTTTTTCTCAGGATGTCGTTGAACATACTCTTTAATCATCAGGGCATCTTCTATATCAAAACGATAATCAGGATCAATCTCAGCACGGTTAAACAAGGGTTGGAGTAACATAGTATCACGCTCAACAACACACTTCTCCGGCGAATCCATCCAGGCAATATCCTGATGACTGGAGTTCATTAGCAATATCTGAGATTTCCCCATAGAGCTCTCAGATAATTCCAGAATACTATTGACCAAACCAGGCATATAATCACGCTTAGCTATCACAACAAATTCTGATTCACTTATTTCAATAAACTGGTTTTTCAAGACACCTTCGGCCATTAGAATAGAATTCTCTTCTTGCTCTGAGCCAAAATCCCAGGAAAGTATCTCTCCTCTATCATCAAAAAGAGTGATTTTTTGTCCCAGCTTATTCTTTGGAATCCGTATATCGGCCTGTGCAAGACCGTCAGTTAATATCAATTCATGCTTTCTGACAAAGTCATCCGATTCCACACGAATCTGTGTGCCAGTCAATGCCCTGGCTGTTTGAACCACAAGAGAATGAACAGGGTCACCAAGATTGGTAGTCATACTGTACAGCCTGGAAAATCCGGTAGATTCTGTCATAAACTCCTTGGCATCCTTTGCCCCATACACAATGATCCAGGTTGACTGATTAGAATTATTTCCCTCGATCCTGATTTCCTGGGCTTCTCCTTGCTTCAACCATTCGAGTGGAACTTCCATCGTCATATATCCATGAGCATCATTATGTCGATCTATCATCATGGTATGGAATTTCATTGTACCACCCGAATCACCTTGTAGCACCCAATCTTTATTATTACTTGCAACAATGGTAAACCTCTTCTCACCATTGAACGAAACCGTAAAGCTCGCACCCTCATCACTCAAATCTATTGCAGCAATCCAAAGAAAACCAGCATGTGACTCATTATATTCCATAGGTACAAGCTCAGTTTTCCATACCATCGGTGACGGCATTTCCAAACATCGGGTGATCATAGAAGCACCAACATCGTGTCTGAAACTGTGATAATTAAACTTGTTAGGAATTACTTTATGATCAAATCCCTCAAAGAAGGCCTCTGTTTTTGAGTCTAATTCGTGGATCATTTGAGTCTGTCGAAAATCCTGAGCCATCATTTGTATTGTGAGAGCTGTGATAATTCCAATTACTATTAGTCGCTTCATAGTTCAAAGTACTATTTAAGTTCAAAATCTATTCTATTGATTAATTCCATCATGGCTCTGCCGTTATGATACGGACATTTCCATGGGTCAATTTTCCAGTCATTTCTATAATAGGGAGAAGGATCATCAACTGGTTCTTCAAGGTATGGCACACCAAGTCGATTCACTTTTGTAAACCATTCACCATTCTCATGATCAATTACGCAGCGTTCTACAAAATCCCAGGATAGTTTGAGTATATCCCAATACCCCTGATCCTCTGATAATTGTAATGCATTCATCTCCCCAACTAAAACCTCAGCCTGTAACCACCAATGCTTATTGGTTCGCAGGTGAGATCCAAATCGTGTCGATTCGAGAAACAATCCTCCATCCTGATCAAGTCCTTCTCTGAGAACTGCCTCGGCCATCTTCAGCATAACAGGTTTGGCCTCTTCTTTCAAGCTTTCAATCCCCAGAATATCAATCGCTTCCCAAATCAACCAGGAAGCTTCAATATCATGTCCGAATGAACAAATACCCATTGATTGTGATGTCTCAGCAAAACCCTCATCAAAGAATATACCCAGATGTCCGTCAATGCGGATAATATCTTCCAGAAATAATAAGACCAATTCTTCCAATCGATTTCTCACCTCCGGAATAGGAAGTATTTTATACACAGCAGCATATGCTTCGAGCACATGGAGATGAGTATTCATAGACTTAGGCTCATTATTGTCAGCCATCCTGTTTTCAGAAATCAGCTGCCATTCCTCAGTGAAAGCTTCAAAGTAGCCCGGATAGCCAGGATCTTTTGTTTTGGCATCTAAAAAGAGAAAATAGTCTTTTATCTGCAAAAGTAATTTTTCATCCGGCAGGAATTCATAATATTTAGAAAGGGCATACAGTACAAATGCCTGTGCATAAGTATGTTTCACGCTATCAGACACTTGATTATCAGCATCCAGCTCCATATAATAACCTCCCGATGATTTATCCCTGAAATTATTGTCTATTACCTGATAAGCTCTTCGGGCCATCTTCTCGTATCCTCTGTCCGGATACATTTTAGCCGAAGCAGAAAAAGTCCAGAGGATTCTTGCATTCAGAACGCATGATTTAGGGGCATCCTGAACCGCTTGATTATTCAAATCTACAGCACCATGAAATCCCGGACCATCTTTTTCAGGGGCAAAGCGCTCCCAGTAATTCAGTATACTGAATAATTCACTCTCAAAAGCCTGCCGGTAGTCTGATAATTCTTGTTGGATTTGCATACTTTCTGATCCTTCCTGATCCGTTACTCGGTTACCCCGTTACCCCGTTACTCGGTTACCCTGCTCACCAATTCACCATTCACTATTTCACCACCCCATAAGCTGATAAACCCTTATGTGTTCTTACATAAACTTTCCCATCGACCAAAGCAGGGGTAGCCTGAATTCGCTCATTCAGATTATTTTCAGCTAAAACCTTAAAATTTCCTCCCTCTTCTAAAACTGTAATTACTCCCCTGCCGGATGTTAAATATATCTTCCCATCAGCACAAACAGGTGAGGCATAATATGGGCCTCCAGCACTGAGTTCCTCTTTGTATTTCAGCTCTCCGCTGGCGGCATCCAAACACGTTACGATCCCTCCATTTTTAACCATATAGGCCAAACCGTCCTTAATTAACGGAGATGGGCATTCAGGAACACCGTATTCATATTCCCAAACGATCTCAGGCAGGCCTCCATTATCTACCGGCGGTTTGAGTGCTATCAAGGCATTGCTCCATCCAAAACTATCAATCCAGTCAACAACTTTCTGATACTCTTCTCTGGTAAGCTCACCATCGCGATCCTTATCCAATCCTCTGAAAAATCCGGGAAGAGGATGATCACCCTCCCCATCAGCATCATATCGTGAAAGAATACTTGTGTTCTCTTTAATCTCTTCGAAATTCAGTTGTTTATTTTCATTCTTATCATAAAGACCTAATAATGAATCATATGTTGGTAAACCTAAAACTTCAGGATTCGACTTCATATTATAGGTAGTTACATAAATCAATCCATGATAAGACAAAGGGGTTGTTGCTGGTTCATCAGTTAGTTTCGGAAGTGTCCAAAGCTCCTCTCCGGTATTGAAATCATATGATTTCATTGAAAAAACTCCATATACCAGAATTTCATCTTTATCCTCTGTACGGTGAAATCCCGGTGTTGCCCAGTTTCCATTATAATTGGGCCGATCAGTACGCCAAATAGTCTCGCCAGTTGCAATATTGATGGTTTCGATATATGACATCTCATCACTATCGCGACTAAAAACCAACTGGTTCTTATATATTATCGGAGAAACAGATACACCATACATATTACGCTCAATAGGCAGCTTACGCTCCCATAACAAATCACCTTGCATATTATAACAAAGCAGTCCGTATGAACCAAAATAAGAAATCACTTCCTTTCCGTTTGTCACAACAGAAGGAGCTGCTGCACTACTGATCGGGTGAAAGCGCTGAACTTTATCGGCTATTACCTCCTTCTGCCAGATGAGCTCACCTGACTGACGATTAATTGCCACAGTCTCAAAAGTATCCTTACGATGACTGGTAAGAAAAATCATATCTTCCCAGATAACAGGTGAAGAAACTCCGGTGTTCAGATCTATTGTCCAAATTTGGTTTTCTTGCTGCTTAAGAATTACCGGATACTCGGCCTTATCCAAAGCAACACCCATTCCCTCAGGGCCACGAAATTGGTTCCATTGTTTTTGTGCCGAAACAGAAATACAAAGTACTGCTGAAATAATAATAAGAATAGCTCTTTTACTTATCATCAGATCTGATATTAGTTTAGGAATTGAAAATAGTAAAGATTCTCTTGCCAGATGCCCTATTGCCTGAATTTTTATCCACCCCAATTGGCCCCCTTTAATCGGGAGTTATTTGGTATCTTGTTCGATCAAATTATTCTTCAATGTTAGCAGTACAAATTACTAAGCCCGGATCTGTGAAAATCACAGAAATCTCTCAGGCTCCAATAAACAGCGACGAGCTTATTTTAAAAGTCCGGTATATAGGACTTTGCGGATCAGATCTGAGCAGTTTTCTGGGCAAAAATCCAATGGTGAAATATCCGGTAATTCCCGGACATGAGATTGCTGCTGAGATTGTAGAATGTGGATCTGAGGTGCCTGAACATATTAGCATCGGGCAACATGTAACCGTCAATCCTTATACTAATTGTGGAACATGTCCCTCATGTAAAAATGACAGAGTTAATGCCTGCCAGTATAATCAAACTTTAGGGGTTCAGCGTGATGGAGCCCTTAGCGAATATATCACTGTAAAATGGCAGAAAGTACTGATTGAGAATGACCTAACTGATATCGAATTAGCACTTACCGAACCATTAAGTGTTGGTTTTCACGCAGTTGACAGAGGCCGGATCACTGATAATGATATAGTTCTGGTACTTGGTTGTGGCATGATCGGAGCAGGAGCCATTGTTCGTTCAGCATTACGCGGAGCGATCGTTATAGCTGCCGATATAGATGATAATAAACTCGAAATGGCATCTTTACTGGGAGCTCATTACACAATAAATTCTCAGAAAAGCGATCTCCATACGGAGCTTTCAAAATTAAGCAAGGAGCAAGGTCCTGATGTTGTCATTGAAGCCGCTGGTAACCCTATCACTTACCTGGCCGCAATAAACGAAGTTGCTTTCAGCGGACGAGTGGTTTGTATCGGATACGCCAAGCAGGATATCTCATTCACAAGCAGTAAATTTGTGCAAAAAGAAATGGATATCATGGGCTCCAGAAATGCCCTGCCAAAAGATATCCAGGTAGTAATAAACTATCTGAAAAGAAAAACCTGCCCAACAGAAAAACTTGTCACGCAAATCATTACACCAGAAGAAACCGGCCAGGCCCTGAAATACTGGTCAGAGAACCCGGGAAAAATCTCAAAAATTCTGGTCAAATTATAATCCGAAAGCTGACAAAAGATTATGTCGTACAGTATTTTCCAAAAAAAACATTTTGTATAGCTTTATCTTTTTGTCTCAAGAAATAAATTATGCTACAAATACGAATTGCTGAACGATCCGACCTTGCCAATATCGTGCTAATTTACAACCAGGCAATTCGATCGCGAACTGCCACTGGCGATATGGATGAATTCAAAGTAGAAGATCGTCATGATTGGTTTGACCGCCATGTCCCGGAGAAATATCCAATATACCTTGCTGAATTGGAGGGTGAAGTTCGTGGATTTGGCACTATCTCTCCCTACCGTCCGGGCAGAAGAGCAATGGACAGCGTCGCCGAAGTGAGCTTTTTTATTGATTATCAACATCATAAAAAGGGTATTGGATCTCGCTTGCTTAAGCATATGATGAATGAATGTAAAAGTCTTGACATCGATTGCCTGCTTGCAATACTTTTGAATATCAACCCGGCAAGTATAGCTTTACTTCAACGTTATGGTTTTGAAGAATGGGCTTACCTGCCGGATATTATCCAGTTTGAAGATACAACTTGCAGCCATCTCTATTATGGAATCAAAGGACTAAGTAAATAGTAAAAAATCTGAACATACATATTATGAAACAAATTCTAAGCCTCGTACTCTTACTTGTTATCAGCCTGTCTATCAAGGCGCAGGACAATAAGCGTCCTTTAAGTCACGACGACGTCCTGAAATGGAACCGTATAACTGAACAAAGGATTTCAAATAACGGAGACTACATAGTATACAAAACTGAACCATGGAAGGGTGACTCAAAACTATTCATCTCGAAGAAGAATGGGGAACAGATTGCAAGCTTCGATTATGCAACCCGCTCAGTTATAACTAACGATTCAAAGTTTGTCGTTTTCACTATTCAAACGCCAAAAGATACCATCCGGCAGTTGAAACTTAAGAAAACGAAGAAAGATAAAATGCCAAAAGACAAGCTGGCTATTTACAATCTAAAAACTCAAAGTCTTGAGACTATTCCAAATCTTCGCTCATTTGAATTACCTGCAAAATGGGCTGGTTGGATAGCCTGGCAGGTGGAAAGCGTGGACAAAGATAGCGGGAGCGAAGGAAAAAAAGAGAAAGACGAAGAATCTGGTGAGTCAGAAGGTGGCGAAATAAATAAAAAGGAAAGTGAAAATGAAGGCAAAAAGAAAGAAGAGAAGGAGAAGGTAAAAAAGGAATCTGCTAAGAATGGGTATGCTTTGAATATTAAGAATCTCTATACTGGAGAAACCATTACATTGCCATTTGTCATCAAGTTTAATTTTGCTCAGGAAGAAGAGGTAATTATCTGTATCTCAACAGGTGATGACAAAGATATTGAACCCGGAATATATCATTTCGATTTAAAAACAGGTGAGAGAACAAGTCTTATTACAGGCAAAGGAGAGTATAAGCAACTCAGCATGAACAAAGAAGGCTCTCTTCTGGCTTTTCTTGCAAATCAGTCAGATGAAAAAGATAAGAAAAAGGACTACAGTCTGTACTTATGGCAAGGTGATGGTGAAGCAACTCAGATAGTGAGCAATGACACAGAAGGAATTCCGGATTATTGGGAGGTGAGTGTCAATGGTAGACTGTCATTTTCAGAGTCAGAAAACCGTGTCTTTTTGGGAATAGCTCCAATACCACCTGAAAAAGATACTACAATTCTAGAAGAAGAATTGCCTGTAGTGGATATCTGGCACTGGAATGAGCCTGTGCTGCATACTCAGCAGATTCTAAGTCGTTCAAGAGATTTAAAAAGGAACTATCTGGCTGTTTATCATCTTGACAGCAACAAACTCGTGCATCTGCAGAAAGAAAACCTCAGGGGTTTTAGTCTGATTGACAAAGGCGATGCACAAAAAGCCGTGGCATGGTCAAATATCCCATATGCTGTTCAGGGGATGTGGGAAGGCAGTCCTTCTCACAACGACATTTATCTGGTTGACACCTATACCGGGGCAACGAAAATGATCAAAAAGGATTTACGTGCCACACCACAGGCGAGCACATCAGGTAAGTATCTATATTGGTATGAAGCACTTGACACCACATGGCATACGTACAAACTTGAAACCGGTAAAGAATTCGTCATTGCCTCTGCCAAAACTATTCAGTCGGCGGATGAACTAAATGATCGTCCTCAATATGCAAGTTCATATAGAACTGCCGGATGGTTAAAAGACGATAAGGCCCTGTTGATTTACGACCGATATGATATCTGGCAAGTTGATCCTGAAAATAAAGCTGAACCGGTAAACCTGACCAGGAATGGCCGGAAAAACAAAACCTCTTACCGACTAATGAGGCTTGATCAGGCTGGATTTGGAGGACAAGAAGATGGTTTGGATGTGAAAAAGCTGCAATATCTGAAAGGACACAACGAAATTACCCGAGAAGATGGCTTTTACACATTGTCACTCAAAAAAGCCAATGAGCCAAAGGCATTAATCTATGGCCCTTACAAACTTGGTGCGATTCAGAAAGCCAGAGAATCAGATGATCTGGTATTCACAAAAGAAGACTTTCAGGTTTTTCCAGACTTACTGGCTTCAGATTTGAAGTTTAAAGATGAAATCCGCATCTCGAATGCCAATCCCCAGCAAGAAGAATTTTTATGGGGAACAGCAGAATTGGTGACATGGACCTCACTTGATGGCATTAAGCTTGAGGGGACTCTGCATAAACCTGCAAATTTCGACAAGAATAAAAAGTATCCCATGATTGTGAACTTTTATGAGAAAAGTTCACAAGGGCTATTTAGTCACCGAACACCCGAGATTGGCCGTTCAACTATAGGTTACCATTACTATACCAGCCATGGTTATCTGGTTTTCAATCCTGATGTGTATTACAAAGAAGGGTATCCCGGAGAAGATGCATTTAATTGTGTGATGCCAGGTGTTACCGCCTTTGTAAACCAGGGTTTTGTTGATGACAAGCACATTGGAGCCCAGGGACATAGCTGGGGTGGTTATCAGGTTGCATATCTTGCTACCCGCACAAATATGTTCGCTGCAATTGAATCAGGTGCACCTGTTGTAAATATGTTCAGTGCATATGGGGGTATTCGTTGGGGATCTGGTCAGAATCGCTCATTCCAGTATGAGCAAACTCAGTCACGAATCGGAAAATCCATCTGGGAATCACCACTGCGATATATAGAAAACTCGCCCATTTTCACAATGGATAAGGTACAAACTCCTATACTTATCATGCACAATGATGACGATGGAGCAGTACCTTGGTATCAGGGCATCGAATATTTTATTGCCCTCCGTAGAATGGGAAAACCAGCATGGTTGCTTAACTACAATAATGCTGCCCACTGGCCTACACGCCTCGAAGATAAACATGATTTTCAAATCAGAATGGCCCAGTTTTTCGATCATTATCTAAAAGGAGAACCAATGCCAAAATGGATGAAAGAAGGAGTTCCAGCAGTAAAGAAAGGACTCGAGTGGGGGTACTAAAATATAGTTTTCAGTCATCAGTTTTCAGTTATCAGCAGGATAAGAGATATAAGTTTTATTTATTACTTTCTTTTTGCTGATAACTGAAAACTGAAGACTGAAAACTTCCCTTTATTATTCTTTTCGAACTTTTCCGCTTCCTGAAATATGAATATCCACCTCTGGATTACCGCGGTAATAAACACTACCACTTCCTGAAATCGAAGCCTCAAGGTATTCTGCAACACTTAAGCGAGCATTTCCTGCTCCTGAAATTCTGATCTTGGATTCAACAGTTTGAAGATCAAATGCGTCGATGTCTCCCGATCCTGAAATCAAAACATCCAGATTTCCGGTTTCTCCTGTAAGATCAAAATCACCTGATCCTGATACAGTTATTTCGATTGCATCACTATCACTATCTAATTCCATATCACCCGATCCTGAGATTTTCAATTCGAGATCCGCCAGGTCAGCAAAATAAGTTTCTCCAACAACCTTACCTGATCCCGAGATTACTGCTCTGTCCAGAGTAGGGATAGTAATATAAATCTTAATTGGTTTAGCATATCTTACCCAACGATCAAATTTAATAGTCCAAAAGCCATTCTCAACCCGATCAAGTTCCAGATTGTCAATAATATTCTGCTGAGCTTCAATTATAACCTCCTGCACATCGCCCTGGCTGATATATACATCAGCAGCAACTGCATTGGCAAATCCTGTAAAATCTGCAAGATCAAGAGTCTCGCTTACAATTTCACCTTCTCCTGTAATTCCAGGAAGAACATCCTTATTGCATGACATTAACGCTAGTGGCAGTATCAATGCAAGTATCCATGTTTTGTTTGTAATTTTTGTTTTCATGATAGTTAAATATTTTATTGTTTCTACACAAGGATGACAGCTATAATCTGAAATACCCCTATCCTATCATGAAAAAAAATCTTTTCTATTCTACTTAATTGCTATTCTAAGCGGTGAGTCCGTCTCTATCATTATGAATATCACTGCAGTGGTACCTTTCAGATCATGAACCAAACCTGAGAAAAAATCTTTCCCTTCTTTGAGTTTTTTTCCATTTAGTTCAAGATTTACTTGTTTCATATTCCACTGATCAATAGTTATGGCAGGATTATACAGTGGAGAATTTTCAGATGCCTTTATCTCAAATTTCAATGTTCTTCCATTCTCTCTCCTGATCCGGTAGGCTTTTTTATCTTGCGAATATTCACCCCCTGAAAACCCCTTGCTATTAATAATCAGCTCCGGAGCTTGTGCCCAACTTCTGCCCAGACGAATTAAATCGTTCATCTCAAGATCACCCATCCCATAAATTGAGGCCCAGTAACTTCGTCCGTTTTTCTCATCGTGGATCACCGGGTTAGAAATTGGAAATCCCAGAAAATGAGCCACCCTATCGGATTCAACCGTGCTACGTCCGTCACAATATGCTTGTCCTACAGGCCAATGATTGCACGATCCCGGAAAATCGAGATTCCTGATATTCCTGTCCATCAAATAATGCATATTATTACCAGGATCGAAAATAATGAATGGATCATAGGCTGATTTAAAATTGTGTTGCTGAATATTCGGGGCATCAATGAAATCAATTTCCTCTTTTACCCGTGGCTTATCAGTGTAGAAAAAGGGCATTTGATCGCCATCAAGATTGGCAACCTTTAAATAATCGATCTCCATCACATCATTACGCGTTTGACCAGGACCGGTAAGTGGCAGCGATTCCTGAAACTGCCGCGGATGCCCCATATACTCAGTTTTCCAGCTCACCTTCCTTATAGCAGTAGCATCCGGATAAATATAATAGTACTCATCAATCCAAACTGCCCAGCCAGTTTTTTCATTGGCCAGCCATAAAGTATTGTAAGCACTTACCGGAGCATAACGCCAATGCACAACTTTTCTGGCAGCCGTATTTTCAATTAATCTCACATGTGAGTATTTGCAATGCCGATCCTGCATATGCTCCTTACAGCCTTCCGGTCCATTCCATGTTTCCACGCTCTGATCGCACATCCATAGATTATTATCACTCACCCAGGCTGGTGAATACCTGGTTCCTCTCCAAAAAATTAGCTGTACAGGTGAATTTTCAAAACTGATCACAATATCAGCATCGCTAGCAACCGGCCATTGATCATCCCACTCAGGATAGTACTCCAGTTTAGTATAGTAAGCCTGAAAAACATCATGGTCTTCCACACGTGGAAGATGGCGCGGGCTGATTTCAGGTGCCGGAAGATGAGTAGTAATGAGTAATGGATCAGTAGCCCCACACAACTCATCCGGAGAAATTACCTCATTATGTACTTTCAAATCATCCAGAATACCATCAATCGAAAACCAATATGGAGTTATTCCATGTTCTCCTATCCTATCGGATGGAAAAACTGCTTTATAATTCATTCCTATCCGGATGATCTTTTTTGGTGCAAAAGCAGGTTGCTTAATCGACTTATACTCACCCACTTGCTCGCCATTCACGTATAGCTTTATGCCAAACCCCTCCTCGTAACTACAAGCAATATGAGTCCATTTTCTGAGATCAAGAGTCTCATCAGAAATACAGCTGATCAGATTCCTCCCAACATTCATTTTCAAACCGATCTCCCCATGGGGCCCAATTTCAAAAGAATAACCACTGGATTCAGCTTCCATTTGAGTGATCACGGGACACCAATTCCAGGGGTATGCAGCGAGAGCAATCCAGGTTTCGATAGTAAAAGATGAATTTAGCTCCCCATTTTTTCCTGCCGGATGATTAATTACAGTAGTAAAGCCATCTAACTTCAGAGCACTACCTGTAATTCCTGGCACCATCCGGTAGTTACCTTCAATAGAATCAGGCACATCATCAAAATCCCAATTCATAACAGGATGAATATTTTGTGCAAACAGCATCAAACCAAAAACAAAAATCGCAACAGAAACCATAGTTCTCTTAACAGTCATAGAGCCAAAATTTTAATGTGCAAACCTATTGAAGAATTTCACCATTCACCATTCACCATTATCTATCTCACAAGCCAATCTTCAGAAAAATCGTTGGAGTAAAAGGCACTGCTTCAGCATGGATATTTACAGTTCCACTCTGCATGTTTGGTATTCTTATAATATTATCAAACTTCAGATTTTCATGATTAAGAACATTAAGAATCGACACACCAGCTTCCAGATCCAGCTTCTTAGTATTAAACCGATAAACAAAAGAAATATCTAAACGACTATATGCCAGATCGGTAATATCTCTGCCCGATTGAAAATTACCTCTTGAAGCAAATCCAGATCCATATACGTAATTAGTCGAAAAATAAAAAGGATCAAAATTGAACATTGCGGCTCCTTTTATTTCATGGCGCTGATCCTGAGGAGCACGTACATAAGTTGAAATCGGGAAAGCTGAAAACCTCTCCAGGCAGGCTGACAAGCTATACCCCAGCCAGGCCGAGTGTTTTCTGTATTTTGCCTCCAATAGAAAATCCACCCCCATGCTTTTTCCTTCACCCAGATAGATATCTCTTTCAATCCGATTTGGTCGATAAATATATCTTGTTAAACCCTCGAGTTTTTTGTAATAAGCCTCCGCACCCGCGCTGAACCAACTACCCTGATAATTAATTCCCGCACTTACATGATTAGCAGATTGAACGGGAATATCTTCACCATTACTCACTGTCCAGAAATATTGATAATTGCCCTCCTCGTCAAGGATTGAGCTCTCTACAACATATTGATAATATCTTCCAAGCCCAGCTTTTAACCACCACTTTTCTGCCATTTGATAGTTCATACTCATTCTTGGTTGTATCAAAACCCTCCCTAACTTAAGTGGAAAATCCAATCTCAAACCCAGTAACACATTTAATCGATCATTGATTGACAACTTATCCTGAGCAAAACTTGATAAGCCAAAGATCTGCTCATTCTCCAGCAATTTATTTTCACCCACAGAGTCCTCGCGTAGTTCAATATTGTAATGAATCATACCAATTCCTGCCTCAAGACTATTATTTTGCGAAAGAGCGATGCTATTATCAATATTGATTGCAGATTGATTGATTTGATTCTTTATCTGTTCATCCCTCCAATTATGCTTCTGCTCATTCGATAAAGGAGTGCTTATTATCGTCTTATTATCCTTCTGTTGCACAAGGGAGGAAGAAGTCAGCAGAATATTTGATGTATTTCCATTCACCCACTTTTTTCCATAAAATAAAGAGCCTCCCATCTGATGGTTCTGCTCTGATGAAGTATTCTCTATTCTTCTGTTACCATTGTTAAAATCAGCAGAATATGAGTATCGATCAATTCCGTTTAGCAGATTCAAATAATAACTATCACCATTTTTTGTCTGCCCTGCATATTTCAGGTTGATGTCTCTGAACATATAAAGAGGTGAAACTTTCAGGTCAACGTATTTTGACAAATTTTCACGGCTATTAGGAAATAAGTTCAAATCATCAGCATCAATCAGGTTGTAATAGGTTTGTCTGAATGCCACACTTAATGCCGACCGTTCTGAAATTGGTACAGAAAGTCTTGCATTCAAAATCATATTAGTGGCAGTCAACTGAAATTCAGGCTTATTGATATTGCCGTTTTGGCCTGTTATATCAACTATTCCACCAGTTTTCCCACCATAATTGGCTGGAAAAGCTCCTTTCATCAGTCGGATATCCTTTACCATAAATGGATTCACAACACCAATATTGTCGTTGAAATTCTTTAGTCCGAACAGAGTGTAGCCATCAAATAGGATAGCAGATTGTCCGGGGTAACTTCCCCAGATTACAAGATCATTTGCTTGCTCGCCAGCTGCCAATACCCCTGGCTGGAGTCTTAAAAGATTATACACTGAATTATCTGCAAAACCCGGAAGAAAACTACCTATCTGATGATTGAGTCTGATCTCGCCGGGATTATGCTTCGACATTGATGAGAAAGGCAATCCTTTATCTGCAATAATGACTTCTTGCAATCCAATTATTGATGGATGCATATCAATAATGTGACCCGAACCATCTGACAACAGTGTATCAAGTATATAGTAGCCTAAATAAGTTACCTGAACATGGAATTCCTGCTCAATATCACCACTGTGATAACTAAAGCGCCCCTGACCATCTGATATCTGTCTCTGACCATTAACTGTAAGATGACTATAGGGTAAAGGTTCTCCTGATAATGAATCTCTTATTTGTCCGCTTATTTTCGAGATTAATCGAGGTTTCCTGATCTTTCGTGGAACAATTAAATAAACATCATCAACGAGCTCCACGCGTAAAGGCAAATCTTTGATCAGGAAGCGAACCGCTTCTTCAGGGTTTTTAAAACTTTGATCGACTGATATTGAAAACTTCGAAAGCAGTTGATCATCAAAAGAAAATTTGAGATTATGCTCACTTCTAAGCTTAACTAACAGTTCACTAAGTGGCATATCCTCAGCCTCAACTGACAGATCCTGAGCTATCAAAGCATTACCAAATCCGAAAATTAGTAGATAGACAAATAGAAACCTAATACTGTATTGCTTCCTGAATAATCCGATATTCACCTTCTTGAATTTTCTCAAAGGTAATTTGAAAGGGTTTGCACACCAAATTTAATGATGTTTCCAGATCGCGTGCAGATGAAAAATCACCTGTATAACTCCATTGAAGATTTAGTGGATAGTGGATTATAACATTATACTGTCTGCTGATTTCTTCTAAAACATCATTAAGTGGAACTGCAGTATACTCAAATATTTGATCTGACCAATGTGCTTCATCAGGGATGCTTTTTGCTCTCTCTACCAAAAGTCTCCCTTCACTATTTAAAACAAGTCGCTGGTTTGGCTCAAGCAAGAGCTGATCTCCAAGCTCTTCTGATGTAACCTCTATAAATCCGGTATGACAGATAACCCTATAAGCTTCTCCCCTTGAGAAGATTGTAAAACTTGTTCCTAATACACGAGTTACTGCTTGTGGAGACTGAACACTAAATGCCTTACCTTTCACTACCTGAAAATACCCTTCCCCTTCAAAATAAATTTCTCTATTGAAACGGTACCAATAAGGATGATATGAAAGAGTTGATCCGGCATTTAACTTAACACTCGAGCCATCGGGCAAGAGGATGCTTTCATGCTCCCCAAAAGCACTACTGATATCCTTCTCGTAAAATCTCAGGAATAGAGAACCTGCAATTACAAGAGTAAAAATTGCTGCAGCCAGATACCGCCATGAATTTGATCGCTTCAAAACAATCACCTTCTTCTCATTGGCATCCAACTTATCAGACATCTCCCCCCACACCATCTCCCGACTCTTTTCCCAGGGGATGGAAAAGCCCTTAATAGGGTCATCATTAATTGATTGGTGTACTTGTTTATTCATCTCTTTGGTCCAGAATTTTAATAAAGTGCTTTTCGTAGAGAGCCAAGTGCCTGACTCATTCTTTTCTCAACAGCTTTAACACTGATTTGTAACCTTTCAGCAATCTCTTTGTAAGTTAACTCCTCAAAGCGTGACATTAGAAAAACTACTCGTTTCTTCTCTGTCATGTTCTGTAAAGCTTTGTCATATTTTTCTTTTAGTTCATTGTACTCCATCTGATCATTGGGAGAAAAGTCATCAACTTTCAGAGTAATTGATTTCCTGTAGTTCATCGCAGATTGTGTCTTTCTGTATCTGCTTATGAAAATATTACCAGCAATTCTGTACAGAAGGGCAAGTTCTTTGCCAGGCTCCGGACTTAATCCCTTTTCCCAAATCTTCATGAATGACTCCTGGCTAACATCGGTGGCCAGTTCAGTATCTCCGCAGCGGTAATAGATAAAATTCCTTACCGTCTCGAAATAAGCATCAAACAATATTTTAAACTCCTCGCGCGACAATTCAAAAATTTCAGGTTGAAGTCGAAAGTACGACTTTATTAGTATAACGCACAAATATACAGATACCCTACTTTGCGGGAGTCGGGAATCGAGGACAAAGGGACTGGGGACAAGGGGACGTAAGAATAAAACCAAGGACCAACCCACCGACTAACGCCCCCTGACCCTGGACTTCGGACTTCGGACCCCGGACCCCGGGTTTTTGCAAAAAACCCGGAACCATTTCTGACCCCGGGTTTAACCTAAATTTATGAATTGCTATGTTAGCCCTAAAAAACTATGTTGTTATCCCCTTCCTTTTTTTCCACCTCTGAATCCTTTTTTCCCTCTTCCTTTTTTACTAAGATCAACTTCTTTTGTTTCACCATCTTTTGTTACAGTAGCCCATTGATCACATTCTCCATCTCCAAAGTCTATTATAGTTTCCTCTCCGTCTTTTTCAAGAAGAATAGTCCCGCTTTTAATATATCTGCAACTACGGTCGACCAGCAGAGGAACTGTGATGCTTCGTGAGAATTCCAAACCCTCGGAGTTTACAAGACTACCAGAACCAGATATTAATATTACGTTATCTTCTCTTTCTTCAGTTCCAAAGCCACTCAACCATTCTTTTGATTGTGTTGATTCCCTGCTTGATGAACTCCCGTCTTCATATGTCACAGTTGAAGTTGAAGCACCTTCCAGAACCCAGTTACCATCAGCATTCAGACCCATATTGGTCATTGTCTTTGTTCTCTCGATAGACTTATCGCCAATCATAACATCATAGAATACAACCTCATGAACGGCTCCAGCATTTAGCATGGTATCAGACATTGAAATCACAATTATTCCTGTCTTTAAATCCCCATGTTTACCTACGCAACCTTCTCCATAGTCAATTGTTATCTCTTTTGGGAAGTCATCACTACTTACTGTTATGCTTGCACAATCAGAGAATCTTCCGTTTTCACCACGGTCAGCACCAAATCCCATTTTATGTCCCATGGCATATGAAGCCTCAGCGTCTCCATCAAATTCATCCTGGGTCTTCAGACTTATAATCTCATCGTCAACTATGGTAAGAATATCCTCATCATTAACTAATTGTCTAAAATCAGAATTTTCACAGCTAACAAAAGCCATAACAAGTAAAAAACTAAGAAACATTGACAATTTATTTTTCATAATATACATTTTAATGATTTATTACTGTTTTGATTATAAAACGCAAATAAAAGCCCATACCCCAGCGATTCCGCTTCTATTTATTTTCTTAGGCTTATTATTTCCTGATCAACAAAAGGGCATGACTATTATGTCAGCTGGTGGAGCCGGACAGTCTGCTATTAAATAATATGATGATTTATTTTTTTCTTCTTTTCTG
>JABHCC010000065.1 GCA_018669475.1 Bacteroidota bacterium | reverse complement strand
GTTGAGTGGAAACCTGTATTCATTCTGCCATCATACGGAATAAACTTATCTATCATCCTTTTCTCAATCTTTGCTTCCAATTCATCAGGGTAAATACCATAATGCAAAGCCAATGCATAGCATGACTGTGCATCACCCTCAATCACCCCATGTGTATCAACGAAATCCCTTGCAAAGGCTTTCTTAATGTTAGCTGCCAATTCAGCATAATATTTTGCTTCCTCACTTTTTTCGATTACCCTGGCCATTTCAGACAGATTGAGGGTTGAGTTATAATACATTATGGTGGCAAAAACATCAGAAGGAATTTGAGCACCGCTTCTTGGGAATCCTTCTGCGCGTAAAGTATTTCCATTTAACCAATCGCCGTAATTGTTTCCGAGTCCATTACTCCAGGTATGATCAGGATTATTTTGATGAATATTTTGAATATACTTTTCATAGGCTTCAAAGTGGTTCTCAATGATCTCGGTGTCACCATAATTCTGAAATAGGATATAAGGCACCTGGATACCTGCATCTGCCCATCCCGGCACACCGGTAAAATGTTTCTCATAGGCAAAAGGATGTGGAGCAATATCAGGAAAAGTACCTCTTTCTGATTGTGCATCCACAATATCAACTATCCACTTATTGTAAAAGGCTGCCATGTCGCGATTAAAAATGGAGGCTTGAGCAAAAATGTAGGCATCACCCATCCATCCGCATCTCTCATCCCTTTGCGGACAATCTGTTGGAACACTATGCATATTACTCACATGTGAACGGTTGATATTCTTATACAGTTGGTTAAGCATTGGATTAGAACAAGAAAAGTATCCGGTTCGAGGCTGATCAGATGCAACTACTTTTGCAGATAACATATTCTTATCCGGAGGAAAGCGCAAGCCTTTTACCTTAACAAAGCGAAATCCATGATAGGTAAAACGGGGTTCATAAGTCAACTGACCTGAAGAACCCAGAATAACAGAATCGATCTGAACAGCCATTCCCAGGTTATCAGTATACAGATCACCCTCTTCATCCAGCATTTCACCGTGCTGCAATATGATCAGGTCTCCAGGTTTGCCTTTCAGATCAATCCGACACCACCCTGCAATATTCTCTCCAATATCAAAAATGTAATTATCCTCCCGGATTTTTAACACTGCTTTTGCAGCCAGAGTCTCAACAACTCTGATAGGCTGGTTAATCTGGGGAACCAAATTCTTTTCCGCCTGATGATCAACTTCTACCCTATCCCACTTCGAATCGTCAAAGTCTGCGTTTTGCCACTCTGGAATCTCCTTATTCGCATTATAAGTTTCACCCAGGAAGTGATCGGCCAGTCGCAGAGGTCCATCTTTGAATATCTTCCATGAGTCATCACTTACAATGGTTTCCTCTTCTCCGTCAGGGTAAACAACTTTCATTTGAAAAAAAAGACGACGGTCTAATCCATAGGCCCCTCTTTTTGGAAAATACGGACTCCATCTAACCGGTCCGAGCATTCCGGCATACCAGCCGTCAGCAAGTTGAGCTCCTATTACATTGGTCCCGGCTTGAAGCAAATCACTTACATCAAAAACCTGATATTGAACGCGTTTATTATAATCGGTCCATTCAGGGGCCAATACACGATGATCAGGAGATTGGGCATTCAAAGTAATTTCATATAGCCCTAATGCAGAAACACAAGCGATGGCTTTCAAAGGTTTCTCATTCAAACTAAAGGTCTTTCGAAGCATAGGAGAAGGTGGGATAGCCCGCCTTTTCGGATGTGGTGGAGTATTCCTGATCCCGTCGCAAATCATATCCGGATCATATCCATTCTCACGATCAATTTTAACCAGAGCATCTTTATAACTGACCTTAGCACCTGTTGAAATGATCGCATTATCATTAATAACTTCCAACTCAGCCAGTGAAAAGGCATATTGTCTGCTTCTGTTGTGCGGATCATTGGGATTATGATTGATATGATCGTACTGACGCATTTTTGTTGCAGTGAAGCGTATATACCGGGCCTGAGTTTTTTTCAAAACATGCTCAATCGGCTTACCACCAGGATCAGCCAACATTTTTTTCTCAACAATAATCTCCCAGTCATCCCCATTCTGACTAGCCTCCATCCGGTAGGCCTTTGGGAAATAGTAATCAATGATTTCCCTCTTATTCTGATGGGTAGGATATAGTTTGATCTGATCAAATGCATGTGTGCTTCCCAGATCAATTTGCACCCATTTCTCCTCATTATCAGATTCAGCGTAGGCACTCAGGTAACCCATGTGCTTGTATAATAATGGGTAGTCTAAGGGAGGCTCTGGCTTATCGCCAATCCAACTGGCTACTAAATCATCAGCATCAAATGCTCCAGTTATAAAGCTTGATACCTTGCTCCAATTCGAAACCTTCCCCTCTTCATCCCAAACCCTTACCTTCCAAAAGTATTTGGTAAAAGACGATAGTTTTACACTGTTCCACTTTATGCCAAAGGTTTCATTTCCCTTCTTTTTTGAGCTGTTCCATATATTCCCCTCATCTACCTTAAGCATGCCCCGATCGTCACTGACAAGAATCTGCCAGGCGCTTTGATTTTGATCTGGTAATTCGGATGTCAGTTCCCAGCTAAACCTTGGAGAAGCCTTGGTCACAACGGCTTCCCTCATATATTCACACTGAAGATTTTCTACATGAATGTCATTCGTTACTTCCCAGGAACAGGAAAACATCAAACAGGAAAGAATAGCAATTGCAGATAGTTTCATCCGTTTATATTTATTTTAATTATCGGATGGAGCTCGCATAACAAAAACAATCATCCGCGTGTGTGTTAAAAGATCTTTCCTATTGTCATGCTCGGTTCATCAAATCAATCATTTCACATTCTTTTTCGGTGATTGAGGTTTTTGATCGTAGGATTGATAGCCAATATGTCCTCTATCTAAAATCGTAAATCCCCACTCTGAGATATAGGATTCTGCTGGTCTGAAATCATCATTTATCCTTAGCAATTCAGACATCAATCTCCTTTCCAGATCTGATTGTATATCAGCATATTCAGGACTTGAAATCAAATTATTCATCTGGTAAGGATCCTCAAGATCATCATATAAGAGCCAGCCACCTTCAATGTCCTTAACGTAGGTGTATTGGCTGGTTTTTATTGCCCGGTATTCTTTCTTTATTTCCTTTCTTACCGCAGCAAAAGGTGACACACACATATATAATGCTCCATGATCAGAATCTTCTTTACTTCCCATCAATACCTTAGTCAGGTCTACTCCCTCGAATGAATCTGGTATTTTCAATCCAGCCATAGCCAACAGACTCGATGAAATATCTGGGGTAGTAACAGCCATTTCAATCTGCCTGCTTTCTAATCCTTTGGATGATGGATAACTTATAATCAAAGGCACGCTGGCTGCCTCGTTCCAGGGAACCTGTTTTTGCTTAATCCGAATCCCATGTGCCCCCATAATCTCTCCATGATCTGATGTAAAAACAATGATGGTATTCTTCATCATATCAAGCTCCTTAACCTTATCCAGGATTCCACCTATAGCCAAATCTGTAGCGCTGCAATGAGCATAATAACCAACAAGCTCTTTTTGTACATTTGAGTGCATTTCTGCAGGCACGTTGGGGGCTACCTTAATTTCTTCTTCAGGATACTGGTTCTTGAATTCCTCAGGAGCGGAAACATGTGGAAAATGTGGAGTCGCTATTGACACGAAAAGGAAAAATGGATTTTCAATCTCCGACTGCATCGAGATATAGTCCTGAGCATCCTTTGCGATTGCAAATGGGGAATATCCTTCCCAGTATTTAACCTCGGGTGAATCACCCTCGTAATATGCCATCTTATTATAGTCATGAGAACATTCGAGGGCTTTCCAATAATCAAATCCCTGCCTTCTTTCAGGTGGTGTGAAATCAAAACGCCCATGACCATCAAGATGCCATTTGCCAATATATCCGGTATTGTATCCATTTTCTTTGAATATTTCAGCCAGGCATAACTCTGAGGCTGGCAGATAAGCATCATTCAGAAACATTCCAGTTGATGTGGGATACCTCCCGGTTAATATGGAGGCCCGATAAGGTGTGCAAACCGGACAAACAGAAACAGCATTGGAAAAGGTTATGGCTTCTTCAGCAAATTTATCGAGATGTGGAGTTTTAACATTCGGATCACCGGCATATCCCGTTGCTGAACCGCGCCATTGATCAACCAGGATGAAGAGCACATTGGGATTATCTATAGTTTTGTTGCTGCATCCATTTATAAGTAAAAATATTAGCACTGTTAACAGAGAGCCTGCTATCTTTCTTTTTAGATTCTTCATAGCTATTTCACCTCCTTTTCAGTATTTCTACATTCGATTCTCATTTCTTTTAGGATTTCCTGATAATCAGGATTGTCAACCAGATTTGTGAGCTGATTCGGATCCTCTTTCAAATCGTGTAAGAATTCATAGGCAGGCTCCTGCTCGTAATAAATAGCATACACGTATCTATCTCCACGAATTCCTACGTATTTCGGAATTATGGGATTATCCATCCGATGCTCTATCATAAAATCTGTACGCCAGTTTATAGCTTTCTTTTTATGTAAAAGAGGCAAAAGACTGGCTCCCTGATAAATTTGGGGAACAGAGATTCCGGCAAGGTCAAGAATAGTAGAGGGGATGTCAATATTAATAGCCGTCTGATTCACTGTTCTTCCTGTTTTTCGCTGAGACAAGCGGGGATCGAAAATCACCAGGGGTACCCGTATAGATTCTTCGTAATGGCTCCATTTCCCTGCAAAGCCACGATTTCCCATATAATATCCGTTATCTGCTGAGTAGATTATGACTGTATTATCATCTATACCTTTCTCTTCAAGTGCCCCGATTACTCGTCCCATTACCCGATCATATCCACTGATCATTCTGAAATAAGCTCTCAAATTGGTCTGGTATTTTTCCTTGGTATCCCATCTCCAGTAATAGCGCTCACGATTCATGGATGTCTTCAAAAAATCAGGATGGTTTTCAAATATCTCAGGATCTGATAAATCCGGCTCGGGCATTTCAAGGCCTTCATACAAGCCTGCAACTGCCTTTGGATAGGGATAATGACCATCATTACCAGGAGTCAGATTCCCATCGACAGCGTGAACGGCATTGAAACTAACTGAAAGGCAGAATGCTTGATCCTCTGGATTTGCATTGATAAATTCGATTGCCTGATCTCCTTTTATCTCAGCTGAATGTCGCTTACTTCCGTCTTCCTGCTTTATAAAATGAGGAGTACTCCTTGGAGATGGTTTGTAATAATCAAACATTTCATGAATAAAACTGTCCTTGTCTTCAATCTTAAAACCAAACTTTCCAATAAATCCTGTCCGATACCCGACCTGTTTAAGTAGATATGGATAGGATTGGATCATAAACTCTTTCTTGACCGGGTCCTTTCCAAAGGTGTAATTGTGTCTTGATTCGTACAGACCAGTAATGATTGAAGCCCGGCTTGCAGCACAAATAGAGGTGGTGACAAAGGCATTTGTGAAGCGAATCCCACCAGCAGCGAGTTTATCAACTGTTGGAGTTTCTACTATTGAATGCCCGGCGCAAGACAAAATATCATTTCTCTGATCGTCAATAAGAAAGAATAAAATATTAGGCTGGATATCCTGACTATTGTCTTTTTTAGTACATGCTGAAAAAAGAGATGAGAATATAAGAAGTCCGATTGCAAGCTTTGATTTCATAATATGTTTTTTACTTATTCAACAAACTTATCTTAAGGCACTTAACAAATCCTCACAACATTGATATTTAGTATCTGACCCAGTTTCTTAATTTTATTAGCAATATGCCCCAAGCCAATTGCACAGTGATGAGCTGGCCCTTGTTTTGACCACTGGTTAATGAATGCTTTTGCTCCTATTGAAAAAAGATACCTGCTGTTTGTATTTCCAATTTGTAAAACAGGCCCTGGTACCGATTCTCCTTCAGCAATCAACAGAAAAACCTCATCCTTTCCCTCAACAACAGATAGTAATGTTACCGGACCGTTTTTCACATTCATTTGGATAGACAAACCTTTACCTGGTTTACCGTGATAAATTGATAGGGGAACCAGTTTGACCTTTTCCTCTGCTATGAGATAATGGGCAGGACCATCATGCCCCAGATATACAACGTCATCTTTGAAGTCCATCAGATAAAACTCAGAGAATGATCCGCCTGCTCCAAACTCAGCCATGATTTTCATGGCCTGGGCATTTTTTACTTCGCACTCACCAGCTATTGGTATATTTTCCCCAGTAAGAATAGTATTCCCGGCAATTACCGAAGTTACAATATTTTCATATTCATTTCCTGCTTCACCTTCGTAATAGTAGGCCACTGAACCCAGATCATGGCTTTTAACCAGCTTATCCATGGCAACAGATGTTAGGGCTGCACGCTCGATTTCAGACATTTCACAATCTGGTGAAACATCAAAGGCTTCGTTAAACTCTTCAGTCTTAGACTGAATTTCTGTCTGACTTACCTCATCTCTCAATTTTTTCAGTTCACACATTTCGAGCAACTCGAAGTGGGTGCCAAATACTGCTGATTGTTTAGTCAGATCAGTATATACATCCAGCATTCCATTGTAGTAGTGACCCAAAATACCCATGCGCATATTTCGTAAGGCTTTTGAAACTCTCGATGCTTCTGTCCACGCTCTTATCTCTGTCCAGGCAACTTCATCATGCAGATATCCACTTACAAAATCATAAGAAATACCTGATCTGTTGAAAACTGATGCAATTTCGGGAACAGAACATGCCTGACAGTGCTCCAGCCAGACACCAGTCATTTCGCCCCTGTCTGACATACTATTGAAAGCCTCGTAATCTAATTGAGGAACAGGCTGAAGGTTAAGGATCACCACCGGAACCCTGATTCTCTGCGCAATAGGCAATACTGTTGACGACAAAGCATAGGTTGAAACATACAGAAACACAATTTCAACATCTTCTGATCTCAGTAAATCAGCAGCTTCACGTGCCTTCACAGGATTGTCTACCATTCCAACATCAAACACTTCAACTCCAAAAGACTGTATTCGATCTTTGATTTGTTTCTGATACCCCAGAAGATTATCGAGTAATCCCTCGAATTGAGACCAATAAGTATCAAGACCAATTCCGAATAATCCTACTTTAGCCATATTGATAATTGATTAGTTATTCTAATGAGTTTAGTTTTTAAAGATACTCGCTCCAGGCTACTTTATAAATATACAAGATGATATTTGTTTGCACAATTTTACCTTTTAAGGGATCCGAATACAGAAATAACTTTTATTTATTCAATAGTTACTAATCCTTATTGCCTGGGCAGAACTCAATTCTATTCTTATCATAAAGAGCTTTTTGTTATTTTTTCACTGGTTCATAAGTAAATACCTCTTCAATTGTAGTATTAAATACGCGAGCAATACGAAAAGCCAATTCAAGAGAAGGGGAGTAATTCCCCTTCTCAATGGCAACAACTGTTTGCCTCGATACTTTTAGTTCATCAGCTAATTGCTGTTGAGTTAATTCACCCGCCAAAAATCGCATTTTTCGCAAACTGTTTTGTATTATGCTTTTACTCATCTTAAATTCCTTTGGAGTGATAATAAATTTGCGAACCGTTATCGATAAGCTCTGATAACAACCCACCTATTAGAAAGGCAATGAATATGCCATATACTGGCATACCAAAAGCCAGAAACACAAATACGGAGGCAAAAGTTATTGAGAAAGCATAATGTGAATTCCTGGTTGCTTTCAGCTTAATGAGCTTGTCTCTTTCATCAGATACAGGAATGTCTTCTTCTTTCTGCAAAGCAATTGCATTGATAATGTGAAAAATAATGTAGATAATGATTCTTGCGATAACCGAAACAATCATAAAGATGATGAATATAACTCCCCAAGTGGTAAAATCTTCTGTGAGATCAAATCTTCCTTCCTGATGCCTTTGATATATAATCAAAGCATAGATAGTTGAAATTAGCAGTCCGCTAAAAATGTTTACAATGTTTTCTTTTACTTGATACGACATGATTTCTAATTATTTTGTATGATTAATATGTATGACTACATTGACATTATGTCAAATTTCTACGACACAAAGTTAATTTCTTTTTACATTTTGTCAAGTTTATTTTACATTTAATAACATAATAATTTAGCATGAGACCGTAATCTCCTCATTATCTGATAGATAATTTTTAATGTCGAGTGAAACTATTAGTCCAAATGAAATACCTCAAGCATGTTTGCCCACCATTCTCCATCTTTCCTGTTTTCAACAGCTTCCTGACAAGGTTTGCAAACATCCCACCATTTTTGTGTAATCGGATCTGCTGCCATAAGAGCCATATCGCCGTCAAAATCATTCCCAATGTATTCAAAGTAGCTAAACAGAGAATTGTCTTTCAAATAGATTGAATAATTACGAATGTTACATTCTGTAATCATTTTCAAAACCTCAGGCCACACTGCTGCATGAAGTTCTTTGTATACTTCGATCTTTTCAGGTCTGATATTAATAAGCATCCCGTATCGTTGCATAGTTATATTCTGGGTTAATTAAAGTTCTTCATCAAAGAGACCAAGCTGTAAAGGATATTCTCCAAACTCCCTAACTAAATTCACAATGTAATCATAAGCCTGTCCTGAGACCTCACTTGAAACAGAATGATCAGACTGAAAGATAAATCCCCCACCCTTTGCCGCATTTAGCTTTCTCAATACTTCTTTCTTAATCTTTTCCTTATCACCTGTTTCCCAGACCTGAATATCAGAATTGCCACAATACCCAATCTTATTTCCAAATTTTCTTTTCAGATTAAGGGCATCCATGTTTGCTTTTGCTTCAAGCGGGTTATAGGCGTCGATGCCGATTTCGATAAAATCTTCAAAGATCAGATGTACATTGCCGCAACCATGGTATATCACTGGTAATCCATGTTTATGACACTCTTCCGTCATTGCTTTTACCCAGGGTTTGAAATAAGCTCTCCAGTATTGAGGAGAAAAAAACAATGATTTCTGATAAGCGACATCACCCCAGATCACCATGCCATCGAGTAAGCCACCAGCAGCCTGAATTTGTGCTTTTAAACAGTCAAAATAAAACTGTCCTATACGATTTATTGCATTCCCCATTTTATCGGGATACATTCCCATCCAGAGCAAAGCATTTTCCTGACCAACTAAACGAGTTAAACATTCAGAACTTTCAATCATACTACCATAAACCGGAAAATCAGGACGTAATTTCTTTACTGTTTCTATCCAGGCAGGTGAATTTCGCTCAAAGCCATCTCCTACACCTGCAATCTGATTATCACCTGCTTCAAAATAGCGTCTTTTGTCGTAAGGGTCATCAAAATCAAAGGCCTCAAGTTTTTCAATAGTATCAGTATCCCAGGAAATAAATTCAGGCATGGGGAAATCGAACTTTTTACGCATTATTGTCCTGAAACCTGTCTTTACAATCACCTCAGACTCATCCTCTTTAATAATTTCAAAAGATTGGATTCTGGGATCCATATTAGGAATAGTTACAATCCAATCCAGGTCATAATAATGATATGGGCTTGCATCATCCGGCAGGTTCATTTCCTTTCTCCAGCGATTAATAAAACTCCCCCAGAAAAAATCACTTATAGGGACACGGTCGGGTTCTTCATGCCTCAGGGCTTTCCCCATTCTTTCTAACTTGGCTATGCAACTTTGTGATCTTTTCATCCGTCTATATTCTTTGAAATTCCAAGGTCAGTATTTACCATGCATTTTACACAGCTCTATGAACTTTAGTACCCTTTCAGGTGAAACATCATTTTGAATAATGTGTGCCGGAGAAATCATGTACCCCCCTCCTTTTCCTAAAATGGAGATTTTCTCTATAATGTCCTTTTCCAGCTCTTCATCAGTTCCATTTGGTAGTAAATCCTGCTGGTCGATGGCACCCCAGAAGGCAAACCTATCGCCAAAACCACTTTTCATGTCTTCGGGAAGGTGGCCTGGAACTCCGGGTTGCACAGGATTGAATACCTCGAAGCCAATATCATGAATATCATCCAGAAGCAAAGACACCGCTCCATCGCAATGGAGAATCGGAATAATATCAGGCTTGGCTTCCTTAAAAGTCTGAATCATGTTAGTGTATATGGGTTTTAGCTGACTTCGAAAAGTCTCAGGAGCCATGATCAAACTTTGCTGTGTACCAAAGTCATCGCCAAACCAGATGGCATCTACCCCTTTATCAATAAGGCGCAAGCCTATTTGGGTTTGGAATTCTGCACAGGCTTCAAACAAGGGAACAACATACTCCGCTTCCATCATCATATCAATCAACAATTTCTCCATTCCCACCAACTGGTGAGCCAATGAAAAAACTGTGACCTCAATGTCACCAAACACCAGATATTCATCGTGATATTTTTTCACCAGGGCTTCTGCATCCCTATAACGTCCCGGAGCATCGACATCAGGAAAAACATAATTTTCAATATCCGATTTTGTCTGGACATAAGCCAGGGGATAATCCACTACTTCAACATAAATATCGCCCTGACGCATTTTCATTTTATACTCATTGTTCCAATGACCGTTTTCGTCAACTTCTATTTTGAAGTCGTCTGAAACTGAAGCCCCGCTCACCACTACATCACTTCCCATAGCCAAACGTAATTCGTTGGCACTGATTCGATATGTGACATCTTCGTATAGATTCTCTGTATAGTCTACCGGAATCCCCAACTCTTTTCCAAAGTGATCATATAATTGTCTGCAGAGTTCAAACTGAACTGGCACACGATCAGGTTTGCCGGGAAGAATTTTAAAAGCTTTTAGAACACGTTCTCTTGAATTCATCTTCTTATCCATTATTTATTTTAATCCTGATGAAAGACTTCTTTTAATTCAGTTACAAGAGGTGAATTATCAGGATTTACTTCCATTATATCTGACATATAAGCCCACCACTTCTTTACAATCTCAGTGTTAGGGAGATTATCAGCGCTGTTACTTTCTGATAATTTCTGAACAGCAAAAAGGATATTGGTTTCTTTATCGAGAAAGATTGAATAATCTGACACCCCGGCTTTGGTAAGTTCCTTTGCCAGTTCGGGCCAGATTTCATCATGACGTTTCTGATACTCTTTTTCGTAACCAGGCTTTAACTTCATTTTAAAAGCAATACTTTTCATTTCTTCTCAGGGATTTATTAATACTGATGGTACCAATCGAACCGGACCCAGGAGTCCTGCAGGCTGGAGCAGCCAGTAATTAGGATCTGTTCTATATCCATGTGTTGTAATATTGGTACTCGTAAATCTTTCATCTTCCGGCAGTTCATTATCACCGGCAAGGCGATTGCACCATAGGTTCATTACCTCAATCTTTATATCGTTGGAACCAGCTTTGACAAGCTCAGTAATATCAGCTTTGTAGGGTGGATTCCAAAGAACTCCGGCTGATTTACCATTAACGAAAACCTCAGCCAATTCACGAACCTCTCCAAGGTCAAGATATACTTTTCGTCCTGAAGCTAGCCAATCAGCGGGTACATCCATCGATTTGGTGTAGAATCCGGCTCCAGAATAGTATTTAATACCTTCATTATCATGGTCTGGCCAAGAAATCAACTCGGGAAACTTCACCTCTGCAGGAGCTCCCCATTCCTGATCAAAATTCACAGTCCATTCTCCCTCTATTTCGATAGGTGAAGGAAGATCATCAACTATTAGCTCCTTCTCTCTACCCTTGTTATTGACCACCGTATATGTTCCATTTTCCCAGCATTGGAAGGCATCATTCTCAATTTCTGCTACATTACCAAAAACCACAAATATTGATCCGCCTGCCGGAAGTTCAAGCTCAACATTGGTTCCGCCATCTACCTCATCGTAAACAAATACAGTTTTCATATTTCCGTCAGTCGGATCCCAAAGCTGGGGCCTTGAATCTTCAACACGGAAAAAACAATCGACTGTCAGAGGTTTTAAAGATTTATTTCTCACGAAGTAGATGTCTGTATCTTCTGTCTTCCTATGTATATAATCGAGATCAGACTTATGTTCCTCAACCTGGCAGAAGAAGTCAGGTTTCACAGACTCTTCCATCAGCCATTCCCTTGAACTCATACCACAGACAACTTTACCTTTGCCATAATTATTCTGAGTCACTGTTGTTCCGTCACATGATTCCCACATTTTGCTAGCCAGGGTTTTCAGTTCCAAACTCCGTGCTTCATAGTCTTGTAAACCTGGCACATCAAGAGGTTTAGAGCCAATTATAGTAGCTCCGTTAGCTACCATATCCTCTAACTTAACTAGCACTTCAAGTGGCATATATGGCTGATCAGGAAGAACAAGAACCAGATATGACATACCGTCTGGTAAAACTATCCGGCCATCTTCAACAGACATACGATTGAGAATAACATCGCTGTTTACAACATCGTAATCGTAACCTGCACCCAAACCGTCAAGCAGAGGTTTTTCAGGTACATTAGCAAATAAGGGCCAGAAATTAGGGGCCTGATCTCCATAGAAATAGGCAACATCGGCCACGAATTTTCCTTGCTGTAGCATCTGGCAACATCGTGCCAAATAGTCCATGAAAGGTCGTGCTTTTGACCACCACACAACCCGGGTATTCATATCCACACCAGCATGATAGCTACGGCCAGGGTACCCAAACTCCTCAGGAGAATTGGAATAGCCGTGATAAGTAACCCGGTTTAGTCCTTCGCAAAATGCTCTGTCTACCCACTGTTTACGAACGAAAGGACTGTCTTTCCAACGCCACCAGGTTGTCCATGATTCTGCATCAACATACTTTTTGCCATAGATGTGTGAAGCGCTGGCAATCTCCTTGATCAAAAAGATATTATTGCGATTTCTTATCCAAAATTCACCGCGGGGTATATCAACATTACCAAGAGCTTTCAGAGCATCTACAGGACAACTGTACCATATGGGAGGGCCTGGGCCTCCTGCTTCTCCGGCCAGTTGAAGCCCGTATTCAGCACATATTTCACTTCCCGTTGTATAATGACTGAATATCAGAAGATCACTAACCGTGTTTTGGTAGTCATAAATAAACCTGGCACTCTCGTCCTTACTATTTATTGTCCATCCAGACAGGGTTGGAAGCCAGGCAATAGGATCATAAGAGTGATACTTCATAAACCACTCTCTAAACTTGGTAGTCCATTGGATACCATCAGGTAATTCCATGCTATCAACATCCAAAGTTTTCAAAGGATGGTTAGGATCACCACCTTTTTTTAGTCCGAGCTTCTCTATGATATACATAAAGTGAAAACGGGTAGCTTCAGGATCGAGAAAATCGATAAATGGACCTTTTGAATTCGGACTGGCAGCAATCAACATCTGGCCACTATTGCTACATACATACCTTATTACCTGCCATTGTCCTTCAGGTGGAGTCCAGTTTAACTCTCCATCCTTAAACTTGTCAGAAATATTGATCACTTCTGAAATATCTGGAATCACTTTATCCTCAGAATTAGGCCAGGCCAGGACGGCTACATCAAGATACCATAGAGGAAGTCCATCTTCTCCTTTTGGACATCTTCTTGCGACTTCAGGAAAAGGAAGTTTCTTTTTGATTTGGCCCGGGCCATTAACAACAATGCTAGAATAGTATAAGTTTTTGCTAGCCATTTCGGGTTTCACCCATGGACCACCAGCATTCCATCCGCTGGAAGTGATTAATCCCAAATTCAGGTCAAGACGCTTGGCTTCCTTAATTGCATGTTGCATGGCTGCCACTGATTCAGTACCCATAAACGGTGGGCCAGACGGAACAAAACCGTTGGAATTTCTCATAGCCTCAGTATCCCACATTTGTAGCCCACCAAGTCCTTTGTCTTTAGCTTCTTCCAGATCATAAGTTAAACCCTCAAAGGAAACATCCCCATTTAACCAATTCCAATAGGCATGTGGCCGCTCATCCTTGCCAGGGTTTTCAAATCCAGCAGCAAGCTCAGAAACCTTTGTTTCAGGAGAGCTGCAAGCGACAAATACTACTACCAACAAGAAAACTGTTATCTTTTTCATTTCTGCTGTTTTATTTTTACCGGACCCAGCAGACCCGAAGGTAATGGCTCTGTAAATCGGAATGATGCCATTGCAGCTTGGGTTGTAAAAGTATACCTGCCTGTGGAAAACTCTTGCCCTCCGAGCAAACCATTGTCAAACTTCACCTTCCTGACATTCGCATCAGCATCCTGGCGATCACCCAGCAATCGATTTATCCAACGATTAGCCACCTCAATTTCAAGTTTGTTTTCTCCCTCTTTCAGGGCATCTGAAATATCAATTCGCCAAGGTGCACACCAGATTACACCTATATCTCTTCCATTAAGCTTCACTCCTGCCATATCATTTACTACTCCAAGGTCGATGAAATATTTTGTATCATCAAGATCATCAATAGAGAAAGTCTTTTT
>JABHCC010000064.1 GCA_018669475.1 Bacteroidota bacterium | reverse complement strand
TGTCGATCTATTGATTATCAATTAGTACCGCTAATTTGTCAATTAATTTTCAAAATCAACTGAACTTGAATTCATCCTATTTTTTTGAACAGCGAAATTGATATTTTTAAGCAACCATATTGTTGTATTCTGAGCTGTTATTCACAGCTCTGGTGAGACTTGAAGTAGTATGACTATGATTAATGATTGATCATTTATAGGTGCTTTTTGTTATCAGGGTAGTCGAACTGGATGAAAATATTTAGTCCAATCCTGAATCCAAATTTGGACTAAATCGGACCATCTGTAGCGTATTAGAATGAAAAAGAATGAAATAACGGGAAGTTGAAGCAAGTGCGGCAAATCTCAGAGAGGATTTTGAAATACTTGATTTTAAAGGGTTACAGAGCAGGTGTGACGACTGATAGGCTAGAAATGGGGTAATGAATGGTGGATGTTCCGGAGATTTGACACCTTGAGCCTTATTAAAAAAAAGCCTGTTTGTCTCCATTCAGATGTCAATCTTATAATCCTCAGATTTAAAATGAGCAACTTGACAAATAGACCATATTCGATCTAAATTTAGACATGTAGTTAATAATCCCATAGGAGAGGCCATGAAATTGTCTAATAACATTAAACCAATTAGCTATTTAAAAGCGCACGCCGCAGATATTATCAGAAATATAGGTAGTCATCGGGAACCACTAATTATAACCCAGAATGGGGAGGCCAAAGCTATCGTCCAAGACATAGATAGTTATGAAAAAGAACAGGAAACAATGGCAATGTTAAAAATATTGGCTCTCGGGAATCAGCAGATTGATAAAGGTGAAGTGATACAAGCGGCAGATGCTTTAAATAGGATCAGAGAAAAGAAAAGGGACACCAATGTCGTATAACGTTTTATTAACAAATCACGCGGCACAGGATCTCGACGATATGTACGAGTTCATCTATCTGAGCGATAGTCCAGGCAAAGCAGAATATGTATTCATGCAAATAGAAAAAGCAATCGATAGTCTAACAACTTTTCCAGAGAGGGGCTCATACCCGAATGAGTTAAAAAGCCTCGGGATAAAGCAATATCGCGAGGTTTTCTTTAAGCCGTATAGGCTAATTTACCAAATAAAAAAAGAGACTGTTTATATCATGCTCGTTACAGATGGTCGTCGAGACATGCAAACACTTCTCAGTAAACGTTTGCTTGAAGTATAAACAGAAAACGAAAATACCAACAAACTGTCTCTAAAAATCCAGCCCAAATCCCAGCCCGGTTTAGCCCATTCCCTAACGACATAAAAATAACTAAATGGAACTACCGGGACACACGGATCTCCAAACAAAAATCTTTATAAACAAAGAAATAGCTATGATTTGACGTGGTTACAGCAAGTGATGAAGATGATATGGAAGGTATTGGGGGTAAAATGGTGGAGGTGACAACCTTTCAATAACGACGGGGGTATTGGGATTGAACAGTACCTACCGCCTTTGATCACTACGTCGTATTCAAGCCCGGAAGAGGCATCGCAGCCCCCAAACAAAACCGGTACTGCGCCCGTGATGGTATGGGCTTGGTGCAGGATGAATTTGGACACGCCACTGATTGAACTGGAAAGCATCGAAAAACCCTTTGGTTTGACGATAGAGAGGGATATTTATTTTGTGCAGAAGCGATGGAGTGGGGTGAAGAAGTGATAACAGGGTATTTTCTAGCTTAAATGGCAAATTTAAGCAATTTCCTGCTCATAAGGCAACATAAAACTAAACGTCGCTCCACCATCAGGATTGTTTTCTGTCCAGATTTTGCCATGATGCTGCTCAATTATCTCTTTGCAGATTGATAATCCTAGCCCTGCCAATTAACTCCACTAACACGCCAAAAATAATAGTCGAACGATGTGGATAAACGATGTCCAGTATATCCACAGCACCAGTAATGGGACCATGAACCAATTGGCCAATGGAATAAAAAACAGTTGCAATGATAAAATAAATTCCAACCTTGATGGAATTTGGTCTGTAGGACTCCATTTTTTCTCCTTTTATGTTTGCAACAATGTGCCTGCTCTATCCTGCCTGGATTGTGCTCTGTTGGATTTTAGAATTGCTTCGGGATCTCCCATCGGAAATCGCAATACTCTGCACCACCAGTAATGGTCTGTGTACGAATCAATTTGATTCCTAGTGCGTGTGCTGCGATATGGTCCGCATTGCATGCCGCATAGGGTGTAAGTTCAGGAACACCTTGATCTCTGAAGTAGTCGGCGAACGGGCATATGGTGACGTCAAATGCCACACCTGTCTCCCAGGAGAGATGTCTATGATGAAAAGGAGAGGAGAAGAAATATTGAGTAATCAGACTCATCAGCCATTTAACCCTTGTATCATGTTTGGAACTGCGGAGCCGGGAAAGTCTGAACATTGCAGCTGGTACTGGTCGATAGGCATCCGACATAACCTGTTCAACAATCATACCTGCCTCGGCCTGGCTCATGCCGTGATCCTGCAAGGCTCGATAAAGTGCGCAACACCACTCTGCATATCGAATCATGAGGTTAACCGAGGCACTATAACGGGGACGACTTGCCGCCAATCGCGTTTGCCAGGTGCGTGTTGAGCGCCAAACCTGTGCTGATTTTTCCGGAAAATATTCCTGTAATCGATGATTAGCCGTTCGTCGGAAAGTTGCTTTCGGTGTATACCACCTCAATAATCCAATACTCATTTTTAGTCTCCAATACAGAAAAGGTCATGATTTATGGGAGTCTAAGAGTTTGAACCCCCTTGAACAGTACCAATATAGCTTTACCTTCATCCTGCTATCATACAATATGGAATTTATTGACAGTTCCAGAGATCTTACAGCTCTTTCGCTCATGCTATAGGGCGGACTGACTTTAGTGAATGGCTTTTAACTGTAAACTTCCTGACCCACCACATCCAGAAGGTAATTCCAATCCCAAAAAAGGAATGATTCAAAAGTCCGAATAGGACGTTATTTGAATTTCCGGGGCCATCAAGACCTAGAAAACCAAATCCCATGGCTGGATACATGACAAACCATGGAAAGACGACTGTCACTAATCCAAAAAGGATTCCCATAAAGATAGACCCTGAAAATACTTTGGTGTTCTTCTTCAGCCATAAAAAAGCATTCACTAGAATAATGCCAGTCAGATAATGGGCAACCAGAGCCACGGGTTTTTCAATGCCAAAAGCCTCGACAGCTCCGATATCAGCATGCATAAAGGTACCCTGCAGCATACTGAGCAGCCATCTTCCGAGATGATATGGCTGCATGGATGGCTCTACAATCTTTGTGAGCTTAATAAACACATATCCCAGATCCATTACAAATGTGGAAAATACTCCCATGAGGACCATTTCTTTGACCATGATACTTCTTTTCTCTGTTTTCATCCTTATCTCCTCTTTTCAAAGTACTCAAGTTAAATAATCCTCTCTTTTTCTATCCAGATAGAGTGATTGACTAAACCATGCGATTTCAAAACAGAAGCCATTTTTAATCCAAGAAAACTCCCTTTGTGACTGACTTCACTAGAGTTGTGGTACAAGTGAATGCTCATGCTTGTATCGATCATGATGCGTGAATAAAGCTTGACCATTTGTTTCGATGATTTATTCGCCAGCTGCTCCATAAACTCTTTCAGTTGAACTTCCAGTAAATTACAGCTTGTTCCTGCAGATCTGAGCTCTATGATTTCTATCCATTTCATGATGTTCCGCCTGATTCAATAGTTGATTGTTATTCAATTTAATATCTTATAGCTAAAATCAGGCCAAATTTGATAGACATATAATTACAATGATCTAAATAGGTCAACTGGACCTGTCTGTCAATATAGACAATTTCTATTGTTTAATAAGACCATTTGAGCTATGAATTGCCTTATAAGACAATTCATACAGGAGAAGAAAGATGTCGAAAAAAAAAGTACCTTTTTTGAAGACGCAACACTAAGAATATGTGGCAATCTGGAGATAGAATTAGCCTTGGATTCCCTACTTCTTTACCTGAAAGATTTCATGCCGGTCGTTAGAATATTTCTTTCAATCTTTGATGATACATTGGAGTCGATGAACATTATTGCTCGTGCCGAAGAAGCAATGAGTGAAAAGCTCGACCTTATCCTGCCTTTGCCACCAGATGCTTTAGAGGCGGTAAAAAATATTTCGACTGACCGGGATGTTTTTCTAATTGAGAAACCCGAAGAATTCCCGTCAACCAGGCACGTCATGAAGATTCTGAATGCTCCGGCGTCATCGGTTGTTTTCATGATTCTGCGTTCAAATAATAAGATTGTAGGTAACGTTGTGTTTCATGCTGTTGGCGAGAAGCAGTTTGCAGAAGGTGATATGGAATTGATTGAATCTTTGAAAGGCCCAATGAAGCTTGCCATGTCAAATACTCTCAGACATCGAGAAGTCCTGAAGTTGAAAGATCTGCTGGCGGATGACAATCGGTATCTGCACAGTGAATTGAGACGGCTCGCAGGTGATGAAATTATAGGGGCAAATTTCGGGTTGCATGATGTTTTGCAAAAGGTTGAGCACGTGGCTTCTTTGGACAGTCCTGTTTTGCTTTTGGGAGAAACAGGTGTAAAGCACATACCCTTTGCGATTCGTGTAATCCAACAGAATTGTCTTTGTGCCTACTATGTCAAACTGGCGCTCAATAATGCCTATCCTCAAATAAATCTTATGAGGTAAAATGAACAAAAAAATCAGGATATTGATTGGTTACGCCAGTAAACATGGATCAACAGCAGAAATAGCAGACTTTATTGGTAAAGAACTTAAATCGAAAAAAACAACCGTTGATATTCAACCTGTTATTCAAGTCGAATCAGTTGAAAATTATGATGTTGTTATCATCGGTAGTCCGATTTATTATGGAAAATGGCTGGCTGAAATACCAGAGTTTGTTGAAATCAACCTGGAAAAACTGATTAATATCCCAGTGGCATGTTTTATTACCTGTATGGCTGCCATAAAAACAGATGAAGATAATATAAAAGAAGCCAATGGTCATTTGACCAAATCTTTAGCACAAATACCCCGAATTAAGCCATTTAAGACCGGCTATTTTGCGGGAAAACTGGACTATAAAAAATGTACGCTTATTGAAACTATTTTGATGAAAGTCATAATGATGTGGAAGGGAGCTGAAGCAGGCGATTATCGAAATTGGAGTATAATCAAATCCTGGACTTCTGCTGTATTGAATGTGGTTGAGCTGCCCGAATCTTGACCCTGATCGACTTAAGTCCACTCATAATAGCAAAGCTGTTTGATCCATGCGGAAGCGCCACGCGGTGGATCACTTTGTGCGGAAGCGGTTGAGCGAAGTGAAATGAATCGTTGGTGGCAGAGAGATCCACCATTCACTATAAAAGGGTTGGGGATGATGACTATGTCGGCGTATTAACCTCAGCTCGCTTTCTTCGCGAAAATGGGATTGATATTCCAGCGAAAGGGACAGTTGAAGTTGTTGAAGAGAAGCCGAAAAGCAAGAAGAAGTGAATGATCGACAGAGTGTCAAAGCTCTGCCAACTTTCTTATAGCGAAACGCTGTATTCAGATTCTTAGTTTTAATTGATTTTGTTGATTTGTGTTAAATTCAAGCTTTCAACACAAATTGCGTATACTGCTCCCTCTGAATCAAATAAAGGACTTTTGCTAATAATGAATGAATGGGATTCATCATTCCAAGGAAATTCTTCTCTTTCGATTGAAGGCTCGCCTGTTTTTTCTATTTTCCGATCCTGTTCCCGATATTTATCCGCAAATCCTTTAGGCAAGAAATCAAAGTCTGTTTTGCCAATAAACTCATCTTTTGCAACACCGAACTCTTTCAAAAATTTTTGGCTAGCCAAAATATAACTTCCATCCAAATCTTTCACACTAATGTTCGACATAGAGTTATCGATGATTTTCTGTAATTCATCTTTTGTTTTTAATATCTCTTCATCTTTTTGTTTTCGCTCGGTGATATCTTGAACAGTACCCAGAACTTCTTCAATATCTCCTTTATCATTAAGCAAAACCTCAGTTGTGCCTTCAATCCATACTATCTCATTTTCAGGAGTAAGAATACGGTATTCAGATGGCGGTTGAGGCTTCTTTTCGGTGAGC
>JABHCC010000063.1 GCA_018669475.1 Bacteroidota bacterium | reverse complement strand
GTTAAAGTTTGTCCTGAATGGCATAAAGGAGCTGGTGGAAAAGCCTGGATGCTGATTGATGAAATAATTATTGAATAAGATAACTCAATTAGACATACACTGGAATGATTGCTTTTTTGTTATATGAGCTCCATCCGGCAGTAAATGAAAACATAAACAGATGAATTTTATAAGCAAATTGAGCTTTATTGCTCTTCTTTACTTCGCAAGCTCATGCAATCAGCTTGACAATCAGCCAAATATTCTATTCATCATGAGCGATGACCATGCTGCCCATGCAATAAGTGCTTATGGCAGTCTGGTCAACAAAACCCCAAATATTGACCGGCTGGCAACAGAGGGCATGCGCTTCGACCAGATGATGGTTAGTAATTCAATCTGTGCCCCGTCACGGGCCACACTTTTAACAGGAAAGTTTAATCATCAGAATGGTTTTCTGCAGAATGGATACAGTTTTGATGGCAGTCAGCAAACCTTTCCCAAGCTACTGCAGGAAGCCGGTTATGAAACCGCTATCATCGGCAAATGGCATCTCAAGTCAGAACCCACCGGATTTGACCATTACAACGTTATGCCCGGACATGGAAGGTTCTATGATTGCTGGTTTAAAGAAAAGGGCAAGACCTGGCGGGATGGTGTTGCGGGAGGAGAAGTAATTGAAGGATATCTTACTGATGTAATTACAGACCTGTCTATTGATTGGTTAAAAAATCGAAAATCTGATAAGCCATTTTGCCTGATGGTTCATCACAAAGCACCACATTCTCCACATCATCCGGATTCGACACATGCTAATATGTACGAGGATGTAGTTTTGCCTGAGCCAGCTACATTATATGATGATTGGGCCACCCGTTCAGAAGCTGAAAACATGACTGAGTTTTCAAAAATTGCCGATTGCAATTATCCTGAATATAAAGATCTGGTGGAGAGCATCCCGGATCTGGGTGAGCGGACAAGAATAATGTATCAGGAATATATGAAAGGCTATATACGACTGGTGGCTTCTTTGGATGAAAATATCGGCAGACTACTGAATCATGTTGACCAGGCAGGGCTGAAGGAAAAGACTATTGTCATTTATACTTCAGACAACGGCTTCTTCCTTGGGGATCATGGTTTTTATAACAAAATGTGGATGTATGAAGAGGCTTTGCATATTCCCATGATTGTTCGTTATCCAAAAGAGATCAAAGCAGGAAGCTCAAATGACCTTATGGTTCAGAACATCGACTTTGCTCCCACATTTCTTGATTATGCCGGAGCAAATATTCCCCCAGATATTCAGGGTTTATCTTTCCGGACCATTCTTAATGGAAAGAACCCAAAAGATTGGAGGGATAAAATATACTACCATTACTATGAGGGTTATGAAATCCCGGAACAGTTTGGGATAAGAACAAAAACTGACAAACTGGTCTGCTTTCCCAATTCAGGAGACCAACCATATTGGGAGCTGTTCGATTTGGAAAATGATCCCCAAGAGCTAAATAATATATACAACCAGGCATCGACAGGAGTCCAAAAGGACCTCATGGAGGATCTGAACACTCTTAGAAAACAATATGGAGATACATTGGATCTGAGTGGATCCAATACCAGATTTATCCAAATCGAGAATACAGCCAAAGGTCAAGCCCTTAAGCTTAAGTATCCAAACTCACCCAAGTACCCAGGAGGTAGCGATCATCCTTTAACAGATGGGATAATCAATCATGTTAGTCCGAGATGGGCCTTTGATTATAGTAAATGGGTAGGCTTTGAGGTTAATGACCTGGATGCGCTTCTTGATTTCGGAGAGTCTGTTATGCTTAATAAGGTCTCCGTGAGATTTTTAGATAAACTTGACAGCTGGATCTTCCCACCTGAAACGGTACAGATCTCAGTTTCATCAGATGGTAAAAAATTTATTGACCTTCCGGTGAAATTAGACAAAGAACGAGCTGAGGGAGGTGTTGCCTTTATTCATCATTTCAATGCAGAGACAAATAATTTATCGGTCCGTTTCATTCGGGTGTACGCAAAAAATGTTGCCATTTGCCCAGGCTGGCATCCCGGAGATGGTGGCAAAGCCTGGATGTTTGTGGATGAAATAATTATTGAATAAAATGAATTCATAACCATGAAGAATTCTTTATACACACAAGTAATTGGAACAATAGCTCTGATTATTTCGCTTGTTGCTTGTACAACAAAACCAGGCGGGGAAACAAAACCGAACATCATCTACATCATGCTGGATGAGATGGGTTATTTCGAGCCATCTTATATGGGCAATGAGATGTTAGAAACTCCCAATATTGATAAAATGGCTACAGAGGGGGTTTTCTTTACCAATGCTTATGCAGGTGCCTCCTTATGTGCTCCAACGCGGGTGAGTTTAATGACAGGCAGACATATGGGGCATGCCAGTATGCGTTCGAATTCAGGAGGAATGCCTATTCGGGCCGATGAAAAGACGGTTGCATCGATATTAAAAGAAGCAGGTTATGCCACCGGAGGTTTTGGCAAATGGGGATGCGGTAACCGGGGAACATCCGGCGTACCTGAGAAACATGGCTTTGATATTTTTTACGGATACTATGATCAGGTTCATGCACATACATTCTACCCAAAATACCTTATAAAAAATAGTGAAGAGGTATTGCTTGAAGGCAACGATGGCTACCATTATAAAGGTGGAACCCATGCACAGAACAGCATCTTTGAAGAGGCAGTTAAGTTTATTAAAACCAATGCCGATAAACCTTTTTTCTGCTATCTGCCATGGACACCTCCGCATGGACTATGGGGAATTGATGAAGATGATCCATCTTATCTGCATTTTAAAGACAAAGCATGGAAAGTAGAAAAATCATGGAGAGAAGATGATGGTATTCGCTATGCAGCTTTATTACACAAAGTTGACACTCAGATTGGTGAAATATTTCAACTTCTGAAAGAGCTTGAGTTAGACGAAAACACAATAGTTTTTGTTTGTGGAGATAATGGTGGACAAGCATATTTCAGAAGTGAAGAAAATCCCAACGGTCTGTTTGGACCAAATGTTAATCCTACAACCGGTGAAGTTTTTAAGGGGAGCAAAGGAAATATATACGAAGGAGGATTAAAGATTCCGATGGTTGTTCGCTGGCCCGGAAAAATTGCACCCGACACTAAAAATGAATTTGTATGGTACTTCCCTGATTTCATGGCTACAGTTGCAGATATAGTAAATGTCGAGAAACCAACAGAATGCGATGGTTTATCCATACTTCCCACATTATTTGGGAAAGGGCTTCAGAAGGAACATGAATATATGTTTTGGACAGGTGGAGGTCGCTGGGCAGTAAGGTCGGGTGATTGGAAAGCAGTTTCAGCACAATTTAAAGGTAAGAGTCCTGTTGATTGGGAGCTATACAAGCTGACAGAAGACAAAGGAGAAATAACAAATGTCGCCGAAGCACATCCGGAGCAGCTCAAAAAATTGATTGATTATGCATTTGAAGCATTCGAAGAACCAGTAAAAGGCGAAATATATGACCAGGAGTTGTATGCAAAAGACCATAAAACTAACCTGCCAAAGCCACCTAAGAATAAATCACCTAAATGAAAAGAAGAAAATTCATAAAAGCCACTGCTGCAACATCAATGGCATTATCGACTTTACCCATGGTAGGATGTTCGATATTGAAAGGTGAAAAAGCATTCTCCCTAATTCAAAACCTGCAGTTGAAAGGGTTTAATGACGAACAGGAAGAAATTCCCTCCCTGGTAGCAGACGGAAGCGGTCAAATGTGGATGTATGCTCTTAGAAGAGTTAGTTACCCTGAAAATGCTGAATTGGTATCTGCCTTTCACTTTGACGGAAAAAACTGGACAGAAACAGATTCTGTAAGCAAATCCGCCGGCCAATACGAAGCACCAGTTGCAACTTGTGCGACAGGTGGTAAACCGGTAGTGGCCTGGACAGAAAAAAAAGAAGAGGATTGGGTAATCAACGTTGCCATGATGAAGGCAAATGGAATGAGTGATCCATACACTTTCCCTGTGAAGTCAGGAAGATCTATCAATCCGGTTTTGATCGCTCCGGATAAAAATCGAAATTGGATCGCCTGGGAAAACTTGCATGAAGGGAAATTTACCATTTACATCAGCAAATATGAAAACGGTCAGTGGTCAGAACCCGTAATTATAGATAAAGGCGAAAACAGCTGCTTTGATCCCGGCATCGTGGAAGATAAAAACGGAGATCTTTATATTGCCTATGGATTGACCGAAGGGTTTCATCAAAATATAGAAATGACAATCATTGATGGTGAAACACTCAAAATCAAGAAATTCATACCAGTGGCGATTGGCGGAGGACATAAAAATCGGGTTAATATAAACGCCAGGCCTGCGCTGGCTTTTGATGCCCAGGATCACTTGTGGATCAGTTACGAAAATAACCGGAACGCCAGCCGGATGGACGATGGAGATAATTATACAGGTGATCGATGCTGTGCTGTTTTATCTTATCAAAATGGAAAAATAGTCGAGACCAAAAACACAGAGAAATGGTTGTTTAATGGAGAAAATGACCACAAACCCTCGTTTTTCAAAGATATGCAGGGGCATTTATTCCTTGCTACATCTTGTGGGGGCAATTTTGAAGACGCACAATGGCGATACCGCATTACCTGGCTGGATCCTCGGGATGGTTGGCAGCAGCCTGTCACCTTTTTTGAAACAGGAATCAAGGGCATGTTAATTCCACCGGCCATTGCTTTTGATAAAAGAGGCAACTTCTGGCTTTCTTCCTGTCTGGAGAAAATCGACAAAATCGAACGGACCAGACTATCTGAACTGATCGTTATGCAGTTTATCACACCTGAATTATCAAAGAAATACAAACCTGTTGATTTCAGTGAGACACAAATTGAGGAATACTATCCGGATGAACAAGCTATAAGTCAATATAGTGGCCATCCCAGGATGCAGAGACGGCAAATGACCGTAGATGGTGAAACTTATATTCTGATTTTTGGTAATCTGCATGAGCACTCGAACAGCTCGCATTGTTGGCCTGCCGGAACAGATGGGACACTACATGAAGATTACCGGTTTGGAATGTTTTCTGAAGGATACGACTTTGTGGGGATGACCGACCATGCCGCCAGTACCAGTGAAATCCATTGGAGGAGAAATATCCGCTTAGCCGATTTTTACACAGAATCAGAGAAATTTATCGCTATTCCTGCCGTTGAATGGACTCTTCAATCCGACCCAAAGCAAGACAACATCCAACACGGTGCTGGTCACTATAATATCATTTTTGCCAGTTCAGAAGATGCACGAAAATACATTCGCAATAAACACGAAATATATTGCCCTCATACACCGGAAACGGAAATAGCCCCAATGCTCTGGAAAATGTTAGATGAAAAGGAAATCTCTTGTGTAACAATCCCTCATCATTCGGCTGATAAAGTTCACCCGACGGACTGGAATGTTACCGATCCCAAGTATGTGACAGTTGTGGAGATCTTCCAGTGCAGAGGAAATAATGAGTATCCTGGATGTCCGAGAGAAAAAAACCTTGCCAGGCACACCCCTACTCATCATAAACATGCATATATCGATTATGCACTCAAGAAAAAGAAATACAAAATGGGTTTCATTGCCAGTGGAGACCACAACAGTATGGGAATTGGTCTGGCAGCTCTTTGGGTAAAAGAAGTAAGTCGTGCTGGCATTATAGAAGCTTTACAAAACAGACGCACTTTTGCCACTACCGGAGATAAGATGGTAATCGATATTAAAGTAAATGGAGCCATCACCGGCACAACGAGTACGGCAAAAAAAGTTCCTCAAATAGTAATTAATGTAAGCGGGCAGCATCCATTGGAGAAAGTAGAGATTCTTCGAAACAGTAAAGTAATACATCAATTTGATATAGATGACGATGCTTTAAACTTTGCACAGACCTTTTCCGATCGCAAGTACCAGGATGAAGAGGATGTCTTGTATTATTATGTACGTGCTACTCAGAAAAACAGAGAGCTGGCATGGTCAAGTCCTGTTTGGATTGATAAGAATTAAAAAATAGTAGCAAGAAAAACCAAGTAATTATGCTAATTAATTCTGCAGATTCTTAATAGTTTTTTTCTTTAAACGGATAGCTTATCACAGCTCCATAAGGCTCAGTTGAAAAAAGATCAATATCCTCAGGTATAGCAAAAACATCATCCGCGTGTGTGTTAAAATATTTTTCCTTTTGTCATGCTCGGTTCATCCGTTTCATTCTGTTTCTAATCCAATGTCATAAATTCGAACTTCATCTCCTGATAAGCCCAGGGGTATGCCGGGTTTACAGCATCAATTTTGCTTATTGCTTCTCCTGATTCACTATATTCGATGGATACTTTTACTCTGTTGTACCTGCCGGATGCATACGCATAGCTGGTGCCATCATCATCATATAGCAGAAACTCACCGGGTGCTGTTCCGTATATCCTGAAAGTAAGTGGTACCTGTTCTCCATCACTAGGTGTATGCAAGGTTTCAGGAATCATTGGGATCATTCCACCATCACGAACATAAACCGGCAATTTGTCTATACCATGTTCAGCGATGATTACCTCATTCTCACCAACGAACTCGCCTGTATAAAAATCAAACCATTTACCAGGAGGCAGAACTACTTTCCGACTTGTCTCACCTGCATACAGAGGTGCTACAAGCAGGTTTGGTCCGGCCATATACTGATCTTTTATCTCGCGCTGACGAGCAAGAGCATAAGGATTTTTCTCACCATCCAGAGTCCCTTTTTCTTCTTCACTAATATCAAGAAAACCCTTCTCAAGCTGAACTGCCCTGAAAGGCGGTATACCTTCGAAATGATAATCGGCAAATGCAGAATAGAAGTAGGGGAATAACTGCAGTCGCAAGAGAGCAGCAGCTTTAACTTCTTCGTAAACCTCTGGAAAAGACCATGGTTTGGTACCAGAAGCCCAGGCATTGATAGTGGCCATGGGTGAAAAACAGGATGTCTGCATACGTCTCACCCACTCTTCTCCGGTGGGTGAATTTCTAACCTCCGGGGTCCACAGCACACCATTGAATCCTGAATTGACCAGGGCAGTTATGAAATTCTGATGGCTGTAATGATCACTGTACAAAACAAATGGAAATCTGTTTCCACCAGCTGTATTTCCTCTTACCAAACCCCATGTACGCTGATCTCTTTCTTCGAAGCTCTCATTGATCATAGCCATCATCTGTAAGGCATAGATTTGTCGCATCTGCTCACCATCCAGCCCTGATGGAAAACTTGCCACATCGGGCCACAGCCATGCATCATATCCGTCTACCTCATCAATTTTGTATCCGCTGACACCAATATCCAGATGATTACTTTTGAAATGCTCCTGAAGCAAGCCTCTGGCATCCGGGAGGGTATAATCAGGCACCTCACCCGCCCATACTGTATGGCTACCGGTATAGTCAGCCAGCTTGTTATGAATATTTGATCCGGGAGGAATATATGGATTTATCCACAGGTTAATTTTCACTCCCTGCTCATCTAATTCCTTCATGCTTTTCTCTGGATTTGGCCAGCGCGATTGATCCCATTCATAAGTACAAGGATAAGAAGCTGATTGCCATCCGGGCTCCAGGCCAATCACATCCAAAGGAAAGCCATGCTCCTCAAATTGAAGCACTTCCGCTTGCACCTGCATGTCGCTATACAGCGTCGGAACCCTGTGCCAGAATCCCATTCCCCATTTTGGAGGCATAGGACCACCACCACAAAACAGATTGTAGCGCTTAATGGCATCCATCATTTCCGGACCACTGAAGAGAATCAATTCTACCCCATCAGCCGGAATGAGAATCTCGATCGCATCGGAATATGGAGCTGCTGACCAATTGCGATCGGTATTGCGATCCCGCACAACAGGAGGATTATCACTGTCTTTGCGAACAGCCGTGCCCACCCATACATCGATATAGCGTGCGGCATTTATGAGCATCCCATAACCTTTCGAAGACACATAGAAAGGTACGGGGGCATGTGTCCGGCCATCTTCCTGTCCGCCCACATGATCCATATGCAAACGTTTTATCTTTCCACGTTGCTGAACAGAGCGAAAATGCATGCCTAATCCATATATTTTCTCCTCACGATCAAGCGGTATCCGAAGGTAAGTTTTACCATTTTTTACCGTATATTCAATATCCTGAGCAAATTCAGGAAAGCCATTTGTAGGCATATCAGTAATTGCCTGCTTTTTTGGTATTGGCTTCGATACAGTTAGATAATCAACAGCCTCAGGCTCACCAACCTTAGCTTCCCACACTCCCGAAAGAGACTCAGAAAAAACGATCGACCCGGAATCTGTGGTTTCAGAGATTTTGGGGGAACAGGCGCTAAAAAACGTGACGCCAATCGTGACGCCCAAGGTGACGCCAATCGTGACGCCCACGTGACGCCATCGGGATGAAAAGCTAATACGAGGGCGACACAAACGCGACGCCGGGCTCTGGATTAAAATATTTCTCATTTTCCTTTTTGTTAAATCTACATTAAAAACCACCAGGCGTCACGATTCGGCGTCACGATCGGCGTCACGATTCGGCGTCACCTTGGCCACCCCCCCATACTTCCAAACTATCTCCTGCATGTTCGCGTATTGTCTTTCCATGCTGGTGAGCAGTTTGAACTGGGCTTTTGCTCTTTGCAGGTTATGGTGTTCATGATGGATTTTGAAGTAATTGTCACCATCAACATAGTCAGTTATGAAACGCAAACCAATGATGTAAGGGAACAGTTTGCCGGCGAAAGCCAGATGGTCAATCTCCACCTTATTCAGAGTTTCTTTTGTTTCTTGCAGAAAGCCTTTTGCATATCCTTCAAAGAGGTCAATATTCATTTCAATGGCCGATAAATCTTTATCATCCTCATTGCCGGTATTGGTGGATGTGCGTATACTGTCGCCAAAATCGTAATGCACATAACCAGGCATTACCGTATCTAAGTCTATGACACACAGCCCCTTATCCTCTTTTGTCAGTAGAACATTATTAAACTTGGTGTCATTATGTGTAATACGCAAAGGTATTTTACCTGCTTCCCCCAGATGCAGGATAGTCTTCATTTCCTCAGCTCTTGATTGAACAAATTCAATCTCCTCCCGGATAAGTCCGGCGCGTTTCATGGGATTTTTCCCAAGCACCTCAGTGAACATGTCGAGGCGCCATGTGATATTATGAAAGTTTGGAATGGTATCATTGAGTGGTTTCCCGGGTAAATCTGCCAGCATTGATTGGAATTTACCGAACATTCGTCCCCCTTCGAAAGCTTTCTCAGGTGAATCAACCATATCGTAGCTGTTATTATCCCAGATGAAGATATACATGCGCCAGAAGTTCCCCTCCTGATCAACATGATAGCTGGCTCCATTCAGAGTGGGAATTACAGTTAAAACTTCCCGATCAGGATTAGCACCCGGCACTGATTCAAGTTTTTTCCTGATATGTTGAGTCACTCTGAGCACATTCTCCATTAGTCCGGGAACATCTTTGAATACATGATGATTTACCCGTTGCAGGATGTAGTTAAATTGATCAGCTTCTTTGGTGTCAATTTTGAAAGTATCGTTTATATGACCGGATCCGTATGGAGCTCCGTTTGTATATGTTCCAGTGATCCGGAAGTTTGAGACTATGTTTTTGAGGTCGTGCATCTTTTACTTATTAATCTTTTCTTCGGATTTTTATTTGCATTGCGTTTTTTATTGGCTTGTCGGCAATCAGGATGAGATAGCCTCCTCCTCCGGCTCCGCTGAGTTTCCATCCGAAGGCTACGTTTTTATACTTTTCAATCAGGGATAATATTGAAGCATCAACCATATTTGGAAACATACTTATCTGGGCTTCGAAAGATTGTCTGACAGCCAGGCCAAATTCAGCCAGGTCTTTTTTCATTAATGCACTCCAGGCCAATTTGGCTGCATCAGACAGTGCCCTGGCTCCGGTTTTGTTGATGGAGGTATTATCCAGTACATCAAAGTCACCTTTGCGCGGACCCAAGGTAATCAGGTAAACATGTTTTTCAATCCAGTCGAGCAATTCAGCATTATGATTTGAGCTGATTTTCTCTGGCCAGTAATTGCCATTATAATCGTAACGGTTAAGTCCCGGCATAACAATCCCCAATGCATCCTGGGAGCCGGCAATTTCCTTTTTACCCGGGCTATTCTCAAAACTAAACAGGATTTTAGCCAATTTCTGATCATCTCCATCCGGAATTTGGTTCTGCCATAGCTCTATCGCTTTCTTTCTCGTACTGGTTGACATGCCACTACGGTCATTAAATTCCACGGTTGGCTCAATACTAATGGTCAGTACCGGACCTTCATTATGCTCTGAGACCCAGGGTTGGTCGAGCCATCCTCCGGCAAGATCTATCCGGTAGGGAATTGTGCAAATGGTACGCAAAGCTGTAGTAGAACGGGCTGGCAAATTGCCATGAGGAATACGTTTTTTAATTACATATTCGATTCCCAGATCCTTACACAGAGTTTCTTTTTCAGGAGTACTCCCATCTTCATTTACAAAAAACAGATCAGGTTTGATTTCATTCAATTCTTCGATAAAATCCATCATACCGGTTCCTGAATTTACCCGTGCTTCGCTTACGGACTTCAATGCCTCGAGCATGTACTTCCGTTCATCCTCATTAACAACAGGATAGCGCCCTTTGAGCTCATAAACTGTTTTGTCTGATCCAATTCCCACATACAAGTCACCCAGGGAGGAGGCTTCCTGCAAGAAAGCAACATGTCCGCTGTGCAACATATCAAAACAACCCGTTACAAATACCTTGTTCATTCGATTATAATTTCATCACAAAATACCCATGGCAAGCCTCCGGCTCCAGGATGCCAGTCAGGACAAACGCCAATATTTTCAGCCACAATTTTAATAAATTTAGCTCTCTTGCCATTCACATCAACACCAATATTCTCTACTTTTTTCTCTTTGTCACTTGCTTTGGTTTCATGGCTCATCAAGCCAACCTTCTGATAGCTTATACCATCATTACTCACAAAGAAATCGACCTGTTTGGGAAGCATGATCCACGAACCTATATCCTGCAGAAATCCTGCTTCAATTCGTTTGATAGATTTAGTTTCTGGCAGTTCAAGAGCCACTTCCATATCCACACCCTCGAAACCCAACCAGTTTCCATCACGAAAATCACTCACACTACCTCGGATTCCATCCCCATAAGAAAGAAAACCATTCATTCCCTGTCCGGGATACCTGGCATCAGGTGTAGTTGTTGTACCGGCTACAGAGTATTTCGATGATTGAACAAATCTCACGTTCACAATCTCACTGGGCATTTTGCCATCTTCGAAAGCACGTGCAGTCAGTGTCATTGAGCTGCTTATCATCACAGGTGAACTATATGGCATGGAGCTGGTAAGAGGGTCAGTACCATCCATAGTATAATGTACTGTTGATCCTGGTGATGATTCAATTGTAAAACTCACCTGTTTAAAAAAAACCACAGTTTCAGGATTTTCCTTATCGCCTGATTTTACAAGAGGCAGTGTGACAACTCCGGCAGGAGAAGCCTGCATTTTAAATACCCATGCATAATTACAAGGACGATTTTCCGGATCCTGAATACCATCCGGCAGGTTAATAATCAAACCCTTCTGAGGGCTATATGTCCATTCAAGATCACCTTCATATCCCAGCAGAGTGATTACAGATCCTTCAGTGGGTTCAGCATATCTTAATGTCAGCTTATCGCCCGGCCATTCAAGTGCTACAGCATATACATCTTCCTCGTTTGCTGACATGATATAGCGTATTTCTTCTCCTTCTTTATAGTGCTCAAATCGCTTTGTCTGATACACAGCCTCCTCATTCACCCTGATCCATTCTCCCATTTCAGCCAAACGCTCAATGCTGGGCTGTGGGATCAGTCCCTCGGCGGTTGGCCCTACGTTTAGCAGGTAATTGCCACCTTTTGCAATAATATCAACCAGGTTATGAATCAGCATTTCGGCTGACTTCCAGTTATGATCATTTTTCTTGAATCCCCAGGTATCATTCATGGTCATACATGATTCCCAATCCAGATCAGAGGCACCATGCAGAATCTCCTGCTCAGGGGTACCAAAATCTCCGGCATAGGAACGGTCTTTGTTCATACCCTGCATCCCCTGACGACCTTTACCAACCCGGTTATTAATAATCAGATCAGGCTTAATACTGCGAAGATGTTGATACAGTTCTTTTCCCTGCTCCTCAGTCCATTCTGAAATCCATTCTCCGTCAAACCACAGAACACCGACATCACCATATTTTCCGCTCAGTAATTCTTCGAGCTGGGGTATCAGATACTCTTCACGGTACTTTTCAAAATTCTCTTTTTTTGCATCAGGATGGTGCCAATCCATTATTGAGTGATAGAAGCACAATCTGATACCTTCTTTTTTGCATGCTTTTGCCAGTTCTTTCAAAAGATTGCGATTAATGGGGGCTGCATCAATAACATCGTATTTGCTGATTTTCGAATCCCAAAGGCAGAAACCATCATGATGTTTTGAGGTTATGACAATATATTTCATGCCTGCATCTTTGGCAATTTTTGCCCAATCACGTGCATTGAACTGTGTTGGATTGAATTGGGCCACAAATTTCTCATACTCTTCAACCGGAATTTTTGCCCTGTCCATAATCCACTCGCCTATTCCCGGGATATCCTCGCCCTGGTACACTCCGGCAGGTACGGCATATGCGCCCCAGTGGATAAACATGCCGAAAGAAGCATCGCGCCACCAGCTCATGCGCTCATCAAAATCTTCCTGTGACTCTTCCAAAAAGTTTGGAGCTTCTGTCTGGCAGTTAGAGAGAAGTAATACAGACAAGCTCAAAAGCAAAATCTTGTTAAATATATTCTTCATAATATATGGTTTAGTTTATTCTCATCATTTTCAATGGGCTCGTAAAAGCTGCCCAGTTATCGGCCGGGACTTCTTGTTTCTCAATGTCAGGACCCGAATATTCCAGCTCTAACACCTCTCCACCGCCAGCCTCAAAATACCTGAGTTCAATTGGATGCCATCCCTGCCCGAGAGCTATTTCGCCAGAGGCTTCCTGCGGGCCATGCAATCCATCATTATCAACCACTATCTGGCCTCTTACTTTTAGTTCTGAACCATCGTCGGAGAACGTATAAAACCGATAAATACCAGCCTTTTCAATTAAAATATACCCCCGGATAATCAATCCGAATGATTCATCTGACAATTCTTCAGGCAATCCTGGCTCAGTCATTTCTCCATCTCCTGAAGGGATGAGTTCAGTGTAGTCATTAACAGATCTGAATTGTCCGGTATAATAAGAATAATTAAGGCCCGGGATAGCTTCCAGATCATATCCAATTACAATATCCTGTTGATCAAGAGTAATATCGATAGTAGTACTGGCATGTCCGGATGGCATTTTCAAAACAGCCTTCACCTGAACATCCTGTGAAATGGTTAATGGACCAGTGTATTCCTGTCCATTGGTAAGAGGGTCTGATCCATCGGTAGAGAACAGAATAATCGCTTCATCAACTGCCTTCTTCAATTCCAGAGTAAACTCCCGGATAAAGACAAAATTGCTATTTGATACCACCGGAGCCGGTATACGATAATTTACATTCATTGCATCCAGTCGCTTATACTGATTCTTCATTCGATATAAAAAGCCTTCATAATCTCTCAGGTCGGCGTTTGTCCACAGCACTTCTGCCAGTGCCGACATACGGGGAAGGGCCATGTACTCAAGCTTCTCAGATGTTGGGATATGCTCAGTCCAAACATTGCCCTGTCCACCCATTATGTGTCTGGCCTCTTCCTCACTCAGTTGTGTGGGAGTAGGTTCAAAACTATACACTTTCTCCATGGGTAAATAATTACCAATTGCCCAGGGTTCATAACGGGGATCGCCCTGATAATAATCAAAATAGCAATGTGAGGTAGGCGTCATTATCACATCATGACCTTCTTTAGCCGCCTGAATGCCACCAGACATTCCACGCCATGACATCACGGTTGCTTCAGGAGCCAGACCGCCTTCCAGAATCTCATCCCAACCGACCAAACTTCGATTTTTTGTCAATAAAAATTTCTCTATGCGACGAATAAACCATGATTGCAATTCATGTTCGTCTTCTAATCCTTCCTCCCGGATGCGCGTTTGACAATCACCACACTCTTCCCATCGCATTTTCGGACATTCATCTCCTCCGATATGGAAATATTTATATGGGAATAAATCCGCCACTTCGCCCAGCACATCCTCGAGAAACTCAAATGTCTCTTCTTTGCCTGCGCAATACACATCATTGGCCACACCCCATGTGCTTCTTACTTCGAAGGGACCTCCTGTGCATGATAATTGAGGATAGGATGCCAATACAGCCACTGAGTGACCCGGTAATTCGATTTCGGGCATAATATCAACAAATCGGGTTCGGGCATACTCAACAATATCTTTAATCTGCTCCTGTGTGTAAAATCCTCCGTATGTTCCTCCATCTTCAGTCTTTCTGATTGATCCAATCTCTGTAAGTAAGGGGTATTTCTTAATTTCTATTCGCCAACCCTGATCGTCAGTCAGATGCCAATGAAACACATTCATTTTATGCATTGCTATCAGATCGATATATTTCTTAATGAAATCAAGCGGATAGATATGACGTCCAACATCCAGTAACATTCCACGCCATTCATACCTGGGCAGATCCTGTATTTCAACACATGGAATCGTCAGTTCATTCTCCTCAAGAGTGAGCTCCTTACTGAAAATTTCAGGTGGCAAAAGCTGTAAAATTGTTTGTACCCCATAGAAAACTGCCCGTGCAGAATTGCCAATTAATTGCACTCCATTTCCATCGACAATAAGTGAATATGCATCCGGATGGTCAGAAAAACCAGCTGAAGCAATAGAGAAAAACAGTCCTTTACCAGGCGAATTACTCACCACTTTGCTCTCCAATTCCAGTCCACTTGCAGCAGTAATATGCTCGGTGAAATACCTGGCTGCCATTGCCAGATCCGGATCATCAGCAGACAGATACAATGGAGCCACAGAAGATATCCGGTAGGATCCATTATTTATTGTCATTGAAGCCGGTTCAGGAATAATCTTGATTTCAGGCCGCTCACGATTACAGGCTGACATGAAAACTATCAGTATTGGTAAACTCAACAATAAGACTAATCTTCTCTTTTTCATTGTATTAACAAGTTTTATACTTTTCTACATCGGGGTAATTCAGGCATACCAGCCTATCCGCACACAAACATTACTGCACAACTAATTCATCCATAAACAAAAACGCTGCCTGTCCTTTTCCGTTATGCCAATCAGGACAAATTCCGATATTTTTTGCTCTTATCCGGATATATCTGAAAGCTGCTTTTGGAAAAGTTATTTTAAAATCTTTCTTAATTGCTCCTGTAGCCTTTTGGCTTACGTCATTGAAGCTCTCTCCCAGGAGAATATAATCCTCTCCATCTATTGAGCCGTAGGCCTGAACACTGCCTGGCATAAAAATCCATGACCTGGTATCCTGGAGGCAACCTGCAATTATTTCATCGAGCCGTTTTGTCTCCATGAGATCAATTGTTGCTTCCATATCCTGTCCCATAAATCCCTGCCATTTGCCATCAAGATAGTCACGTGTTCCCCTGATGCCATCAACAAGTCCGAACTCCCCACCGGCACTGTACCTGCCAGTATAGCCTGTGCGATAAGAAACCGATTTACCTATGGCTGCATGAATAAAGAATGACCTTGCTGACCAGTTGAGGAGTTCATCTCCTTCAAAGCATCCAACTGCAACATTAGCTGTTTGATTCAGAAAAATAGATCCGTCAAGAAGATTATCATAAACAGTGGGCAGCTCCCCTGTCAGATTATATCTGAGCTCTGTATTTGGCTCACTTGACGTAGCTGTTACCTCAAACTCACCGCTACTGGTATTTAAACCATATTTAATCTCCGGATCAGGGTAAAGTTCGATTTGATCGAACCATGCGGTTCCCTGGCTCAGAAGCTCGAGCTTTGCACCCACCTTAATGGTTTCAGTACCCATATCATCTATGTTGAACCTGATTTTATAGCAGGCCCATTCAGATGTTAACCTGAATTTCTCTTGTGCATAATCCCCAATTGACATATGAAACTGATTACCCTCAAACTTATTTTTACCAAACAGACGCTGCCAAAAAGTACGTTTGACATCTATGATTGAGTTTGTATCCAGACGAGCCCATACTGACAGAGTATAGCCAGAACCGCTCCTCATACGTACGGGAAAGAAAGACAGGCTCATACCTTTATTCTTTTGCGGCGTAGTCATCCGAAGTGAATGACGACCTTCGTATGTCACACGGGTATCCAGGAAGCAGTTGGCACCCTTATCTGATCCGACGGCCGCATAGCAGGCTGATGGTATTCCCGGACTTGTAATATCCTCAAAACCTGAATCCAGAATCAGGTTTCCTGACATATTTTTTGAACTATCATGATAACCTGAGAGACGATAAACACGGCGTCCATAACCGTCGATTATATCATTAATGCTTTCTCCCTCTGCAGGCAATTGCCGATCTTCGAACAGGACATCTACTTTTGAGCCTTCCAGTCCGAAACCTGTTAAAATCTCTATACTCTTAGGATGGTTATCTTCGTTTACAGCGATGATTAAAAGGTCACCCAGATATTCCCGGGCTGTAACCCGTACATGCTCAGTATTTGAGGTTATTACATCAATTTTAAATCCCTTCAGCAGGAAAGGAAGTATCTCCTGAATTTCGAGTGCAATTGTGCCGCATTCTCCCCAGGTACTTGTAGACTTGGGAAAACCGTTCTGTCCATGACGCACAAAATATTGAATTCCGGTTGCACCTTCAAGGACCGACAGCCATGTCATGGCTCTGATTTCACGTATTGAGGGTTCACGCCCCCACCACTCACTTCCACCAAAGGCCTGAGGCACCATCCATACAGGCTTCTCTCCCACAAATTCCTTTTTCAGATTTCTTGCCACATTACCCACAGTACGAATAGGCTGATTAGGTACCGGATAAGGATCTGCCATTACAATATCCATAGCCTTAGCATATTTTCGTGCCTGCATAGGAGCCATAAATACAATAGTGATCGGATGATAGGGGTCGATTGACTTAATCAGGTCATACACTTGAGCCAGAGAATCCGGACTTTCTCCATGCCCAGTGGGTTCATCAGAAATATACCAGGCAAGCAAGGCGGGATGATCTTTAAATGCATTTACTTCATCTCGTAATAAGAGATATTTCTCATTCGCTGACTGGCCTGGATTTCTTCCGCTTGCGACTCCACCACCACCGGCAACCGAGAGCAGATTGTAATGAACCTTCATTCCCAAACTAGCGCATCGGTCCATATATGATTTCCTCTCTTCGCGTGTTTTCTCCTCTATCTTTTGATAGGGTGACATCATATTAAAACCTCTTACCACTTCCTCTTCAGCAAGTGTGGACTGAACAGGGGAATAACAATAAAAGCCAAAGGGATAATAAGGAAGCTGGTTAACCAGTAATCCTCCGGTGAGCCGATCAAATTGCACTCCATTTTTTTTCGGTACCAGTCTTACTAAATGAGAAATAATTTCTTTGTTTAGCTGTTCCCCTTCGATCCAGACAACCAGCTTTGCCTCTCCCGGCTGATCTGTCCATGAGGTAATGGGAAAACGAAGAATAGTTTCCCCCGCAATTGTATCGCCTCTGAAAATCAGTTGGCCATTCAGAGAGAGAGTAATACTTATGCGCTTCTGTTGATAGTCTTCCGGAACAACTAATAATGCTTCTGCTTCGCTTTCAACTGTATAGTAGCTCAAACGTGGATTAAGTTGCCAATCAGACTGACTCCATCCTGACTTTGCCAGGAATAATAAAATAAACGCGATTAAGAAATAAGTTTTTGATACTGATTTATTCATATTCATCTTCCCTTCTAACAACAGATAGCTCATAAAAATAACCGGCTATTGCCGCACAAAGCTCTTCCAGATATTTCTGCCCCTTTTCACTTGTGGCTTTAGCAGGATTTCCGATCCCGGTGTCTTCAGTTACCCTTGGCCAGTCTCTTGGTGACCATGCCCATCCTTCCTGATGTGCCTGAAAAATAAAGTTTTTTGATTCTCCTGTTCCTGCCTCCTTGAGGTCTAAGACCAGGTGGGGTGCAATTACCTGCATCAAACTAGTCTCCAATTCACCAGCATGCTCTCCCTGATCTTCAAAAAATTCACGAGTATCCAATACTTTGAACCAGTCGATGGTTGAAATAAACATATCAGGAAATGAGACCATGATTTCACGAATCATCGATCTGAAATAGTTCCCTCCATGACCATTAAGCACTACCAGCTTATGAATCCCCTGCTGATCAAGTGATTCAACAATGTCATTAAGAATATAGCTCTGAGTGGAAGGATGCAAATTGACCGTTCCCGGATAAGACATTTGTGTGGTATTCACCCCAAAAGGCACTGCAGGCAAAACCAGCACTTTTGCGCCGGCTTCCCAGGCCATAGATGCTGAGGTAGCTGCAATTGCCTCAGTCTCATAGTTATCAGTACCGTATGGCAAATGGTAATTATGTGGCTCTGTGGCTCCCCATGGAAGGATGGCCACATTGTACTCGTTTTCCTTTATAATTTTCCAGCTTGTTTCTGATAATATGTAAGGGCGCATGATAGTGATTTGTGATTCGATATTAATGTTTTGCTATTATTAAAAAGCCTTTCCCCTCAGGTACGGTGAATGACTGGTTTAGTTCAATCTTTCCTTCTTCCTGGAAATCTTTTACCCTGGGCAATTGTAATTGTACTTTCTCCGGATCAAGTCCTAAAGCTTCCCAATCAATCTCCAGTTCAATCCTGGCAGGTCCGTGGGCCCACGAGGCCAAAGCAATGAGGGTTTGTCCTTCTTTCTGATATACGGTTGCCAGTATATCTGGTCTGCCTGTTTTCACCGGACAATCATCAACCCAGTAACCAATCATTTGGCTATCATTAATTCCAAAATCATCCCAGACTTTCCAGATTGCTGTCGGATCACCTGACCATGGAGCTCTGGAGGTCATTCCGTAAAGCATTCCTCTCCATTGGTTGCCTCCTTTCTCCAGCATTTCACCCATCAAGCCGAAAGGTATACCTGATACCTCAGTTAGCCAGTACTCTGGTCCGGCATTATAATCAAAATATTCTCCAAACCATAAACGATCGATGTAAGCAAAATGCTCCAGGTACAAATTGGCTGAATTGGCAAAACCATCACGGGGATTGAATTGATTAGCCGAATGGAGATCTATTAATGCTCCCGGATTTCCACGCCGCAGAATTTTCCTGACCCTTTTCATAATGGACCGGTCAAAGGCAACATCATCGATATAGATGCCATCAATACCCACATTCTCTACCAGCCAGTTTAATCCTTCGAGGTAATAGTTATGCCAGCGTGATACACCTGAATTGATTACCGCTGCATCTTTCAGAGCAGGCACAAACCAGGCTGCAATATAGTTACCATCCAGATGTTCCTGTATCCAGCTGTAACCGCCGCCGGGACCATAGGAAAGAATCTCATCTCCCAATGATTTGAGAGCCCAAATTTCAGGACAAATATTTGTCAGTTCTCTAACAGTATAATAGATTTTCACCTTGGCATCTTTATCATGAGCTTCATCGATATAAGCCTTCATGATATCTGAAGTCATAAAGGGGTAATTGATAAATGGATTTATCTCATTGGCATGATGCACGTTGATAGTATTTCCGCCATAGGCCAGGATTGAATCAACCTCGGTATAGCGGTGATAATATCTGTTTTTCCAATGCCCGTGAGTATCCATTGCATGAAAAGGAGTCAGCAATAACTGCATATTGAAATTCAATGTTTCCCCTTTCTTAATTTCCCGGGCACCTGAGTATGCCTGTATGATATATTCCTCTCCTTCCCTGCTCAGACGAATCCCTCCGGAGCCATCATTGTACCATGAATGAGGCATTTTCAGTGGTTTCTGATGATAGAAATTTGTATTCAGGGGACGTTCATAATTGAGATCCCTGAAACTGGCCTGCAAACCAATATTTACATCTCCGATCCATGGTCCGTCATTGTTATAATATGGGTCCCATTTCCAGCTGAACTCATCAGGACAAAAACCACCTATCCGGCTCAATCCCAGCATATAACTGGCATTTTCCTCCTTCATGGGTATGCTAAAGGAGATGTCAGCCACCCGAGTGTCTTTTTTCGCTCTTACTTCAACAGAATACACCATAAAACCATCAAATTCCAATTCTCCTTTTATAACAAAAATCAGATCACCGGCTTTGCTGCTTGCCTCCCAGCTCACCCGACCAGCTTCTTTACCCGTATACCTGATCCCTTTAGATTTAAACTCAGCAATTGATCCATCCTCCAGCTCCACAGTGAATCCCATTTCCCTGTTAAGTAAGAGACGACTTTCTGATCCTATACCGGTCATGTCCTGAGTGAACTGACTCATTATTTGTTCGGGTAATCCATCTGGCGATAACACCACTTTACGTCCCAGGAGATCCATTTCATTTCCTTGAACCTTAATAGGCATATAAGGTGAAATGACTTCATTATCCTCGGCAATTCTTGAATCAAGCCATCGTAAACGTGAATGCTTTGCAGGTTCACTATCTCCGTGATCGGCCAAAACATCCGGCAGGATATTCAAAATGATATCAACTTTCTGAGCCGGCAAATTCTTAGGATGGATACTTAATTGGCCCTCATATTCTCCCGGCTGAGCATCCTCAGGAATCATTACTCCCATCCATAAAGCCTGGATATCACCCAGTTCAACATGTATTTCCTTTATTAACTTTTCGCCGGTCCAGTCGACACCACCTTTATTATAACAGCTGAAAGATTCAGATGAAATTTTCGCCCCACCCGGCCCCTTCATATCGCTAAAACTGATTTCAATATCTTCAATGCTTTTCTGCCATGCATACAAGCCCACCTGAAAAGCAAAATATTCATTACGCATGGCAGTAGCCTTTATACTCTCCTGCCATTCACGGCTTACCCAGGAATAGGGAAGGTCACTCCACATTTTGATTGGATTCATCCGATCCTCAGGAAAAAGGATATATGGTTGATCCTGGTGTTTTGATAATAATGCTTTTGTTTCAGCCTGAGTAGCAATAATTTCCATTGGATAAAATGAATGGAAAGCATTAATCGACTGCATCTCAAGCGGATAAGCCTCAGGTAGATTATTCTTTTCAGCGTATTTATCCAGCCATGACTGCTCAGCTAAATTTTCTGGAGACAGATAATTTACCGTTGGATAGTTATTACTACCACTGGTTTTGTAAGGGAGATAATATATATAATACAGCCCCTTTCCGCTGAGCGCTTCAAAAATTAGCTTGCCAAATTCTCTGTTGATGTCTGTGCGATGGATATTAGTCACACGTTCACCTGTTTGGGCAGAAACAATTATTAACTCTTTTTCAGCGACATTCTGATCTTTCCTCCGCCAGGGTATTGTGCATTTAACAGCCTCAGCATCGGCTTCCACCTCAACTAACACCCTATGGTTACCCAATGAATCTGAATCCCATTCACCAGTAGTATATGGTAATATTTGCGCCTCTGCTGTAAGACATATTATCCCCGTTAAGATTAATAAAATTACTTTTTGACTCTTCATTTATTGCTTGCTTAATAATAAATATTAGGAATGGTTTTGGCCAATTTTGAAAATGGTTTTATCCTGCCGGATGCTACCCGGAAAAGTCTTTTGTTTGCCCTTACTATGGATTTTGCCAGTTCGGGATATGGTCTGAAAGTTACATCAACAATACCTATGTTATAGTTCTCACCGTCAAATCTGCCGGTCACTAACTGATCATTCCATTGAAAATAGTGTATCCCAATTATTTCAGGACGTGCAAAGCCATTCTCAATGTAGTGCTGATAAGCGATCCCCCTGTCTTTTTGGGAGGCTACTCCTCGAATGCCTGTTGCAGGCAGGCCCCTGTCAACACTTCCAAAATGAAACTCACCAATCATAACTGGCATATTCAATTGCTCTGCTATCTCTGAGCTTGGTGGAGGCTCAGGGAATGAATACCCGTTCAATGAAAACACGTCAAAATATTTACCTGTTTGCAAACAAGCCTCTGAGCTGATCCAGGCGAAACGCAAACCCAGATTCAAATGGTTAGGATCGGCTTCTTTCACTGCAGAACAAAGAACCTGAGCATATTGATCAACCATGAGACGCGAAAACTTTTTCAGGTCATCATCTGCTTTTTCGGTCAGGTCTTTCTCGTGGGGAAATATCAGGCTTTCTAAATAGCTAAAGCTGCTAAAATCAATTTCCCATGCTGCTGAAAAAAGCATTATATCACCATTATAACGCTCATTTAACCATGTAATCAGCTTGTTTCTTGTATATGAATTCTGGTTTTTATAGAGCATTTCCCTTGCCAGATTAAAATCGCCAAATGCCCAATGAGGTTCATTCCCCAGAAAATACCCGATCATCATCTGATCATTAGCCAAAGTCTTCAACTGCGTGGCAAAATGCATGCATGATTTCTCATATGCCGGATCAAAAACATCAGGGAAGTCCCGAAACAGATTTATTTTAGTTGAAGGGAAGCCCCTCATAGGATAAACGTATGGCATACTGACGTTTTGGTAGAACAAGGGATCTGACCAATTGCCCGTTCCCGTAAAACCCAGTCCCTTCAATAGCTTTTGTGTCGCATTTTGCCAGCCCCTCTCCCAGTTTTCACCATACAGTCGAATGAGATTCAGGGTCAGATAACTAATACTTTTCAGATCTCTCCGGTAGGCATATGCCTTTTTAAAATATCCGGTATCGGGGGGTAAATAGCTAAAAAGATCCGGGTTAGTTTCAATCGGTCCATGGCTGTAAGGTCCCACACCTGTCGGAGCAACAGATAAATAAGCATAGCCTGCCGGATCAACAAGCCACCATCTTAAATCATCGTGATGAAGGTGAAAAAAACCTGTACTGTCAAATTGCAATTTCCTGAAACCCATGAAAGCTGACCTGTCATCTGATAAGGGTTTACGATTGATCTTTCTATGTGAGATTTCCACCTCTTTTTGCAGGTCTTTTGTTTGACTGATTTTGCCCGGCCAGCTTTTACTTGCCCATTGTCCAAGTGAATCTACCCATCCCCCTTCAACATGAGGTAATGGATCGGGCAGCCGGCTTGTCAGCTGAATACCAGCAATCTCCATTGACAAAGGGTAATTGGCATTATCTACATGCAAAATTCTAAGGTAAACCTCATCAATTTCCTTTGCTGACATTCTCTTTCCTCCCACTGTCCCTTTTAACTGCCGGGGAAAGCGCGGCAGAAAAACCTCCTGAGCATTAAGGTAACTAAGTGGAAAAATTATTTGCGTTCTCAATTCAGGTAAAACACCAATCCGGGCGTTTATTCTGGAATGAATCCAGTTGTTTTCATCAGGCTCATCACCTTTTCGACGAAATTCCAATAAGAGTATACTTGATGAGGGATTATGATGAATCAGATCAATTACCAGATAGCTTGCCTGATCAAAAGGGACGCCATCATCATAGCCTGGTAAGACCATTCGGACTGAAGATGATCCCGGCTGAAAAATTATACTACTCTGATTAGCAGCACTTACCTGAGACTGTTTACAGTCTGGATTGTGCTCGCTTAAACTTAAAAGGTCATAGACATATTGCGGTCTGACTGGCAACTGGCCACTAAGCTGAATGTTAGCGGCCAGACACCAGACCACACCAAGCAAAAAAGATCGATATCTTTTCTGTCGGTGCTTCATAAATCCTTTTATAATCCTGCTTGTGCATTCAGCATTTCACGGAGCTTGTCCGTAGATGGCCTTGGTGCACGTGGATCAATTATATTACCTTCATTATCGATTAAAATAAAGCTGGGGATATATCTTACCAGATACTCGTCATTCATATTATTAGCATCGTGTAATTGCACCCATGGAAACTGTTCTTCTTTTACCATTTTCTCCCATGCAGGCTTATCCTTATCAACTGAAACACTGATAAATACAATGTTTCTGCCTTCATATTCCTTAACTAATTCCTTATAATGAGGAATCTCAGCTAAACAAGGTCCACACCAGGTAGCCCAAAAATCAATATAAACATATTTTCCTGCGAAATCAGATTGTGAAACCTCGTTTCCGTCAATATCGACGAGTGTCCAGTCAACAGCAGGTTGGCCTGCTTCAATTGCTGCCCAGGCATCACGCTTTTCAATAATGGAGGCTGTATTCTCTTCATTTGTTGAGGCTGCCAGATAGAGATCAATAGCTTCCTCTGCTCCAGTGGGAGGGCCTGCATCCAATTGTTGTTCCAGATTTTCAAACTTGAAACGTTCGATCATCTCTGCCATTTCAAAATTGTCATCAATATATTTGAATTTTGCATTTAGCAACTCGGGTGTACCCCAGGCATCATCACCCAGATTTCCGGCTTTTACTGCCTCAGTATTTATGAAACTACTCAGAAAATACATTGCCTGATCTACTTCAATCAGGAGGGGATCGTTCAGATCCATTCCGTCAGTGAAATCAAACCAGTCTGCAGGAGGATCGTATGATTCAAGCTTAGCATAATATCTGTGTGCATTAGGATAGTTATTCAAATCTCCATACATGGTGTAGAGCAGAACAATCTCCTCATAATCACAGAACAACTTGTCCATTCCATTAGATTTATACTCCAGGTATACATCATCAAAAGCCTTTTGTAATGAATCTCTTGCAGAAAGGAACTCATCAGGTTCTTTTAGAAAGTTAGCCATAAAATTCCTGCTCCATCCCATCTGGACAAGACCTTTTTCGATAAGATATTCATTCGTTAATTGCAAATCGCCTGTGAATCCGATAGAATTATCCCAGTCAGCAACATCGATGTTAACATCAAGAGATTTACCAGGGGCTGCCCATAGGCTGGCTCTCTTACGTCCGAACATCACGTTAATTGAAAGTGGCTTTTCGCTTTCACGTTCGAAAACGAAGGCACCATCAGCAGTAAGCTCAACAGTGTCCCTGTCACGGTCAACAAAAAACACAAGATCACTTGAATCGGGATTCAACAAAGTACCGGTAATCGTAATGACATTATCCGGTGCCTGTTGACAACCAGCTAAAATCGCAATAGCTGATAACAGCAAAAAAAGTTTTTTCATCACTTAATAATTTAATTCATTTATCATATTATCTCACTAATTCCACTCATCCGTGCGAAAGGGACCGGCAGGTAATCCTGCAGCATTAAAAAGGTTTGTTTCATCAGTATGTCCCCATCCAAATCTCACTGCAACAGGATTTTTTACCATCTCGCTATAAACAAGAATGGTGTTTTTGTCAATAATTGCTTTTGCGGGCACAAATATTCTATCCGGACCAGCAATGAGGAAATGTTTAAGTTCCCCACCTTTTTCCTGCAAACCTCCACAAATATAATTGAAATGTATTCTGATTTTATCCTTTTCAATTGTATATGATTTATACAATGGTCCGGAATATGACAGATTCTTAAACCCATAGTCTCTGGCCAGCGCCCAGGTAGCCAATCTCACTCCAACTGTTTCTTTATCCGGAGGATGAATTGTTCTAAGGGAACCAACATCCATTGTAACGACCATACCAGTTTTCGGACTCTTCATACTGTTAAACTGTGCTTCTCTAAGCAGACCTGTACTGAATTCATCTGAATATGAAAAGGGTGCGATCTGAACAAAATAAAATGGAAAATCACCCTGTCTCCAATCGTTTCGCCAGTTGGCAATCATATTGGGAAAGATTTCTCCATAGAGTTTTCCATCATAGCGATTTGATTCCCCCTGATACCAGATAGCTCCTTTGATCTTGTATGGAATTAATGGAGCAATCATCCCATTGTACAGAGTGGTTGGAGTTTGTGGATCAGCACAATTATTACACCAGGGCATCGGACTGACATCACTGAAGCTTTTAGCCTTCCTGAATTTCCAATTACCGGCTAGTGATTTTGATAATCGCTCCTGACCCTTTGGGTACAGATTAACAGACTTGGGATCGCCATTAATCCCACCAACTCCGCTTGTGTTGGCAACTTGTACAGCTAAAGTATTTTTTCCTTTTTTGAGTACACCAGGTGGGATCTCATATGTTCTGTTGGCTGCCCAATCATAAATATTCAGGTGGCTACCCACTTGAATGCCATTTATCCATACAATATCCATTTCATCAATCGGACCCAAATTAAGGAGGGTTGTTTTTTTAGTCCAGCCCGGAAGAGTTCTGAATTCGTACCTCAGTTCTACTGTGCCAAGGTAATCCCCAACTTCAGTCTCATTCCACGTTGCCGGAACCTCAACGTTTTGCCAATCTTTTGTATTGTAGCCTGCAAGAGTCCAGTCAGGTGCCTCATCAGGAGCAACAAATCCAAGCTCATTGAGCCATTCCCTCTGAACGGACTCGTAATCTTTCAGCTTTCTTGCCTGAAATTCCTGAGCATCGCAGCCAGACTGGTCAGTATGAAAATATGATAGCTTATCAATAAACTTCTGATTAGTCCATGCTTCTGCCGGAGTTCCGCCCCAACTCGAATGTATCAGTCCGATCGGAACCTTTAGTTTTTTATAAAGATCGACGCCAAAAAAGAATCCTACAGCACTAAAATCACCTGCATTTTCAACAGAACAGGGGCTCCACTGTCCGTCGCAATCCTTTTGTGGCTCATAGGATGTTTTTCTCGCAACTGTAAACAGGCGGATATCAGGGTATTCAGCACGGGCAATAGCCCTCTCAGATCCTAAAATATCCTGTCCGGGCCACCCTTTCAGAGGCATCTCCATATTGCTCTGACCAGAGCATAACCAAACTTCACCGATCATTACATTCTTCAGAATAATCTCATCTGTTCCCTCTATTGTCACAGAATATGGCCCACCGGCTTCCGGGGTTCTTACCTCTACCTGCCATCTGCCATCCTGCCCTGCTTTAACATTAAGTTTCTCTGAATTCCATGAAGTAGAAACAGAGACTGTCTGTCCTGCCTCGCTCCAGCCCCATAATGGTACTTTGCTTTGCTGCTGGAGAACCATATTGCTGCCGATTATTGCGGGGAGACTTACCTGAGCCAAACAGATTTTTGGAAGTACAAGCAGAAACACAAGGATAATAAATCGATTCAGGTATAGCATTAGGTTTTCAACGTGTTTGCAGTGCGTTTATAATGAATTTCTTAGAATTAATTTAGGGAGAACTAAACTACGCAATTTTTTGCGGTTATTAAGGCTTTGGGCTATCTGGCTTGTCATTTCATCAAAACTTGGAGAAATAACAGATATTCCACCTTCCAGAACCTCCTTCATTGGATAATCGTTAAAAGAAATAATCCCGAGATCCTTTCCTGCTTTTAACTTCGATTTTCTTGCCATAGTGACCAGCTCAATCAAGTGTTTATCGTCCACGACCAAGAATGCTTTCCCCTTAATATCCTTAGCTAAATGATCTCTTATTAGTCCTTTCATTTTATGGTCTTCACAAAAACGGCTGAAAGCAGATTGCGCTTCAGGAGGATGATTTGCTGATTCAGGACAGACAAAAACTAATGACTCATATTTCTTCAAAAGCGGCATGGCCTCTACCATGCTATCATAGAAGCTCTTCTCAAACTCCTGTACAACATGGCTGTAATCACCCCAATCCTGGTCCATCCAGTCAAAGACGATAACCTTATTAGGATCCAGCTTTTCCAAAATACGTGGAATTTCAGGATGATTATAGCCCATTACAATGTATGCACTGTATTTACCTGAGGCACCCAGCAGAATTTCTTCCATCAAGCGGATATTATAGTGATGAAAAAACATATTCACTTCAACATTATCAGGTAATCCCTTTCGCAAACCATCATATATGACCTGTTTGAATGGTCTGAGGGTATCAAGCAACAACAAAACACGGCGCTTATTACTTGCTATGAAGTAGCCTTTGTTGGGTACTGATTCTATAATTCCCCTGCGCTTTAATTCATCAAGTGCCTTCACAATGGTACCACGAGCCAATCCGGTATTTTGAAATATCTGATTAACTGAAGGTAGAATGTTTCCTGGTATCAGATCTCCCCTTGAGACCGCATCGATCACTGTATCTATAAGTTGCTGGAATTTGGGGACTCCTGATTCCTGATCAATGTGCAGCCTCATTCCATTCTCATTATCTGGCATAAGTGTACTATTCTATTCTATGCTAAGATACGGATAATAAGGCAGAAGGCAGACGCTTAAAAGCATAAAATACCTGAGGCTATGAGTCAACAAATATGAAGGCTGTCTTATCTGCTGATAATCAGCTTTCTATAATGAGCATTACCTGTTTCATCCGACAGGCATATAAAATAGTGACCCTGAGGGATTTGGGCCAAATTTATCCTCATTGATTGTTCTCCAGGAATTAAGGAACGTTTGATTACATTTTGACCTGTAATTGCAAGTATATTCACCTTAGTTATTCTTGTAAGTACCAAAGGAAACCTGATCTCAACCTGATTGTTGGCTGGATTTGGGAATAGCTTGATCTGACCTGGATCGACAGCCCAATCTTTTACTCCTGCTGCTCCGATCTGATAAAAAACAACCAGAGCAACGCTGTCCTCCGGGTTTGCAGCATTATAAAAGGTATAACGAATTACTGTGGTTCCCTCATTTTCATTAGCACTGTAATCTCCAATAAAGGAATTATAATCGGTAGCATTCGCAGCAATCTTAATTGCTGTTGGCGATTCAAAAATAAATGGAGGAAAACAGGCACCCCAGCAGAAAGTATTTTCAGAGTTTTGAACAACACTAACTTCAGTCTTTTTTGCCATCACCTCAACATCCTCCTCAGTCTCATTATGAACCCGAATATGAGCTTCGAGCAAAACACTGTCGGTAGTTCCAAAAACATACAGGGTATCATTACTAAAATCATCTGTACCATTATTCAAAGACAAGCTTTGACTCATGCTGGCAGTACTTACCAAAACCAATCCCCACACAAAACATACATATAGCTTTTTCATTTCTCAAATCCTCAATATCATTAATTCTAAATTTCCAAATTTACCAGTATGCTTTGAATTACCTCCATGGTTTCACTATTATAAACAAATAGAACCACTGAACTGTTTTGAGGAAGCCAGGAATCTTCAAAAGTCACACTCCTGGCAAGGAGCAAAGGATTACTAATTCCTACATCATCAAGACTGACAGACTCTCCCCAAATCGATCCAAAAGCCTTTCTGAACACGTGGTTGTGTTCATAATTCTCCACATCCATTGGGGTGACATCCTCATCTTTCTGCCAGGCAAGGATATGACTTTCTGTAAGATACATAGCTAGACGAAGATTTGGTCCACATTCCTCTGACAGCGTACCAACAGGGATCAAACTTACATCGACATTAAGTTTGCTTGCGACCTGATCAAACTGGTATGTGGCATCAATTGCGATCAAAGCTTCCTTTTCCAAAATACCAGCCGACTCAGTTGCCCAGCTTGGATAGGGGCTAAGCGAGTTTTTCGACAATGTATTGACAAGGCCAATCGGGTATGAGACAAAATTATAATATGACTCAAGTTCAGCTCCCTCCCCGGTATTAAAATCCATACTGTATTTATCGCCACTTACACGGGCAAAATATCCCAGATGAAAAGCTACAGGAACGATACGATCACCATATACCTCTGTAAGCTGATGAATAATTCTATGTGCTTTCGGGCAGGACTTGCATGTATGTCCGGTGAAATCAAGAATTAAAACATTTGATTGAACATCCTCTATTTCACCGCCTGTTTCATGATTCTCAAAATATGGTGCTTCCACATAATCACAGGCATATCCAATTGTGAGCAGAAATAAGAGGAGTAATATTGATCTTGTAAATTTCATCATTTTATACTTTCCATACCACTTCATCATCTTGGTTAAAATGTGCTGCTTATTGATAAACTGAAACCATTCATGGCAGGTACATTCCTGCATACTCCACCAACACAAAGAATTCCTTCACGTTGTTTGCCATAGCTAAGCTGTATGCGCGTGGCTTCCTTAATATAACCCACTGATCCATACAAATAGTGAATTCTTTTTACTTCCTCCGGATGTCCATAGTTGTACTGATCTGATACAGAAATAAACCAGTGTGGGGAAATTGTATATTCAGCCAGTAACATAGCCCAGTTTCCCCTATCCTCTTTTGTCCACAAACCTTGTGCTTCCATTCGGATCGTATTTCTCGATTTGAATTTCCAGGTCAGTTCCAATACTGCAATATTTGCACTAAGCAAGCCTCCCTTACCTTCCATAACCAGCTGATTATAATTTAAATACTGGTAAATTATATTAGCTTTCCATTTTTTCGAAAGTTTTCGGGCAATCTCAACATTTATATCCCTGTAGAATTTATCGTCCCCAATCTTAAAGAAATCACTTTTGTAGCCCAATGATCCGGGAGCACCTATGCTTATTGAATCATTGATGGCTGATTTATCTATATCGTTCACCAGAGATGCATTGAGAGTGATTTGAGTCCCGTATTTACCTCCCAACAGGCTTCCACTTTTCATCCGGTAGGATATTTCAGTCTGTATACCAATTTCTCCATTCGCCTGAGATGCGTATGGGTACAGAGTCATCAGGCTGTATGTATAGCTTTTTGAATTAGGTGGCAGATAGCCTAGCATGAGTTTGTTCAGATTCTGGTTTCTGTCAGAACGGAAGCTCATATTGTCAACTCGTTTAATCGACAAATTAACACCCAGACCAGACGTAGCATAGCTGGCATTCACAAGGATGGCATTCCCCGGCTTGTATATAAAATTATTATCTGCGGAGGGATCATTAATTTTTGTAGAATACTCGCTTTCGAGCTGAAAACCTCCTCTGCTCAAATTGAAGCGATATGCCCAGGCTCCAACATTTTCAGGCAGAATATATAAAGGATCTCCGTCTGCCTGGTATTTGCTAACAAAACTTCCCCCAAAGGCAAGCCGTGTTGCTGATGTTTGTAATGAAGGCAACAATTCATTCAGGCTAATATTCCCGTCAAGGCCTCTCACTATCCCTTCACCCAATTCCCAGAAGTGCCTTTGTTTACCAATCAAACCAGTAATTTGTATGCCAGGTTTTGGGGTATAACGAATTCTGAATCCTCGGATAGCATTATCCACACCAAGAAATTTATCTTCCCATGTTCTCAGCAAAATGCCTGATCCAAACTGCTCATAAAAATCTCCGACAGTGAAATCCAGATCTTCTGTTCTGTACCTGATAAAATAATAAGGGATTCCTACTCCATCAAAGGCAGGATCAATACCCTGCAAAGTATTCAGATTAGCTTCGAAACGCAGACCAGCTGAGAATCCTCCCTGATCATATCGTATATTTGCATATGAATTCAGCAAGAGCTTCTCCGGAGCGGCCCGGGCTCCAATCAAAGTATCGGCCTTGTATGTCTGAGCATCCAATTGAAAATTTCCACTAATCCGTCCTGGTATCTCCTGAGCCCGGGAGGAAACTGAAAAAAACAGGATGATTACTGAGGCCAGAATGAGCTTAGTTTTTACCATGCTCTCAAATCTATTTTTTTGTTACTTCAAGAAGTTTCTCATACAATTCATCCTCATCGCCTTCTGTAAAGCCAGAATGCTGCCATACAAGCTTTCCCTTCTTATTATAGAGAAAAGTATGAGGAACAGTTGGTGCATTGAGAGCTCTTTTCAATTCGCTGTTTGGATCCAGGTAAAATTCATAATTCCATTCCCGTGCCTTTACAAAAGGGGCAACACGGTGTTCCGACCGGCTGTCATCCACACTAACAGTAACCATCTGGAAATCAAATTCATCATTCCAATCGGGTAATACATCCCTGATTGCATCTAATTCCCTTACACAAGGCTTACACCAGGTAGCCCAGAAACTAATAACCATTGGCTTATCTTTCTGAATGGTTTTGGCCGAAACCCATTTTCCATCCAGAGTTTTAATATCAATTCCTGGTAAATCTGTCTTTTTTGATTGTGAAAATCCTGGTAACACATTAAAAGTAAAGACCAGGCATACTGCAATAAAATACTTCATATCTGATACTAACTACAAATTACAATTAGGTTCAACATCTCTGACAAGCATTGCACAAAGAAAGTCTCTCTACGCAAATATGTCAAATCAAATGGTAGATTTATTGACTCTTGCCACAGATTTATTGACAAAACAGTAATGCGAAGTAAAATCGCAACACTATTTTGTCAAAATCCTTACGAATCTTAGTTCATTTTCAGTTTTTTCCAGAATCTCATTAAGAGTATAACGGCTGCAACAGTTGCTCCGCTTAATGAGAGAGCAGCAACTATGTTACCATATATGAAATAGCCAGTTGCGAAGAGAGCAAAGTATACAGAGAATGATCCCAATACCATGCAAAGAATTCCGGTTGGCACATCCCAGCCCTTAGTCTTTTCGGTAACGATTGGTTGGCCATCCTGTTCTGCTTCTTCAATTACTTTCTTCCATCCTGGACCACCGGGGTGAACCAAAGCATAAAAGGATCTGAGTGTCTTCTTTTCTGCCGGCTTGGTCAGCAAGGTAACTGTTAACCAACAGACTGTTGTAATACCAACACCGATCAGTAATTCCCAATGAGTGGCCAATTCACCGACGCTTGTAGAAGGTTGAATAAATTCGAAATAAATTGCCACCATGAAAGAAACAACCATCCCTGTAATTTCAGTATAGGCATTTATTCTCCACCAGAACCAGCGAAGAATATAAATCAGGCCGGTACCAGCTCCAATCTGAAGTAAAATATTGAAAGCCTGTAGTGCATTTTGTAAAATTAATGCAAACAAGGCTGCCAGAATCATCAAACTTACTGTTGCAATTCGACCTACCATGACAACTTGCTTGTCTGTAGCCTCAGGATTTAAGAATCTACGGTAGAAATCATTAGCAATATAGGATGATCCCCAGTTCAACTGAGATGCGGTTGTTGACATGAAAGCGGCTATCAAGGAAGCTACTACCAACCCAAGAAAACCATTCGGTAGTTTCGACAGCATTGCCGGATAAGCAAAGTCGTTTTTAATAATATCAGGATCAATATCCGGAAATTCTGATCGTAAAGAGGCCAGATCCGGAAATACAATAAGAGAAATCAGAGCCACAATAATCCAAGGCCAGGGTCTCAGTGCATAATGAAAAATATTAAACAACAGAGTTGCTTTCATTGCTCCACGCTCATTTTTAGCACTCAGCATACGCTGCGCAACGTATCCTCCTCCACCAGGTTCTGCACCAGGGTACCATACACTCCACCACTGAACAGCCAATGGCATGATCAGCAGAATAATCACCATATTGGTATCAGAAAAATCAGGTAACAAATTCATTTTAGGTATAACAGCCTCATGTTCAATCAATCCGGCCAGTCCTCCTACCTCAGGTAATTTCAATAGAATTATGGCTGCACCAACAGCTCCTGTCATAGCAATACCAAACTGGAAAAAATCCGTCAGCAAAATACTCTTCAATCCTCCTAATGTTGCATAAAGCAAAACAACTACCGAGGCAATAATCAAAGTTTGCTGAGCCGACCATTGGAGCATTACAGCGCCAATTTTAATGAGGGCCAATGAAACCGTAGCAATTACCATTATATTAAAAAAGGCTCCCAGATAAATTGCTCTGAAACCACGTAGAAAAGCAGCCAAACGGCCACTGTAACGAATCTCATAGAACTCCAAATCGGTCAAAACTCCTGACCTTCTCCACAATTTGGCGTAAATGAAAACCGTTAGCATACCAGTAAGCAGGAATGCCCACCAGGCCCAGTTTCCAGATACTCCATTCTGACGTACAAGATCTGTAACCAGGTTTGGCGTGTCACATGAAAATGTTGTAGCCACCATGGAAACTCCCAACAACCACCATGGCATATTGCGTCCTGATAAGAAAAAATCTGCAGCAGTTTTGCCAGCATTCCTGGAGGCAAAAAATCCAATAGATAATAATATCACGAAGAAGGCTCCGAGAATGATCCAGTCAATTGTCTGTAGTACCATAGCTTAATCACTTATGTTAAGTATTCTATTCTATTCTATGTCAGAAACGAAGTGTAAAGAAATAACTGTTTCCGAATATCTCCAAATAAAGTTGAAAAAAGAAGCCTTATAAAGGATTTTTATCCCAAAAGGTTCCCGAGGCTTCCCTTTCAGCCTTATGCTTCTCTATTACTTCAAGCAATTCAGCAACTTTTTCACCATGCTGATCTGATAAATCATATTTTTCTGAGGGGTCCTCATCGAGCTTGAAAAGCAATGGCAATTTTCCATTGAAATAATCAACTTTTGTTTGACTGGATGTACGTATATGCAATTTCCAGGATCCAAGCCTCACCGCATGCAATTCGCGGGGCCCATAGAAAAAGTATGGTGTTGGATTAAGGGCGCCCGTTCCCAGAATATGGGTAGTGATATCACGGCCATCAACAGGACGGTCATGTGGAATTTCAACTCCGGCAATACTAAGTAATGTAGTATAAAGGTCAAGTGTTGAAGAAACATCCATGCAAATCTGACCGGCCGGGACAGTTTCGGGCCACCAGGCGATTCCGGGTTCATGCATCCCCCCTTCCCATGTACTTCCCTTGCCATCTCTCATCAGACCTGACGATCCTCCTTTGGTATGCTTGATAATCCAGGGTCCATTATCCGAAGTGAAAAAAACAAGAGTATTCTTATCCAGTTTTTCCTGCCGGAGGGTACCCATGATCATTCCGGCACTCCAATCAATTTCCTCAACTACATCACCATACAGTCCCCGGCGTGATTGTCCGTGAAATTCAGGTCCGGGATGTAAAGGCACATGAGGCATAGCATATGGCAGATAAATAAAAAAGGGATTCTCCTTATTCTTCCTGATGAATTGAATAGCCCTCTCAGTATACTTTCGGGTCAGTAAGTTCTGGTCGGGATTGAGTTCAATGGTATCATTCCCCTCAATCAGAGGAATATCCGGCCATCGCGGTGGTATCATATCATTACTATATGGAAGCCCCAGGTATTCATCAAAACCATTTTGCAAAGGCAAATAGTCTTTACGTGTAGTTCCCAAATGCCATTTGCCGTATATCGCAGTTTGATATCCTGCCTCCTTGAGTCCTTCCGCAAGAGTATATTCCTCCGGATGAATGCCCCTTGGAGAACTTGGCACCAAAACCCATCCAAATCCGCTTCGTAAAGGATACCGTCCGGTCATTAAGGCATATCGACTCGCTGTACAGGCAGGAGATCCGCTGTAAAAATTTGTGAACTTCATTCCCTCTGCCGCCATGCGGTCGAGATTCGGCGTCTGAATGGTTGGATGTCCGAATACACCCAGATCCCCATATCCCATATCATCACTGAAAAGAATAATAAAATTTGGCTTATCAAATCCCGTTCTATCCTCAGAACAGGAGTTCAACAGTCCCAGAATTAAGACTACCAGGGTAAGGGAATAAGCTTTCATGGTCAGGTTTTCAGCAAAGATATAAATTTAGATAATTGTCAGGACTAATACTCAATTGCTATTGACTTCTACTTTCTTGAATTTTAGATTAATGATTGCAAAAAAAATCTAAGCCTAATTTATAATCATACTAAGTTAGCCTAAACTACTTAATGCATGCAAATTATGAGTCCGCAGATATTTAATTCAAGGCAGTGAAGCAAATATTACAGAAATGGATTTTGTAATTAATACAATTATGTAATCTTTGTCATTTAGTACGCGAATCCTAATAAATTACAAGCAGATATAAGTTAATAATGCATTTTTTTAGTTAATTTTCTGAGTCTAAACTTGTATCAGAGCGGAATATAATAGAATAACTTCACAAATATGGAAGACAAAGAAAAAAAGGGATCCCAATCCTCTGGTAAACCTGATAATGTCCCTGAAACTTCGCGACGGGATTTTATGAAGAGATTTGGCTTATATGGAGCTGCTACTTTTGCAGGTTCAGCTGCCATATACTCAGGTTTGAAATATGAGAAATCCAAGGGAAAGGATGAATATGTCAAAGTTCTGACTGAGGATAATAAACTGGTAAAAATACCTAAAGACCAGATTGAAGATTTGGATCCTACGGCTAAAACCCTTTCTAAACTGGGAAGAGAAGGAATTCCGGGTAAAAAATGGATTATGGTAGTAGATCTTGCAAAGTGCAAGAATGCCCGTAATTGTATTTCCGCCTGCCAGAATGCTCATGACCTGAGACCTCACGAATACCACATCAACACATTAGAAATGCAGGAGAGTAAGAATTCAGCACCTTACTTCATGCCAAAAACATGTCAGCACTGCGATAATCCTCCCTGTGTTTCAGTTTGTCCGGTTGATGCCACTTATAAAAGACAGGATGGGATTGTTTTAATTGACAATGAACGTTGTATTGGTTGTCGTTTTTGCATGGCTGCCTGTCCGTATTCTGCGAGAATATTCCATTGGGAAGAACCTCTGATGGCAGAAGAAGATCAAGATAAAACCTACGATGTTGAACTGAATGTTCCTCAAAGGAAAGGTACTGTAACGAAATGTCTTTTCAGCTCTGACCGCCTGCGCGAAGGCAAGCTACCTTATTGTGTTTCGGCATGCCCAAACGGTGTTTATTACTTTGGGGACGAAAACGAAGATGCAGTGACCAATGGAACCACGAAAGAAACTGTTCGTTTAAGTCAACTCCTTCGCGACAACGGAGGATATCGCCTGATGCCTGAACTGGGAACCGAACCAAGGGTATTTTATTTACCGCCCAAAAACCGTTCAGTTGATTTTCCGGAGAAATCCATACTGGACGACCACGATGAATCTCACTCCTAAACCTGCTATAAATGTCACTAAATAAATCAACTCCGAAATACAATCCAGACACTCTCGACCGGGTCGCCACCGACTTGCTAAAACCAGTTGGTCTCAGCAGGGGGTTTATCATATGGATGACTTTTCTGATCCTGGCTCTTTTTGCCTGTCTGTATGCATACTATATTCAGCTACAAGAAGGGCTGGGAGTTACCGGCATGCGAGATTACGTTAGCTGGGGGATGTATATCTCGAATTTTGTTTTCTTCGTCGCAGCCAGTCTGGTAGGAATGCTTATCAGTGGGATTCTTGGTTTGATTGGTTACAAATGGATTGTTCCAATCGGAAGAATAGCAGAAATAATCGCAATTGCTTTTGCTGCCGTTGCTGGTTTGGTGATCATTTCTGATATGGGTCGTCCTGATCGCTTGTACTACCTTTTTACTCACGGTAAAATACAATCCCCCATCTTGTGGGACGTCACTGTGGTAACGACCTACTTTACTCTTAGTTTTCTCTTGTATTTTTTCACCTTACTTCCTGACTTAGCTATCAGTAAAAACAGGATCGGACACACACCGGTATGGTTACAGAAAGCATACAACATATTATCCTTCAACTGGCAACATACTCCTGAACAATACAAGGTTTTGTTCAAGATAATTCGAATTCTGCTAATCCTGATCATACCTACAGCTTTTGCAATCCATACGGTAACATCCTGGTTGTTTGCTGTTACTCTGCGGCCTGGCTGGGACTCAACCATATTTGGCCCCTATTTCCTTTCAGGTGCCTTTGTTGCCGGTACAGCATCTGTTATTGTGGCCATGCGCTTTTTCAGGAAAAGTTATAACCTGAAAAAATACCTGACTGATTATCACTTCGATATGATCGGCAAATTATTATTCCTCGTTTCAATTGTGTATTTCTATTTTAACATCAATGAATTTTTGGTTCCGGGATTTAAATTAAAAAAGATGGATGCTTTGCATTTACAGGCTTTATTTACCGGACACTATGCATTGTTATTCTGGAGCACACAGATTCTGGGATTGATTCTTCCTATGATACTGGTATTATTCAAGAAAATGCGAAAATCCGGCCCACTAGCTTTCATTTCTCTATTTGTTATCGCAGGAGCCTGGCTAAAAAGGTACATTATCGTTGTTCCAACACAGGAACACCCTTTTCTGCCAATGCAAGGTGTACCAGATATGTGGTTAGTTTATAAACCTACAATTATTGAAACCTCAATTACTTTAGGGAGTTTCATTTTGGTTCTTATCATTATCTCAGTATTGTCAAAACTCTTTCCAATTATTCCAATCTGGGAGACTGCTATGGAACAAGATCATTCAAACGATAAACCACTGGGAGAGTAAATCAGGATATTATGAAACGAATATTATATTTAATAATCATCGCCGTATCACTGTCAAATACCTTATTTGCTCAGGACTGGATTGTTCCGGATAACCAGAAAGATCGTCTTGCAACTTTTTCATTTGATGAAAATGCAATATCCTCTGGTTCTGCACTATACCTGACCAATTGCAAAAGCTGTCATGGCATGCCGGGAGAAGGAAATTTTGCCCCTTTAGTTCCACCACCACCAGACCCTGAGGCTGCTGGGTTTCAATCTAATTCTGATGGTGAACTGTATTACAAAATCAGAAACGGACGAGGATTGATGCTTGGTTTTCAGAATATACTGAACAGTAGAGAAACATGGGAGACTATTGCCTATGTAAGGAGCTTCAATCCAGATTACCTTCAGGAAGTGTCAACATTAACTGGTGGCTTAAATAAACGGTGGACTGACATTACGATAGCTCTGATGGAGGAAAATGAAGAGACCATTACTGCTCTTGTAAGTGGTACCGAGAATGGCGAAATCACCCCAGTCACTGGTGCCGAAGTTAAACTAATGGTAAAAAGAACCTTCGGATACCTCCCCATTGGTGAGTTAATCATAACGGATGAGCTTGGCAAAGCCAGTTTCATCTCTCCAAAAGATCTTCCGGGTGATCCGGATGGCACACTGGAATTATCAGTACAACTGTATGATGAAGAACAATTTGGAGTGGTCATTACAGATGCTACTCTGGCAGTGGGGATGCCATTTACAGCCGTCAGCCTGACAGAAAAACGAGCTATGTGGAATAGTATGAATAAGGCGCCGTATTGGATTATTTTCAGCTATTTCATTGCTGTGCTGGCAGTTTGGGGACTTATTTTTTATGTTTTATTGCAATTAAGAACCATTTTCATGCTTGGAAAAAAACATGGAAACAATCTCAAAACTCAAATGTAGTATTAAGAAGACCTGGCTTAAATAAGAAACAAATACCTACTCATAATGAACATTCGATTGGCTTTTGCATTCATTATTTCACTTGTGAGTTGTCAGGTACCGGCACAAGTAAAACCATTTAACGAAGAAAATATTGAGATAGGAATTGTGGAGAAGTTAGAAAGCACAATCCCCATGGATCTGGAATTCATGTTGGAAGACGGTAGCCGTGTATCATTAAACGAGCATATTGATAAGCCAACTATTCTGTCATTTGTTTACTTTGATTGTCCGGGTATGTGCGGACCACTACTGGCAGGAGTTGCGGATGTCATCACCAAGCTAGACATGAATCTGGGGGAAGACTATGATGTGATCACTTTCAGTTTTGATCCCAAAGACTCACCTGATAAAGCCAGGGCTGAAAAAGCCAATTTTGTTCAGCAAATTGACCCAAAATATTGGCCACATTGGAATTTCCTGACAAGCTCACAAGAAACAATTAATAAGATAACTAATGCCGTTGGATGGAGATATAAAGCTCAGGGTCTTGATTTTGCTCATCCATCCGCAATCATGATCATCAGCCCCGAGGGAAAGATTACACGATATCTTTATGGTGTCAGTTATTTACCTTTTGATGTTAAGATGGCCCTGATTGAGGCACAGAAAGGGATTGCCCAACCCACAATTAATAAAATACTGGAGTATTGTTTTGCCTACGATCCGCAGGGCAGAGGCTACACTCTTCAAATTACCCGTATAGTCGGTTTCTTTACCATTATAATTGCCTTAGCTATTTTTGTTTACCTGATAGTCAAAGGAAGAAGAAAAACAGAAAACAAGTGATATGAGTTCAACTGAAAAATACACGCACGAAAGCTACCTGGAGCACAAGGGAAAATACAAAGGCCTGCTCGGATGGCTGACATCGACCGATCATAAAAAGATCGGTTTGATGTACATGTATGCCATTACGGTTTTCTTTCTGGTTGCTGCACTTTTGGGTCTGATGATGAGAATTGAGAAAATTGCTCCCGGACCAACCATCATGGATGCTCAAACTTATAATGGTGTCTTTACCATTCATGGTGTGATTATGATATTTATTGTAGTTATTCCGGGTTTAGCGGCCGTTTTTGGCAATCTATTCCTGCCCATACTTATTGGAGCCAAGGATGTTGCATTCCCAAAGCTCAATCTTTTCTCTTGGTATTTATTTATGACTGGTGCCATTCTTGGTTTATTTTCACAATTCGTGGGCGGTGATCCTCCTGATACTGGCTGGACCTTTTATGTGCCCTATAGTGCAGAATCATCAACGAATGTGATTTGGGCTCTTTCAGCGGCATTTATTCTGGGCTTTGCCTCCATCCTTACCGGACTAAACTTCATTGTAACTATTCACCGAATGAGAGCTCCCGGGATGACCTGGTTTAAAATGCCCCTTTTCCCATGGTCATTATACGCAACAGCCTGGATACAGGTTCTTGCCACACCCATTGTAGGAATAACTTTATTGATGGTTATTGCAGAAAGAGTACTGAATATTGGCTTCTTTGACCCGGCGCTTGGTGGTGATCCAGTGCTCTTCCAGCACTTATTCTGGATCTATTCTCATCCGGCAGTTTACATAATGATATTACCAGCTATGGGTGTTGTTACTGAGATATTTCCCACCTTTTCTCAGAAACCGGTTTTCGGTTATGGTGCTATCGCTATTTCAAGTATAGCCATTGCCGTTGTAGGTTATTTCGTATGGGGTCATCATATGTTTACCTCCGGGATTAGCTATTGGTCTCGATGGTTCTTTTCATTCCTTACCTTTATTGTAGCGGTTCCTTCAGCAATAAAAGTGTTTAACTGGCTATCTACTATGTACGGTGGTAAAATTTCCTTAAAGCCACCTCTATTGTATGCGATATCCTTAATATTCTTATTCCTTATTGGTGGTTTTACAGGATTAACTCTTGGAGCATTGGCAACTAATATCCACACTCATGACACTGCATTTGTTGTAGCTCATTTTCACTATATCATTTTTGGTGGTATGGGTTTTGCGTTTTTTGCCGGGATTCATTATTGGTTCCCGAAAATGTACGGCAGAATGTACAGTTTCCGCTGGGCCAATATCGCCTGGGGCTTCCTGTTCCTTGGATTCAATGTCCTTTATTTCCCTCTATTCATTATTGGATTACAAGGTATGCCAAGACGCTATTTTGATTATCTACCGCAGTACCAAACCGGTCATGTAATTTCAACAATCGGAGCATTTATTCTGATAATTGGAATTTTCATGATGATAAGCAATCTTATTTACGCCAGGAAAAAGGGCGCATTGGCAGGCCCTAACCCATGGAAGGGAGTAACCCTGGAGTGGAAAATCCCATCACCTCCCCCATTGGAGAATTTTGATGAGATTCCGGTCATCACTCACCAACCTTATTTCTTTGGTGACACAAACGATGAAGACTAATCTAATTGACTGCTCATAAAGTATTTGAATCACGAAACAAGTAACACAAAAATATGTCGACTCACCCAACGCATAACGAACATCACGACCCGGAAGGTTCGAAAATCGGGATGTGGTTATTTATTTTTACTGAGTTATTCCTTTTTGGTGGTCTCTTTCTTGTTTATGCGGTTTTCAGAAACAAATATTCTGCTGAGTTTCATCATGCTGCTGAGGAATTGAATGCTTTTATTGGTACCATGAATACAGTGGTATTGCTGGTAAGTAGTATGACAGTAGCCATGTCTGTCACAGCCATCCAGAAAGGAAATAGTAAGAAGGCAATCGGCTTGCTTATTCTAACAGTATTGGCCGCTCTTATTTTTATGGTTAACAAATATTTTGAATGGAGCCATAAATTTGAATTCAATCTTTACCCTGGCTCAGATGTAGTTAAAGGCCTGGATCACGGAGAAATACTGTTCTATGGATTATATTACATGATGACTGGTCTGCACGCTTTACATGTTCTGATAGGACTGGTTTTACTGATAATTGTGATAGTAAGGCTTAAATCCGGGAGAATAACAAAAGATCACTACTCACTGCATGAAAATAGTGGTTTGTATTGGCATCTGGTCGACTTGATCTGGATATTCCTATTCCCCTTACTTTATTTAATCACTTGAAACAGACGATACTATGAAAAACGATAAACATCCTCATATTTCAAGTTACAATCAGCATATCACTGTTTTACTGGTGTTGTTAATACTTACTTTCATTACTGTTGCAGTTTCAGGATTACATTTTAGCACCTTCTCAGTTGGTGTTGCCCTGATTATTGCCTCAGTTAAAGGAGCTACTGTACTGACTTATTTCATGCATTTGAAATATGAAAGTCTGTTCTTAAAATTAATCGTAGCAGGAGTTTTCCTGGTTTATGCTTTAGTGATCGTACTCACTTTTACTGATTACTTACTGAGATAAAAGATACAACTATGTTTTCAGGCGCATCAAATATGGTTGAAGGAGTTGACAGAGCCTTCGCCTTCATTTTTATTACTGCAATAGTTTTTATTGTAGGTATAACCGGTTTTATGATCTGGACAGTCATACGATATAATGAAAAACGAGTCAAGAAGGCCAAACAATTTACGGGAAGTAATACTCTGGAGATAATTTGGACTGTAATTCCACTTATTCTGGTCATGGTAATGTTTTATTTAGGGTGGATTGGTTTTGCACCAATGCGGAATGTACCCGATAATGCTATGAAAGTCAAAGCAATTGGCCGAATGTGGGAATGGCAGTTTGATTATGGCGATGGCAAACTCGCCAAAGAATTAGTAATTCCGGTGAATCAACCGGTAAAACTGGAATTATTCTCAGAAGATGTTAATCATAGTCTTTTCATTCCGGCTTTCAGAGTTAAGGAAGATGTAGTACCTGGATATGATAATTACCTATGGTTCACGCCATTTTATATTGGAGAGTATGAGATTCTTTGTACAGAATATTGCGGTTTAATGCACTCAGGAATGACCACAAAGACACTTGTCAAATCACAGGAAGACTTTGATAAATGGCTAAGTGAACTCCCCGTTACCGGAATTGTCCCGGATCATGCTGGTCTGGTTTTACTAAAAAACACTGGCTGTATAGCTTGTCATTCTTTGGATGGTGCACGATTGGTCGGACCAAGTTTTAAAGGTTTATATGGTAAAACTCAAAATGTCATGGCGAATAAGGAACTTGTAAGTATTACTGCAGATGATGCTTATATTCAATCTTCACTTATTAATCCTGATGGACAAGTGGTGGAAGGATTTAATAAGGGTCTTATGAAATCCTATGAAAAAGAACTCAGTAATGAGGAAATTCAAAAAATAACAGAATACCTCAAAACACTAGGTATTGATCAGCAATAGCAAGTTTTGTTTATGCCATACCTAAGATTAATAAAATGGAGGTTATCCCTGGCTGTAGCTTTCTCCGCTACAGCTGGTTTTTTTCTGGTTAACGGCGAACTGAGTTATCATGCACTTATTTGTTTTCTGGGAGTGTTTCTGTTATCAGGAGGAGCTGCAGGTATTAATCAATTGCAGGAAAGAAAAATAGACCTATTGATGGATCGTACCGCCCATCGACCTTTACCAAGTCAAAACCTAAAATTACCTGAAGCAATAATCTTTACCTGTTTGTGCATTATTAGCGGAAGTATTTTACTTTTCAGACTAAACTGGATTCCCGCCCTGCTTGCTCTTGTTAATATTCTGATTTATAACGTATTATACACGCCACTGAAACGTGTGACAATTTATGCTATTATCCCGGGTGGACTTGTAGGGGCGATCCCGCCTATGATAGGATGGACAGCAGCAGGAGGCTCACTATTACATCCGAGTATCATCTTTTTAGCAAGCCTAATGTTTCTCTGGCAGATACCCCATTTTTGGCTTTTAGTCATCCGTTATGGCAAAGATTATGAAAAAGCCGGACTGCAGACAATCAGTCAGTATCTGGATGAAAATCAAATCAAGCGCCTAGTATTTTTCTGGATTTTGATTTCATCAGTATTCCTGGCCTCTTATCCAATCTTTCAAATCCACATCAATATTGTTGTTGGAATTCTGATGTTCGTACTGAACATAATTTTCATACTGGCTTTCTATTGGTATCTGTTTAGAAACAAAGATCCAAAATACATCAAACCAGCTTTCATTCTAACCAATATTTTTCTAACTGTGATATTATTAATGCTGATTATCAACAGCTTGCTATAAGTGCTGAATCAAATAATTATTTCTGATGCACACCCTCTATCCAATTCCCCTGTGCACGTATTTTACCATCAGCATAGTATTCAACGCCTTGTCCGTGAAATTTATTATCCTTTAGATTACCCTTCCAATAACTTCCATCCGGCCACCAATGGGTTCCCTGACCATTTCTTTTATCTCCTGACCATAATCCATCATATTTTCCTCCGGCTGCCCAGGTTATTACACCACTCCCATTCTTCTCTCCATTGGTGAAAGTCCCTTTATAAACTGAACCATCCAGCCAGGTATATACACCATAGCCATTCTTCTTATCATCCTTAAAAGCACCATTGTATGTATTGCCATTTCCATGTTTCATAAATCCACTTACCCTTTTGTTTTGATCAAAAGTGCCGTTAAAAGTCCCCCCATCTGTCCAATAATATATGCCTAAACCTGTACGATAATTTCCTAAAAAATCTCCTTCATATCTTTGTCCGTCTTTCCAAAAAAACTCTCCTTTGCCTTCACGTACACCCTTATTGTACTGACCCACATATTTATTTCCGTCTTGCCAGATATAAGTTCCGCTTCCATGTTGTACATCCTCGCTATAATTACCCTCGTATGTATCACCATTAGCAAATTTTATTTTCCCATACACCCTTTGATTACGATTCCATTCACCCTCAAAGCGGGCACCATCCCCCCAGGTATACACCCCATGTCCTGTTCTCCATCCATTTATCCAATCACCGGTAAATACAGAACCATTCGGCCAGATAATTGTTCCTTTGCCATTCCTGGATCCATTTTTGTAGCTGCCGGTATATTTTGTGCCAGTCGCATATGTTTCCACCCCTTCACCATGAAATTTATTGTTTGCAAATTCCCCCTGATATTTAAAATCATCCGGGAATATTGACTGTCCAAATCCGTGAGCCTGACCATCTTTGATCTCTCCTTTATATCGAAAGATACGACCATCAGGATGGATTAAATTGTAATATCCTTCATCATCCTGTTGAAGCTCCCCCGGAGGAGGGCTTTTTTTTTTATCATCCTTTACAGGAGGGATAACTTTCTCTTCAACAGCTGTTTCTTTTGCCTCCTCAGCAGGATTATCAACAGACTGAGCTAGTTTCACTCTGTTTTGAAGATCCTGGCTTTCTGTATTTTCAATCTTTGGTTGATCATCCCGGGAGTTATTCTCAGAGAACGGATCACTTCCGTCATCCTCTCCGGTCCATTCCAATTCTTTGCACACCTTCCATCCTACAGAGAATTTCACGCAAGACTCCAAAAATAATCCATATCGTCTCCCTCCGGATTCAATCACAGCATAGATACCTGACAATACTTTTGGATTGTCATACATATTTTCAAAGCTAACACTGACAACCTTAGTATTAGACCAATCCCAATTTTCTTCTTCACTGCTTTTCAATATCTCATCCCAATCTCTTTCGAGTTTCTCGATAGTACGGGGTACTTTGCCGGATGCTTCTTTGGGGTCAAATTGTTCATCCTCAGGCAGAAAACTATTCAACTCATCAAGATCGGCTCTTGACAGACAGTGATTATCAATGAAGTTGAAAGAGTCACCACTTTTAAGTGACTCTACCAGAGCCTCCACCAGATCTTTCTCTGTGCGAATTGAGCCTCCTCCTGTGCCTTTGTTCAGCTTAATGGGAGAACCCATTCCTCCACCAAAAAATACCACATAGGCGATCACAGCTAACACAATAATGAGGATCACCCATATCCACCATTTATTTTTTTTCTTAGTTGTCGTCTGAATCTGACTTTGTGGAGTTGGAGATTGTTCCTGCGACCTTTGAGACTGATAATGAGGAGAAGGAGCAGGTGCAGTCAGCGGGCTTCCACATTCGCGGCAGAACTTCTTACCATCAGGATTCTGAGTATGACAATTTGTACATGTAATCATGACTGACGATTTTTATGATTTCTTCAAAATTCTTGGAGCTAGATTCAATCCAATTATAGAGACTAAAATTCCTCCTGAAACATAGATTAAGTAAGTAAGGACAATGAACAATACAATAAATCCATCTCCTTCAAGAGGCATGCTAAATATTTCTGTTATAAAAGCGGCCAGAAATTCCATGATCCATGGACCAGGTATTTTAGTGACCAAAGCAAATACAAATCCAAATCCTACTACAAAAAGTATGTCACGTCCGGGCACACCTCCTGGTTTATATTTCAATTTTATCCCATTCTTGCTAAGAAGGAAAGTGAAGATGAGTATCCCTGCCAATACATCAGCGAGGGCTAATGTGTGCTGACCAAGCATAGTTGCAAACCCTTCCACATACGATATTAGTAAAAAGATAATTGCCGTATATATCATAGCTCCGATTATCCACACTAAGAAAAGTCCTTTACGTGCTTTCTCCCCAGCTTTTACATGGCCTGGAGCCTGATCAGCAGGTTTGGCAGAAAAGGTTCTTGTTTCTTGTTCCTGCACAGGTCGGGGTTGGGGTCTGGATTGAGGCCTTTGTGGTCTTTGAATTACGGGAAATGAATATCCACAGTCCCCGCAAAACTTATCACCTGCATCATAGGGTGATCCACATTGTGGACAGGTAGTTTGTTTTGGACGAGGTGGTTTTGGCTTTGCCTCGGCTCTTCGGGGAGGTACAGGAGGAATCACTCTTTCCTGAGGGGGCACAGGTGGTACAACATTTTCTCTTGGGGGCACAGGAGGCACATCTCTTTCCGGGGGAGGCACAGGAGGTACGTATCTTTCCCGGGGCCTTTGCTCAGGAGGAGGAGGAGCTTCACTCACAGGTGGAGGCTTTGGTTTCGGAGAAACAGTTTTTGCTACTTCTTCCGCAGTGTCAGAAGGTGCTACCCGGGGCCTTGGTTTCCTCTTCGGTCTGGGTCGGGCATCTCCTGAAGGTTGCTCCGGTACAACAGTTTTTTCCTCTTTTGCTTTTGAGGGTTTGGGAGAGGGAGTTACAGGCTTTGAAGTAAGCGGTTCAGGAGGTGGAGGGGGAGGAAACACCTCCGGCTCCTCAGATGGTGGCTTTCCCGGCACCCACGTCTGCCCCTGATAAATTAGCCAAGTGCCATCTACAGGATTGATTGTCCACCATTGTCCACTGGTATCCTGCGTCCGCAGATTGACTACCTGTCCATTAAACTCATCATCATTAATCAGTCCGGCCGATTGTTTTCCTTTAAGTTGCCAGAACTGGCTTTCTAATTCCTTGAAGTTCATATGGTAATTTATTTATTTTTTCAGATCCATATTATACATACCTGAGTCTCCAACTGTTGGACAAGATTGATCCGGGCCAAAGACGATAATACGCCCCTCATCATTAATAATACCTGTTTTAGCCTCAATATCCTTTTCTGTTTTAGCATCCCAGTGCTCATGGGCACCATGCTCTCCCAGGCCTCTTTCAACAAGCTCATTTTCTACAGCCTGGATTTGATCTTGAGTCATTTTTTTACCTCCCTTACCCTGAAATGCCCATCCATCATTGTCACCGGAAAATGCTTTCCCATTACCTTTGGGATGAAGACCTGTGTTGATTATTACTCCGTCCTCAATTTTTATTTTCCCTTCGAGCTCCAGATTGTAGATATCCGCTTGGCAATTATTAAATTCTTTGATGCGTTTGTGATACCTTTCATTCAAGGCATCAAACATACCTGCTGACATACCTGGCTTGAGTGTTGGTGGATCTGGCTGAAAGAATCCAACCAATCCCGTATTTTTAGGATTCGCTCCAAGCATGACATCTAAACCATTTATTGTTTTGGCTTTAATTTGTACAGGTTTTGGGGGATGCCCGTCATATAAACGCTCAAGACAAAAAGGATTCGTTTGTCTGAATGATAATTCAACCCCATACTTACTTGACATCTTTTGTATGGCTGCCGCATTATTCACAGGAATTCCAAAAGCTTCAGGATGGACCGGATTCCCAAGTGGCATTTCATCGGGATTTCTAAATTTACCGTCCAGAGTCATTAAATCATCTTGTGAAATATAGCCTTTATTCTTTCCAATTTCTTTAACATAGGGTGTCACCTTATTAACGATCAGTTCCACACTTACATCTTTAAATGCTAAGGCTCCAGCAGTGTACCAATTCTCTTTATCAACACACAAATACCAGAAGAACTTGTACGTAAAGTAAACAGCATAGGCAGCTGGCTTGGGAAGTACTTTGGCTACCGTATCGGGATCAAATAATAATTCACCTGGTGTTTGGATAATCATTGCACCAAGTGTTTGTACGATTAATTGATAGAAGCTTCCGCCAGCTAAATAATTATTTATACCTGATACTAACAAGCTCTTCACCATACCTGCTGAAGCTGAGGCCATAGGGGATAGAGTTGCACTAATTAAGACCCTGAATGCTAAGTCACCAACAAATTCTGCTACTTGAAGAATCGGTTCGGCTGCTTGTAGCCAGTCAGCATAGTTATCCCATTCAGCAGCTTCCTGGAGCAACATTTCAGAGGCCCTCTCCCAAATGATCTTCCGCATTTCAAAATATCCCTCGGCACCCAAAATCTCCTCCTGTTCATCAATCATTTGATAAAACTCTTCCTTCTTCTCCTCAGGAATATATTTCTTCACGATTTCTTCACAGCGTGACTTCTCCAAAGCTTTATTAATCTCATCCATGTTGTGAAGCGCCAATCGCACCATGATCTCTCTGCTAAACACTGGCTCTTCTTTTCCGGAAACCGAAATCGTTATCGGAACCTCAATAAATTGATTAACCGGCCCTGGCAATACATTTTCAATAGCAAATTTATACTTGGCTGCCTGGGCCTCTTCTCCTCCGTATTCTCCATAGAAATCATCAAACTGCATAGTAAATCCAGCCTGTTTACAGGCATTCTGAACCACTTCATCCTCAGAATCCTCAATCGGATTACTTAATGTCATACCAGACTGCATTGCCGAATAATCAAATTTGGCTTCACCATCTTCAACTACCCTGACTGAATAAGCGCAACTAACCTCTTTTTCCTCGATAGGAAGGGTAAGTGGCATGTCTGAGATAATGAAGAGTCCGATAGGAGATAAGGTGATCTTCAGTGGCTGTTCCAATTCAAAATCTCCTTTGTATGCAACAATTTTCACCTCTTCATCCTGTGGTTCGTCAGCACCCTCAGGCAATTCACCCGGACTAAATACTATCTCGCATCGATTCTCACTGGCTTCAAACTCCACTTTTGCTTTTTGAGGCTCGGGCTCAATTTTAAATTGCCAGCCCTTATCAATTGTGTTCTCAATCTCAGCAATAACAGTGATTTTCTGATCCTCTTCCCCGGATCCTAAAATCACTTCATCTTTGTCTATTTCAAGTATGGGCTTACCCAGTAATCGAATCGGAATTTCTTCTTCAACCTCCTCACCCATAAAGGTGCTCGCAATACGAATATTAACGGCATCAGGAATATCATTGGCCTCAATACCATCCGGCAGGATACCGCTTAACTTAATTGATCTGCCCAAATAACCATCTCCGGTTTCTACAGCAGTTTCTTCACTAAAGCTAATGTACTGATCTGAGTCATTCAAGTGCCAGAATTTCATCTTCTCCTGAATCTCAGACTGATTAATTGATTCGAGTTTTGGAATCAGCTTAAACCATGTTAGTACCTCAATCCAGTCCTCCCCGGTTAAGGATAATTGGTCTTCGGGAATAGAGGATTCAATCTTTCGATCGTACTGATAATCGAGCTCTAACTCAGGTACCTGAATCAATTTGATTTCCTTGTCCTTTGAGAATTCCCTGCCTGCCAATTCACCTTGCACCTTAATGACGACTGTAGCCGGACCTTTCTTTCTTTCCTCTGCGGATTTTAAAAGCCCAAAAACATCAACATATTTCACAGGCTCACCTCCTCCTTCAAAAGCTTCCTCTGAAAGCTCAATCCAGGATCCGGCAGATCCCAAAAGTTCAAAAACCAAATTTTCTGTCAGTTCCTCCAGGTTAACACCTTCAATCTCCCCTTCCATTGTCAATGATGCAAGCAAACTGATAAAATCATCCCCGTCAGGATAAATTGAATCATTAGGATTAGCAGTATTTTCAGATCTTTCGGTAACAATATTAATCTCTGGCAGGGGAAGTGGTTCAAGGTCAATACTAATTATTTCTTCCAGATCCTTACCAAAAACAGATCCGCTAATTTTAACCTGACTGGAATCAGGAGGTTCAGCACTTTCTTCACCGCTTTGGTTCTCACAACCTATATCAAAAACCATTTCCTCTCCGTCCTGAACACCTTCATACAGAACCAACCAGCTATCCTGATCATTTACAAGATCGAGCAAAAGGCTGGATAATATCTTTTCTTTATCTATCTCCTCATCATCCGGAATTAATTCAATTCCCACTTTTACCTGAACTATTTGTTCAATATCCGGACGCAAAGCTTCATCCGGTTCAGTTACCACAAGTTGTCCTTCGGGATATGGAATCAAAGAGATAACTACTTCAGCATCCAGAGGTTTATCTCCTTCATCTGTATATACGGTCAATTTATTCTCAGATGGAACCTCTTCACCGGCATCCTCATAAGGATACCAGGCATAAACGGTAAAGTACAACTCTTCAGAACTGATTCCGGGCTGACTGGCAACAAGCCAATCACCTTCTTCACCAGCCTCCCGGATCTGCAGGGTCTGAGTTAGCTCTTCAGAATTTACTGCCTCACTTCCTGCCTGGAGCATAACTCTGGCATGGACATAAGTTTCCTGTTTCTTATATACAGGCAGGCTGGCCTGATCAATCTTTATTTCGATCCAGGCATCCAGATCATTTAGAGCAAGATCGATAGTTTTCTCTAAGGTATCATCTTTGTAATGTGCAAGTACTCTGATACTTATTGTCTCAGGTTGTTCCTGACTAAAATCTCCTCCTGCCGGATAAGCGGTCAGGACGCAGGATTTTTGTCCGCTCCCGGATGTAATGGCACCTAAATTGACCCATTCACTATCGTCGTGAAAGCCAATTGAGTCGGCTACTTCTGCTTCCAGATCAGGATTATCTGGGAAAAAGCGGATTTTAGCCTCCAGATTAGTTGAATTCTGTCCATCAGGCCGAATACCTGATGGTCCGTCAAATGAGAGTTCCAATACAGGCCGGTACACGACTTTAAGCCTGAATGAAACCGAATCATGTTCTCCACCGCTTGCAGCTGATATCGTTACACTCACATCCTCCTCCGGATCGGCAGATTCAGGAGCCAAAGCACGTACCTGGATAACCTTATGGCCCTGAGAGTATTGCTGTCCACCGGCTTGAATCCAGTCATCTCCGGGACCAGAAAAATCAAAATGTATACCCTGGGTTTTAGCATTTAACACTGCAGGATCTACTTCAGGGTTTGAGGAATGTACCTTGGCAAAGAACCATATTGAATCTTTACCGTCAGCATTCAGAACACCCCGCTGGCCTTGTATACTTAAAAAGAAATCTGACTCTTCCTCCTCCTCTTCAGTTTCTTCTGTTTCTTCTGTTTTTAGATCATCAGTATTATTTTTAAGAGGATCGTTCAAAGTCTGATCTCCTCCAGGGCCGGTTCCACCACCAACACCACCACCAGGAACAAGTCCTAAACCCAAATTATTCAAAATATTCACTAGTATGGGGCCAAACAGGCCGCCCATTCCTGCTGTTAAGCCTAATGCAATGGCCCTTTTGGCTCCATCGCTTAGAAGCCAGTCTCTGAAATTACCTCCGCCTTCAATCCATCCGCCGTCATCAGCAAATGCCACACCAGAGACAATAAGTATCCCGACACCTGTCAGAATCAGAAAGAGCAACAATCCAGCTACCTGAGGTTGCCTGCTCCGGTTTTTTAAGAATAGAATGGCAATAATGGCAATCGCTCCGATGATCAGACCATAACTTTCAAGCCAGGGTAAGGCGGTTATCATCATTGCCATTGAAATACCCTGATATAATAGTGTTGAATCTTCAAATGTGAACTTCTCCGGATCAGTGTCCTTATTTCTGAACCATCGATTGAAATCATAGCGAACAACCTTGGTCAAAAGATGAAAAAGACCTCCCTTTTGCATGATGACCATGCCCCTCATTATGATAAATAAAAACATCAGGCTAACCAATGCGTTCCGCCAGATAAAACTCAAAATACTGGCAATAGCCAATCCGGTGAGAGCAAGTATGATCCTTTTCTGACTTTTCTCCTTAAACAATCTGAAAATACCGGCAAAACGACCGAAAATCATTCCTTTGAATCGCTTAAAACCACCGAATTTTTTAAATCCACTGAACAGCAGAGTTATCACTGCAGTCAATAATGCATAGAAAATAATACTCGACCAAAAATGTCCCTGAACTGCTAAAACCGAGTCAAGAAACCAACCAATAGCATTCCTCAGGAAGTTTGGCCTGAAGGGGTTGATCACTCCACCACTTGCGCCGAAACCCTCATTCATTCTCACCATTAGAAAGGTATGAACGAGCATGATGATACCACCAATAGTAAGTGAACGGGGAAGGAATCGTCTGAACTCACCTGGAATGAAACGAATAACCAGCATTACTAACTGCCAAATTGTTTTTGGCAATGTTTTCGAGTCAAACTGCGATTCAGAGGCAGCTTTGTTTTTCATCGTATTCGCTTAGGTTGGTTAGGGAGCTGTAAGTTATACAAAACCAGTAATAAAGCAAAGAATTGAATTAAATAGCATTACCCGGCATTATTCCATCAGACGATGCAATGCAAGAGCTTCGATTAGAGTCAGGCCTTTTCGCGTACCAATCCACAATCCCCTGGGATTCTTAAGAAAACATTTGACTTCATTATTCGATAAACCCTGTTTGTGTGAAATGTTGTGAAAATCTTTATGTTTCAACACAGAGATTCCGCTATACTCAAATCCAAACCATATGTTTTCATTGGCATCAGCAAACAAAGATCTGACTTTGTCACCTGCCAGACCATCGCGACTGTTTAGCACACTTGTTTTTAGTAATTCCGGATTCTTGCCGCTTAATTCAATTCGCATAGCTCCACCACGGTTGTATAATCCTGTTCCTACCCAAATATTATCATTATTCTGAATAATAGAAGTGACATTTGGGTGTGGCAAACCATTGTCGGTCGACCAATGATACCAATTACCACTATTTAAATAACTAAGTCCTCCCCGGGGAGCCACATATGAACCAAACCACATCCCATAACTCTGATCCTGAAATATCACATTAACCATCGGATGGATTAATCCGGGGTCTCCGTTTACTTTTACCCACTGGTCATTATCAAGCCAGGCAGCACCTCCCCATGTACCAATCCACAAACGTCCCGATCGGTCACAGTAAACTGTATTTACACGATTATCCGGGAGTCCATCCTCCATATCGAAACTCAACATATTCTCTCCCCGGATAAGACATAAGCCATTAGCATGAGCAATCCATAGCTGACCTGCAGAGTCAGTCGCCAAACCGCTTACATACTTTAGATCCTGCCCTCCATCCGGTAGGAAAACTTCCTGCTCACTATAAATATTCAAGCCTCTGATCCCCTTTTTACCCCCTATCCATAAGACAGAATCCTGTTCGGCCATTGCATTGACATCAAATTCAGGAAACCATATTTGCCAATCAGATGGAGTGCTTCTATGGCGCTCAGGTTGGTTGAGTATATATCGAATACCTACAAATAACAGAACCATTGCGATTAACAGTACCAGCAAATTAGATATGGATATTGACCTTCTCATTCGTCGCTTTTTTCATTAACGAGGAGCCCCTTGTGTAATGTCAGAAGTCTGCCGTGGATTTGTTTCAGATCATTTATTTGATGAGTAACGTAGACTAATGAAAAGCCTTTCAACTGTTGCTGAGCTTTCAGAAAACTGATCATATCATGTTGCATGCTTAGATCAAGATTGACAAGTGCCTCATCAAGAAAAACATAGGATGGATTAGCTGCCAGTGCTCTCGCTAATGCAACCCTTCTTTGCTCGCCCATAGATAGTTCAGCAGGATATTTATTTATGAACTCTGATAATCTACATGATTCAGCTAACTCGATAAAGACTTTGTTTCGCTCCGATTTTACACTCTTGTTTCCAAACAGAACATTCTTTTTCACGGTCAGATGTGGCCACAAAGCTGGCTGTTGAAATATAAAACCAATTCTCCTGTGTTGTGCTTGCTGAACAAAACCAGGCTCTGACATAATCACCCTGTCAAACAGAATGGTACCATGATCAGGCATTTCCAATCCTGCAATTAGCCTGAGCAAAGTTGTTTTTCCACTCCCGGATGCTCCCATGAGAATGATTGTTTCTCCATCATCTATTTGAAGTGAGATCTGGTTTAAAACCTGACGATTACTGAAACTCTTTGATATTTCCCGAATTTCTATCATGCTTAACTTTCAGTTGTCTTTATTGATGAACTACCCTGGGTACTTCTTGTGCCCTTTGTTTTTCTGTATAACAGATGTAGAAAATACCCTAATAGAAGCAGAGCGAATACTGATAGTGAAATCCCGCTAACTACTTCCCCTGCACCATAATGTAAGTAATTAAATATCCGTATTGACAATGTTTCTCCACCTGGCGGAATCACTGCTATACTAGCTCCTACTTCACCCAGACTGAGAATAAATAGTAATAAAAATGCTGTAATAATTCCCGGCAGATGCAGAGGTAAATCAAGTTGTCGAAATCTCCTGAATCTGTTTGCCTGATATACTTTACCTGCTTCCACCAAATTTTCTGAAATTCGCGATTTGAATAAATACAAAATCAGAACAGCTATTGGTCCGAAGCGAATGATATTCACCAGTATGAGCATTAAATTTGATCCGTAAACCTGATGAAAAAATGACTGGTTCCAAAACACTGACAAACTCAGTCCACTCAAAGCCTGTGGTACACATAAAGGCAACAAAATTATCAGCCATGCAAAAAGATTCAGGGATCGAATCGTACTTAGCAGCCAATATGCCAACACGATCATAGCAAAAGAGGACCAAAAAGCCATATGAACAGAGTGAATCAGTATCCTCATATTATCTTGCAAAGCAGTGGGAACTTCAATCAGGGACCCGCTTCGGAAAAACAGATCGAAGATTGGGATCAGAAAGACCAGGATCAGCAGTAAACACAACAAACTAAGGCCAAATTTCACAAGCAAAGAAAACTTCAGCTTAACGCCAGCTGATAAATTACTTTGCAAGGGCTTGGCATTCATATTAATAAACCAATAAGCTGATCCTACTAATACTGGAACTATAATGAGCATCAATATTATGGATTTCAGGAAGGGATACAAAACCTGGCCGGTTGCAGCAAATTCTTCCAGAATCTCCAATGAATAAACCGGATACTGAAAAATGGTAGGGATAGTATAATCAAGCAGGCTAAAAACGAATAATACTCCACCCGAAGTAATCACAAAAGGTTTTACAGCTGGTAAAATTATTTTTCTCAGCACAAGCTGATCAGAAGACAATAATCTACCAGCTTCAATTACATCAGTTTGCACTTGTTGGTAACCATAAATGACCATTAATAGAGAAAGTGGCAGCAAGCTTAGTAGCTGAACCCAAAAACTGATTAATAATCCTTGCGTGGGCCATCCGAAGAGAGAAAAAACATCTAACCACACTGAAGCCTGAACGTAAGGGGGAATTACAGCGAAAAAAAGTAGTATCCATTTCATCTCTCTGATGAATCCTGACCACCTGGTATAGACGAGCAAACCAAAGAGAAGCGAAATAAGCATCGCAAAAACTGAGACCAAACAAGCTAATAATATACTGTCAAACAGCAGATTCATACTTCGTACTGAGATCCAGTTCTGGAAAACACTTTCTTCTGCTGATGACATATCAACCAGACTTTGTACGGCAAGAAACAGCAAAGGAACAATCAGTAATAAGGCATATATTAACCAGGGACTACTGGTTTTAATAAACTGAACTATTCTCTTTCTCTTTACTGATTTCATCCGTTTATATTCATTTCTATTTGTCGGATGGAGCTCGCACAACAAAAACAATCATCTGCGTGTGTGTTAAAGTATTTTTCCTTTTGTCATGCTCGGTTCATTTTAAAAATTGCTGCTTCAGAGCTTTCCGATGTCTTACATAATTTGTATAGATACTATCAAGATTTACCTTAAAAGCAAGAATAGTATCCGTCTCCATACAGGATGGAGATTCATCAGCCTTGCGCAATGGCACATGACACCAGCCAGAAGCAATAAGGTCATTCAGGGTTGTTGGATGCAGCAAATAATCAATGAATTTTTTTCCCAATTCAGGATTTGGTCCTCCTTTAATCAATGCGACAGTATTTGGTATAACCAGAGTCCCTAAAGAATCCTGGTCAGGTATAATCATTCGTACTGGTTTTCCCTTTTCAATAGCACTGCATGCATCATCTGTATCGGTGAGTCCAAAACTAAGTTTACCCTGGCTTACATAATCCCTGACACTGGAATTACCGTTAAGAATTTGAATATCACTTTCTTCTATCTGTTTGAAAAAAAGATCAGTCTTTTCAGCCCCCCAGATGGTATATAATGCTGCCGCCTGAGTCAGAGTTGTACCAAACAGAGGCAGCGCAATACCAATTTCTTTTGTTGGTACCGGACCATTAAGCATGTCGGAAAGAGATCCGGGATATTGATGTGGCTCCAGAATTTCAGTATTTACAATAAATACTCGTGCCCTCCCTGCAAAACCAGTCCAATATCCGGCAGGATCCTTAAATTGAGGCGGTATTTCAGCGGCATTGGGAGACAGATAAGGCTCAAGTTGCTGCGCTTGCTTCAGAGCAATTGTTTGCACAAATTCCCCACTCCAGAAAACTGCAGCCTGAGGATTCTTTTTCTCTGCTAATATCCTGTTTACCAAGCCTGTAGTTTTCGATGCTTCCAGGTCATAAACAGCTAAAACCCGAATTCCTGTTTGCTGTTCAAATTTCTTCAATACAGGCTCAGCATAGTTCTGGTCTACTGAGACATACACAATCAGAGCATCATTGCGGCTTGTACAAGCGACTAAACAGAATAGAATAAGGAGAAAAAACGTACGTAAACAAATTTTCAGAGTCATCCTGTAAATCTCCCGGCTTCAGGTTTGGAGCTTTCAAGATACTAAAAATTCAGATTCCCATACGCAAGCTACTTTCCGATAGTCACTAAGCCGGCTAATTCGAGAATCATTATATAATTGATCACATCCTGCAATTCAACATTTGCAGGTTGCTGCACATCCATAATCTTTTTTATGTCAAGTGCATTATGATTTCCACTACATAGTAATTGTAATTCGCGTAAATAGCGCTCAACAGATTTGTGAGGGTATTTAGCCTTGTATTTCTTAATGGCCTCAGTAACAACTGTTCTATATCCGCCGTATCCATTCTCTTTCACTTTTGAAGTCAGAACAGGAACAATCTTTAATGCTTTCTTCTCCAAGCCAGTCACAGATATCTTAGCGGGCATGATACCCAATGCTGCTGCACGGGCTTTCATCTGACTATTAAGAACAATCAGATTGTTATTTTCAATCATTTTAAGTGCTTTTGAAAGACTTTCTAAAGACTCATCAGTCTTCCCCTTGCTCAGCAGCTCAGCTACAGTTCCCAGTGTTTCAAGCTCATTCATACTCACAGCTTGCATATCGCTAAAAGCCTTTTTATACACTTCAGCCAGCTGATCAGCCGCAGCATCCAGAATATTTCTACTTGAAATGGTCAACTGATGTCCTATGCGATGCTGGGCATTACCAAACACTTCAGCAGCCACTTTTCCTCCTACCTGATCATCAGCTATGGCGATAGAATAAGCTGCTGCTGCTCCCAGAAAGGCTACCCGCTTCATTTGTGTAGGATCGCATACCCAGGGACGATCATTTGAAGTGTGATAATAATGGTCTGGCCAGTTATTTAAACAAATACCCGGAACACCCACTGCCCAGTCATTGAATACAGCATGATCAGAAGCTCCAATATAAGCTTCAATACTGTAAGCAAAAGGATCATCAGTACCAGTTGGTGCAACAATTGGTTTCAGAAATGGATGCCTTCCGGTCGGAGTACACCTGATAATATTATTCTCACTGATATATCGCATGTAACACTGCATCACATCATTAATATAATGCGGATTTCCCATTGTAGTGCGGTGCATATTAAGGCGACTCTGATTCTCCATCATTTTAAGTCCGACCATATCAAGGTTAATATTGCATAATGTACGTTCCATGATATCAGCATGCTTGTTCACCCATGGTATAGTACCTGAAAACTCTGGTATCCAGATAAATCTAATATTCCTTTTTGGCCTCTCTAAACGACCATCATTGTACATAGTTTGCAGCATTCTGGCCATCTCTAATAATGCCGCACTCCCTGAAATATTATCATTAGCACCCTGCTTAACATAACCTTCATAAATGTGAGCACAAAGAATTATTTCATCCCCTCCCGGATCAGTCCCTTCGATCACACAGGTCGGCACTTCCATATCCATCTCCACTCTGGTGGTTTCTACTTCCGCATGAACTTTAATTTTCTCACCTTTCAGTAATCTGTCACGGATTTTATGTCCGGCTCGTGGTGGGACCCTGAAAGCAAATCCTGATGAACCACTACCCCTCATGCCTCCGGTTGGAATTTGCAAAGGATCAATTAATGTTCGGGATGATTCAAAACTGAGCAAGCCCAATAAACCTTTTTCCATAAGACTGTTAAGGTTTCTTAAACTACCGGATGTTACACCAATCTTACCCTTGAGATCCATGGCATCCATATTAATATTTTTGCCATCCCCAATCCATACTAATTCAGCCTCAACATCAGCATTGTTACTTCCGGATGCCAGGAATAAGGGTAAATCATCATAATCCACAATTTTCGCCCGTCGGGGTTCGATTTCCCATAATCGCCCTTTCAGGCCTTTCCACGTGCTCGTTTCTCCAACTATCTCAACCTTTGCACTTTCAATCCCATATTCCTTCAGCTTTTGCAATACGTATTTTGATTCCTCAAACATACCTGCATATTCTTCAAGTGGCCTTACCCGGTTATAAGCCGACATCTCGATGATATGATTGAATGCCTGTTCTCCTGATGCCTCCCCAATAAACTCATCGAGCTCAGACTCAGATAACAGTCCGTATTGATTGTAATAATTCCATTGAGCCGAAGTTGTAATTGTTATTACAGCCAGAACAAGTAAAAAAGTTAATCGTTTCATCTGTTTATATTTAGTTTTAGTTAAATATCTTTCCTATTGTCATGCTCGGTTCATGATAATAAATTTTAGTCTTGGTAAAAATTATTTGATTGCAAGGTATAGATTAAGATTTTGTTGGAATATGCTGTACAATTATCCAGATGATTTTTCTATTTTGATCAGCATGAAAACTCTTGCTGTGTATTGTGGATCCAGCTCTGGTTCTGCCTCTGAATTTGAATCCTCCGCTTTCAAAATGGGTCAACTTATCGCAAGTGATAATATGCAGGTAATCTTTGGTGGAGGACATGTCGGACTCATGGGTACAATTGCAGATGGAGCCTTATCAGAAGGAGGTACGGTTATAGGTGTAATTCCTCAGTTTCTGGAAGACAAAGAATTAGGACATCCCGGCATCACCGAACTTATAACTGTCCCCGACATGCATCAGAGAAAAGCCCTGATTGCTGAAAAAGCAGATGCTTTTATTGCTCTCCCCGGAGGCATTGGAACCCTTGAGGAGATTATGGAAATTATGACATGGGGACAATTAGGCATCCATCAAAAACCATTCGGATTACTTAATACACTTGGCTTTTATAACTATCTGCAAAAATTCTTGCGGCATATGGCAACAAGCTCATTCCTGAAAAAAGACCATTTGGAGCAACTGATAGTTGAAGAAAATCCTGAGATTCTGCTTAGCAGTATTAAGGAAGCAAAAATTCAATATCTGGATAAATGGATTCCAAAGCCCTGATAGTTTCTTTCAAGGTCACATAATAACATGTAAGTATTTGGAAAACCCTAGTTTGTATAAACGTAATGAATATAGTGCCGCTTTCTTTCCATTAACATTCTGTACAGAGGAGAATCAATAGTCCCGGCCCATTCTTTAACAAAGCGATGGACGAATTTTGGCGTTCCTTTTTGGATTTTGGCTGTTTTAGTATCGCTGGTCTTTTCCAATGCCCAACACACATTCTTAGTAATGTCGTCTTTCTTTTTCAGTACCAGACCTGCATCCAACGCGGCTTTCTCACATGCTTCAACTTCGTTAGCATCAAAAAAATCTACATACATAAACTGTCCACCAGCTTCCAATACCCTCTTCACCTCTTTGTAGAACTTAATGATATTAGGATATTGGTGTGAACTCTCAATATTGAGAACAAAATCAAATTTCTCATCAGCAATAGGCAGATTCTCAGCATCACCCTGAATAAAACGAATACCATTTTCTGTGGAGATCTTTTCATTTGCCATTTTGATATGCTCATCTGACAAATCCACTCCAGTGTAGTCATGTAAAGATGCTTTTTCCTTCATATAAACACCGCCTGCACCTTTACCACAGCCTATTTCGAGTAGCTTTTTCTGTGAAAGATCCTCTTTATTTCCATTGGTAGCAATATGAAGATACATATTACGTGGAGTATCCTGAATATCTTCTATTTTATAATTGGGATGTGTAACATATCCATAATTCATAAAATCAGCTGATGATTCTGAAACATTCTGCATAACAATAGCAAGTGAATCAAACCAAATCTTATTTAGTTTTTTACTAAATCGTCTACCCTTGGTTTTAAAAGCCGGCAACACCACATAAGTCAATAGTCCCAACCAAATGAGCTTATTTAAATGCATCAGGTTTCTTACTTTAGTCATATAGTTAGTCTTAATTTGCTCTATTTCTGTCTGTTACATCCAATATCAATATCTAAACCGCGACTAAGATACAAAAACTATGCAAACAGGTTTACTCAGACTAAATTCTTCACCTGTTTCAATCAATTCGCCAGTAGATTGATCAATTCTAAAAACCACAATGTTATCTGATCGCTGGTTAGCCACAATGAGATATTCACCCGATGGACTGATTGCAAAATTCCTTGGCCAGTCGCCTGATACCTTTTGATGTTGAATCAAAGATAAGCTGCCGGATGGAGCCCGTTCAAACACTACAATACTATTATGTCCCCTATTTGATCCATAAACATATTTCCCATCAGGATGAACATGCACATCAGCGCAAAAATTTTCGCCATTGTAATCATCCGGTAGGGTAGAAATCGTTTGAGTATTATATATCTTACCTGAAGGATCAACTTTCAAGGTCACCATGGTAGAATTCAGTTCATTAATAAGATAAGCATTCATACCATCGGGGCTAAGTGCCAGATGCCTCGGACCAGCCCCGGGCTCGCATGTGTAGCTGGCAAAAATATCAGGCATCATCATTTCCTCTTCAATATTTAAGCGATAGGCAATCACCTCATCAGTTCCCAGGTCACAGGCATATGCAATAGAGTTATCCTGGGATATGTTTATGGAATGTGCATGTGCTTTCTGCTGCCTGTTGGTAACCGGTCCAGGTCCGCCCTTAAGTTCATGCAAATGAACTCCTACCGGATGGCCAAGTCGCAGGTTTTCAAACACCGGGATCATTGAAACATTTCCTCCGGAATAATTTGCGACCAATAAGTACTTTGAATTTTTGTCAAGAGAAAGATGACAGGGATGAGCACCCCCGGAGCTGACTGAATTTACAATATTCATTGATCCGTCAATCTGGTCGAGTGCAATACTCCAAACTGTTCCCTCATCATTCTGGCTTGTGACTGTAGTTTCTCCAACCGCATACAACATCTCTTTATTTGGGTGCAAGGCTAAAAAAGAAGGATTCTCAATGCCTTTCAATTCTTTTGTTTTGACGATCTTTCCCGAACTAATGTCCAGCTCGCAACAATAAATTCCGGACTGATCAGCAGGGGCATAACTGCCTACATAAAAGCGAATAGTTTCGCTGCTTTGCTGATTACAGCCACCAAGAATAGCAATTAATAGTGTGAGTGCTACCAAATGAAATAATGAATAATTTTTCATCCGTTTATATTTTAATTTTATTTGTCGGATGGAGCTCGCACAACAAAAACAATCATCCGCGTGTGTGTTAAAGTATTTTTCCTTTTGTCATGCTCGGTTCATAATGTGGTGCTTTTTTTACCGTGAGTAAAAATTCTGCCTCTACTCTATAATCTCAATTCTAATTATTGTATCTCCTACTTCCAGCTTATGAGCTATATCCATTCCTGCAACAACATATCCAAAATTGGTATATTTTGCATCCAGGTGAGGCGTGGGTGAATGTGTGATATACCATTGGGAGCCTTCTGTATCTTTGCCGGCAGATGCCATCGCAAAAGTCCCTTCAATAAATGGCGCAGGTGTAAACTCCGATCGGATTGTAAACTCAGGCCCTCCCCATCCATCACCTCTCGGGCAACCATCCTGCATAACAAAATTCGGTACAACACGGTGAATTGGTTTATTATTAAATGCTCCCTGCTCAAGCAATTCAAGAAAGGCACTTACGGTGCCCGGACACCAATTAACATTTAACTGGACAATTATTTCTCCTTTTTTTGTCAGAATGCCTATTTGCTGCTTTGGCGAAATAGTTTTTACTCTTTCCCAGTCAATAGGATGATTGAATGAAGGGGGTGACAAGGCAGGAATCTGTTTGTCAAGGAAATAGGCCAAGGTATAAATCAGCTCATTTCTGGCTTCAACCTTAGCAGGATCCTGAGCCTTATCAAGTGCTGTTTTTAGAAACTCGGTGTCTTGAACCAGATCTTTATAATTCAAGTCCTTATCTCTCAATATCCCACAGGCCAAAGCTACCGCTGGCACATCACCTGATTGAATGGCTCGTTTAAAAATCCGGAGGAATTCAGCATCAAGATCTTCTCCTTTTTTTAACAGATCATCTTTTACCGTGCAATAACTTTCACTCTTCCTCATGAGGGTTAAAGTCTCAATAGCATAGGTTGCCAGAATAGGGGTGCTGGCTTTCATCTCTTGCTCCTCAACAAAAGTATAGTGAGCCGGATTTCCTGCCAGTGTTTTCAGTAACCAGGCCTTTTCAGTAGGAGTAGTTGCTTTTGAATAAAACTCAAATACTTGTTTTTCAATTTTTCTTGTTAGTGCTTTTTTATCTTTTACAAGTTCCAGTCCTTTTGATAATAATAAGGTCCTGCTCCTCCAGGAAACAGCCTTTTTTATGGCTGCCAGATGAGCTGTCAGATCAGTATAAACACCAAATTTCTGAATAGCCTCAGCTGCTGCTACAGATAAGACAGGGTCATCACTAATTGCATATGCATAAACCAGCTTATTAACTTTATTCCATGGAATTAATTGGAGCCCATTAAAAATATTAACCTTAATACGATAGTCGGCTTCTGATTTCAGAAGGTATTCCACCAAGGGCCAGGCTTCCTCATCCTCAGCTTTGATAACAGCTTTGATAAGCATCGACCCAATAAGTTCATTGCGCTCATTTTCAAATAATTGCCTTACCTGAATAGCATTCTCATGAAGCCAGGCTTGGTCGGCATAGCGTCCAAGATGATAGGATGCATAGCTTAAACCCGACAGACTTGATCCTCCGGCACAAATTGACAGCATTCGCTCGTTTCCAATATCAGACGTAATCCCTCTCAGGGCAAATCTTAATATTCCCATGGCCTGTCCTTCACTTTGCTGAAGTTTAAGGTTTTGTTCAGCCAGCCAGTTCAAATCATCCTCATTCCCTGTTTTTCCCAAAGCATCATAAAGCATGCCTCTAACCAGGGGCTTCTCTTCTGTTTCAAGCAAGGTTTTTATTGAACTGCGGGCCGACTCGTGGTATGTTTGGCCAAGAGCAAAGGCCCCTGCCATTCGTATCAGATCCATATCTGAATTCATTGCTGCAGCTATACTGTCAGCAATACCAATTGCCTGAACAGATCCCAGGCATAGCAGTGCTTCCCCCCGGTAATTCAAATTAGACTCATGCAAATAGGGCAATAAACCCTCCACATCACGATGATCAGCCAGGTCATGAATCTGTTGTAAAACCGTATCAGAAAACTTATTGACAACCTCTTGCCCATTAGCAATATTACCCGAAAAAACCAATAAAGTCAATGAGGTTACGGCAATAACAATAAATATTATCTCAATACCTTTTCTTAGCCTAAGTGTAATCTTTTTCATGTGTGTTATGCGATTTAATCTATTCCTTCATACAGAGTCTCCAATATATTCGAACGAATATTCAGATCATAAAGTGTTGAATTATTTCGTGTGGGATATACCCTGTTAGATAAAAAAACGTATAAAAGGCCGGTATCCGGATCGGCCCAGACCATTGTCCCTGTATATCCTGAATGTCCAAAACTTGATGGACTGACAGAGTATGCAGGGTAGGCATCAGATGGATCCAGCTCCGCGTTGTCTAATAATGGTTTGTCAAATCCCAAGCCCCGACGACTGCCTTCATCCGGAAACTGGTATCTGATAAATTCTTCTATTGTCTCCTTTTTCAGGAAGCGCCTGCCTCCATACTGCCCTTTCCAGAGATACATCTGATGTAGTTTAGCAAGATCCTCAGCAGTGGCAAACAAACCAGCATTCCCTGAAATGCCACCCATCATCGCAGCTCCCTCGTCGTGTACATATCCCCTGAGCTTCTCATTCCTGAAAAAATCGTCATGCTCAGTAGGTATTATCCGGTCAATATCATAAAACCGCAGAGGGTTATATACTAATGTCCAAGCCCCCAGTGGGCGATAAAACTCATTGTAAAGATACTCCTCATAGCATCTGCCTGTCAGCTTTTCCAAAATAGCAGGATACAAATATGAAGGTAAACCTGAATACAGGTACTCCCGTTTATCTCTTAGCGGGGCATTCTTAATTGCCTTATATATTTTGTCTATATAATGACGATGAATCCACAAACTGTCAGAAACGCGAATAGGATATCGCATCGATGGTTCAGGTTTGAATGTATTCCATCTGAAAGAACCATTTTTTCTTTTGGTATCCTCATAATATGGAATCCAGGCCTTCAGGCTCCCCTGATGTGCCAGAGCTTCACGCAAAGTCAGCCAGGCCTTATCTGTACGAATAAAATCCGTCCAATACCTGCTGAATGGTGCATCGAGATCCATTGATCCAAGTTCCACCATGTGCATAATCCCAGGCAGAGGACCACTTACTTTTGTGACTGAGGCAAGGTCGAAAATCGCATTTTTACTCACCTCTTTCTGCAAATCATATGAATAGAAACCATAACACTCATGGAAGACTATTTTACCATGGCGGGCCACCAGAACTTCACAACCTGGATATGCTTTCTGATCTAATCCGGATTGGCAAATTGAATCAATTTTTTTTTTGACAAAAGCACCATCCATTCCAACTGCTTCTGGCAAAGTATATGCAAAGCGAATACCCCCATCAATATCCACACCTTCGCCGGCTCTGAATTGTGTACCAATATCAACCGGCAAGCGCCCGCTGGCCCCAATACCTCCAAAAAGCAACTGAGCCGTCAGATCCTGACTATTATCATTCTCCTGATAGGCAAGCACAATGCCATCTGCATTGTTCAATCCTTTAAGCTTTCCCAAGGCGTAAGGATTCCCGAAAAGGCTGAGAATCGTTGAGTTTTGTGCCATCAGGTTTCCGGCAAAGCTGACAAGCTGCTCTGTAATTCCGAAATTCATCTGAGGTCGCATATCCAAATTATGCAAGCCCAGCAATACCATATCATATTCATTAAGCTCGGCAAGCAGATCTTCAAAAGCCTTCTCACCAGCATTTTTCGACAGGTAGTAACTATCAATACGTGAATAACTATCCAATCTTCTCTGAAAAACAGTTTTTGATCCTCTCCCAATTGAAACTGATGCAATCTTTTTTGCTTCAAGATCACTAAGCGGCAGCACCTGATCCCTATTACGCAGAACAGTAAGTGAAGCAGCCGTCAATTCACGATTAATTAATTCAGCACCCGGAGTATTGATCATTTCCACCAGTGAATCAGTTCTCAAAGGAGTCCAGTCATGCAAGCCAGTCCACCGTTTTACAGCCAGTACACTTTTACATGAATTCTCCAGGTCTCTTCTGAGAATTCTACCATCCTTTATTGCCTGCCGGATAGAATCGATGGCCAGACCAACATCTTCAACATATACCAGCAAGTCGTTACCTGCCTTCATTGCTCTGATCTCAATTTCTCCTGGAGGGAAATTATTTGTCACACCCTTCATATTGAGTGCATCTGTCATAATAAGTCCCTTAAATCCAATGCTTGTGTCAAGCAAACCATCAATCACTCTTTCCGATAATGTTGTTGGTAAAGCCTTATCCGGATCTAAAGAGGGAACATGTAAATGGGCAACCATAATTGCACCTAAACCTGCCCGTATTGCTTTCCTGAATGGATACAACTCAATCTCATCCATTCTCTCACGTGAATGTGTAATAACAGGTAATGCCAGATGAGAATCAATATCAGTGTCCCCATGTCCGGGAAAATGCTTACCTGTGGCCAATACTCCCTGATCCTGCATTCCAAGCATATAGGCAATACCCTTTTGGGAAACATTGTATTTATTGGAACCGAAAGACCGATAATTTATCACCGGGTTCTCCGGATTGTTATTCACATCTAAAACCGGTGCAAAATTCACCTGCACACCAGTGAGCTTCAACTGGCGACCAATTTCCTGCCCCATCGTAAAAAGCATGGAGTCGTTTCGGATAGCACCTAAAGCCATCTGAAATGGAAAGCGTGTCGTGCTGTCAAGCCTCATAGCCAGACCCCATTCAGCATCAATCCCCATCAGTATCGGAACCTTCGAGATCTCCTGAAACTTGTTTACCATAGCTGCCTGTCGCACAGGTCCGCCCTGAAAGAAAGCAATCCCACCAATACCATATCTCTCAATGAGCCTTATCAGTTCCTGCTCATGCTCCGGCCCACGGTCAGACCATACTGGTACCATTATCAATTGAGCAATTCTTTCCTCTTCATTTAAGCAATTATAAACTGAATCGACCCAGGCCCAATCAGTTTCAAAAAAGGGAGGTAGTTTGTAGGTCTGAGACAGGGCTGAAAACAGACTGAAGAATGTGACCATTATGGCCAGAAGAGATCGCTTCATAGTTCATTGCATTTGGCTTCTAAAGGTAGGGATTCATCCCCGTTTATTTACTTTCCCAGAACCACCATTAAGTAAAAAAGACTGAGCTGTGAAAATCTCATCAGCTAATTGTTGGGGACTAAGTGAATTCACACTGAGTATTTCATATTTGTTTAGAGGCCATTTACGTGTAACTTTCTGAACCAGTTGATCCCTGACTGACCAAATCTGAACAATTCTGGAATGTCCGGCAAGTAACTTCAGCTCATTTGCCCAACCCTTATTCTGCATTTCCAAGGGACCAACTTCATCAATAATCACCGTACTGCATTCCCCTTTCAAAGCCTCCCGGATGAGACCTTGTCCAAACTCCAATCCGGCAGGATCAATATAATACCTGCCAATACGGGTCCAATCAGGATGATGTAACGTTTGACAAAAGCCCATACGTGCCCCTGATTCTACCGACAACAAGCCATAACCTGTACGCTGATTCCCTATATGCACGGCGGCTGCCAGGAAACCACCCAGCCTTACTTTCCGTTTCTTTAGTTCAGCTGTTAATTCCGTCAAAAAACTTGTCTTTCCTGTCTCTTTGCCTCCACTGATAATAAATACTACAGGCATCCGCATTTCCATAGAAGCATAATATTGATACAAATCATTCGCCAGACTTAAAAATTCCCTTATCAGAGTCGGGATTCTTCGCCAGGATTTTTTAAGCTTCGGCAAATGAGAAATTATTCCGGGTAGAGTAGCAAAAGCCATATTAAGGGAATTATAAAGCGATGCAAATCCCTTTTTGTATAAAACCGTTTTAATCAGTGGATTTTTTAATTCCGTTCCGATAGCTGCGAAACTAGTCAGTATTACCATAGCCCTCAAATTGATCAACAGGCCTGCATACAATCCTGTCTTGCTGAACCAATCACCAGTTTCAATCCCCTGAATCACGACAGCAGCAAGTAAGGTAATAACTCCAAACTGGATCCAAAATTTTGGTCTTGTAAGAGGTCTCACAGCTCGTTTATACATTACGAACACCCAGGTCAGAAAAACCAGGCTGCCTGGTACATAAACCCAAACAGGTGACAGATTCATAGCCAGTAATAAGCCAATTACAGCAAGTAATATTATAACTAACAAAGATATGGAATACCCTCCGGTATCAGTGTATTCAAATAATGCCTTTCCTCCTGAATCAAATTGCCTCACAGAGGCAGAGCTGCTAGCAGCCGGTTTAGCCATAAGGCGGAAAGCTATTAATGTGGCCACCACACCTCCTGATAAATATATAACACTGATAATCAACAATGCCAAAGGCGGGGACACAAATTCAAGGCCTATCTGTTTAACTGCATATTCATACAGGCTTTCCAATAATTTTACCAGATCAAATCCGTAAATAAGAATTAAACTAAAAGCTTTATGCAGAATTGAACTAAAAACCGCCAGCATCCCACCTATCACCATTGCAATGCGATTCATTCCAAAGCTCATTAGACTTAGCTCGACTAAAACTCCCTCAAGCATAATACCGGTCATGGGTCCAATTATCACCGCACTTGGAGAAATTGATTTCATAAGGGCACAAATAACACTCGCCCTCAGTATCAGGCCCTTGACAGGCCACATCCGAAGGAAAGCTATCATAAGAATTACAGACGAAAAAGACAACATACTTCCGGCGAATGGAACTCTCAGATTGTGCAGAAAACTCCCAATGATAATCTCAACTGCCGCCCACAGACTCCCAACGACCGTCGCTTTTAGCCAAACTTCTTTCATCCGTTTATATTCATTTTATTTGTCGGATGGAGCTCGCACAACACAAAATAATCATCGTAGTGTGTCAAAATGGTTTTGTTTTAGTCATGCTCGGTTCATAAAAACCTGTTAAAAGTCCAAATGTAGCTGAATTTCAATAAACAACCGCTGCATATTTTCTTGTGACAATACATTGAAATTCACTCTCAATTTATTAATTTGCAACTGTAAAGTAAGATAAAGATGGGTATGAAAACTATTTTGTATGTATTAATTACCCTTTCTTTCCTGAATACTAATTCAATTGCCCAGCAAGCAAGCTCCCCCTGCTCCTGCTGTGATGAGTCTTACCAGCAATTCGACTTTTGGATTGGTGATTGGATTGTAAAGCAAAAAGGTAAAATGGCTGGTTTTAACAAGATTGTTAAAATCGAGAATAACTGTGTGATCCGTGAAAACTGGAAATCATATGGCAGTGCCTATACAGGTACATCATATAACTTCTATGACAAACTTGAAAAAAAATGGAAACAAGTTTGGGTGGACAATCAAGGTACAACTTTGCTGTTGACCGGTGGACGTGTGGGAAACCAGATGATTTTATCAAGCAAAGAGAAAATCGATGAAGATGGCAAAGGTGTCATCAATCGTATTACCTGGACAAACAATTCTGACGGTACTGTTCGTCAGCTTTGGGAACAATCACAAGACGGAGGAATAACCTTCACCCCACTTTTCGACGGCCTGTACCGAAAGCGGAAGAAACCATAGAAGAGGTGACGCCGGGGTGACGCCAAGGTGACACCAAACGTGACGCCAAACGTGACACCAAACGTGACGCCGGGGTGACGCCAGGTTGCGCGAGGTTTATTACTTATTCTGACTATGACCTAATAAATATAGCCTTATGAACCATACCTTTAAACTCCTGGTAGTATTGCTTGTTGTAATTGCTGCCTCTTGCCAGAATGTTCAAAAACATGATGGCATCTCGAATGATCTTTCTAATCTTTATATGCTTTCTGATGCTCAGACACGTTCCATTAGTCCTGAGAACTTTAGTGGCGAAAAAGGCAAAGGAGGGATGGCCACTCTTGAAGAAGGCAGTGCTGCCAATGCTGCCCGTGATCTCGGACAAGGATGGAAAGTTAATCCGTATGTGAAAATTCCTGCCGGCGAAACCTTCACAATGGCAAAAATCGAAGGCTCAGGTGCAATTCAACACATCTGGATGACAATAACGGGAGATTATCGACAGTCAATTTTCAGAATTTACTGGGATGATGAAGAAAACCCATCAGTTGAATCTCCTGTTGGGGATTTCTTTGCTGCCGGATGGGGAAACGGCCACGAACCGGAAATCAATTCACAAGCAATTTGTGTCAATTCAAGATCGGGTCTAAACTCATACTGGATAATGCCATTTAGAGAGGGAGCCCATGTCACAATGGAAAACCTCGCCGACAAGGAAATCGTTCTGTATTATCAGATCACTTATGCTCTGGCTGATGTGCCAAAAGATGCTGCATATTTCCATGCCGTATTTAACCGCGTTAATCCCCTCCCGGATAAAGAAGATTACACCATTGTAGAAAACATAAAAGGTAAGGGACATTACGTTGGCACCTACCTGGCCCATGGAGCCCGCAGCTGGGGATGGTGGGGTGAAGGAGAAATCAAATTCTTTATGGATGGAGACACCGACTTCCCAACCATCTGCGGAACAGGTGAAGAAGACTATTTCTGCGGATCATATGGATACGAGATGCTTATTAATAGAGAAGACAGCACAGAGTCATATACAAATTTCAGTTCTCCATACACTGGTTTTCACAGAATCGAGAATCCGGATGATCAAACTGGAATGCGCTGGTTCGGACAGTATCGCTGGCACATCACCGATCCTATCCGTTTCGAGTCTGATCTGAAAGTTACTATCCAAAGTCTGGGCTGGCAAAGTGGCGGACGCTATCTTCCGCTTAAAGATGACTTAGCCTCAGTAGCCTACTGGTATCAGCTTGAGCCACATAGTGCTTTTCCTGAGTTACCAGGGCGTGATGAGTTGGTGATTCGGTGATTGGGTTCCTCGGTTACTCCCGTACCCCGTTACTCGGTTACTCGGTGAACTCTGTAGCTCGGTTACTCGGTTACTCGGGTCTGCCTACTTGGCAGTTATTCCTTTTATTTATACTTAAGCCCTACGCCATAAGCCCTATGCCTTTTTGCAGTGATTCGGCTACTCGGTTACCCCGTTACTCTGTTACCCCGTTACCCCGGGGATTTGAATATGGCTTGGGACTGATTTAGTATTGTCTTTGCTTTTTGTTATATTTGTTTGTCCCCCCTCACGAACCACAATCTTGTAATGAATCGCTTTTCAATTTGCCTTTTTGTAGTGGCTCTGCTTTTATCTGCTTGTGAGACTGAACCACAATTGATGAATCCTGATGCAGATCCAACAATGTTTGTTTTTGCCTGCCTTGACCTGAACAGTGGTAAACATCAGGTTAGGGTGAGACAGGCTATTCAAGAAGAGGGAGATGTTCGGGTATCAGCTCAAAATCCAGAGTTAATACTTCCGCTTGAGCCCATTCGTGTGTCTCTGATAATTAGAAATAATCAATTGTCTGACACATTGTATTTCGATCCACTAGTTTACCCAAAAGAAGAAGGTGCGTTCAGTAGTGAGCAAAACATTATTCACGAGCTTGAATTCCAAATCCAGCCGGGTTACGAAATATCATTATTAGTGGAAGGTTTAATATCTGGATACAAATGTACGGCCAGGGCTCCCTACATGAAACCTCCGGTTTTTACGCATCCGAGAAACTGGTATCATTGGACCGTGCAGGAATACAGATTCACAAATAAAGATGAACCGTTCCATGTTTCAATCACGTCAATGGGAGCCGTATGTAAACTCCTGACCGAAATCAAATATCTCGATGTTCTTAAGAACGGAGACACTATTTACCAAAAAGCTGTTTTTGCAGGTAATCCCTATTTTCCATTTTCCGGCACCTACAATAAAGTATTTGAATTAAGTTATCTATTTAACATTTTTAATGCTGTCATTCCGGATAATCCTGAAGTAAAATATCGAAAGTTCTATCGCTTCCATTTTAAAGCATGGAAAGGCTCAGGTGCCCTGGCTGAATATCTGCATTTTGGTCAGCGTCATACTGATAATCGTAAACTCTATTTTAGTAACATCAATGGTGGATATGGTTTATTTTACAGCTGCTGCTACGGAGAAATCAATGACATTGCACCGCTTTGGTACTTCACCGAGACTCTCAACTCATCTCCAGCTACCAGCCATCTGAAATTTATCAAATGGCGACATGATGGGGAATATATTGATCCTGATACAGCTAATATTCAACCTATTAACTAAACAGGATGTCAAGCTATAATAAAATAATTGCAGTATTATTCCTTCTTATTATCGGTCAGACCATAAGAGCTCAAACCGGTCAACTCAAGGGATTTGTTGTTGACGCAAGCAACGGACAAGCAGTTCCGGCAGCAACTGTATTGATTAAAGAAACCGGCAAAGGTATTGCCTGTGACGAGAATGGATATTTTCTTCTTACACGATTACATGCCGGAGAAGTTATTATCCGTGTCAGCTCAATTGGCTTTGAAAATCGTGAAATTCCGGCTACAATAAGCAATGATCAAACATACCAAATGCTCATCCAGTTAAAGCCAGAAATCATTGAACTTGGAGAAGCCACTATTTCAGCAGTAAGACAACACTGGGAGAGCTCCAATACTGTCTCGGCACACCGTCTTACTTCATCAACCATTGAGCGTATTCCCAGTATTAGCGGGAAACCTGACCTGGCCGATTATTTACAGGTTATTCCGGGAATCATTTTCACAGGTGACCAGGGTGGACAATTTTACGTTCGCGGAGGAGCACCCGTACATAATTTAGTTAAACTGGATGGTCTTACAATAATCAACCCATTCCATTCTATAGGATTTGTATCTGTTTTCGATACTGAAACAATAGCCCGGGCAAATGTTTATACCGCTGGCTTCGGAGCGGAATACGGAGGAAGACTATCCTCTGTCATCGATCTCAAAACACGTCCGGGAAACAGACGACAAACAGCCGGATCATTTAATCTCTCAAATTTTGCTTATGGCCTTACCCTGGACGTACCCATTGTTAAAATGACAAGTGAAAGCCCAAGATCAGTCTCGGTATTATTCTCTAATAAAGGCTCCTTTATTGATAAAATTGCAAATAGGATATACCCTTACCTTGATGAAAAAGGCATTCCCTTTCGATATAATGATATTTATGCTAAAGTATCTTTTATGGGTATCTATGGTGACCAACTCGACATTCAGGGAATACATTTAGATGACAGAGCATGGTTCGGAGAATCAATGCAGTCAACCTGGGTAAATAATGCCGGTGGGGTACGATTCCTTACATCTCCAAATTCGAGTCAATGGCTTTATGAAGCTTCAAGCAATATCTCTGACTACAATGGTGAATTTATCGAAGACGGGGAGCGTCCACGTACTACTAGGTATAATAGTTTAGAAAATAATATGCGGGTATTCAGAAGAGGCGAAAGAGCTGAATGGGATATCGGACTGAGTCTTAATACATATAACACCATTCATAGTTTTCAAGGTGTTGAAGGCATTACATTGGAGCATGAGTATTTCACAACCGAATTACTGAGCTACATTGCAAACAAAACAAAGCTGGGTAAATGGCTGTTGGAACCCGGATTGCGCCTTATTTATTATGCTGATCAAACTTTCTTCTCTCCTGAACCCCGTTTAAAAATAAAATATAATCTTAGTTCGGTAATCAGCTTTAATCTGGCAACAGGCTGGTACTCCCAAAACCTGTTGTCGGCAAGTTCCGACCGTGATATTACAGCATTATTTCAGGGATACTATATGGGGCCTGAGTTAGTACAAGATTATTTCAAAGGTATACCCTACCGTAATAAAATTCAGCAAGCCTGGCACGGAGTCCTGGGTCTTAGCCTGTTAACTCAAAATGATATCAAATTTACTTGTGAGGCTTACATTAAAGACTTTTCTAAACTTGTAAGTTACAACCGTAACAAAATTTTTCGCCAGTCATATTTAACAGCTAGCATTCCAGAATATCTTAAGTCACCTTTCCTTCTTGAAAAAGGCTACTCTTTAGGCTTTGATATCCTTATGGATTATGCTAAAGATGATTTCTCCCTCTGGATGGGCTATTCCCTGGCATATGCCTTTCGGGAGGATGAAAAAATGTCATATGTACCTCATTATGACCGAAGACACAATCTCAATATTCTCAGCGGATATCAATTCGGCAAAGACAATTCATGGAAAATCAAAGCACGCTGGAACCTTGGGTCAGGTTTTCCTTTCACTCAAACAAATGGCTTTTATGAAGATTTTACCATACTGCAAGCTTCATTTCTAATGGATGTAAGCAACAATGGATCAATTAACGCCTGGTACGGAGAATTAAATCTTGGCCGCCTCCCCTGGTATCATCGCCT
>JABHCC010000062.1 GCA_018669475.1 Bacteroidota bacterium | reverse complement strand
ATGAGGTCAAAGTCCAGGTTTTTAATTCTGAGGGGCAAATAGTTTTTGATTCACCTTTGGCTTATCCTGAGCCGTGGGACGGGACATTTCAGGGAAATCCTCTCGCGATGGGAACCTACTATTATCTGATCCGGCTTAGTCCTGACCAGAAACCAATTAGCGGGAGCCTTACTATACTTCGCTAAAAAAAAAAAGGGTGCCCGCTGTTAAAGCACCCTTTCTAAAAGATTCACTCTTCTGTTTGCGATTTCAATAGAGTAAACATGGTTTTGCCGAACCTAAAAATGTTTATTGGTATGACGTCGAAAATGTAATTGTGTTACACTCTAATTGAAAAAAATCGCCGAAATACTCTTATTGGTCGATGAACGGTATGTTATCTTGTTTGTTTGTCCTCCATTTTTTGCATTAATCTACCAATGTATCTTGATTTAATCTGATCGCTTGCAAAAATTTGCTTGACTGGTGGTAGTCGAAGAATCACTCCTATCAGAGCTGCCAGGGCCCGATGATTCCATAAAACCTGGTTGTCAAAAATCAGGTTTTGTAATTTACCTCTTTCGATAGCCATCATCACGGCTTTATGTGCTCCATTTACAGGAGTGATTACGCGTTTGGGTCTTTGCTTAAGTCTGAGAGCATTTTTTGTGCAGATCCGCACACATACACCGCAACCCAGACAGGTTTCTTCTACTACGCGTGCAAGTTTTTGCTTAATTTTTGCCGGATTGTTGGCTGAAATCAGAGTTATTGATTCGACCGGACATACTTCAACACATTTTCCACATCCGGTACAATTACTCTCTATTACATCCGGGAGGAAATTAGTGGTATGAACCGGATCCATAAGGGCAAAACGGCGAGCAGCTATCAATGCTTCGCAGCAGCAACCGCAGCAATTGCAGATAAAATTCACTTTGTTTTGCACGTTCTCACCAAACTGTACCAGATTGTTTTCATAAGCCTGATCAAGCAGCTCCAAGCCTTCAGATACTTCTACTTCACGTGCAATACCATGCTTGATTAAAGAGCCTCCGGTATTGTTGAAAGTCATGCAAATATCCATCGGGGCATCACAGGCTGTTCCCAAATGCTCCTTTTTATGTCTGCAATAACACATACCAACTCCAATTGCGGAGGCTGTTTTTATAACTTCAGATGCTCGCTCGTAATCAAGTACATGTAAAGAATTATCTTCGGATAAAACGGTCTCATTTACGAAAGTGCGACCCAATTGTGTTATACCATCGGTGAATAATGTTTTGATAAAGTCCTCTTCAACTGTGATATATTGGTAAAATAATTCGGCTAAAATAGATTGATCAATATCCTTCCTCAAGCGCATCATTGAGAATTCGAAAAAACCAGCCATCGGAGGAGGTAAAACATATACTGATTCACCATTTCTGTCTATATCAACTAAAAGTCCATGATCGGCCAGGGTATTAAGAGTTTTCCTGGTTTCAGATTCCGATAATTTCCATATTTTCTGTGCTTTAGCCGCTGAAAAGGGCTTTATTGGTAACTGGGCGACCTGTTGTGCTTCTCTCTCGGTGAAGAGCATTTCGAGAATTTTATAGAGAAGCTGAGAGGGAGGAACTCCAAGGGGGAATTTATTGAGCCTGTTAACCAAATTGGAATATCCCTTCTTCACTGTATGATGTGCCATGCTTAAAGTATTAGAATATTAGGATCAGGATTTTAAGGTACTAATAAAATCTTATCATTTTTTATATAACTTCGTTGACAAACCTATTCGAAGAGATTATGAATTCACGCAGAAATTTTATCAGGAGCTCAAGCCTTATTTTGTTGGGGCTACCAGCCGCGACACAAGCAAGTTCGTTTTTGAATGAAAACCCCTTGGCTGGCTTCCCGGCTGAAGGTGATCCCAATTTTTGGGAGCAAATCAGGGGCTTTTTTATGATCCCTCCGGATGAGGCCTATCTGAATACTGGTACTATCGGGGCTACCCCAAGTCCGGTATTACACGCTATGGTAAGTCATTTGCAGAAAGTGGCTACTGACATTGCACGAGAAGATTGGTCAGGTGGAGGTCAGGATCTGCTGAGCGGGTATTTCCCCTATCCTGATCTCAGGAAGAAGCTGGGTAGCATTGTTAATGCTGAAGCCGGAAATATTTCTCTTATTCAGAATGCGCACATGGGAATGAATACTATGGCGCTGGGTTTGGATATGAAACGAGGTGATGAGGTGATACAAACGAATATGGAGCACACCGGTGGCAGTAGCGGATGGCAGGTCAGGGCCAGAAGAGATGGGATTGTTATCAAGCAGATCACAATTGTATCACCGATAAAAAATCCGGAGCAGATTATTGATTTGATTGAAAAGACAATTACCAGAAAGACTAAAGTGATTGCTATTCCACATATTCTTAGTGGTACAGGTGAAATATTACCAGTAAACCAGATCTGTGCATTAGCCAGGGAAAAAGGAATTCTGACAGTGATTGACGGTGCTCAAACCATCGGACATATACCTTTGGATCTTAAAGTAATGGACTGTGATGCCTATTTTACGAGTCCTCATAAGTGGTTGCTTGCCCCTGCCGGATCGGGTATGCTATTCATCAAGCCAGAACTGTCAGCCCGTATTCAGCCCAGTATGCCTAGTGGAAGCTGGGATAACCATGAAGATGAGGGATTCAGGTTTACACAACGTGGCACTTCGAATGAAGCAATGATGAAAGGTTATGAAACAGCAGTGGATTTTCATTTGAAGATTGGAAACAAAAGAATTACTGAGCGTATAAAATATCTGGGCGATTATTTGAGGAGCAAATTGCAGGAAATTGATAAGGTAGAAATACTGACCTCTATTCATCCTGAATTATCATCGGGGATGACCACCTTTGGAGTTAAGGGGGTTAAGGGGGAAGAACTTCGGGCTGCAATGTGGGAGAAGTATAAATTACAACCTCGCCCTGTTGGACCAGATGGCAATTTCATTCGTTTCAGTACACACATTTATAATTCTTCTGAGGAGATTAATAAAGCTTTGGATGTGACAAATGAGATAGGGTAAAGAGAAAATAAGACTATTTTTTAGTTTCCTTATTAACATCAAAGCGCCAGATTCCTACTAACACACTGCCGAAAATCAGAATCTCGGTGGCTATTCCAGGCCATGATCCGATTATCAGGTTATAGGTAAACCAGGGTGGATGGGGGAAGATATTGATGATGCGGATAAATTTTGGATTTTTCATCCACAATCCAATGGTCTCAATGCTCATTGCTATGATTGGAAGGATGCTATACCACCCCTGCCATGTCAGGGCACCAAAAACAATAAAACAGGCGATGAAAAAAAAAGGCCAATAAGGTTTGTTAGCCCATTTGTTTTGTTCTTTATAACTGAAAATTAGTGTTCTTACTGCTCCAACTATGTTCATTGCAACAGCAGTCCAGGCACCAAGCAAAATGAAATGGCCAAGAAAAATTATCTGTCCTGCCAGGATCAGAAATAAAATTTTCTTTCGATTATTTTGTTGGAAAGCAAGAACCAGAAAGCCCAGTCCGATGAATCCAATTCCCTGAATTATCCAATTATTCACAAGCAATTACCCCATTGTTTTCCGCTCCGGTTTTATGACGACAACAAGACATAAGAGTATGATGCACTATAGCTTAATGTTTAGCAACAGCTTATTAAGTTAGCAAAGATAATGACGATAGATTATATTTAGCTTCGATTCAAACATAAATAAATTTGGTGGAATGAAAGATAAAAAATCAAATCTAACACGCAGGAGTTTCCTGAAGGCAACAGGTGCAGTTGCTGCCGGAATACAAATTGGGGCAGTTGCTGGTGCTGGCCTTGCTGCCGGGAGTGATCCATCAACTTTAACAGGGTGGCAACATCTTGGAGATAATACTCAGTTTGTTGATCGCAGTAAGTTGGTGTTAAAGGGAAAACCATACACAATTGTGGGTGAGACTCGCCGCTGTGAGTATGTGGAATCACCTTTTGGCCGAAACAGTTACATGATGCGCAATATGATGGAGCAGCGCAGAGAGAAAATGAAAAGGCAGGAGATTGAAGATGATTATGTGAGGGATGTAGCTCCTGAGGGAGGCCAACGAGCTGAGCCATCAGGTCCTCAAAAACCATCTTTTCCAGAGTTGAATTCCTTTTCCGGACCACTACTGGATTTTTATAAGAAGTTCCCGGAGATCTATGAGCTGGATAAAATTCGTACAGAATCTATCATGCCAAAAAGGTCTGAGGATTTAAAGAAATATGGGGATTACTATACATTGATTGATGCCTGGGCAAACGCATGGGGAACCTCAGAAAGAATCACAGAGCCTCCGGAGATATCAGATTTCAAACTTGGGAGGAGATCGATACCTGATCCACTACCATTTAAAAGCCCCAAGCACGCTTCAGAATTGTTAAAGAAAGTAACTCATCATTTTGGTGCCAGCATGGTAGGAATTACAAAACTGAATCCTGATTGGTGCTATAATCACAGTTTGCGGGGATCAAAAAACAGAGGGGCTTACGAAAAACCGGAGCATTGGAAATATATCATTGCTTTTGGTGTTCCTCATCAATGGGAACAAGTGCAGTCAAATCCTAATATGGGTACCAGTAGTGATGCTTACGCCCGCTCAACAATAGCTGCCAGAAGACTTGAAACCTACATTAAATCACTGGGGTATGCTGCTCGTCGACATTCACCGATGGATGGATATGACCTGGTAGCAGTACCAATTTTGGTGGATGCCGGATTAGGACAGCAAGGACGACATGGAGTTGTTGTCACTCCTGAAACAGGATCTAATTTCAGAGTGGCATTTGTGACAACTAATCTGGAACTGGAAATCGATAAGCCAATTGATTTTGGTGTAAATGAATTTTGCACTACCTGTAAAATCTGTGCTGATATTTGTCCATCTCAATCGATAAGTCATGCAGATACTAATGAAGGTATGAACACCCGTGGTTACAATCATTGGGAGATTAATCAAACATCCTGCTACAATTACTGGATGCAAAGTATGGGTGCCATGGGATGTCGTTTATGCATCATTGCTTGTCCGTACAGCCGAAAAAACAATTGGTTACATGCTTTAGCCAGGAAAGCAGATACGGGTGATCCAACGGGTCTGGTTAACGATGGATTAACCTGGATGCAGGAAAAGTTTTTTGATACCCCTGAAGCTGCAGAATACTTACCTCCGCCAGATGGTCGCTTTGCTACTTTCAGGGACCCTCCCGAATGGTTACAGGTAAGTAAGTATTTAGATATGAATCCACTTGACCCAACGAAAGGACAATAACCATGTTTACAACTTCTATGTTACTCATGTTGATTATTGGATTGGTAACTGTGCCGCTTGTCATGGGTGCAGTAGCTCTTACCAGGGATATGAAACTCAATATGAATTGGTGGAAATGGACACTTACCGGATTATGGTATTTCCTTCTGCTGTTCTGTATCTATCTTGATTTCACTTTTATGGGAGAAGGAGAAATAGCTGCCGCTTGGAAGCTCCTGCTATTCGAGGGAGTCATTTTATTGATTTTAGGAGTCGGTTTGGTGCGAATATTACTGTCTGGGAGATCTGCAGTTTAGTTAAGCAAAAAACCTATATACTTAGCGGTCAGGGCAATTTGTAAACGAGAAGTTTGTCGATCAAACTTTTAACACCCATCACTATGGTACTATTCTGATTGACGGTTATCTCTACGGATCGAACTGCATTCATAATGGTAAAGGAAAATAGGGCATAGAAAATAGGGCTTAAGGTTAAGTTTAGGGCTTAAGAACAAGTAAGATGAACCTGAAGTATCAAGTACCCAGAGTAACCGAGTAACGGGTAACCGGGTAACCGAATAACCGAGTTCACCTAATTATATAGAATTCTGTTTGATTTCCGTCTACCCAGTTGCAGCCGTTTTTTGTGAATACACCTTGTTCTTCATAGCTGATGTACACGTCTTTTCCATTCCATTCAGGCACCGTGGTGGTGCATCCGAATTCGATAGCATAAACTGTATTAGGATACAGAGGATATTCCATGACTTTATCAGCACCTGGAGGCTGTGAATCGAATGGACGGGTATCAATTGTGCAGCCGGCATTATGTCCCCAATATCCTATCGGATGGGAATATATGATGGCTTTTAATCCGGCTGCTTCAGCTTTACGGATGCTATTTGCAGCAATTTTTTTACCACTCAAGCCTTCTTTGAATTCATCCATATATAGATCAGCAAATTGAACTGCATTTGCAAGGGCTTCCTTTAATCCGGCAGGTGCATCCTCTTCACCGATATGACAAACATAGGCATGCCATTGCATATCAGTACAAAGTCGGAGGTACCTGAATCCCACATCGCAATGAATCAGATCTCCACGCCGGATAACTCTTGGATTATCTTTGTATTTCTCTT
>JABHCC010000061.1 GCA_018669475.1 Bacteroidota bacterium | reverse complement strand
TTAATACAAATTTATTTATTAACATGCTTTAGTGTATACAATCTTCGTAGCAAAAAACGCAAGCCCACATGGCTGAATATCAGCCAGTTCAAAAACGACACAGAAACATGAAAACTGATTTTATAATAAACTCACGCTAGATGATACAAAGCCTGAGCGCATTCCTTCCTGTCTTTCGAAAAATCTTTCAAAACCTGATTAAACAATTCAGCAGCTTTATCGAGGTCTCCCAGTACCTCTTCCTGATAAATTCCCTCTACAATTAAATCAGCAGATTTCTCCTGAGCATTAATTGATACACTTATAGCGAAGAAAAAAAGTAAGGTGGTCAGCAGGGTTTTCATGGTGCTTGATATTGGTTCTGCTCAAAATTACATACTGTGAAGTTCCTGGGCTTGAAGAAGCTGTGAAATCGTGTCAAGAAACGATGAAGTTTCAACCGATCCATTTGTAGCCCATATTTCTGACGCTGAATATCCAATTGGGATTCTCGGGATCATCTCCGATTTTTCTTCTGAGATTACCAATATGTGTATCCACCGTCCGTCGGGTGACCATCACATCTTTTCCCCAGACATAATCGAGGATTTCATCCCGATTGAGAACCTCTCCAGGACGAGTTAATAATAACTGCATCAGGCTAAATTCTATATGTGTCAGTGTAATCGGCTTGCCACTAATTGTGCATTCATGTTTTAGGGGATGCAAAGCAAATGGTCCAGATTCCAGGGAATGATCAGCTTTCTTTTTTTCGGAACTATTGGTTCGACGTAGTACTGCTTTGACACGGGCTCGAAGTTCAAATGGACTAAAAGGTTTGGTTACGTAATCATCAGCTCCCAATTCTAATCCGATTACTTTGTCCCAATCCTGGCTTTTAGCAGTAACCATAATGATTGGCGTTCCGATATCCTTGCGTCTGAGTTCCTTGCATATGTCCAATCCGTCAATCCCGGGGAGCATCAGATCTAAAAGAATGATATCATAATCAAGATTTTGCCCCATCTTTAATCCATCTTCTCCATTACCAGCATAGTCCACATCATAACCCTCATGCCTGAAATCATCAAGCAGAGCTCTCCGGATAGCCGGATCATCCTCAACCAGTAGTATCTTTTTCATTTGCATCATCCTTTAAGATCGGTATAAAAACATAAAAAGCACTTCCTTCACCAAGCATACTTTCCACCTCAATCCTACCCTGATGTGCCTCCACAATCCGTTTTACCAAAGTCAATCCAATTCCACTTCCTTTAATCGCCAATTTTTGACTCTCCCCACTTCGATAGAAGCGATCAAAAATTCTCCCCTTGTCTTTTTTGGATATTCCCATCCCTTTGTCTTGTATTGTCAGGCAGATCTCCTGATCAACATTGTCATGACCTAAGACCGAAGATCCAAGACCTAAATTAGGCTTAAGACTTAAGACTTTAAGTGACAAGGATATTATTTTTGTTTGCGAGGGTTCTGAATATTTTACAGCATTGTCTAATAAATTGTATATAATCTGAATTATCGAATCTTTATCGGCGTTAATTATTGCACATGGCACTTTAGATTTGTATTCAAGCACAAATCCCCTTTCAATAAGTTGTTTGCGAAAATTTTCTACCAACTTGTCTATGAGAGGCACAAGGTCAATTTCCTCAAAGCGATAGTATTTCCGGTCTTCTTCCATCCGGGAGAAATCCAGAATATTATCAATCAGATGACTTAGATGCTCGCTTTGGTCAAGCATAATTCCATAATAGTCATTTCTCTGATCCTCAGTTTCAATTCGCTGGTCGCTTAGCATTTCGGTCATTTGCCTTATAGATGTAAGCGGACTCTTTAATTCATGAGATACATTGGAGATAAACTCAGATTTCAATCGATTTAGTTTCAGTTCCTGATTTAGGATGTGAATGGTGAAGCCCAATCCAAAAAACATAATCAAAATAATAAAGATGAAAATAAACAGGAATACACCATTTCCAGGAGTGAGAATACTTGAAATCCAGGATGTTTTTACTACAGATATTTTTAGCTTTCCTTTGGGGAGTTGATCTGGCAAAGGAAATGAGATCCAATCGGCTTGATCATTTGAATTATCTGACCAAGCTGGGCTACCCTCAATTTTCCATACAATTTTTTCAGTTTCATTTAAAACGCTAAATAACTCCTTTCTATTCTTTTGGATATAAGGGATGAGATCAATGACCAATCCTGTTTTTATTCCATCAGGATAGGCAAAGCTGATGAATCCGAGTGTTTCTTTTTTTTGATAATAGTACCTTTTGTACGGATTGGTTATTGCGCTATTGAAAAGCAGCTCCGCCTCGTTGAATATCTGGATGGCTTGATCTGTTTTTAATTGTTGTGAGATTAGTTCATTAGATAAGGAATCCGAACCCAATACCTGATTGGCGAAGAAAGAATAGACGGATTTCTCATAATTAGAAGATGGTTCCAAAAGACTATTCAACAACTTGATTCTTGTCTTTGACCTATTTATTGTGTCACCCTGAGATGTTTGAATCTTATATATCTCATTAAGAGCAAGTGTTCTTGCCGGCAAAGAGATTAGGTTTTGATTCGGATATTTTTGGCTGATATTTTCATAGCTTGATACAGCTTCCAGAGTTAAATTCTGCTTATTCAGAACCCGGGCCATAGCCACTTCGGCCTTTAGGGTTTCGGTTTCATCCTCAGTTCTATCGTTAATTTCTTTGTAAATGATATATGCCTGGCCAAAATTCTTAATTACAAACTCCAATTCCCATGCTTTTTGCCAACTTAATTCTTCTTCTGGAATAGTTGAAGAAGCTACAAATCCATTAGGTAAATATAGGAGATTGTGATCCAGAATTGTATTATCTGTGTCTGGAGAGTACTCAAATCTTAGAAGAACATAATCACTTTGGTCTGTTGGGTTAAATTTTTCTCTCTGAACTAATTGATCCAGGTTTGAGTTCAGCACATCGAAGAAGTCAGAACTGATTGATTCCAATTGCATTCGGGCCTGCTTTTCACGAAGAGCCTGATCATTTAATATGCCTCGATAAGCCAAATATCCCAAGATGATACCAGGAATCAGCATTACAAGCGAGTAAATAAGAAGAATTCGTTTTCTGCGCGATCCCATCAGGCCAGGTTTAATACTACCAATATACCGATTACCCATTAAAAATGGTGTTTTTGCCTGGGTATGTTGTCAAGGATTGATATGGTTGTGTCAAGAGTTTGTGAAGAGTAAATCTGTCAGGTCCCGAAAACCTGACAGGTTAAGGGAACAAGGCACATAAAAAAAGCCTGAAGTTTTTCCATTATGACCAAATGGATGCATCTATATAGGTAAAACGAAATAGAATGGATGCAAAAAAAGAATATTTGGATTTTATTGGATCGGTAAAAGATCATATTCGAAATGCTCAGTATGCTGCATTGAAGGCAGTGAATAAGGAGCTTGTTGGGTTGTACTGGGATATTGGGCGGATGATTTCCGAGAAGCAGAATGAGTTGGGGTGGGGGAAGGCAGTAATAAGTAATATTGCTTCGGATTTACAGAGAGAATTTCCAGAAGGTCATGGTTTTTCCGCAAGAAATTTGCGCTCAATGGTGTTGTTTTATTCTGAATATAAAGGAGATGCAAATTGGCAGCCAGTGGCTGCCAAAATTAGCTTCACTCATAACATCATAATTCTATCAAAGTCTCAATCTAAATCTGAACGACATTTTTATGTGATTACAGTTGACAAGTTTGGCTGGTCCAAGAGGGTATTGGAACACCAGATCGTAAATAAAACCTACGAAAAGTATCTCCTGAATCAGACTAACTATGATCTGGAATCAACGGAAGATTCCCCTCCTCAAAAAAACCTTGCAATCAAGGATCATTACACTTTCGATTTTCTAGAACTTTCGGAAAAACACAGTGAAAGGGAACTGGAAGCATCATTAATCCGAAACATCAGGGAATTTCTGTTGGAGCTGGGTGGTGATTTTACATTTGTGGGAAATCAGTTTCGTATTGAGGTTGGAGGAGAAGAGTTTTTCATCGATTTGCTTTTGTATAATCGTGATTTACAGTGCTTAATTGTTGTAGAATTGAAAACCGGAAAATTTAAGCCTGAGTACAAAGGGAAAATGGAGTTCTACCTGGATGTTTTAAACGATAAATACCGCAAGGCCAATGAAAATGAAGCTATTGGTATCATTATTTGTAAAACAAAGAATCGCCTGGTAGTAGAGTATTCATTGAAAAAGATTGATAATTCCATCGGTATTGCAAGTTATAGTACGGGGCCTGAGTTGCCGGAGTACTATATGGATGTTTTACCATCTGTTGAGAAGATTGAGAAAGGGCTTGGGCGGTTGATGGGGTAGGAGTGTGGATTCCTGCACGGAACGGATATTCCTCAACCCCTCCTCGCCTAAGGAGAGCCTGTCCCGGACTTAATCTGGGAGAGCCGGAGGGTGGATCCGTAAGAGGTTTACCAAATCTCTTATTATTTGGATGGTGTTACCAATTAGCTAACCTGGATTTTAATGAAACTGACGTCAAATAACAATCTGACATCATTTGGCGACCATCTTGATAAGCAATACGGTAAGAGAGGAAATGCTGAGCGAGAAAAGTTTGAGGAAGGGTTTGAAGCTTTCAAACTTGGTGTAATGATTCAAGAGCTGAGAAAAGAACAAGGACTTACCCAAGACCAACTTGCACAAAAGTGCGGGACTACAAAGACTTACATATCAAGAATTGAAAATGATGCATCTGATATTAGACTTTCCACACTTATGAGAATTGTCAGAGAGGGATTTGGAGGTAGCCTTCGGTTGAATGTTGAATGGTAGGTAGCTATACCTGCTCGAGCTTATTGATAATGTTTTTTTTAAAACAAAGAAGCTCAAAGTATAAAAAGTGCCAGCCATCGAAAATCTTCTATTACAAAGGAGGTTTTATTCCGTAAATGCCACTTCGAGTGCGGATTACAAGAATTCCATTTGAAACTACTGACCATGGAATCCCTGCCCCACCATTGAACTTCCATTCAAGATTACCTGATTCAATATCAAATGCAAAATTGGTCCCTTTGTTTCCTCCTACTACTATTGTATTGTTGTAAATAGTTGAACCTTCATTAAAAATACCATCATTTTCTAGCAAACAAACCTGACTAGCAATCCATTTTTGTTTGCCTGTCGTTAAATCAATTGCATGAAAACTACTTGCTTGGGAGAATTCATCCCACATATCTCCTAAGTCGCCAATAAACACTGTATTCTTATAAATTGTTGGATCTGCATAAATCCGATTGTCAGCAAAATATCTCCAAATTTTGGAGCCATTATCTAATCTAAGAGCATAGACATAATCGTCTGTACATCCGAACACAACAACCATATTATTAATAACCGGGTCTGATAGAATTGCATCACCTACCTCATACTTCCATTTCTCGTCACCGGTTATTAGATCTAGTGCAATACAGTAGTCCTGTTCTGAGGACTGACCAATACTGTGTGTTCCAAAAACAATAGTATTATCAGATATAGCAGCACGAGAACCAAAATTATAATCGATAGGCTGTTCCCATATTAAATTTCCAGTAGTTACATTCAAACAGTGAATAGAGTTTGTTTTTGATGGGTTTCTTGAGAATCTACCTCCTGCTTGAAGAACTACAAAATCTTCAAAAATCGTTATACCCTTTCCATCTTCTTTAGCTTTGTATTCCCATATCTTTTGCCAAGTTTCAATATTCCGGCAAATAAGTTTACCACTAGATAGGTATAAAAGACTTGATCCACTAATTCGGAATTCTGATGGTCTTTTTTCTGTACTCTTTTCCCATAATTTTTCGCCAGTATTAATATCTATTGAACAGAAAGAACTATCAGAATTACTGATTACCTGATTGTGATAGATTCTAGCAAATATTGATGTCTGGTGTGATTTGATCTCCCATATTATCTCTGGGCTTGGATAACTTTCTAGTATAGATTTTTCCGGTAAAGGTTTAATAAATTCACTGGCTTTCCTTATTTGTATATTCTTCAAGGAATATTCACCGTTATAATTCTTAATACATCTTATAGAACTACCTGTTCCTCTGTCATCATACGTACTCCGATCAATATCGTCTTTATTTCGTTTAAATAAATATCTCGTCCAAATAAATTCATAGTCTCCCATATTTCTGGACTTGTAGGACGACTCTGAGGCAGTCCAAAAATTAGCTAGTTCACCAATTGATGAAAATTTACTTTTATTGCCGTAACCAGGAGGATATCTTGCTCCTGCTGGCAAAGCATTAAAACCACTTTGATTATTTCCATCTGCTCCACTGTTCCAACCTTCAGTGGACCTTAGAAATCTACCAACAGGAGGATATTCATATAACAATCCACCGAAAGAAAATGTCCCAGCTCGATTAAAACCTTCATCATGAGCAGCTGAATCTGGCATCCCCAGGGCCATTTCCAACTCCTTCCATTCTCCATCTGTTGCAACATGCCAATCTGTAGGACAAATGCCTTGATGATTTACTGTATCACCTCCCCATACTTCTTCAAGATATTTCGGCTCCAATCCCATAGCGGTTGGCCAATCATACAAACAGCCATACATCTGATAATTCTCTGTGGACTTAGCTTCGGCAACATCATGACCATCATAGTCGTAAACCCATATCCCATATTCCTGTTTCTTCAGCGGATTCACATGCGGCATATAAGCCAAATTTTCTGCCATCCAGATCTGGTTGCCAATTTTCACCCATTTATATTTATGTCCATCCCGTGGGTCAACAAAAGTATTAGCATCTTCAAGCTTGGAAATCTGATTTCGTGCCAGGCTGGCCATATCGCCCTGATCAGGAAACTTTTCGAGCAAGTCGACATAGTAGTCCATGGCTTTGCCAGTTTCCATCTTGTCATTGCAAAGACCAATATGATACAGGCATTTCGCAGCTATTTGACGATCATTCTTATAGGTTTTAAGAATATCCTGATAAATGGATATTGCCTTGCTTAAGTCACCGTCAATCTCTTCAGCAACTATACCTTTGTAGAATTTTGTTTTGGCGCTTTCTTCCTGAGATATTCCGTAGAGAGGTATTAGAGAGAAAATGCTGATAAGAATGATTAGGTTCTTCATGGCTTGGATTTTAAACCAAAGTTATGAACCCAAACGGGCATTAGTTTGAACCAAAAGTGATGATTTGTGAATGTTTTGTGAATCATGAGATTTCTACAAATTTATACCCAACCCCTCTCATGCATTTGATCCAGTTTTGTTCTTCCTTATCGCCCATCTTCCGACGAAGTTTGGCAATGTGGGCATCTACTGTTCTTTGAGTGACGTAAACATCATCTCCCCATATTTCGTTAAGAATCCGCTCTCGTTTGATTACTTCTCCCGGATGAGTTATGAGAAGCTTCAATAACTCAAATTCTATGCTGGTTAGGTCTATGGTTTTTCCGTCTTTTTTGAACTTGTATTTTGAAATATCCAGTTCATATGGCCCTGCATTGATGACAGGATTGAACGGAACATTATTGCCAGAACTTCTTCTTAAAACAGCCTTGATCCTGGCCCTGAGCTCATGAGAATGAAAGGGTTTTGTAATATAATCATCAGCCCCTAATTCCAGACCAATCACTTTGTCAAGGTCCTGAGATTTAGCAGTTAACATGATGATTGGGGTAGAGATGTTTTTCCTTCTTAGCTCCTTGCACACATCCAGTCCATCCATCCCAGGCAGCATGAGGTCGAGTAGGATCAGTCCATATCCTGGTTTTTGACCCTTCTCCAATCCCATTGGCCCGTCGAAAGCAAAATCAACTTCATAGCCATCAGCTTTGAGATCATCATCCAATCCCATCCTAATGGCCTTGTCGTCTTCGATGATCAGAATTTTGCTCATGATTCATTGGAATTAATTGGTAATATCACAGTAAAAGTAGTGCCTTTGTCAATCTCGCTCTCTACAGTAATCTGCCCCCCATGTGCTTCCACGATCCTTTTTACAATAGTTAAGCCAATTCCACTCCCCTTGATTCCTTCAATGCGTAACTTATCCCCACGGTAAAATCGCTCAAATATTCTCCCCAAATCTTTTTCAGAAATCCCCATTCCATAATCTCTAACTGAAATTGATATTGATTTTCCTTCATTCCTAAGTCTTAAACCTTCAGCCTGAATTCGGTCTATGGTCTGCTGTTTTTGGTCTACAAGAGAAAGGCTTAAGTCAATCTTACTGCCCCCCTCAGAGTATTTGTAAGCATTATCCAATAGATTATAAAACACTTGCAAAATTGCATCCTTATCCAACATCATATGTGGAGGCCGATCCTCCATCCGAAGATTCAACTCAAAAGATTCATCCGGAATACGGCCTTTAAAAACTGGAATTAAATCACTCAATATCTCATTTATCTGATGTGCTTCAAAACGATAATTCTTAATATCTTCCTCCATTTTTGAGAAATCCAGAATATTCTCAATTAAATGCCCTAAATGGTCGCACTGCTCAAGCATAGAATGAAGATATTCTTCTTTTCGATCTTCAGAATCTATCCTTTTCAAATGCATGATCTCGGTCATATGCCGAATAGATGTAAGCGGAGTTTTAAACTCATGCGAGACATTTGAAATGAAATGCGATTTCATTTTGTTTAATCTCATCTGCTGATTAAGGGTATAGAGCATGAAAACCAAACCGGCAATCATAAGCAGGAAAATAAATACAAAAACTAAAAGCAAAACCCCCTGACTGGTTTTGAACAATCTTTCCCAGGTTGCAAGATCTTGTTTGTCAATTTGTAATCTCCAGGGGGGATACCCAACAGGGAAGTTGATCGCTGAAGATGGATTTTCTTCTTTAATAACATTCCATGAAAAAACACCCTCTGGATCTAAAAGATTGAATATAGCCGGGAGCTCCTGCTTAATGATACTATCAGCGCTCATGACCCAGGCAAATTCGGATTGGGAAGAGTCTGTGCCATGAACAATCAGACCTGGATAAAGATCAGAATCAATAAACCTTAGCTCTCTTTTATCAGCCATCAATCCGGTACTCATCCCGTTAATCTGGTGTAGGTGGTTTGTTAGTTTAATAATATCTTCTAGAGATTTAAGTTTTGTCTCATGAATATCAAGTTTGAATTTCTTCCATTCATTTACCAGGTATTCATAAGGAGTTTTTTCCACTTTGATGGAGGGGGACATTAAGAACCGGAACAACTCATCAGATATCTGACTACCGGTAATACTATCACCTGTCTGATGATATAATCTTATGAGTTCGAGAAGACCAAGGGCTTTTACCGGTAATCTCTCAAGCAGCATTTCATTCGGATGGTTGCTTATAAGGGTTTGATAGGTTTCAATTGCCTGATCGAATTGCTTTGTCTTTTTATAAATCCTTCCTAATCCCAGCAGAGCCTGAATCTTCGTAGCAGCAATATTATCTGTATTTATAATTTCTTTATATCGACTAATAGCCAATGGATAGTCATGCCTGGAGAATTCAAGTTTGTTAACTTCATTTATCACTTTGTTCTTGCTGTCTGGAATCTCGTAAGGTAAGCTGCCATCTGGAAAATTGGCCATTTGTCCCTGGATAATCGTAGGATTGGCATCATTTTGCTTCTCCCAGGCAATCAGAATAATAGGATGGTAAGCTTTAGGATTATCGATCAGATTTGTTGTGATGTTTTTAATCCTTTTATCCAATTTAGAAAACACATCTATAGCAAGCAATTTCAATTCTTGTTGATTCTGCTTTTCCACAAGTGCCTGATCATTTTGTAATCCTCTGAAGGCAAAAAATCCCAATATCATTCCTGGAAGGAAGAGCCCCAGAATAAATAGTAGGATTATTCTTGGATGTTTGGATAGGTTTGGGCTGAGTTTCACAGGTTTAATTTACATATTCCTTGTAAATATGGCTAATTCTACTTGGCGTTTTGTGAAGGTGGATTGTTGAATTGTGAAAGTTTTGTGAAAGCAAGATAAAGAGGGTTATTTCTATAATCTGACAAGGGCTTCAAAAATGGACTGAGAAGGTATTTTTTTTGATTGGCAAAAGTTTATTTTAAAAGATAAACTGGATCCTGTCAAATTATTATAACGATTAATCAAATCCTCGGTAAGCATAAGTCCTGTCCCGGATTGAAGGGAGTCTGGTTGATAGGGGGCATTATTTTTAATGCGTATAATTTTTGAATCGGGAACATCGATTTGGATAAAACCATTCTGATCCATTAATCGAACACCATGTTTGACTGCATTTTCAATTATACTGATCAGTAGTGACTTGGGAATAGTTGTTTCCCTTAATGACCTGGGAACAGAGATATAATAATTAAAGTTATAATTCCTTCGGATTCTCTCTATGTCTAAATAGTCTTTGATGGTATCCAATTCATCGCTCATGCTTGTGTGAACAGATCCATTGATCAGCATTTTGCGGAGGAGGCGCGAATAACTGCCTATTAATTCAAAAGCTTCCTCTTTGTCTTCTTCAAGAATAATCCCCTGTATTGCATTCAGGATATTGAAAGTTAAATGTGCGTTAAACCTCGAACTAAGGTTTACTGATTCTGTCTCATGTAATAGGTTTTGCGGCACAGGATACAGACTTGGTTTGTGCCAAATATCGCAAACTGTTACCACAAAAATGTGAAGGTTAGATGTAGTTTTGTGAAGATTCTGTTAAGATCCACTAGAAAGGCAGATCATCAAATTCTTCCTGCTCTGGAGGTGCATCCTCTGGCATTGGGACAGAATTATCAGTAGGAGCTTGAGACGGGCTACCTTTTTGAGCAACCTTCCAGGCTTTAACATCGGTGTACCAACGGCCATTAAATTCACGGCTTTCAATATCGATGGAAACCTCTATCTCCTGGTTCTCTTTAATGGCGAAGTCATCAATTTTATCTCCCCAAACCATGAAGCAAATCTTCTTCGGATATTGATCCTGGGTTTCCAAAATATACTCCTGCTTTCTCCAACCACCTTTAGCTGATTGACCAGATTTTTCTTCTAAGACCTGAATGATTTTACCTGTAATTTCCATGGATTTCGATTTGTCCACGAAAATAGGAATAAATATTAGTTAATTGAAAGAAGTCATCAGTCTTCAGTTTTCAGTTATCAGAATGAAGTCTTGACCTAATTTTTTCGCTACCTTTATCGGCCCCCAAGCACTATTCAACCTACATTACTATGCCTAAATTTGCGCTTAATTGGATTTTGTTCAAATTCCTACCTCTGCTCATTCTTACATCCTGCTCGAAAGACAAGCTGCCCCCAACCGCAGTAGCCTCTGCCTTTCCTGCCGTTGCGGATAGTACCATTTTGATTGAATTCAATGGATCTCAAACCACTGACAATAACACCTATCTGAGAGGTCTGCTGTTCAGTTGGGACTTCGAAGGAAATGGTCATTGGGATGTGTACAGGGAGCAAGAAACGGTATTCACACACACCTATGTCAAATCCGGTACGTATACGGCCAAAATGCAGGTTGAAGACCACCGCGGGTTAATCGCCAAAGACTTTGTTGAAATTCGAATCAAGCCGGCCAATCACCTCACAGAATCCATGACTGATCCCCGGGATGGCAAAACCTACAAAACGGTTTTTCTCTCTCGAAGATGGTGGATGGCTGAGAATCTGAATTATGGAAATTGGATCCATAGCAACCAGGAACAGTCGGATAATCAGGCAGTGGAGAAGTATTTCTATCAAGACGATTCAAGCGCATGGGCCACATTCGGAGGGATTTATCATTGGAACGAGGCCATCAACTACTCGACCAACCATCGGGGGATCTGTCCAGCAGGATGGTCAATCCCCAGCCATGACGAATGGAAACAACTAATGACAGATATAGATCCTTGGTATGCCTGGCAATATTATGGCGAGCTTGGCTTATCACAATTCAATATCCAATCTGGATTTGCGGCCAGGCGCGAGAATGACACGATCACCTGGTTTGAAAATCTGGCCAATCATTGGTCGAGAGATTATTTTACAGCACCTTTTTTGCGTGAGCAGGCGCCATACGCCTTCTATTTTAAAAACAGTTGGGGAAAAATAGGCATCCAGTACCGATCCGTATTGTACGATGAATCCGATCATATTTATTTAATCGCGTCAGTGTACGCTTCAATAAGATGTATCAAAGATGAATAAAGTCCACTCTACCCTCCTGTTCATCGCTCTTTCATGTTGTATCTTATCATGCAGTAATGAAGTCTTAATTAACCTACCGGATGAATCTGAACCTGTCATTCACTTCGTTCTCGACCCTTTTGAGGATAATTATTACGCTATCGTTACCAAGAGCGGATTGGCGGATGAGTCCATTTTTTCAGCAAGAGACAGTTCTGAATTGTTTTATCCCAGTCAATTGGAGCTGAAATTGGAATTGTGGAATGACTCTGTTCGACTCTGGAATAGTGATTTTCACATGATTGAAACCAATAAAGAGCTGGGTTTTTTTCCGCAGGGCACCGGCTTTCTCTATCAATCAAACCAGGTTGTCCCCAGAAGAGAAATTACCAATGGCTTCCACGAGGCTTATCCGGCTTTCTCGTATTTCAGGATAATACTCAATAGCCCCGATTTTATAAAAGAGGCCTATTCACGAGTTCCCTTTGCTAATTATCCAGTCATCACACAGCCCCATTTCGCAGATCAGAAAGTGCGCCTTTACGGCCCCACCCCAATGATCATAGGCTGGGAGACTTACCATAACATTCGCTATTTCGACAGCTATTTTCTGATGCATTATGAAGAAACAGATCGAGACGGAAATATTTCACTCAAAAGTCATCAATTCTTATATGCCCTGGATGTCCAAAAAAGTGGAGAGGCTTACAGTTTAACAATCGATCCTGATCAATTTTTTATCCAATTTGCCAAAGCTTTCCCCACCATGCATGCCGGAATCAAGTTCAGGAAGTTACTGAGCTTTGATGCAGTAGTAGTTGGCGGTGATGAAAACTTTGAATCCTATTTGACTCACCAAAAAGGCGCCAACGAATCCAGCATCCGACCATGGACAAATATCACCAACGGTCTGGGCGTGTTCGCTTTAAAATATCGTGTATCAAAAGACGACTTCCGCTTTCATTCAGAGACCAAGGACTCGCTCTCTATGGGGAGGTTTACGAAAGATTTGGGCTTTGTGAGGTGGTAAAGAGGGGAGAGGCGAATAGAAAGCGAAGCTCAAACCCAATTACCAACCCGCCCACCTCACCTACTAATTCTGACAACAACCCCATTGCAACTAATAAGCTTGTTGCTACCTTTATTCGATAGAATTTGAATAGGTTTTATGCACCGTATTGAATAATTTCAAACACTTATGAGGAAAACAATTCGATCAAAAATCCTAGCATGCTTTTTCCCTACGCTATTCTGTTTGGTGATGGTCATGGTCAGTTGTGAAACCGATCCTGAGATTTACCTTCCATCCAATCCCAGACCGTTGATTTATGGTATATTCAACAGCAATGACACCATTCATTACCTGAAAGTTGGCAAGTCTTTTGGTGCTGATATCGATCCGAAACTGGATGCAAGAATATACGATTCCTTGTACTTTAACGAGGTAAAGGTCTCAGTTTTTCGCTCAGTCAATGGTGATCCAAGTGGCAGTGCACTTCCACTGACGCGCATCACAAACTGGCCCAAGGATTCAGGCTACTTCCATTTCCCTGGCCAGATAATGTATCAATTTGACGACCGCTTGAAAACTGGCGTTTATGTCAGTGTTGAAGTTCCCGGCCTCCCCAAAGCTGAAGCTTATACCAGAATCGCACGAACTGGAATAATATATCAACCAGATTCAGCCAGTATGTACGTCTATCTTGTGCCTCAACAAGCTTGGTTGATCCAATGGGGTGGAAATCCCTGGAATGAAATCGATGTATCTTTTGAATTTATTGAAGATTATGGCGATTCCGTTTTCAACAGTCAGTATGTGCATATTCAGAAAACCAATTACTTCGAATCAGAATATGAGAAATACCGCGAAATGAAGGTAACATACGAAGAATTCATCCGGGAGGTATTACAACAAATTACACCCAATGATAAAGTGAAACAAGTCTTCCTGGGATACATCTCCATCACCATTCATGGCGGAGATGAAAATATGGTAAACTATATTAAATATAAAGACGGCTTTAACGACTTCGGGGTAGTCGAGTTCAGCAATGTAACAAACGGAATCGGTCTGCTAGCCAGCCGGTCGACTGAGCTTCGGGATTCACTTCGGTTTGACTATAGCACCCGACAGCAACTCATTAATGAGAACAGACTGCGTATATTAAAAATATCGAAATGGAATTAGAAAGAAGTCATCCACAAAAACTAGGCGCCTCCAATCATCATCTCTCTAATCCTCATCGTTGGAGCGGTAAAGCTTTTGTTCATATCCACATCATCACCCATCATATCGATGTCATTTAGAATTTCATCCGCAGTACCAGCTATTGTCAGTCCTTTTACAGGATGCTTCTTTTTGCCATTTTCAATCCAGAACCCACTGGCTCCACCACTGAAATTACCACTTACGGGATCAATCCCATATCCGGTTATACCTGTTACCAGCAGGCCCCTTTGAGTGGCTGCGATAATTTCCTCAGGATTGTGTTGCCCTGCTTCTACATAAAGGTTATGAATGCCTATTCCTGGCAGAGAGGTGAAACCACCCCTGGAAGCGTTACCCGTGCTGGTAACACCTGCTCGTTTAGCTGCTATCGTATTGTAAATAAAACTTTTGACAACTCCTTTTTCAACCAGGACACGCTTTTGGGTTGGAACACCTTCACCATCGAAGGGAGCACTCCCCATTCCTTTGGGCCTTGTTCCATCGTCAACTATTGTGAGGAGTTTACTGGCGAAAGATTTATCCATTGAGTCTTTCAGGAAACTGGCTCCCTGCTGAACACGTTCTCCGTTTAGGGCCCCAAGAATACCTCCAATCAGTGATCCGGCTGCGGAAGAATCAACAATAACTGCAGCTTTTTGGGTGGAAATCATAATTGGATCTATTAATGAAGCTGCCTTTTCAGCTGCTTCTTTTGCAATGTCTTCCAGGCTGTCGAGATCAGCAAAAAAGCGACGGCTGGAATATTCTCCACCAGTGTTTTTCTGCTCGCCCTTTTCAGCAACTACGCTTACACCAATATTACATCCGGCAGATTTGTAATTCTTTGATAAACCATTTGAATTAGCAATAAATATTTCGCCCTGACCTTCTCCATAACCAGCTCCGGAACTTTTTGAAATCCTGGAATCACTCAAAGCAAGTTCTTCTACTTTCAGAGCCATCTCAATTTTCTTCTCCATCGCAATCTTTGCTATCTCAGGATCAAATAATCCCTCGATCTCAGTAAATCCTTTATCAGAAGGCAGTACATTATTTTCATCAGCTGAGGTAAGTCTTGCAAATTCTACCGCGCGCAATAAAGTGTCTTCAAGTGATTTATCGCTAAGATCATTACAATGGCTAAAACCCATTTTGCCGTCAACAATTACACGGAATCCTATTCCTGCAGATGCAGCTTCTTGAATAGTTTCTATTTCCCCATTCAGAACCTGAATAGACAGATTTCGTCCGGTTTCAAGGTAAACTTCTGCATGACTTGCTCCATATTCCAGAGCTTTGTCTACCAGGTTGCTTGTTAGTTTTGTATAGTCCATTTTTAATTTTTTTCAGATTAGTTTTAATGCCCGAAGCCAGTTTTTAGGCTTTGCTTCCTCCAACATTGATTCCACGGATTCTTACGGTTGGTTGGCCAGCATCAACTTCAGCAGCCTGACCTTTACCACATATACCTGGTCCGAACTCCAGATCATTGCCCACAGCATCAACATTGGATATCACATCCAGACATGAACCAATAAGTGTAGCTCCTTTTATTGGTTTTGTTTTCTTGCCGTTTTCTACTAAATAGGCTTCACGGCAAGTAAAATTAAAAACTCCTGTAACCGGATTTACACTTCCTCCGCTTAAGCTTTGTACATAAATGCCTTTTTTTGTTGAAGCAAGAATGTCAGCAGGCTCGCTTTCTCCCTGTTCAATAAAGGTATTTGTCATTCGTGGAATCGGAATATACCTGAATGATTCTCTCCTGCCGTTTCCTGTTCTTTCCATGTCAAGTTGCTTGGCACTTAGCACATCAGTCATATAGCCGTTCAATACTCCGTTTTCAATCAGAACATTTCGTTTTGCCTGAGTACCTTCATCATCGAAATTGATGGTGCCTCGTGCATTTTTGATCGAACCATCATCAACCATTGTAAATACGTCACTGGCTACTTTTTGTCCAAGCTTTCCGGTGAATGCACCAACTCCTTTTGCGATATTATCAGCTTCGAGAGGATGACCAACAGCTTCATGAACTAATACACCGCCCCATCCATTCATCATTATCACATCCATAATTCCGGCAGGAGCAGCTTCAGCATCTAACATGTCAATTGCTTCCCTGGCAGCTCTTTTTGCAACCATCTCAGGTGTAAACTCTTCAAACATCTCAAATCCTGAATGCTTACTTAGCCTCTCACGTGACATATGGCGTGCTTTGCCATCGTCACTCATTGTCTGAACAATAAAAAACATTAGTGGATTTTCATCCCTCAGGTAAACACCTTCTGAGTTGGCAATCACTCGGCCACGGATTTCATCGTAATAATTCACCATGGCCATCTTAATCCTTTCATCATAAGACATGGCTGCTTCATCAGCCCGCTGCATCATTTCGATGCGTCTTGTGTCGGCAATATCAGATAATGGCTGTTCAACCGTGATAAATGACTTTCGATCTGCCATATTTAAATCAACCGGAGTGAAAGATGATCCGTTATTGGCAACATATGAGGCCACCTCGGCGGCCCTTAGTAGTTTCTCTTCACTGATTTCATCTGTGTATGCATAGCCGGTTTTATTACCGGATATTACGCGCACACCAGCCCCTTGGCTAATTCCATATAAACCACTTTTAAACTTGGATTCTTCCATCACGATTTGACGGGAGACCCTGTTCTCAAGATAAACATCCGCAAAATCTCCTCCCTTTTCCAGGGCTTTTGCGATGACTTTTTTCAAAACAGATTGATCTAAATCTAATCCTGTGCTTGCAGAAATTGTTCCCGGGCTACAGGAAATAAGGTTGGTCAGTAAAGCTGGAGTGGCTGCCATAACCAAACCTCCCTTTACGCTCATTTTGAGGAAATCACGACGCGGAATGTCATGTACAGCATATTTTTTCATGGTATATAGTTATTTTGTATTTTCTTGAGAAAGATACAGAATTCATCCTGTATCAGAATAGTCAATTCGCTGATTCTTATGTTAATTAAGGTTAACGTCCAAAATTCTCTGATACTTCAATTACGATGATCTCGCCAGTAACTGTAAGAACACCATTTGCGAAGAGTTTAGCATCGACATGAACTTTCCTTCCCTTAATTTCTCTAATCTCTCCTCTGACCTCAAGTTCAGTACCCATTGGTGTGGGTTTTTGATAGTCAACCTTCAGTGAAGCTGTTACACATCTTGGAGCATTGTATTCGGTGAGTTTTGTCTGGCGTTCACGGGCGAGGGCCAGTGACCCAGTTCCAGTACCAAGGCAATCAATAATTGATGCCAGTATACCACCATAAACATATCCGGGAATGGCAATATGATGATCTTCAGGTGTGAAAAGAGTACGCGTTTGATCACCATCCCAATATGTTTTGATTTGGTGTCCATGTTCATTCATTCGCCCACATCCGTAACAATGGGCAAAGTTTTCGGGGTAATAATCCTGTAGTGCCTTCATCCCCAAATATACACATTCAGACTTTCAGATATTCAATGAGCAGGTCTAAAGTTTGCTCTGAATTAAGGGAAGGTGTGTATCCAAGTTCTCTTTTGGCTGGCAAGGGATCAAACCAATGGCTTTGTGATAATTCTTTAACTAAAAATGGAGTAAGTATGGGTTCTTGATTTGGTTTGAATAATTTATTGAAAACACATAGGAAGTTGGCAACAGCGAGGGCCATCCGGGAGGACATTCTTCCAGAAACAACAGGTAGTCCAATTCCGGTGAGAATTTGGTTGACAAAATTCCATAGATTGACCGGCTCTTCATTGGTGATGAAGTAAGCTTTCCCCAGGCTGGATGGATTTTGATCCATGGCCTTCAGGGCATCCATGTGTGCGTCTACCAGATTATCGATATAAACAAAGTCAATCTGATTTTGTCCATCTCCAATGACTTTTAGTTTTCCGGATTTTGCCCGTTGAATAAGGCGTGGAAGAATGTGATTGTCTCCAGGTCCCAGTACAATATGAGGGCGTAAAGAGATAGTTTTCATAAGGGAGGAATTTGCGGCAAGAATAAGCTGCTCAGCAATGGCTTTGGTGTGGGAATAGTGATTAAGTGCTTTATCAGGATAGCTTAAGTCAGGGCTTCCATTAATAATGTTTTCACCTGAAAAAACCACACTGGCAGAGCTTGTGTACAGGAGTTTTTGAATTTTAAATTTCTTGCATGCATCAATAATATTCACGGTTCCTAATACATTACTCCGGTAATACTCTTTTGCGGATCCCCAATAACCTGCCAGAGCCGCAGTATGGATGACTATTTCATGACCATTGACAGCCTGAAAGATAGCTTTACGATCAACCAAATCTGCCTGGATTGTTTTTACATTCAGAGCTTCCAAATGGGGATATTTTTTACGTGACAGACTTGAAATCTGATGTCCTTTATCAAGTAGTCTCTTCACCAAAGCTGATCCTATAAAGCCACCTCCACCGGTGACAAGAATTTTCAGCTGATTTTCCTGCTGGCCCATCGTGAAAGTTTTTCTCTGAATATTTTGGCATTATGCCGGGGATCTACCGGAAATTCTCCAGTGATTAAGAAAGCTGATATAGCTTTAACTTCTGAATTTTGGTCAATAATTTTCTCCAGATCGTTTATAAGAAGAGATTTGGATTTAGCAGACAATTTTTTTGCAGGTTCGATACAGATAACAGCTTCCTTAATACCATTTTTATCAGGATGAATTCCCACCAGGGCTGAACGCTCAACAAGCGGATGTTGATTAAAAAGGGCCTCAGTTGTTATTGTATATAGTCGCCCTGTTTTTGTCTCAACACGATGATTTTTCCGTCCGTAAAACCAAAGTCGGCCTGATTCATCCATTCTTCCTAAATCGCCCATCCTATGCCACAAAGAATTGGATTCGTCTGTGATTTTAGCCATCTTATTGGCTTCTTCATTGTTAAGATACTCATGTGTAACCACAGGGCCATTTACAATTATTTCTCCAATTTGATTATCCGGCAGGATATTTTTATCCTTTAGGTGCTTAATTATTCCATCATCTATTTTTACTATTCTGACTCTCATTCCCGGAAGGGGTTTACCCACACATATTCCTTTCAGGAAGGGATTTGATCCTGTTATGGCAAGAAGATCTGTATCACATGCATCGCTTACAGGCAATGCCTCGGTGGCTCCATAGGGTGTGTGAATCTCAGCCAGTTCTGAAAGCAGACTTTTCATATTTCTCAGTAAATCCGGAGGTACCGGGGCACCGGCACTTACAATTCTTTTTAAATGACTAAGTTTTAGGCCTTGCTGATGTCCGTATGCTGCTAGTTTTTTAACAATCATTGGGGATGCAAACATATGACTGCAGTTATACTCTTCCAGATTCTTCCAGATTTTTTCTGGATTTAGAGAAGATGGTTTTACGGGATTAAGATCTGCAATAACCACTGAGACTCCCAGACATAAAGAAAACAGTCCTATCAAAGGGAAAGTGCACAGATCGGTTTCTTCAGGACTCCATTTGTAATGGGTTTTAAAAAAAGAGATTTGAGCATGAAACATGCTGTTTTGATAAATTACTCCTTTTGGTGGGCCTGTACTACCACTGGTAAAAAATATACCACCGGTTTCAGTAGCTTCCACAGATGGTGCAGGATATGGTTTTTCTTTTCGGCTGAAAAGAGATTTTAGACTATATCCACGCCAGAACCATCGCCTGCCTACAGTGATAATTATTTTAATATCCTTAAAAGACAGTCGATAGAGTAGTCTGAACAGATGGGCTTTAGGTATTCCGATAAATGCATCTGCACTAACACCAGCCAATTTGTTTTTCATGACTTTATGACCAACACCGGGATCAATCAATACAGGTACGGCGCTCATTCGCATAAGAGCGAAGGTAATGATGTAGAAATCCGGATTATTTTTGACAAGCATTATGACCCGGCTACCCTTTTTGATACCAATTTGACTAAAGCCATTTGCTAGTTGATCCACTCTCCGATCAAGTTCACTAAAACTTATTTTTACCGGATGTAGCAGTGCCGATTTTTCCGGGAATGACCGGGACTGCCTCCTGAGGAATTCTCCCAGGTTTCCATTTATACTGACAGCTAATTGTTCATGACTCATAGTCCGGGTTCATTTTGATACCATCCAATTGTAATTGTTATACCAGCTCCAACGGCAAGGAAAAGAATATTCCTGGCCTCTTTAAAACTCCCGTTCTGGTAGGCTTTGTTCAAGCTGAACCCCAAACCCGCCGTGTGAATCAGGCCCCAGGATTCATCCGGTAGGGTAATCTTATTTTTAAAGCCAATGTGCCTGGATAATCCAATCGGAAAACCTGCTGGACTTACTGATGGAATTACCAGGTCAATGTCTTGAGCCTTTAAGCCTGTTTTCTGGAAAAAATGCCAAGTGTCTCATTACAAGCCTTTAAGATTTCAGTCGAATAATCCGGACTCATACTAATTTCAATTCTGTTTCTGTATGATCTTCTGCTAAAAGGTTTTTTCCACTTCAGCATACCCGAATACAAATCATGTCCTTCGGGGTATGAGCGCGATAAAAAGTGCTTAAATCCACTTTGCTTGTCAGATTTTTTAAGAATTATTGCTGAAGCTGCTGAGGTATAAGGGAAGGTCCATTGATCATTTCTGGTTGGAGGTGCATCCCCGCTCACAATCATGGCATATTCGGATTCATTATTTTCAAGGAATGCATTTGCAATCTGAATACCATTTAGAAAACCGACTCCTCCATTAGGCATGTCAAAGGCAAAAAGACCTGTAAATCCTGGATTATTGATTTTTAAATGGTCTGGCAATAATTTGTCAATCTGAGTATGAATAAGAGTGGCAATTGCCGGTTCTCCTATATTTTTGTCGCGATATAACCCGGTGTTAATCAGTTTATTGATTCGATGTAGTGGCATCTCTGTATCTTTCAGACATTGGGCACCTGCTTTAGCCGACAAGAGAATTGCACTTCTTCCTTTGCTGCCATTGAAGACTATGGCAGTAGAAACCATATGGATTTCAGCTCCCATAGTTGACTATTAAATGTTTGGGTTTAAAGGCAATAATACCAAAAGCAATGCCAGAGGCGTAGCTTATTAGGAAAATAAGGTCATCCGGTTTCAAAGTGTTTTTTTGAAGGAGTTGAAAGAGTGTAACAAAATGAGTTGTTGAAGCAGTATTCCCGTTCTCCGACAGGTTGATAACTACCTGTTTCGGCTGACCTCCAAAAGTTGCTGAGTATTTTCGGGAGCCAGATAGGATTGCGGAGCGGGAGGTTTGATGCGGGATCAGGTAGTCAATATTTGAATATTCTATACCGAGAGTGCGGAGAGCATCTTTTACCAGCGGTAAAGATTCACGAATTGAAACTTCATGGATTTTTTTGGCTTTAGTTTTCATACTTGCACCCGGATATCTTGGGTGGGGTTGGGCAGTACATAAATCATTATATCTGCTAAGTGTTTCAAACCCGGAAAGAGTAATACTCTCATCTTTATTATTAGTGGCCTGTATCATTATGGCGGCTCCTGCATCTCCAACTGTTAGGGAAGCGAGTTCCTGGCTGGCGGGAGTTTTAACATTACGAACAGCATGGTCAATTAAGCTTGATATATATTCACCACTTACAACAAGGCAGTTTTTTATACTTCCCTGGCGGATTAAATTTTGTGCCGCCAATATACCAGTGAACATTCCTGCACATGCGTTTGAGATATCAAAATACAATGCCCGGGAAGCTCCGATTCCTTCTTTAATATGAAAGGACATCGATGGTTCGTATAGTTGATGGTATCCACCTTTGTAACGGGTGATAGAGCACGATATGACAGCCTCTATGTCGTCAGCAAGGATGGCAGAGTGTTCTAAACACTTCCTGGCGGCTGCGAGTGACAGGCTCAGAGAGTCTTCACCCTCTTGACAAATATTTCTTGATTTTATACCAGTTAAAAGCTCAAATTTTAAGCTACCAGGGATTCTCAGGCTTCGCATTATCTCAGTTGTGGTTAAGCTTTTTCTTGGGAGAAAAGCTCCAACACTTTCTATTCTGCAATAGGAATGATTTCGTGATTGTGATTCTTGCAAAATCCTGCAATTATTGTTTAATACTTTTAGTGAATTTAATGATTTGTTCAACTATTTCCTCAGGTGCATCTTCCTGAATGAAATGACCACCAATTAATTTTTTATGTGACTGAGCGGATGCTCCGGGAATTCTTTGCAGAATCATTTTTTCTGCATTACGGGTAATGGGATCACCATCGCTAAAGAGAGTTAGTACTGGTTTCTCCCAGTGAACCAGTTTTTCCCATGCTTCCCATGCCAGATGGGCCGTAGGGTGATTGGGTCTGGTTGGGACTAATGAAGGTAAAGCCCTGATAGCCGATTTTTTCCATTTGGTCAGGAAAGGGGCTTCATAGGCATCTCTTTCTGTTTTTGTTAGTTTGCGTTTGCATCCAAAATCAATTAATCTTCCGACAGGCAATCTCGGTGAGAAACGTGTATACCATTTCCAGATATAAAAAATCAGAGGTAATTTCTCTTCACCTGTTAGGATTACACCGTTTGATAGAATCAATCCTCTGATTCTATCTGGCACCCTGACAGCCAGATGCATCCCAAGAATGGCCCCCCAGTCTTGTCCAAACAGCACTATCTGATTCAGGTCAAGGTTATTAATGAAGGTTGACAGCCACCCTATGTGGTAGGTGTAACTATGTTGGGAAGCAAGAACAAGCTTTTCTGATTTACCAAAACCAATCATATCAGGGGCGATAACCCTAAATCCATTGTTTACTAATGCCGGAATGATATTACGGTATATATATGACCAGGATGGGACACCATGTAATAAAAGGATTACAGGGCCTTCTTTAGGGCCTTCATCTACATAATGCATCCGAAGACCAATAACCTTAGTCCAATGCTCTTTGAAAGGGTATGATGAAATTTCACCATACACATTCAAGTGGATAGAATCTTCTTTTTTTTGACCCTGCTTAACCATGAATATTTATGGTAATTTGGGTCTATAAGTTAAAGAAAAAAAAGGACTTTTTAAAACCTTAATGTTGGTGTCCGCCAGGTCCATGAACATGGCCATGACTTAGTTCTTCTTCAGAGGCTTTACGAACTTCCATTATTTCTACATTGAAATGCAAGGTCATACCAGCCAAAGGGTGATTCAGATCCAGAGTGACGTTATCATCTTCTATCTTAGTGACGGCAGCAATACTTTTTCCCTTATCCATTTCTACCTCAACCTGCATACCAACCTTTAACTCCTCATTACCCCTGAATCCCTCCTTGCTAACATCAAAAACCATCTCCTTGTTTACTTCACCATAAGCCTCAGCAGGTGCAATAACAATATCCATCTTCTCTCCGACCTCTTTGCCCTCGAGTTCTTTTTCCAGTCCGGGGATCAACTGTCCCGTTCCCTGAATATAAGGTAATGGAGATTTTCCTTCAGAACTGTCAAGAACAGTTCCGTCATCTGATTTTAAAGTATAATTTATGGCAACTACTTTGTTAGCATCAATTTTCATCAGTTTATATTTTAGTTTTTAATGGTAGGATGGAGCCCGCATAACAAAAAATAATTATCGTCTTTAGTGTCAAATGCTATTGTTTTTTGTCATGCTCGGTTCATCACAATGATTTTAAATTTTGGGTGCACAAGGTAGAACAAATGACCGGGCTTACATAAGAAAATAAGTGTTTTTTGACTATCTCCTGATGTGTAAACTGAGTCTTGTTTTTAGTATATATGTATTGAGATCAAAGGTGCCAATGAAAAGGGTATAAGCTGGACTCTTCAATAAGATAATATTCTGGTTATTTATCTATAATCAGGAGCTCATTCATGAGTTTCACAGATGATTACACTCCATTACTGGCTCCAGATCGTTTAATGCCTTTGTCTCTTTCAAGTGCCCTGGTAAAGTCACCCAGATTGTGTCAGTATGAAAAAAAAGCCCATTTCAAATCTTGAATCTGTCTCATATTATCTGATATATTGAACAATACTAAACTCAAGCAATAAAGTTCAGGAGAAGTTTGTATTTTCATACAATAAAAACCACCATCATGAAAAACTTGTCTAAATTCAAAAGACACTATTTTGCTGTGCTTTTTGGCCTGATTGTTTTTTGCTGCCAGCCTCTTACTATGAATGCGCAAACTGCCATACCAGATGGGGAGCGGTTAAAATATTTTGACTCCAGCTATGAAGATTGTCGGCAGCAATTTATCTCAGACTCAAAACAATTGAGCAAGAAGTATAATGATGTTAAATTGATGAAAATCAATGTACCCAGTAAGCTTGATGATGAATTGTTTGTTGATGTTTGTTATGTTCCTGCCCAGGGGAATCCAAAACGCCTATTGATCTTGTCATCTGGCATTCATGGAATTGAGGGCTATGTGGGCAATGCCATACAAGAATTATTTGTTAAGGAGTTTCTGGATGACAAATTGATGGAGGAAACAGGTGTTTTGCTCTTACATGGCATGAACCCTTATGGATTTAAGTACCTGAGAAGGGTAACTGAAAACAATATTGATCTTAACCGAAACTCTGGATATGACAATGAATTATACAAGATAATTAATTCAGGATATGGTGACCTGTATGATTTTTTGAATCCAACAGATGCAGTACGTGCAGGGAGTATGAAAAATCGTTTCTTCTTTGTAACTGCTATTCGTAAGATATTGCAGGCATCTCTGCCAGTTCTTCGCCAGGCAGTGTTGCAGGGTCAATATCAGTACACTGAAGGCTTGTATTTTGGAGGGGATAAACAGGAACCTCAAATTGCCGGTATTGGACCGCTTATTGAGAAGGTCGGGACTGATTATCCGATTATTATGAACATTGATTTGCATACCGGATACGGAGAAAGCGGAAAGTTACATTTTTTCCCAAACCCAATTGAAGATTCTGAACTGAAAAAGCAAACAGAGGATATCTTCAAAGGCTACCAAATTGATTGGGGAGATAGTGATGATTTTTATACCATTACTGGAGATTTTTCAGGATACATTGGTAAACTTCTGGCCGGTAAAACACATATTTCGATGACCTTTGAATATGGAACAATGGATAGTCAGAAAACTATGGGTTCAATCAAATCTATTCATAATATGATTCTTGAAAACCAGGGTGCTCATCATGGATATAAGAGGACAAAGGATCAGAAAAAGGTTGAAAAGAGATTTCTGGAGATGTATTACCCCAGCGATCCAAAATGGCGTACCAAAATAATGAACCAAAGCAGTGAAGTATTAAATGTTGCACTTCAACAATTCAATTCTTTGTAAAACAAAAAGAGTAGGAAGGGTAAAATCGTATAAGGCCAATTCATTTTCTTAGCTCTGAACTCGGGTAATTATGTCTGCAGATTATACTATTATGCTGGAGAGATCAGAAAGCGTAATACTTCTTCATTGAATTCGCTCGCCTTTTCAATATTGCAAACATGACCACTTTTCTTAATTACCTTTAGTAAGGTATTTCGGTATTTCTCGGCAAATTGAAGAGCTGGTTTCAGAAAAACATGATCTTCTGAACCCATTACTACCAGCGCAGGAACTTGAAAAGCTCTATTGAAACTATCTTTTAACTGTGAATTCAGCTCCCTTGATAATTGAAGCCATTTAAGAAATTCGCGCTGATGAATTTTTTTTGCCTCCCGGATAAAAACCCTTCTCGATGCCTGATGGTTTTCTTTCGGCAATAAAATGAATGCATAGAGCTGATATAGCATACTAAAGGGGGTGAACTTGCTTAGAAGTCGACCTGAGCGGATTAGAAATTTCATTTTCCAATTTAATTGGAATACTCCTCCGGCAAATACTATTGATCGTATCAAATCAGGACGATACTCCTCTATTTTTCTGACAAATAGAGATCCAAGAGAAACAGCCATAAAATGAGCTTCTTTGATATTCAGGTGATCGACCAAATGAATGATATCCCGGGTAATGAGATCAAAATCATACTTCTCAGGACTTTCTTCAAATGGAAATTTGGACTGCCCATGATCACGAAGATCAAATAATAGTAAGTTGAAATGCTGTCTGAAAAAAACTACCTGACGAAGCCATGTATTCGTGCTACCCCCGGCACCATGAACAAATACCATCCAGTCAGAAGAATCGGATTTCTTATATATCTGGTGATTCAGTATTCGCGTCATGGATCAAAGAAACAAAAAAATATTAAAGCAGGGTCTGTGAACAGGAATTGGAATTTGTTTTTTTGATAAGAGGATTTGTGATCTTTGAGTGTGTCGATACTATTGCGCGTTGCTATCATTTAATTTATTTTTATGCTTGATTAATTATTAAGTCTCCTTAAGCCCTAATTATGAAAAAGTCTTCATTCCAAAATTACACCGCAATAATTGTTGTTCTTATAAGCATACTATCCTGTTCATCACCATCACAAAATGGAATAATTTCTTTGATTCCGGCACCTGTTAGTCTGGAGCATGGCAGGGGCTTTTTTGAGTTTGACTCAAGCATACAGATAGTCTCAGATCTTGTACCGGAACGATTAGCTCCAATAAAAAACCGAATTGAGGAGATGATGGGATGGTCAATTCAGGTAATCTCGCCCGATCAGGTTAAAGCTTCAAAAGAATCCGGCAACATAAGATTAATTCAAACGGATGATTATAGAGATAAAGAAGGATACCGATTAGAAATATCCAAAAACGAAGTAAGGATCAGTGCAGCATGCAAAGAAGGCCATCAAAATGCACTCGCAACATTGAACCAGTTACTGATACATAGCCAGGAGTCAAAGGACATAAGTGTAAAACCTTACAAAAATATCTCACTTCCTGTGCTCACGATAATAGATTCTCCTCGTTTCTCCTGGCGTGGTCTTATGCTGGATTGTAGTCGAACATTCATTCCTATTGACGAGTTAAGAAGATATGTTGACCGCCTGGCTTTCTACAAATTGAATATTCTTCATTTGCATCTTAGTGATGATCAGGGTTGGCGACTGGAGATTAAGAAGTATCCTGAACTGACAAGTATTTGCTCAGAATTTGACTCAAAATATACCAATCAGAGTGGCGGTTTTTATACTCAGGAGGCGATGAGGGATCTGATTGCTTATGCTTCAAGCAGAAATGTGACAATAATACCAGAAATTGAGATGCCCGGACATTCGTCTGAAGTATTTGCTGCTTTCCCTGATTTGTCCTGCTCAGGTGATAAGTCAGAAATATATCCATTCTTTTCAGGACCAGGAATAACTGCTGATATATTTTGTGCTGGTAAGGAGTCAGTATTTGTATTTCTGGAGAATGTGTTAGATGAAGTATGTGATCTTTTTCCGTCAGATTTTATTCATATTGGAGGAGATGAGGCTCCAAAAATTCGCTGGCAAAATTGTGATGACTGCCAGGGCAGAATCCGGGAGGAAGGGCTCAAGGATGAGCATGAATTACAGAGTTATTTTATCCGAAGGATTGAAAAAATGCTTAGTGAAAGAGGTAAAACTTTAATTGGCTGGGATGAAATCCTGGAAGGTGGGCTTGCAGATAATGCTGCAATAATGTCATGGAGGGGTGTTCAGGGTGGAATAAGCGCAGCGCGTGCTGGTCATCCGGTAGTTATGTCACCTACTTCACATTGTTATTTTGATTATTCTCACAACACTACACCATTGAAGCAGGTATATGATTTTGATCCAATACCTGATGACCTGAATGCAAGTGAAGCAGAGTTCATTCTTGGTGGACAGGCGAATTTCTGGTCTCATATTGATAGAAGTATAAGATCTATGCAAAGACAGATATTTCCCAGAATAATAGCTTTGTCTGAAGCTTTGTGGTCAGATTCTTTAGCATTGGATTATGCTGATTTTACAAAAAGGATGTCTGCCCATTATTCTTATTTGGATTCAACGGATGTATCATATTATCATCCTGACCTGATTGCTGTTTCTCAGGATTCAACAGATATTATTTCCCGTTTAAGACTTGAAGGTTATTATTTTGATTTCCATGGTTATCAGGGAATAGATTTTAATTATCGTGGAATGGTTTGCAAAATTGTGCAACCCAAAGCATCAGCTGACGGAAATCCCTGGATTTGGAGGGCTCGTTTCTGGGGTCATGAGCCTCAATTGGATGTGGCATTATTGGAGCAGGGCTATCATGTGGTGTATTGTGATATAGGGAATTTGTTTGGGAATAAAGAAGCTGTTAGACGCTGGGATCAATTTTACAATTTGATGCAGAAGGGTGAATTGGCTGATAAAGGAGTACTTGAAGGAATGAGTCGCGGAGGTTTGATCATTTATAACTGGGCAGCTGAGAACCCTGATAAGGTTGTATGTATCTATGCTGATGCTCCTGTTCTTGATGGAGGGAGTTGGCCTGGTGGTTTGGGGGAAGGGAAAGGAAGCAACGTTGACTGGGCACGTTTTCAAAGGGCCTATGAGATTAGTACAGAATCAGATTGGATCAATTTCAATGGGAATCCAATAGATAAGGCAGATATTATCGCACGCACAGGTATTCCTTTACTTCATATCTGTGGTGAAGCTGATGAAGTGGTTCCAATTGCTGAAAATACTAATGTATTCGAGCAAAAAATTCTGGCCCATGGAGGTAATATTAAGGTCATCAGAAAGCCAGGAGTTGGACATCATCCACACAGTCTGAAAGATCCGGCACAGATTCTTGAGTTTATTAACTCTGCAATGAAATTGAAAGATTAATTAAGGCTACTTTGATCTCATTGGTTTTACAAACCTGCCCGGGAATTCATTGGTGTGCTCTCCATTTTTCAGCACTTGTATGCCATTAACAAAAACATGTGTCATACCGCTTGAGTATTGTTGCGGATTTTCAAAAGTCGCATGATCCTGGATTTTTTCCGGGTCAAAGATTGCCAGATCGGCAAAATATCCCACTTTCAGTGCTCCTCGTTTTTCCAGTCGGAGGTTTTCTGCCGGAAGGCTGGTCATTTTTCTTACGGCTTCTTCCAGAGTGAGTACTTTTTCATCACGAACATATTTAGCCAATAGTCGGGCAAAGTTTCCATATGCTCTAGGATGAGTGGAGGATTTAAGAAATATGCCTTCCGGGGCTCTTGATTCAGAATCTGAACAGAAACTTACCCAGGGCAGAGCAACTTGTTTTTTTACATTCTCCTCTGACATCAGGAAATATACACATGAAACATCAGCATTATTATCAATAACCAGATCCATTGCTGTAATTTCAGCCGAAGTACCGCGCAAAGTAGCAACTTCAGCCAGTGTTTTACCTGTCAGGTATTTCAGGCTGTCTTGCTCAAATCCTACCAGAATTACCCGGTCAGGAGATCCGGCAGCCAGATATAAACTTTCCCATTCAGTTGTTGGAGTTACCATCTCATTGAGTACGCGTTTTCGGATAGCAGGATCTTTCAGGCGTTTTGCCCAGGCTTTGTCGCCTCCTTCCTGAACCCAAGGTGGCATTGCAGCATCTAATCCTGTTGCTCCTGCCGTATAAGTATACATGTCGGCTGTCAGCCCCATATTGTTTTCACGGGCTGCTTCGATACGGGCAATTACTTCATCCATTTTATGCCAGTTTTCTTTACCAGCCGCTTTCAGGTGATAAATTTCTGAACGGACACCAGATTCTTTCATAATGCGAATCATCTCATCAAAGGCTTCCAGCAATGCATTCCCCTCACTACGGAGATGGCTGATATATAAACCATCATATTCTGCTACTACCTTGCACAATTCAATAAGCTCTTCGGTAGAAGCATAAAAAGCAGGAGCATATATTAATGAGGCACCTAAGCCAACTGCTCCTTCTTCCATAGCCTGTCTTACAAGCTCTTTCATGTTTTGAAGTTCTTCAGGATCAGGTGCACGATTTTTATAGCCTACCTGATGAACGCGAACTGAAGTTGCACCAACAAAAGAAGCAATGTTGCACGATACTCCTCTGTTTTGAAGGTATTCCAAAAATCCACCAAAGCTATCCCATGTCACATCGTATTTGATATCTCCCTGCTCGTTCTGCAGAGCCTCTTTCATCTCTTTATTCAGGGGGCCACCCGACCATCCTTCACCAAATACCTCAAGAGTTACCCCTTGCTTAATATCACTCATTGATCTGCCATCTTCAATTAGTGATTCATTTGCCCAACTCAACATGTTGATGAAACCAGGGGATACAGCGAGTCCATCCAGGTCAATCTCCTGAATAGCACTAGCTCTTTTAATTTCCCCTATAAAGGATATGCTATCTCCTGATATTCCAATATCTGCTTTGTAAGCAGGAGAACCAGAGCCATCCAGAATCAAGCCGTTTAACAGAAGAACATCATACTTTTGGCTTGTTTGACAAGAAGAGAATACTCCAATTACAACAATCAAATACAGGATTTTTTTCATGACATATGGGTTTTATTCTGTACTAATGTACTCTTTTGATTTAAATAACTATGTCTTAGAAGTACTACATCACTGCTTTCTCACTATTTCAAAATGTCACGAGTATTTCTAAATTCGCAGACCTGATATAGGGGAACAAAATTTAGATATACACGGATGAAATTCGGGGCGAAAGGTTTTCTATTATTTTCATTACTCGTTGCCTGGGCTCAAGGCCTGATGTGTTCAGCCCAGGAATTGAGTAGCAGTGGCATCATAGTGGAATCTCAACTTCCGATTATCCCAATAAAAACATACCGTCAGAATATTCAGGATGAGCCAAAGATCATAGCCTATATGGGAATAGTTGATAATGACTCAGCTGCAACAAATATTGTAAGATATAATTTTAGTCAGCATACCTACCGGATAGGAATTGAAATTCGCGGACAGTCGAGCCAATATTTCTATCCCAAGAAATCTTTTGGACTGGAAACACGGGATAGCATTGGGGAAAATCTAAATATCTCTTTGCTGGGATTACCAAAAGAAAATGACTGGATATTATATGGACCGTATGGAGATAAAACCATGCTGAGAAATGCATTGATTTATGAACTGGCAGGAAAGATGATGGATTGGGCTCCTCGAATGGGTTTTTGTGAAGTGGTGCTTAATAATGTATATCAGGGCGTTTACCTTTTTGGTGAAAATATTAAAAGGGATAAAAACAGGGTAGACATAGCCAAGTTGGTTGAGAAAGATACCATTGGGGAAGACCTCACCGGAGGTTACATAATAAAGATTGACAAAGGAGAGCAAGATGCAAGCGCCGGATGGTTCTCCGATATTCGATCCAATGGGGGAAATAATGCAAAGATCTTTTTTCAATACCATTATCCTGAAGCTCATAAAATTCAGATCGAGCAACAAGCATATATTCAAAACTTCATGCATTCTTTTGAAGAAAGCCTTAATGGTTCAGATTTTAAACATCCTGATACCGGATATGCCAGTTTCATTGATGTGGGATCTTTTATTGACTTTTTTATTCTCAATGAAATAAGTCGTAATGTTGATGGATATCGTCTGAGTACTTTCATGTACAAGGATAAAGACAGCAATGGAGGCAAACTGCACATGGGACCCATATGGGATTTCAATCTTGGTTTTGGTAATGCAAACTATTGTGAGGGCCAAAAAGTACAAGGATGGGGATACAGGTTCAATGAATACTGTTATGGTGATGTTTGGCAAGTTCCATTCTGGTGGGAGAGATTGCTGGAGGACCCAGCCTTCAGAAACAAGCTGAAAACCAGATGGATGGTTCTCAGAGAAGGAGCTCTTCATACTGATTCTATTTTCCAGTGGCTTGACATTAAAACCGATGAATTAGAAGGTGCTATCGATAGAAATTTCGATAGCTGGCCGATATTTAGTCAATGGGTTTGGCCAAATTCTTATGTAGGTAACAGTTATCAGGATGAAATTGATTTTCTTAAAGAATGGATCTCTGAGCGGATGACGTGGCTGGATGATTATATGCCAGGCGTGCAGATATATACCAGAGTTCAAGAGCAGGTGATGGACTTGTCAGCCAGAGTTTACCCTAATCCATTTACCGATCAGGTTCAGATTGAAATCAAATCAGGTGCTATTGATGCTCTAAATGTTATCAGAGTGTTTAATGTTCATGGACAACAAATAGTTAATCATGTGATTAAAGATCGAACCACCAGTATTTCTACAAGTAATTATCCGGCAGGTTTGTATTTTTATGAACTTTCAGATCTAGCAGGCAGAATTCACGAGCGTGGAAAATTAGTGAAGTTTTAGCAATTGTTTAAATTTGCTGGTTCACAAATACTACCTGCTTCTAAATGCGATTATTCAAAATTAATGGTGCAATTTCTCTTGGACTTGTAATAATAGCGGGTATTGGAAATTTTCAGGTCTCCGCCCAGAATACTACAATTCCTAAGCTTTTGAACTACCTTTCTGAGAATCAGGCATCTGTTGGGATTAATCACCCGGATAATAGATTTAACGGAATTTGGTGGTCAGAAATTCATAATCGCCGGAACACTCTTCTATTTGGATCGGCCAGCGAATCGTCAAGAGATGCCAATTGTTTTGTGACATCTATGGTTCATAATTTGCTGGCAGAAATCTATTTGACTAATCCCGAGTTTAAAAATTTGCACGCTGTTCTTGATGCATCTTTAAGTGCAATAAATAGTTTTCGCAACAACGAAGGATTCAATTTTTTCCCTTTGAAGGATGTTTCTCCCAAATTGCTAAGGAGTGGTGAGTTAGAATTTTACCCCAATGGGATGAGAAGGGCCAGCCATTTTTCTTACTCAAAAAAATTCATTCTCCATGGATTTAATATTTACAATGATGCAGATGATACAGCATTAGGTTTGTATGCCAATTTTCTGAATTTTAAGATATTGCCTGAAAACAACAATGATTTCCTGCCGGATGGTGATGTTATTGCCGAGATTTTTATGAGACACAGAGATATCAATGGTAGTGGAACAAATCTTTGGAATTGGATAAGAGGCCACGGAAAGGAAACCGGTGCTTTCAATACATGGTTGCCTGATAATGCTGATCCTAAAATTCATCCTCTGTTTCCACATAAGGGGGGCTTCTACATGCCATATGGAGTGAATGATATTGATTGCGTTGTAAATGCGAATATTTTGGGCATTCTGGCAGCAATGGGAATCGATCGTGGTCCTGGGATCCAGGAGGCAGCTGACTGGATCATTGAAATGATTGAAAAAGAGAAATGCAGTACTTGTGCTGTTTATTATCCATCTGGATATATTCTTGCCTATACTGTAATGAAGGCCTGGCAAAGAGGTGCTGTCGTATTGGAGCCAGCAATTGAGCCACTGATGCAGATGATTATTAATGAACAACACCAGGATGGATCATGGTCTGACCGAATGGAGGGGAATGAAGTGCAAGCAAGCTTAAATGCCATAAACAGCCTTATTGTAATGCAGAGCCTGACGAATGAAAAGCTTGGTTCGGCCATATCAGCAGGCCTTGAATTTGTAATGAGCAGGATCAGGCAAAATGAAACCCAAGCCTGGCTTGAAGGTGGAGTGGTTTTCTCGGCTGGCTCACTGATCAAACGCACACACGTTTGGGTAAGTGATGCTTATACAACGGCATTGCTATTACAAGCATTAGTAGGAATAAAATCGATACAAATTAAATGATATGAATTCAAACAATTTGAAACTCTTTCTTTGTTTCACCATTCTTTTTGCCGGATTAGCATCATTTGGACAAATACAAGATCCTGACACGCTGTTTTTCAAAGATCGTATTCAGCCGATCACTGCTGACAATGTTTTTAAAACTGATGCTTATTATAACTGGGGAGCATCAATAATTAAAGGCGATGATGGAAAATATCATCTGTTTTATTCCAGGTGGGAGAAGAGACTAACATTTTATGCTTGGTTAACTCATTCTGAGGTAGCTCATGCGGTGGCCAATAATCCGGCAGGTCCCTGGGAGTATAAAGAAACAGTTTTGCAGAGCAGAGGAAAAGGTCATTGGGATGCTATTACTGCTCACAATCCTAAGATCAAATATTTTGATGGGAAGTATTATCTATACTATGTTTCTACCAATTTGGGCAGCCTGGAGTATCACGAACTAGACTTGATTGAGACAGCCAGAGTGGGGTATTCGCACCCCAATTGGGCAATCTTACGTCCTAATCAACGAACAGGTGTAGCAGTTTCTTCATCTCTAAGCGGGCCATGGACCAGGATGGAGCAGCCTTTGATTGAGCCATCAGGCCCTATTACGACGCTAACAGTGAATCCGGCAATTACTCAAGGTAAAGATGGAAAGTATTATCTTGTTGTTAAAGGAGATAAGCCCAATGAGGAACGCTTTATACGTGATCAGGCAATCGCAATTTCTGATTCTCCTGTCGGACCTTTTAAAATACAAGAGAAGCCGGTGATTGATTATCTCGACACTGAAGATATGAGCATTTGGTACGATCAGAGCCGAGATTATTATTATGGGGTATTTCATGCACATACTTTTATTGGAATGGTGAGTTCAAAAGATGGTGTTAACTGGAAAAAAGCTACTGAATATAGTTTGATGAAAAAAGAAGTCATGCAGGCAGACAAGACTTATCTGAAGCCTGACAGGATGGAGAGGCCATTCATATTCACTGAGAATGGTGAGCCATCTGTGCTCAGTTTAGCAATAAAAAAGGGTGATGATTCATACACTATTTTTGTTCCTATAGAGAGAAAAACAGCAGTGGTTCCAAATGCCCGGCAGTTAGCCTGGCAAGAGGCTGAAATGGGAGCGGTTTTTCATTATGATCTTCATGTTTTTGATGGTGAAAAATACGGTCAGGGAGGAAATCGGATTTTACCGATTGATAATTATCAGATTTTTAATCCAAAAAAACTAGATACTGATCAATGGGTTAAAGCAGCAAAGGATGCGGGCTTCACATTCGCAATTATCACAGCTACACATGAAACCGGATTTGCCCTATTTCAATCAGATGTAAACCCCTATAGTATGAAAGCATTAAATTTTCAGAATGGACAGGGGGATATTGTTCGTGATTTTGTCAATTCTTGCCGAAAATATGGGATTAAACCAGGGATTTATATTGGAATCAGATGGAATTCGTTTTATGGGGTTCATAATTTTCAGGTAAATGGAGAAGGATCTTTCAGGGATAACAGGCAGAAGTATTATAACCGTATGGTTGAAGGTATGGTGAAAGAGTTATGTACTAGTTATGGAGAGCTATTTGAAATCTGGTTTGATGGTGGGGCTGATCATCCTGATAATGGAGTACCGGATGTGCTTCCCATAGTGCAACAGTATCAGCCCAATTGTTTGTTTTATCATAATTCACAACTGGCTGAAGCAAGATGGGGCGGTTCTGAGTCAGGCACTGTTCCCTATCCATGCTGGGCTTCTTACCCTAGTTATTACTCACATGCTTCAGACACACCTTCTGAACAATATCATCTGCTCAAGCATGGTGACCCTGATGGTAATTACTGGATGCCAGCTATGTCAGATGCCCCATTGCGGGGCTATAATGGCAGGCATGAATGGTTTTGGGAGCCTGGTGATGAGGAACATATATTTCCTCTCGAAAATCTGATGAATATTTATTATAAGTCTGTTGGTCGAAATTCTACATTAATCATGGGACTTACTCCGGATGCTGATGGTTTATTGCCTGAGCCAGATGTTAAGCGATTAAAAGAATGGGGAGATGAGATTAGTCGTCGATTTGATTCTCCAATTGTGGAACATCATGATCCGGTACTGAAAAAAGGAAAGTTCCAATTTGCCATAAAACCAAAGTCAGAACTTAATACTATGGTTTTACAAGAGGATATCCGGTTCGGGCAGCGTATAAGGCAATATGTGATTGAAGGACGAGTAGATGGAAAATGGCAAATGCTATGCGAAGGAAGCTCCATTGGCCAAAAACATATTCAGGAGTTCGATGCTATGAGTTGTTCAGCTATCAGATTAAGAATTCTTAAATCAAGAGGTGAGCCCAAAGTAAAGGCAATTGCATGCTATTTTATTGGAGAGCATAAATAGACAGAAGCCAGATTGAGATCTCAATCTGGCTTCTTTACTTCTCGTGTTTTTCAATTTATTTTCCGTCGAGGGCCAGTTCAATCATTTCTTCAAGATCGTTGTAATGAAAATAGTCCATTGATCCAGTATCAGCGTCTGGGATATCTTGTATGTCTTTACGCAGTGATTTCAATGTTCCCCTTGCAATAGCCTGCAAGTCATTTTTTGTAGCCGTCTTTGTTGATATCCAGGCAATTAATTGTTCAACGTATGAGCGTTGCAAATTACGTCTGAAAAGGTTTACATCATTATCTTTTTCGTAGAGTTCTTCAAAAATACCATCCTTAAGGTCTGTTACAAGCTCCACGAGTGGATAGCATTCGAAACCTGTTGCTTCGAGATCCAGTATGCGTGTTGCAGTTCCTGTATTCATCATTGTTGAAAGCAGTCTTTTCTGATTTGTTGATATTTTCTTTGCCATACCATGCATTCCCAAACGGGTAACTACGTCCTTTTTGAGCAGGTAATCTGGTGTTTTAAAGCCTTTTTCAAGAATAAAGCTAAGTGCAGCTTTTTGTTCTTTTACAGGAGTTGGCGTGAACACTTCTGAGGATTGTCCGTACATCCAGTTGTCTAATTCAATACCACCAATCAGAGCCGCAACATGATTCAGTTCGCGGTTCATCTGTGAAAGCAGAGCATCATACATATGTTGAAGCAGGGTGTAATCCTTACCTTCTTCTCCACATGCTTCTACCAGGTATCCTGTTATATACTCGATATTTTTAAGTCCGTAGCTTGTCGCTTTAATCGGGTCATCTCCCAGGTCTTCAGAGCGTGCATGGGGGTCAGATCCTCCTTGTAAGCCCATCTCATAACCGCCTCCAAATCTGAACATAGGATTGTCAACCTGTTTCTGAGCAATTTTATTGAGATAAGGGACATCTTCTTCCGGACTGCCTGTTCCATTGAATTCTCTGTATGCCCATTCGATTGCAAAGTAATCATAAGGTGCAATTATCGGTATAGTTGCAGCATCATCTCCGGGTTGGGCAATATAATTGAAACGCCCGTAATCCATAATAGAGGCTTCGAGTCCATATTTTTCTGTAAATTTTTTGCTTCTGTATTTCTCTACAGGATAGTAATAAGTTGATTTGAAATTGTGTCTTAAGCCAATAGTATGACCAACCTCGTGAGCCACAACATATCTGAGGCAATCGCCAATGATATCATCCGGGAGGGGAAGTTTTTGTGCCCTGGTATCAGAAGGAGAGGCCTGAACAAAATACCAGTCGCGTATCAGGCTGATCACATTGTGATAGATTCTCACATCGGCTTCCAGAATTTCACCACTTCGCGGGTCCTGAACATGGGGCCCATATGCATTAGCAATTGTTGAGGGTAGCCATCTTACGGTTGAGTACCTTACATCCTCGGCATCGAAATCAGGATCATCTTCAAGACTTGGGGCCATTTTTCCGATTATGGCATTTTTAAAGCCGGCTTTTTCAAATACCGGTTGCCACATCTCAATGCCTTCTTTTACATATTGTTGCCACTTTTCAGGGATACCTCTTCCTACGTAATAAATAATAGGCTTAACTGGTTCGCTTACTTCAGCGGCAGGATCTTTTTTCTCAAGTCTCCAACGGCGGATATAAGTGATATTTTCTACCTGATTTCTATCAGAGCTATAGTCCTGATGGGTGCCGGCAAAAATCCCAACCCTTTTGTCGTATATCCGGGGGAGCATCATTTTTTCAGGAAGTTGAACCATGCTATGATGCAGTTCTACTGTTACGCTACCCAAACTGGAGTCGCTATGGCGAGCTGTAGGACGAGCACCAGGAGTTGACGGAGCTGCTGGCTTAAGTTTGAATGTTGAAAGAACCCTTGTTTCAATGTTAGACTCAAAAGATTTCACCGATGTAATGAAGGTTCTGTTTTTATCTACGGATGAAGCTTTAAGCGACTTCTTGGGACTGAATTCATGAATATCTCCAGTAAATAAAGCGGTGACATTAATTACCGGGGTACTGTCAGTACCAAAAGTTTCAATTTTGAATGCCTGGATGATGTTTTCAAGGGATGAAGCTTTCACCGCAATTTCTTCAGAACTTCCTTCATCGGCACGCATCTGATATTCCACATTTCTTAATAAAATCTGATCCCGAAAACGTTCCCAGCGAACAACTCGTCTGATAACTTCCGTTCCTCCATAGCCAAAACTAGTCTGGGTTTTGGAGAATTGAACCAACCAAAGATATTCCTGGCCGAGTTGATCATCAGGAATCTCATAATATATTTTCCCATCTACTTCATGGGTGATAAAAACTCCTTTCTTAGTAACTGTGCTATCCGGAATGATTTCTGCATAGGGCTTGAATTTAGGTTTTGGGATTGATTTTTTATCTGTTTTTGAAGTGTCCTGGCCAAAACTCACAGAATTAAGTAACAACAATGATAATCCCACGAACAGCAAGGTGAATTTTCTGAATGTGCTCATTAGTATATGATTTAAGAATTTGTTTATTCACTGGAAAATTAATGTTTTTCTATCGTCTGCCCAAGAACATTTGCTTGATTGAAAATAATATCTAAATTTACGCCAAGATTTTAAAGAAGAATGTTTACCAAACAAAATAGAATCATATCATCTAAGTGGTGCTGGCATAGGCTCCCCACTCTGTTGTAGATACTGTGTTTGGTTCAGGATACTGAAAAAAGAGCGCGTTGTTTACAACGGGCTCTTTTTGTTTTATAGGGAAATACATTAAACTATCTAAATCATGACTAGAATTCGGAAAATTGTATTGACAGAAGATGAAATGCCCAGACAATGGTATAATCTGGCTGCAGATGTGAAATGTCCACCTTTTATGAGTCCTGACGGACCGGTACCTCCAGAAGCCTGGGAGTCTGTTTTTCCAATGAACCTGGTTGAACAGGAGTACAGCACTCAGCGTTGGGTTGATATACCAGAGGAGATATTGAATCTTCTTACCAGATGGCGTCCGGCACCAATGCATCGTGCATATGATCTGGAAAAAGCTCTGGGTACACCGGCAAAGATTTATTACAAGAATGAGAGTTTGTCACCTGCTGGCAGTCATAAGCCCAATACTGCGGTAGCTCAGGCCTGGTATAATAAACAGTTTGGCACCAAGAAACTGACAACAGAAACGGGAGCCGGTCAATGGGGAAGTGCTTTGTCATTTGCGTGTTCCCTTGTGGGCTTAGAATGCAAAGTGTTTATGGTAAGGATAAGTTTTGATCAGAAGCCATTTCGTCAGTTAATGATGCAAACATGGGGAGGGGAATGCGTGGCAAGCCCAAGTACAGAAACTCAGGCAGGAAGGGCTATTCTCGAAAAAACTCCTGACACACCAGGAAGTTTGGGGATTGCGATATCAGAAGCGATTGAAGCTGCTGTTACTGATCCTAGCGGAACCACTAAGTATTCCCTTGGAAGTGTGTTGAACCATGTAATGATGCATCAGACCATTATTGGGCTTGAAGCCAAAAAGCAATTAGAAAAAGTAGGAGAGAAACTGCCGGATGTAATTATTGGCTGTGCTGGTGGAGGAAGTAACTTTGCAGGATTGGCTTTCCCCTTTACATTGGATAAAATCAACGGGGCCGAAATAGATATTATCCCTGTTGAGCCAGTTTCTTGTCCAACGCTTACCCAGGCTCCTTATGTATATGATCATGGAGATACAGCAAAAATGACTCCTTTGGTGGCTATGCACTCCCTGGGTCATGGATTTGTACCACCACCAATACATGCTGGAGGTCTAAGGTATCATGGAATGTCTCCATTGGTAAGCAGGGCAGTTGAAGATGGACTAATGGCTCCTCGTTCAATTCATCAGCTGGAGTGTTACAAAGCAGGAGTTTTGTTTGCTAAAACTGAAGGTATTATACCTGCTCCTGAGACTACTCACGCCATTGCCGCAGCTATTCAGGAAGCAAACAAGGCGAAGGAAGAGGGCAAGGAGAAGGTTATTCTCTTTAATTTCAGCGGTCACGGATTAATGGACCTGGTTGGTTATGACAAATACTTCAAGGGCGAATTGTCAGATCATGAATTTCCGATTGATGAGATTGCAAAAAATCATGAAGTCCTCAAAGGATATCCAAAGCCCTGAATTGGAAAGATAGAATTATGCGAGCGCATTGGCTTAGGCCTAGCTCGTGAAAAACTCGGTTCCCCGCTACTTGCAACGGGGGTATGCAAGCACAATAAAATAAGAGTCGGAATTTCTCCGGCTCTTATTGTTTTTTATAGATTGATTTGCCAAAAATGGCATAGCGAAAATATCGGATACTTGAAAGGCCCAGAGCCAGGCCAATAGCCATATAGATAATGGATAAAATAATTCTTGGTAAGGTAGAGTATCTTAAAATAATGCCAAAAGTCATCATGATTGCAATCAGAATGTAGCTTTTCCAGGGCATGAATCCGAAAAGACAATATTTAGTTTCTATTAAGTGAATCCTAATCAGGTTTTTATTGACAATTTTTAAGAAGCCCCAATGGTGGATGATCAGACCAAATAAAACTCCGGCGACTATGTAATAAACCAAACCTGTGGAGGTAAATTCCTTATACCAGGTTAAGGCATGGCTAACAAGCATAATGCCAACCAGAATCCATAACAAACCAGCAAGAGAAACAAGAATTTGATTACTTACGGCCGGTTTGAATTTATTGATATTTGTTTTCATTTACAGAAAGATACAGAATTTATTTATTTCAAGCTCTTAATGATCATCAAAGGTGCTTAAATGGTCAGTGCAGGTCTGTGGTGAGAAGTACCCTGCCGGCATAAGCAGAATTGAAAACCCCTTCCGAAACGGCCATAATGCCATTCACAAATACATATTTGGTCCCTTCTGCATATTGATGAGGTTTTAAAAAAGTAGCAGGATCATTCACTTGCTCCAAATCAAATAGTACCAAATCAGCAGAGAATCCTTCCCTGATTGTGCCTTTTCGATGAAGGCCAATAGTTTGAGCAGGCAGACCGGTCATTTTATAAATACCTTCCTCAATTGAAAGGGTTTTTTCCTCCCGGATGTATTTTCTGATCACCCGGGCCTGAGATCCATAATTTCTTGGGTGTACCCCTTGAGCATTTGCGTCAATTGCGCTACCATCCGAAGAAAACATTACCCAGTTTTTTCCCATTTGACTGATCAAATTATCTTCCAGCATTGTACTTAATGAGATAATAAGTTTATCCCCCTCATCAATTACCAGGTCGGCTGCCACGTCGAATGGTGTTGATTGCCTTTCTTCAGCAAGATCGATGAACATTTTGTTATTAATCGCCGGGTTTTTTGGAGCATTCACTATAGAAAAATAATTCCATCCTCCTTTGGCAACCCAATTCGTTTGACCGGGTTTTCCCTGTTCAGTCAATCTTCTGATTTCCTCTCTCATTAATGGATCTGCAAGAGCCATTCGTTTGTCTTCTATGGTTTTCAATTGAAGGGATTCAGGATAGAGCAATACAGATGACAGAGAGCTGGTGGATGATTTATTATAAGGGTACATATCTGCAGTTACCTCTAATCCTGATTCGAGTGCTTGTTGTACAAGTTTGAAAACGGTATCGATTGATGCCCAGTTTTTCCGGCCATTGGCTTTCAGATGGGATATATTCAAGGGGACATTAGCTTCTGAAGCTATTCTGATTGCCTCCTCCGTTGCCTCAATTAGCTCATCTTCCTCACTCCTCATGTGAGTAGTATAGATCCTTTTTGTCCCCGACATAATTTTAGCTATTTCAATAATCTCTTCTGTGGTACTGTATTTTTCAGGAACGTATTGTAAACCGCTTGATAAGCCCCAGCTTCCTTGCTTCAGAGACTCTTTGAACAAGGCTTTCATCTCCCCCAATTCTTCTGGATTGGGAGCTTTGTCTGCTTGTCCAATAATTTGTGAGCGCAACCATCCGAATCCTGTTAGGGGAGCCATATTTGTACCAATACCATGTGCCTCAAAACGGGCTTTGAAATGTTTTAGATCACCCGGCCCATAACCGCAATTTCCAGTTACAACAGTTGTAACTCCCTGCAAAAGATAATTCAGATTTCCTTTGGTTTTTTCACGATCCATCCCCCAATCACAATGAGTATGCATATCAATGAATCCAGGAGCCAAAATAAGTCCGCGGGCATCAATAATTTGTCCGGCACTAGCTTTAATGTGTTTGGATATCCGGCAGATTGTATCATTTCGTAAAGCTACATCAGCCTGATATGGAGGAGCAAGTTTTCCGTCAACGATGAGAGCATTTTGTATCAGATAGTCATAATGTTCCCGCTCATTGCAAGAAAAGCAGGTAAAAAGAATGCAAGAAATGAGAAAGCCAATTTTAAATGGATTGATTATCATAGGTTTAATGATTGTTATTGAGTCCCATGGAAGATACAAAAAATCCCGAAAAAACTGATTTAAGTTAATTTAACTATATTGCTATGCCTATTATTGGGAGGTTGTTCTGAATGGAGAGAAGCTATAAGTATCGTTCTGAACTATTTACGGTCTTGTCTGTTCCGGTTTTTATACTGCTGTACAGTTTTACCGCTATAGTTGTGTTTATAATTTTGCTTTTTGCTACTTTTAACATGAAGCGAGCAGTAAAATTTATGATACGTTTCTGGGCAAAAGCTTCTTTCCTGATGATGATGAAAAGGCTCAGAGTTATTGGGAGAGAGCACATTGAAAAAGACAGGAAGTACCTTCTTATTGCGAATCATTCAAGTCTTTTTGATATTATTGCGGTAATGGCTTTTTATCCGGATGTTTCGTGGTTTGGCAAGGAATACCTTACTAAAATTCCAGTTTTCGGCAGGGTATTAAGAGTGATTGACTTTGTTCCAATGAAATCTACTGACTTACGAAATACTCAGGTGATGCTGGATAAACTTCTGAAAAATACGAAAAACCTGACAGTAGCTATTTTTCCCGAAGGAACCAGAACACGTAATGGTGAATTGAATAGGTTTAGGAAGGGTTTTGTTCATTTAGTAAGAGCCACCGAGCATGAAATTTTGCCGGTGACTCTGAAAGGTTTTTTCCAGTTGAAACCAGCTAACAGATTTCATATTAATTTCAGTACAAAGATAGGAGTGGTTATTCACCCTCCGATTTCCAATAAGTTGCTTAAAACTAAAAATGACAGAGAAATTATTGACACCGTAAAAGGAGTTATTGAATCAGCTATTTTACCTTACCAAATATAAAGATTATGCCAAAGTCTACCCATGAAAAATGGGCTTTCATAGTTAATCCAATAGCAGGGAATGGATCAGGAGAAGCAATTGTACCTCTTCTAAAGGAAAAAATTGAGCATTACAGTATTAATGCAGAAATTGTAATGACTGAGAGAAATGGTCATGCCACTGAATTATCCCGGGAGTTGTTAGCAAAAGGATTTGATTATATTATTGCTGTCGGAGGTGATGGTACAATGAATGAAGTTGGTGCTCCATTAGTTGGTCAGGAAAATGTGGTAACAGGGATCGTGCCGGCTGGAACCGGAAATGATTTTAACCAGGTGCTTGGATTCCCTGATCGTTTTACCGACAGTGATTGGGAAATATTTTTTACCAAAACAATCAGCAATTTAGATACCGGAGTATGTAATGATATTCCTTTCATGAATGGTTTGGGCCTTGGCTTTGATGGTGTTGTAGCTGCCAAGAATTATGTTGCTCCCGGTGAAACAAAAAGGGGTGGAAAGTTTAAGTATGTTTGGATGATTCTCAGTACACTCTTTTTCTTTAAAGAGAAGATGGCTGTAATTGAAACAAATGGCAAAAAAGAAGAAACCAGGTGTTTCATGAATACTATCGCAATTGGCCGACGGCATGCTGGTGCTTTTTTGGTTACTCCCGAAGCAATTGGAAATGATGGCTTATTGGATGTATGCCTAATCAGAGAACTAAATATCTTCCAACGATTGAAAATTTTGATGATGGTTCCGAAAGGAACACATATTCGTGATAAGAGGGTTCATTCATACCGCACTAAGAAGCTCACACTTGAGTTCAAAATGGAAGTGCCTTTTCATGTTGATGGGGAAGTCCACTTTGCCAACCGTTATGAAGTAGAAATCAAACCAGATTCTTTAAGAATGATATATAACCCACACGGCCCACACTTTTTGAATGTTTAATCATTAATACTTTTAGTTATCGCAAAAGAATATAGTTACTTAGCCTTTTATGACCTTGATCGTACACTCCTAAGAATCAATTCAGGTTCTGTATTGGTTCGTCGGGCACATCATACTGGTTTAATGCGGACAAGAGATTTACTATTTGGGGTTTATATGGTTATTCTTTATAAACTGGAATGGCGTGATACACACAAAATTATTAATGCCATGGCCCAATGGATGAAGGGCGTTTCCCTGAAAGAGTTTGAGCAATTTGCTGCAGAAGTGGTGCAGAAAGATCTGATTCCTGAAATTCGTACGGAATTAATTGAAGAAATTGCACATCACAAAGCTAATGGAGCCAGAAATGTGATGCTATCAGCGGCAATGGCTCAGGTATGTGAGCCCATTTCGGAATATCTGGATTTAGATGATGTGATCTGCTCACATCTTGAGATAAAAGGAGATAAGTTTACAGGAAAACCATTAGGCAAATTGAATTTTCAAGAGGAAAAATTAGTGCGTATGCTTGGATATTCTGAGGGTTACCCATGTGATCTTCAGAAAGTGTACTATTATGCCGATTCAATATCTGATGTACCTGTTCTGGAGAAAATTGGATATCCAATCTGCGTAGGACCTGACCGACACCTTGCCAGATTGGCCAGGAAAGAAGGGTGGAGGGTTATTCCTTAATAAAAAAGCCAGATACTTATGGGTACCTGGCTTTTTAAATTACGAAAAGTCTTTTTCTTCCTAGAAAATAACTTTGACTGATGATTTACCAGTAATTTTTTGAGGCATAGTCATGTTGGCAGCTGGCACATCAATAATACCATCGGTTATTGTGCTAGTCACTGTTGAAAGATACATTCCCTTGTCTATTGAAAAAATTATATCACTGTTGATTTTTGTAGTTCTGTTGAGGATGATCTCAGTTCCTTGCTGTTCAAAGGTTCCGCTTGTTTTTGTTTCAGCCGTACCCTTAATTTTAAAACAGTTGTGCCCTTCCACAATGATTTTCTCAAGCACTTCATAAATCATCTGGCCTGTCGTCGACAGTGTACCACCGCTATAAGGCATCTCATTACTTATTCCTTCTGTCCAGGTACTACCTTTTTTAACAGGTCCGTCTGGCAAAATAAAAAATAATTGCTCCAATCCCATTTTGAAAACATCCGGGGTGACATCCTCTCCCATGGCTGTGCTTATTGTTGGGTATGATTCAAAACCTTCAAGTTCCTCCAAAACACCCTTGGCTGACAGTATACCAGTAGTTTTTAATCCAAGTATTTCAGAGAAATCTGTGTCACCTCCACCCATAGGACTTTCCACGTTTTGAGTCATAGCCAGGGTTTCAAATTCAATTTTACAAGTATTTTCAAGCTGTTCCAAGGAGCTTGCTTTTACTTTGCCGGTAGATTTCGAGCTAATTGAGATAGTTTGGCCCATTTGCTCCATTTCTATCTGACTTGAAGCCTCGCTTTCGAACACAAGTGATTGACCTACCGGGATCTTGAATTTTAGAGTTGGTGCATCATTGCCTTTTGACTTATTTAGTATTGCACAGCTGCTTGATCCAATCAAACAGATGATTAAGATGCCACTGAGAAGAAAGTGTAGTTTTTTCATGCGATCTTACTTTGAGTTGTAGTTTATTAGTTGAGTAAAGATCACGAAAATTACATTCTTCATAAAATTGAATCGGTGAATTGCATATTGAACTCGGTGATTTCTATATTACAAGCCTGGTTGTATGGTGGAATATCAGTTGAGTTCGAAACGAACCAGTATCGAATATTCAAGTTTTATTTTCTCAAATTCAATTTCAGGCATGAAATCCTGCTCTTCAAGCTCAGCAAATGCCTTAACCCTAATATTCGTAGCCATTGTATTACGTGGATAATACCCAGTATTTAACTCTTGAATATATATTGCTTTACCTGCTGACTGACCGATTCCTTTAGCAAGCATTGAAGCCTTATCTTTAGCGGCTTGTATGGCTTTCACTTTTACATCATTCCTAAGTTGATCAATCTTAGAATGGTCAACTTTAACTATTGATATATTCGAAATTCCCAACTTTTCAAGCTCCATAAATACTTGTCCGGCTGTTGTTCCATCTTTGACGAGTAACTGATATTCTTTGGAGGTGAGTATATTCGTTTTTCTTAACCAATAGGATCTGAAGTTACTGGAAAAATCCATTATTGATAGAGCTTCTTCTACATCAATACCCAGAGCTTTAAGCTTTAGCACCATTTTCTTTTCTAAGGCTTCAACAGATTCTTTCCCTTTATTGTCTGCTTCCTTCAGTTTTATACTTAGGTAAATTTCATCAGGAGTAACTTCCAGCTCTCCCTTACCGGTAACTTCCATATAAGGTTTATCAATGAAGTTTTTTGTTTCCTGGGCAAAAGATAAAGTGCTTATCAGCACTAATATCAGACTTAGTTTTGTTCTCATGGCTTTCTTTTTTTACCATAGTTCAAAAAGTGTTCCAAAAAAATTCTGCATTTTTTACCTTTGAAGTCTATGAATACACATGAGAATTCACGATACTCGAAAGGCGAGGAACTGGCTAATGCAATTTCACATCTGGCCGGAACCTTATTAGCTATAACCGCATTAGTTTTATTAGTGGTCAGATCAGTTCAGATTGGAACGGGATGGCATATTGTTAGTTCATCTGTATTTGGGGCGAGTATGGTAATTCTGTACTTTTCATCTACCATGACTCACTGGTTACAGCCGGGTAAAGCTAAAGAGGTTTTTTTTACCTTAGATCAGGTTGCTATTTTTCTGTTGATTGCTGGTACTTACACCCCGTTTACACTGGTGGCTTTGCACGGACCACTTGGCTGGGTGATTTTTGGTCTGGAGTGGGGATTAGCGATAATTGGTATCACCATCAAACTAACAAAGCCAACGAAATTTAATGCCGGAGTGAATATGTTTTATATTTTACTATATGCTGCAATGGGATGGATGCTGCTTATTGCATTGGTTCCTATTTTTAAAAGTGTATCTCAGACAGGAGTTTTGTGGATTCTTGCCGGAGGTCTCTGCTACACCATAGGTATATTTTTCTACCGAAAAGCCAGGTTTAAATACCATCATCTGGTATGGCATATTTTAGTTCTGGCTGGTACAATTTCACACTTTGTGGGTATTTATTACTTTGTGATTCCAATCAGCATTTAGGGATGCAAAGGAGGTATGTCTTGGCAAGCATATTAAATATGAGGAGATCAAGAGATATGATCTTGCATTTTCTCAAAACGCCATTCAGCCAGTTGCTTCATTCTGATGAGAACATGCGTCGTAACCCGGTTGTGAATTGACAGCCAGATCTTGTTTGTCAGACCTTTTCTGGCTAATCGTTCCTTTCCGTAAAAATTAAATCCCACGATTATAAATAACTGAGCCTGAGCAATTTCACTTAAAGAAGCAATTGGTGATCTAACATACATACTGAAGATTCCTATTGGATATCCTCCGCTACATTCATACAGCAGATAACGTGCATTATCAAAATCAAAACGGTCAGGAGTTTTCTTAAATTTCCTTGACTTTAAAAGGAAAAGAGGAAGAAATTTAATTCCTAGAAACAGAATTCTAATGTCTTCCAGACGGTTTTTTATACGATCAACTTTTGCGGTATGGTTAGGCCAGCAAGTTGAGTCTCCATTCCAATTCAATATCTCATTAAACATGTAATTTACAGGAGCATTAACACCAATCCGGTGAATATTCAATATTGAAAAACGATCCGGATTAATTCCGAGACGTTGCCTTATCCGGTCATTATAGTTTTGTCGTTCCCCCTCACTTGAAAACCGAATCAAGGTCTCCTTTTTCGGTTTTTTCAAAAAGAAATAGCCTAGATCATAGAAAATATTCCTGCTTCGGGCCGGGGGTGATATAACTGATTGTTTTGTTTTGTACATTCAAATCAATTTTCCACCTAAAGATATGGTTTTTCCAATATGTTCCAGTTTATTTATGTTTGTTAATCCATCTTATCCATTCGTCTATTCCTTCTTCTGTTTTTGCAGATAATTCAATGAATTCAAGATGATGATTAACCTGTAAAGCATAATCCTTAAGACTTTCCATGTCAAAATCCAGATAGGGTAGAAGATCTGTCTTATTAATGATAAGCAGATCAGCCTTCTCAAACATGGTAGGATATTTAATGGGCTTATCTTCCCCTTCAGTAGTACTTATAATAACCACCCGTTTAGCTTCACCCAGGTCAAAAAGCGATGGACAAACAAGATTACCCACATTTTCAATGACTAGAATACTATTATTATCAGGATTTAACTCGTGCAGAGCTTTATTAATCATGTCGGCATCCAGATGACATCCATTACCTGTGTTGACCTGTATTACTTCTGCTCCGGTATTTTGAATCCGTCTGGCATCATTCAGGGTTTGCTGATCTCCTTCAATAACAGCAATAGTAGTATCCAGACCGGTGCGCATAATTGTTTTTTCCAGAAGTAAGGTCTTTCCTGATCCTGGGGAACTCATCATGTTAAGGGTGAAAATCCCTTTTGCTTCAAAATATCCACGATTCCTTTCAGCCAGCAAATTATTCTTCCCCAAAATATCCGTCTCTATCATAAGCTTTCGATGGCTGTGCACATGATTGTGATCATGTCCGTGTTCATGATCATGAGTATGGTCATGTGGATCATGATGAGAATCTTGATACTCATTATCTCCTTCCGGATTTAGTTTGCGGATGATAATTTTATTTGAGTCACTACAACCACAGGTGTCACACATTTTGTTTATGTTATTCGATTAGTATTGATTTTACTTTTAGCTCATTACCCGATTGAATGATTGAAAAGAAACTCTGGCATTCAGGGCAAGGTTCAAACTGGGTTTTTGCTGTAAATACTGACTGGCAGTCCTGACATTGAACCTGAGCCTGAATCGCGTTTATTACTATTACAGATGACTCCAGTATGCTCCCTTCTTTTGTGGTTTCCAAAGCAAACTTCAGGGCAGGAATCTCAATTCCTGATAAATCACCAATATCAAGCTCCAACTCCAGAACTTTCTTCGTGTTTTCCCTGGATGTATAATCTTCTACTATTTCCAGGATGTTCATGGCTATAGATAGTTCATGCATTCGATCTAGATTAGTCCAAGGCTTCTTTTTTTTGCAGCAATTGCTAATTGTCCCAGTGCTATCCCCTGGTCATTTACTGGTACTGACTCTGGTAATATTACCTTGATTCCTTTTTTATTTAAAGAGTCTGTTATGTTTTTCACAAGGTAATGATTTTGAAAACTTCCACCTGATAATACGACCATATTTATTCTATGCTGATGACTTAGCATGTCGGCTGTCTGAGTCAGAGCTTCAATCTGAGTGTTATGAAACTTTGCAGAGACAGAGGATGTAGGAATTTTGTTCTGGATATCTGAATATATTTCTCTTATCATGGGCCCAAAATCAATTTCAGATTTGGTCAGACGATAAGAATAGCTTGCTTTTTCTGAATGATCAATTACTGATTCTAGCAACATGGGTGCTTCAGCCTGGAAACTGTTATGATAGCAAATGCCTGAAATAGCAGCCACAGCATCAAATAGTCTTCCTGCACTGGAAGCTTCCGGACAGTTCAATTTCTGTTCCAGCATCTGAAGAATGGTATTGATTTTTTTGCTGCCGATTGCTTTTGTCATTGGTAACTTAAGGTCATAAGCCTCTGACCCAAATACTTCGTACAAATATGCCAGTGCCATGCGCCATGGCTGCTGTGATGCTTTGTCCCCTCCTGGCATCGGTATATATTTATAATGAAAGGAACGCTCAAAAGATATTAGATCAGCAAGCATGACTTCTGCCCCCCAGATTTTATTGTCAGTGCCCAGGCCCAACCCATCCAGACTAAGTCCGATTACTTTCTGATCAAGACCCTGATCCGCCATAACAGATGCAATGTGTGCATGATGATGTTGTACCCTAATCAGTTTTATTTGTTTCTCGGCGGCTATTTTTTCTGCAAAAGAACCAGACAAATATGCAGGATGCATGTCTGCAACAACAATTTCAGGATTAAATTTAAACAGATTGCAGAAACGGGAATAACTCTCCTCATAGAACTCAAGAGTTTCCAGATTTTTCAAGTCACCAATATACTGACTCATAATTGCCTGATTACCTTTACCTATTGCAAAGGAATTAAGCAGCTCAGCTCCTGCAGCAAAAATCCCTTCTGTCATGAGCTCAGTAATTATTGGTGAAGGGGCATAAGCCCTGGATCTTCTGATAATCTGTGTCTTAGTTCCGATCGATTTGACAACTGAATCATCGATTCGATTATGAATATCTCTGTTATATGTTAAAACTCCTGAGGTTTTAGTTTTAAAACTATCAATAGCCAGTTGGTTTGAGATTATAATTGGTTCATCAGAAAAATTCCCACTGGTTAGCACTATTGCAGTTGTAGTAAGCCTTTCCATTAGCTGAAAATGAAATGGCATATAGGGAAGCAAAATACCTACCCTGTCTAATCCACTATTAACGGCTTTAGCTAAACCAGATTTCCTCTTGAGCAGAACAACGGGTCTTTTCCAGCTAAGTAATAGCTTTTCCTCATGCCGACTGATTTCAGCAAGCTTTCTTGCATGCTTTAAAGAAGCACAAAGAACTGCAAAAGGTTTACCATCTCTGTTTTTTAATTCTCTCAACTTTTCTACGGCCTGTTGATTAAATGCATCACAGGTGAGATGATATCCTCCCATTCCCTTCATAGCAAAAATGCCCCCTGCCTGAATCCCCACAGACAATTCATCAAGAATGCTTTCCAGCTTGTTTGTTTCCTGCCCTTTTTGTATTAGGGAATACCTGGGGCCACATGAATTGCAGGCAACAGGCTGAGCGTGAAATCTTCTGTCATTTACATTCATATATTCCTTCGTGCAGATCTCGCACATCGGGAATATGTCCATTGTTGTTTTAGGACGATCGTATGGCAGGTCTCGTATGATCGAAAAACGCGGGCCACAATGGGTGCAGTTAATGAAAGGATAAGCTATCCGATGCTCCTGGGATAACAAATCATTCATACAATCCTTGCAAACGGCAATATCCGGACTCACCCATGTAATTGAATCTGAGACTTCCGAGCTTTTTCTGATCTCAAACTTACTGAATTCTTCTTTTTGGATTTCTTCATACGTAATCTCATGGACTATTGCCGCATGAGGGGCCTGCTTAAATATTGCTTCCTTAAACCTGAATAGTTGACCCTGGGTAGCTGAAATCTTGATGAGTACACCATCGTTTCGATTTATAACCCATCCGTTTAGATTAAATGTTTTTGCAAGGCGGTAAATAAATGGTCTGAATCCAACTCCCTGAACCAAGCCCTTAATCTGGATAATATAGGTCGTGGTATCTGTTAGGCTGGATAAGGTCATGGTTTAAATTTATGAATAAAAATCTTTCACAGAGATAATATGTGAATATCACGGGAAAGTACCAGTTTTTCAAGGTGGATAGATACTATATACCCTCAATTATAAGTTTTATCTCATTACGCAGTAAGATAATGCTATTTTTGCTGCTCGAAAATTATTGGATATGAGAAAGAGATTGTTTTTCGTGATTTGGATTTTAGTTGTTATAGGTAGTGGGAATTTAAAATCACAGGATTTAGTGGATTTAGTTAATCCAAGGATTGGTAGTATTAGTCATGTATTAATGCCTACATTCCCAACTGTACACAGGCCTTATGGTATGTTAAGATTTTGGCCTGTATATAACCCAGGTATCCTGGATACTTATTTAGCCACACGGATTTATGGTTTTCCAATCAACAGACCAGAACACAGGGGTGCACCTGCTATGACTCTTATGCCTATGATGGGTAAAGAATCTCTTTCGAAAGCTAATCATAGTTCTGAGTTTGACAGGGATTTCGAAATAACAACTCCATATTACTATTCTGTTCAATTGGATGATCTCGACATGAAAGTCGAATTTTCTCCTACAGAACGCTGTGCATTTTATGTATTTAGCCCTGCCATATCTGACAAGCTAGTGTTACTTTTTGAGACAAAGGATGCTTCAAGATTTCAGTTGAAAGGGACACAAAATCTTATCGGATATGAAACAGTAAAAGGAGTTAAACAACATATAAATATCTTCTTTAATCATCCCGTCAGGGAGTCTGGATACATAAATGAATCCGGACAAGTGGTTAAATCAAAGAAGGTCTCAGGTGATGGGCTGAAGTATTATGTAGTTTTTGATGCATCGGTACAGGTCATCATGAATTATGCTATTTCCTGGATTGATGCTAAACAAGCCGGAAGAAACCTGCTCAAGGAAAATCCTGGTTGGGGTTTTCAGAAAACTGCTGATGCAGGGGCTGCAGCCTGGAACAAGGAGCTTGGGAAAATACAGATAAAGGGAGGAACTCCTGATCAGCGGACTACCTTTTATACTGCAATGTACCGGACCATGGAACGAATGGTGAATATCAGTGAATATGGCAGGTACCGTAGCGCTTATGATGGAAAAACTCATAAAGCAGCTAATGGTTTTTATGTTGATGACTGGAGCTGGGATACGTATCGTGCTCTGCATCCTTTGCGATTCATAATATCCCCGGACAGAGAAAGGGATATGCTTCGTTCTTACATTTCGATGTATGAACAAAGTGGCTGGATGCCTACTTTCCCACAGGTATATGGAGATGCTAAATGTATGATTGGTCACCATCAAGCTGCGATTTTCGCTGATGCATGGGCTAAAGGAATTCGAAGCTTTAGTAAATCAAAGGCTTACGCAGGTTTAAGGAAGAATGCTTTTAAGGGCACTTTGCTTCCCTGGAAGGAAGGCCCGGCTACCGAGCTTGATAATTTCTACCACGAAAATGGATATTTTCCTGCTTTAGCTCCGGGAGAGAAGGAAACTATCAAGGCGGTTCATCCTTATGAAAAGCGACAGGCTGTAGCAGTTACTCTTGAACATTCATATAATGATTGGTGTCTCGGGCAGCTTGCTGAGGCTTGGAACTATCATGAGGATGCTGAGATTCTGAAAAAGCGAGCTGAAAACTACAAAAATGTCTTTAATAGTGAAACGGGTTTCATGTCTCCAAAAAAAGCTGATGGTTCCTGGGTGGAGCCCTTTGATCCGAAAACGTCGGGAGGGGATGGTTGTCGTGAATACTTTGCAGAAGTAAACAGCTGGAACTATACGTGGTCAGTTCAGCATGATATTCCTGCTCTGATTGAACTAATGGGAGGAGAAGAAGCATTTATCAAGAAGCTGGATCAGCTTTTTACTGAATCTCTCACCGGATATGCAAAATGGGGTACATATAAAAGCCAACCTGATGCTACCGGATTAACTGGTCAGTTTGTTATGGGCAATGAACCTGGCTTTCATGTACCATATCTTTATACTCTTGCAGGTGAGCCATGGAAGACCCAGAAACGAGTCAGACAACTCATGGATACATGGTTCAGAAACGATGTTATGGGAATTTGTGGTGATGAAGATGGTGGCGGACTTTCAGCCTGGTATGTATTTTCAGCTATGGGTTTTTACCCGGTCACGCCAGGGAAAGCTGAATATGTTATCGGCAGTCCTCTTTTTGAAGAGATTAAAATTGATCTTGGAAAGGATAAGAAGTTTACAATAAAGGCGCCTTTCGTTTCCACACAGAATAAATATGTACAGTCAATAACTTTGAACGGTGTTGAACAGGAGAGTTATATTCTCCCGCATAGTGCAATTACAGAAGGGGGTACTCTGGTCTTAGATATGGGCTCAATGAAATAGCCTCAAACAACTTCAGTTTCCCGAATAAGTTTTTTTAAGGCAATTCTTTCAAAGGAGAAAGCTGATAAATCTATGCTTTGGTACCTGCCGGATATTAAAAGTTCTGTAATTCCCCTTCCCACAGCAGGAGCATGTTGCAGACCATGGCCGCTGAATCCGTTTGCAAAAACAATATTTTTCACCTCCGGATGGAAGCCGATTATCGGATTTTGGTCTTCCACATGATAAGCATAATGGCCAGCCCAGCTATGCTCCCTGCGAATAGCTTCAAAAGCCTTAACACGATTGGCCAGAATGGGCCAAATGATATCCTCAAACTGAGCAAAATCCAGATCTGAATTTCGGGTAGGAGGATCCTGATCAGCGTTCGGTGACTGACCACATATGAAATTATGTCCCTCAGGTCTGAAATATACCCCACTTGGATCAATGACGAAGGGACAATCTGACCAGTATTCGGCACATCGAAAAACATGAACCTGTCTTTTTCTCGATTCAACCGGGAAATACTTAATGCCAGCCATTCCGGAAATGTTGGCAGCCAAGGGACCTGCAGCATTGATCACCCATCCGGCGGAAATACTTTTACCACTTTTAAGCTTTAGGTTTTGAATGCTGCTCTTGCTCATTTCAAGTTCGCAGACCTCTCCTTTAATAAATTTGACACCCAGTGATTTGGCTTTTTGAATAAATGCTTGCAGAAGAGCATTTGGGTCGAACCATCCTTCTCCACTAAGTCCATAATTAGCCCCCGACAGCCCCTCTGTGTTAAGCCATTGAAAACGAGTCTGGATTTGATCCGGAGTCAAATGACACACATCTGCCCCCAGGTTTTTCTGGATTTCCAGGTTAGTGCTAAGTGTTTCTTTGCCTGATTCTGTGGCTAGAAACAGATATCCATTTTCTTTGAAGTACAAATTAATTGCCTCATCGATACCCAAATACTGGTCACAGTTTTTAATGAAATGTGTAGCAAATTGAGACATTTGGATATTTGCCGGCGTTGAGAATTGATGGCGGACTCCACCAACCGAAAGGGCAGTTGAAGAATTTTTATGACCCGGATCCTTTTCAATTACAGTAATTTGACCAGAAAAAAGACCTGTGTTTGACATAAAGAAAGCAATGGAGGCCCCGATAATTCCCCCTCCAATAATGACTATATCCTGTGTTTCTGACATCTTTGGCAAAGATATTGTATCTTGAATCCTAAACCATGTTATAAGGAATGAGATCAAAATTAAGTGATTTTTCGGGGAAATTATTGACAATTGTCACTGGAATAGGTGTCATCAGCTTAATGTCAGGGCTTTTGTCGTCCTGCTCCATTGACATTTTAGAAAATTATGGAAATCCATTCGGACGTGAGAATTTCAGAGAAATTGGTCTGGGTACAATAGGATCAGAGGGGGGTGCGATAGAAGCAGATTCTGTTTATGTTGTTGTTCCGGAAGGAGCTTTTGATGAAACTGTTGAGATCACCATTCTGAGAAATAAGCGGGATACTACCTTCCGTGATTATTCCTTAACTCCCATGTACTCACTGACAGGCTTACCAAAGTCTATTAATCTGCCAATAAAAGTTTATTTACCATATGGTGGTATTATTGAGGGTGACACTCTGATTGCAGTGGGTGAAAGAGGATATGCAACAAGCACTGATACCATGCGTTTTGCATATCATACTTTAGATGGGAACGGTGCTGATGGCTTGATCTCATTTTATTATCCGGCAGGGGAGGATGAATTTCCTGATGAAACTGGTCAGATGCAAGCAGTTCCTTCTGATCTGAGATTTACCCTGATAAATGGATATGGCAAGCATCAATCATCGGGAGGGCATTTTGAGATATCCTATCCACAGCAATATCTGGCTGGTGCATTGAAAGTTGGTAATTTCTTTGAGTTGGCCTATGACAGTTGTATGGCAATGAATTATGAGCTCACAGCCAGGGAATGGCCGGTTCAGGTTATTATAAAGCAGCTCGATCAGTATAGCTTGTATACCCAGTATATTGCTGATTCTGCCAATCCATCTGATGATGGTTTATCGGCCTTATTTAGCCACGGGAAATTTGCAGTTGGAGCGGAGCGTTTGTCAGATGACCAGTTTCTTCTGTATTCAACTGCTCATGAATTCTTTCATCTGGTTCAGAACTTATACGAGTTTTCTGCACCTTGGGCTGAACCGAATCAAGCCTGGCTAAAGGAGGCCACGGCGGTGTGGTTTGAGAATAAATTCTCTGCAAGTGATAAATATGTCTCCTCCTCAATCGTGGATAGTGAACACCTGGTTTTCGAGGGTTTACAGAAGGCAGATGGAACTCATGGTTATGGTCTTTCCTTCCTGATAAAAGACCTGGTTGAGGACTATGGAGAACCTGTGGTTTGGCGAATATTTAACTCTATCAAAGAAGGGCGTATTCCTGAGGCCACAGTTGATCCGGTAGACGCTTTTCTGGACGAATTGGAGGAACCGCTTGATCAGTATTGGCACAGACTTCTTGCCGACTATGTGAGCGGTCATTATTATGGAAGTACTGTTAATGTTCGCTTTCTGGATAATCCTGACCGTTATTTGCAAATTATGAGTTTCATTAAAACGTCGGTGAGACAAACAGCCGCCTATCAGTTTAACGACCTTTCGGGAGCTATATATAAAATTCAACTCAATGATGTTGACTGGCCTGCAGAATCACGTATCGGACTGACTATTAATCCAAGTTCTGATTGCGGAATGACAGTTTTCACTTATAAGCCGGGTGCCGGGATTAATGTTTTGGACGAAGTTATGCCAGGACAGGACGGGCAGTTGATTATCACAAACCTGAATGAAATTCAATCAGGTGCTTATGAATTAGTCGTACTGGTGTCTAATACTCGGCATATACCTGATTATACTGGCTTTCAGCCTGTAGAACTTAATGTAGAACTTAATCCTTTGGGCCTGCCGGATAATTAGGAATAGCAATTCAAGGTTTTACTTTCCTGGCAATTATTCCTGATCATCAAATATTGGCCAGTCATCAGTTCGGAAAGAAGAAGCAGGCAGACCAGCTTTATTGAACAGGTTTGGTTCATCTGTGTTGTGAAAAGCAAATCGTACAGCTAAGGGTTCGGGAACCATTTTAGATGAAACTACAATCTTTTTTCCTTTGATTTTTGCCTGAGCCGGATAGAAGATCTGGTCTTTTCCTGCTATCTCAAAATGAGTTAAGGGACTTCCTCCTGCGCGAAGACCTCCATCTGTATGAGTGAAACTAATGATAGCTTTTCCACCTTTTATTTCAAGAGATTCGAATAGGGGACCAGAGTAGCTAAGGTTTTTATATCCATAATCCTGAGTGAGTGCCCATAATGCCAGACGTTTTCCGACAGTTCTTTTGTTAGTTGGATGTATGTTATCCGGGTTGCCAATATCCATAGTAACTGCCATTCCGGTATTTGGCACTTTTAGTGTTTTACGTTGTGCATCACGGGTGAATCCACCCATATCTTCTTCATTATAATTGTAAGGGGCAATTTGAACGAAATAAAATGGAAAATCTCCCTGATTCCATTCCGTTCTCCAGTTTTTAATAAGCAGAGAAACAATAGCTTCATAATAATCGGGCCGGTCACGGTTTGATTCACCTTGATACCAGATGGCACCTTTAATACCAAATGGGATGAGAGGTTTAAGCATTGCATTATATAAACCTGAAGGGGAGCGATGATTCCTGGGAAGGGCTCCAGGCCTGGTATTTTCTATTTGTTCTTTGAAAAGATCTATATAGTATTGACCTTCAGGAGCAGATGCTAATATCTGCTCGTTAATCCAGGCCTGAGCGGTGGAGCCTCCCCAACTTACATGAATCAGACCAATTGGGATGTCCAGTTCCCAATGTAATTCTTTGCCAAAATAGTAGGCTACGGCGCTGAATGTTTTTGCTGAAGTAGAGTCACAACTTACCCATTGACCATAACAATCACGACTTGGTTCATCTGCATTGTCCCTGGCCACATAGAATAGCCTGATATCTGGTTGATTGGCATAGCGTAATTCATTCTGATAATTCTCAGATTGTGTTAATGCCCATTGCATGTTGGATTGACCTGAACATATCCAGACTTCTCCAATCAGTACATTTTCTAAAGTGTGTTCGTTTATTGTCAGAGTGTAAGGACCACCAGCTTCAGGAGTTTGAATTTTAGTCATCCATTTCCCTTCCTTATCAGCTTTCACCCGGATAGCTTTATCTGTCCAATCAGCCCTAATATTTATGCTTGTTCCTGGAGCTGCCCATCCCCAAACAGGCGCCTCGAAATTTTGCTGCAATACCATATGATCAGCAAATAGAGATGGAAGCTGAACCTGAGAATAAGTCTGGCTCACTAAGGCAAGGCAGAGAACACATAGGGTTAATACCTGGATTGTTTTTTTCATTATTTTTTTTGGTTTTGTTGAGAGATTAAACGATTACAGTCGGCTTCAATTTCCTTAAGACCCTTATTCTCATCTAAATAGAAGTCATTAAAATCTGGCACACAAGGTGTTACTTTGCGTCTTGCCAGACGCTGAATATTCATGAGATGACGTACGGTAATATTATCAGTAGTAAGAGTTTTTCCACCAGCTCCTGTTGCCAGAGTTAATGAGGGATTTAATCCGTTAAAGGTGCCACCCAAAGCTCCCTGTGAGGCAGGTTGATTCACTAACAATCTACCAGCTTTGGTTACTTCAGCAAAATGCAGAATCTTATTTTCCTCGTTTGAAAAGATGCTGATTGTATGACCAATTCCACCGAAGTGGACAATTTTTTTACATTGAGATATGGCCTCTTCAAAACTATTTACAACATACAAAGCTAATATCGGTGCAAGTATTTCAAGAGACAGTGGAAAATCAGGCCCTACCTGATTGTTTTGATAACGGCCAATCAGAACTGATGTGTCTTTAGGTATGCTGAAGCCAGCTTTTTCGGCAATTTTCCAGGCTGGTTGCCCAATAACTTCAACCGCCATTGACTTCTGTGAGGTGTTGAAAGCAATTCTTTCAACTGCTTTCTTTTCTTCCTCAGATAGAAACCATGCCTTTCTTTTTGTGAATTCCTTCACTAATTCTTCTTCCTTTAATTCTCTGACGATCAGTGATTGCTCACTGGCACAAATAGTACCGTAGTCAAAGGTTTTAGAAAGAATAATTTGCTCAACAGCAAATGGGATATCAGCACTTCTTCCAATATAAACCGGAACATTTCCAGGGCCACCACCAATTGCCGGATTCCCAGATTGATATGCTGCGCGAACCAGACTCACTGAGCCAGTTGCAAAAACAAGAGCGACTCGCTTGTGTCTCATCATCTCCAATGTCTGATCAGGTGTTGATCGTCTGACCCATTGAATACAATCCTCGGGTGCACCAGCCTTCAGAGCAGCTTCATAACAAATGCGTGCAGCTTCTACTGTGCATTTTTTTGCAGCTCCATGCGGACGAATAATAATGGGATTTCTGGTTTTCAGAGCGATGAGGATTTTAAACAGAGCTGTTGACGTTGGATTAGTTATTGGAGTAATGGCAAATATTGGTCCGATTGGTTTGGCTACTTCAGTTATCTGTCGCCCGCTGTTTTCGCTGATAATCCCAGCTGTTTTTATATCCTTAATATCATGATATAAATACCTGGTGGCAATTATATTCTTTGCTGTTTTGTCCTCCCATTTTCCAATTCCGGTTTCTTCACATGCCATTCGGGCCAGTTGAATTCGCTGATTGAAACCAGCTTCATATACAGCCCTCACAATTTTGTCAACCTTTTCTTGATTATACTGACCGAAAATTTCACATGCTATCTTTGCCCGGGTCATAATGTCATCAATGTCAAGAACTTTTTTCATCCGCGTGTGTGTTAAAGTATTTCTCCTTTTGTCATGCTCAGTTCATAACTCCTTACTTAATAGATTTATTGATTCTGTACATATATATGACAATGGATTCGCTTAATATGTTTTAGGACTTATTCAAGATTAATTCTGTACAGGCAGGCTTGAAATGGATTTATTGTCAGCTTTCCCTTAAAATTAGTAGTTTCAGGACCCTCTATACTCACCTGAGGATCTCTTCCCGGCTCATTAAAGGCCATATCATCAGGACCGGTGAGACTAATTTTTTCAATATTATTGCTATAATTCACACCATTCAGATCAACTGTGAATTCCTGTTTTTCCCAACTTTGATTGACTGCTGAGATAACAAGAGTTTTTCGGTCTTTTGTTAGTGTGGCAGCTATATCTAATGGCCGGGTTTCACCACTTACCTTAACTGGTATTATGCCAAAGTATTTTCTGTACATCTTCAGAGCCTGGCCGGTGGCAGCCATTGTTGAATGGGTTGTATTGGTTTTTATTGCACCAATTACATTCACTGTCTGAGCGTAATTAGCCATGAAAATGATGTCAGATTGCCTGGAAAATTCATTGATTCCGGCAGCAACTCCCAAGGCATCACGCAAAAAGTAACGAACTCCCAGTTCTCCATATATATGTGGCCCATACCAATAGTTCCATTCATCCATGCAGATGCGAATATCTTTTCCCTTCAAGGCCGGGATTTCTTTCCTGTATTTTCTATGGATTTCGGCACGATTGCGAATCGCATCCGGAATTTGCCGGATATGAGTCAATAATCCACCGCCATGCCAATCCTGACGATAAAAATGTTCACTGATGTAATTCATATTATCAGCACAATTACTAAGAACCATTTCATCCCATGGACCTGGATTTCCAACAGCCACGAGATTGATATCAGGATTTACGCTCCACATTGCTTGTGCAAATTCATTGTGTTTATCGACAAACTGTTCAGTCGACATAAAACCCAGTTGCCAGCCACCATACATTTCATTACCAATCGACCACCAGTTTACTTCCCATGGATTTGAATGTCCGTTCTCAGCCCTCAATTTGCCCATCGGGGTTTCTATTCTTCCAATGCAATATTCTACCTCTTTTCGTGCCTCCTCAACTCCTCCCAGACCGGCATTAACTGCAATATATGCTTCTGTTTCCAGGATTTCACAGAATCTTAGAAACTCATGAACTCCAACATCGTTATGTTCAATGCCTGTCCATGCAGGGTTTTTTCGCGGAGGGCGTTTATCCTGATTCCCAATACCGTCTCTCCAGTTGTAGCCACTAACAAAATTTCCTCCGGGCCACCTGTATACCGGAGAATTAAGTTCTTTTAGCAAATCAATGACATCGGCCCTGAAGCCATCAATATTGTTGCCTGGCATGAGCGAGACAGTTCCTATCCATAATTGTCCTTCACCCACAGGCTCGATCTTCAGACTGGCATTCTGATTGAAAATTTCTGAGGAAAATGTTATTGGATAGGTTTGATAACTTCTATTGATCCCGTTTACGATGCATACTAACTGTTGGTCTTCTTCATCACCCCAGCTCAATGTTACTTTCACCTGCTGAATTCCTTGAGATTTTAGTACGATTCTACCTTCATACTTAGTCTCTTCCCGAATACCCAGATTTGACTGGATCAGGCTTATTTGATTCTTTTTACTCACAACCAGGACAGGGGTTTGATCTCCCACGAAGGAGTCATTTGTATCCATAAGCAAAGCGCTTTTTTCTCCTATAGTTCTCCATGGCGAATCCCGATCATTTGGAGCATTGTAGAATTTCCTGTCTTCCAGCATCTCAGCCCAGATTCCACCATAAATACATTTCCCCAGGTGTTCAATAAACTGCCCGTAGATGTACCCGGGCATTTCCTCTTTTTCGTCCTTTATATCTATAGAAATCTTGGGTTTGAAAGAATCTGATTGTATTAGCTCAAGCTCCATGTGGTCAAACCATACCCTCCCGCTTGCCAAACCTCCTTTATTTAATAAGCATTCAAGAATCAGGCAATCCTGATCATCTGTATTAAACTTTATTTCTACTTTATTCCAATCATTCGTACCTGAATAGTACTCGTATTCTTCAAGAATATCAAACTCCCTACCATGGGCCACTAAATTAAAACCAGCTCCATCTCCTTTTGTGAGAACCAGATCTTCTGTTTTTATCCATCCTGAAAATGAGTAAGTTGACCAGGGCTTTACGTTAACTTTTGTATACCATCTGCCATGTTTAGGTGCATAGGAAAATATGGTCAGACTTTTATTTCCTTTTTTGGCTTCATTGCTGAAAATGTGAGTAGCTGCTTGGTTCCCACCATCTGATGTCCAGTTTATCACATTTGAGGATACCACATTTTCAGCATCTCCATTCATTATTTCACCCCAATTGCTTCCACTTAGAGGTTGAATGTCAGAGTTGCTGGTGCAAGAGATGAATGATAGGAGAACGAGAAAAAGAAATAGCTTAGTTTTCATATTCTGCAGGATTAGATTCGTCTATCCAAATATACAAAAACTTAAATAAGTGGCAGAATTACACTTAAGCGAGAAAAATAAAAAGAAAATACAAAGCTCACTAATACAGATGTGTAACATAACACCTCCTTAGTGAGCTTTGTGTCTTTTAAATAATCTTTATGATTCCTGAGGAACCAGATCCTTAGTTTTTAGTTTTGCTGGTTGGAATATTCCAATTACTCCATTAAGCCCCAGACTCATTACAATATTATAGAAGAATACCAGGAAGGCGATCAGGAGCATAGCACCTGATACAGCTGCGAGAATCATTAAGGTTTCGAATTCGCCCTCCAAATAGAGTGTTCTTCTGAGCATACCTTTTAATCCGGCCATACCCATAAATGCACCCATTCCAATTCCTCCAAGGAGGTGGAGCCAGAAATGTATATTTGCCAGTTTTTGACTATATAATTTTGCTCCGTTTGTCACAATTGGGAATAGAACGTAAATAGCTGCATATAATGTCATAGTTAATCCAATCAGGATTGCTACGTGAACATGAGGTCCAACAATCCATTGTGTGTTGTGAAGAATTCTGTTCAACCCAACATCGGCTTGCATAATTCCGGCAGGTACTGCCAGGGCAAATCCTAATAATCCACCCAATAAGAATTTCAATGGATTAGTCATCTTAAGCGGACGAGCAGCCCAAAGTGTAGCAAGAACAATGAAGAATGCTAAGCCCTGGGTAATCAACTCAAAAGCGGTTACCATTTCTCCTGATAACACTTTGAGAATGGCAGGTTGGGACTGATCAGCAAGAAGATGATGCGACCAAACAGTCCAGGAAACAACCAATTCAACCAGAAGGGCAGCACGGGCAATATTTTGCATAAACAGTTTCTTACCTGTAATCATTGTAGCCAGTAAATACCAGGTACCAGCAACAAAGATCAGTACTAATCCATCTGCAATAAGATCAAGTCCCCACCAGAACCAATTTTTATACAATAGGGCATCTACTGCAGTATCCTTTAGGTCGGCACCTATAATTGCAGCAACCATAAAAACCAGAATTAATACTCCGGTAAACAGGATGATCAATACATTCAATCCAACGTCAACAGATCCACGTGCAATCGCTGCAACAGGCAAAGGAACAAGATGTTCTCTTTTCTTATCCTTCTTACGGAATAAATTGGCAATTCCAGAAGTTCCAAGAGCTGAGCCAAGTAGTCTTCCTGCTGGCTGCTTTTCCCATCCTTCAGGAGTATACATGATTGTTTTAAAGATGTTAAATACAAAGAGGCCGGATCCAACCATTACGATTGCAATCCCTGCAATAAATATTGTGCCTCCCCATACACTGAACTGTTCAAAGTCAGCAGGTAATGGCCAGTACAGAGTATATAGTGGTGAATAATGAGATATAAAACCAGCCAGCCAGAAAGTCAGGGTTCCGACTGCGATCAATATCCATGTCCAGTTAGCCATCTTGATGCTCCAGAGAGGTTTTTTCATCAGAAATGGTACAAGAAAAAGAAATGCGCCGAATACCGTTGCATAGGTAGAACCAAAGATTCCTACAAGGGGATGTGCAGTAAGTATGGCAAAGAATTGATCGTTACTAACGGCATCAAACGGGCCTATTTCATAGAGTCGCATGATCATTCCTTCGATTACGGCAAAGGCATAAAATACAAGGCCTACAACCACGAATCGAAGTACCATTTTCTGCATTGGGGTGAGGGAATTAGCTTTGAATAATCCCTGCTCTCCATTCATAAATGTTTTGAAGAAACTCATAGTAGTTTTGTTTAATTTTTGGGTTAGGATTATTCAGATTTTTTTGGGACAATCTTAACGGCATCCTTGACAATCATAGCGATGCCCTTTGGACCAGAATACTCTGTCGATCTTATTGTAAACACTCCTGGTTCCAGGAATTTCCATAGTATATCGTTCCGGTGACCAGGAACCACTTGCATTTGAAGCACCATACTGTTATCTGCCCTGAATAAACCAAATCCATAAGTTAGATCATTTGATGTCACATCGAATTCAACAATTTCACCTACCTCAGCAACCAACTGTTCAGAAGGAAGCTTAAACTCGTGATTTTCAACAACGATGTTGAAAGATCGATCCGGGGTGTAATCGCCTCGATGCAAATCCATTTCGGTCCAGGGAATTGTATTGTAAGTTACAATGTGAAGGGATACGCCCAGTACAACAAGCATTCCCACAAAAGTGTAGAATAGAGCAGGTTTCACTCGACTACCCTTACCTTTTTTTGTTACCCGTATGGCAAACCATCCCATCACAAGAATGATGGCAATGGTATAACAGGTATACGCAATAGTTTGGCCGTTTAAGACCGCTGCAGAATCAACCATAGCATGCTTTTTTTAGTTTAGGTTATTGTGAATTAACATATTTTAACATAAAGGTAAGCAAAATTTAGTGTGAATAATGTAACATTAGTTGCTTATGATTTGTTTTCTGGTGATTATTTGTAGGTGAGATATTCAGAAATTAGTTAATCAAAGGTTGTTGCTAAACACATTATACTGAACGGGCATTTTCGGTTTGATTGCTTAAATTGCCAGCAGATCGAAGAACAATTTCAAATTTGAGTTTGTAATACCAAAATTATAAATACTAATACCATGAAAAAAACTGCTTTGCTTTTTGTTTCTGCACTGTTAATCTTATCCTCCGGATTGGGATTTGCCCAGAATAAAAAAGTTGTCAAGAAAATTATTGAGATTGGTACAACGGATAATCAGGCAATGAATCATCTGGATGATCTGAGTAACCGGATTGGCGGACGATTAATTGGATCTGATGCTTATGATAATGCTTGTGATTGGGCGGCATATAGTTTCAAGAAATGGGGAATGGATGTAATTATGGATGAGGCCGGAGAATTACCTGTCGGATTTAACCGGGGCCCCTGGTTTGGTAAATTATTAGCCGAAGAAGGTATGTCATTGCATTTCGCCACACCTTCATATACAGCCGGGACAAAGGGGGTTCAGAGAGGTCACGTGATGCTCGAGCCCAAAACCCGGGCTCAATTTGAGAAGATGAAAGGTAAACTGAAAGGATCCTGGGTATTAATTGGTGGAACAAACAGAGGGTGGCCAATTGATTATTCTCCGGCTGGAGATAAATCTCGGGCCAGAGTGATTTTTAAGAATGATTCAATCGATGAGCTGAACCAGGAAATCCGCATGTACAACTGGCAAAACCGAAACAATCCAAAAGAATTACACCAGTATGTTGAAATGCCAGCTTTGTTTTATAGAGAAATGGTTGATGCCGGAATCCTCGGAATTATACAATCAACGAGTACACCGATCAGGGTTCTTTATGACCGCAACAATCTGAATAGTGGTTATATGACCTGGGAAACCCTACCTACTGTACCCGACATCAAACTGGATGAGCATCAGTATGAGCTTATTAAACAGATGGCTGTCGAAAGAAGATATTTCCAGCTTGAATTTGATATTCGTAATCATTTCAAATTAGGACCGGTCAAATATCACAATGTGATTGGTGTAATCAAAGGAACTGAATTTCCTGATGAGTATGTGATGATGGGCGGACATCTGGATGCCTTTGATGTTGCTACTGGTGGTGTTGACTGTGGTTCTGGAACTACGCCTGCTATGGAGGCTGCACGATTGATTATGGAAGCGGGAGGAAAACCAAAAAGAACTATTTTGTGTTGTCTTTGGGCTGGTGAAGAATTTGGTTTGTTAGGATCAAAGCACTGGGTTTTAAGTAATGAAGACAAGTGGCCAAATATTGCCAATTACTTCAATCGTGATGGCGGACCAACTGTTGCTAACAGCCTGAGTGTGCCTGAAAGCATGTGGGATGATATGGAAAAAATCTGCAAGCCTTTGAATAGTATTAATTCTGATTTCCCATTTACACTCAGAAAAGCTCAACCTCGCCGTATTCCAACCAGAGGAGGCGGATCTGATCATGCATATTTTGCTATGAAGGGGATTCCAACGATGTCATTTGGTACAGGTGACCCTAAAGGATATGATTTTAGCTATGGTGAAATCTGGCACACTGAGCGCGACACATATAACATGTCAATTCCTGAATACCAAGAGCATACAGCAGTGGTTACAGCTGTTGTGGTTTACGGCATCGCCATGCTGGATCATGTACTAAGTCGTGAAGGAATGTTTATTATAGACTAGTAGAATAACTGACTAATACTGATAGCAATTATCACTACTCCATAGATTATTAGGGACAGAGCGATCAATTTGATTAGAATTCCAAGGGTTCTAATCAAATTGTTCACCTTTTTTATGCCAGGATTTGTTTTTAGTTCCTCGGGCATTCGCTTATGGGTGATCCGATGTAATAATGACTCGAAGTGGTCAGCCAGCAGACTGCCAATAATAAATAAAATAAGCCCACTAATAATGGGTAAAAGGCCGACAAAAATTGCAATTTTTTCCATATCAAAAAATGACTAATATAAATACTGGGTATATTTTATTGGTTTAGATTCTTCTTATCCAAAATTAGTATAAAACCTTATTCCAAATCCTTATTGAGCTTGTTTTTTTCCATGTGATAAATCTCTGCGATCTCCGCGGTTTTATCCGGCAGGGAATCAGCCAGGTTATTTATCTCTGAGGGATCATTGATCATGTCATACAGTTGCCACTGACCCTTATTTGCTTTCACAATTTTCCAGTCACCCTGTCTGAACATCCTGAATTTTTCCATGTAACCAGAGATTAAATAAGGGGGCTCAGCACGCTCCTGGCCTTGAAAAACAGGTAATAGCGAATGTCCATTCAATGGCAAGCTTGGCTCATCGTTTATGCTGTCAGGATACACAGCACCTGTTATCTCAAGAAGTGTTGGATAAATATCAACCAGATGTCCGACCTGATGAGTAAACTGTCCTGGTTCAATCTGATCGGGCCAGTGTACAATGAATTGCGTTTTACTTCCACCCTCGTGTCCAAACTGTTTGAAATATCTGAATGGAGTATTCCCCACATTAGCCCAGGCAGCTGACAGGGTACGAAACGAATCGGCCGGACCAGGGGGATGATCGAAATCACGGTTTGAATCATAAGGACAGGATCCATTATCCGTCAGGTACATGATCAGTGTATTGTCAAATTCGCCCTGTTCTTTCAGCCATTGAATTACACGACCAATATTTTGATCCATGCAGTCAATAATGGCAGCAAAAACTGTCATTTCAAGCTCCAAATCTGTTTTTTCAGTCTCGGTAAGACTATCCCATGGGCGATACAGAGGGATTTTTGCCCTGATTAAATCATCTCCTTTTGGATGCCCCCTGAATTTATTGATATTGTCTGAAGGAGCAGACAGAGCATATTTTTCATCGATCACTCCAAGCTCAATCATTTTCTCATAGCGAGCCTGTCGTATCTGATCCCAGCCTTTCTCGTAAACTCCCTCATATTTCCTGATGTCCCCGGGCTTAGCCTGAAGCGGATAATGGGCTGCATGGTAAGGCAGGTATAGAAAAAACGGTTTCTCCTGCCGGATGGCTGAGTCAAGAAAGCGCAGTGCATAATCAGTAACTACATCAGTCTTATAGAAATCAGGGAATTCTATGGCCAGTTCTGTTGCGCTCAATTTTTTACCATTCAGAAAGAAAGGTCTGCCAAATGTGCTGTCGGGTGGAATAAAATACTCAGTACTTGCCCAAAAAGTAAAGCTCTGATCGAAAACATTTTTGGCATAACATGATTCTGGCACCCAATTGTCGAAATGTTCTTTACCGCTGTGTAAGGTTGTATAACCAGCCTCTTTCAGAACAGACGCCATATTAATTACCCTGTCATTTCCCCAGTATAATCCGGTAAGCAAGGTCGAACGAGTGGGATTACACTTTGCCATATTGTAAAAAGTCTGGAACTGAATTCCATCTTCTGCAAGTTTATCCAGGTTTGGTGTATGAATCTCACTTCCATAACATCCAATATCGGAGTAGCCAATGTCATCACCCATAATCAGAATGATATTGGGATTTTCCTCGTTCAACTCAGTATTGCAGCTCAAGAACAGTGCTGTTAGCAATACAAGAATGGTAGATTTGGTAGGGAAGTTTTCACTCATCAGTTTTTAGTTTACTCTTTTTGATGATAATATTGATTTCAGGAACTAATATCATAAACCTCTTACCCAAGAATACCGAAGCTTTATAAAACCATTTCCAGTTTTCAAACGGCAGCTTTTTCCTGCCTGATAATATTCTGAATCCTCTTTTATCCACAATGGAATCCTTTTTCTGATTAAAGGCTCTCAAGGTCAATCTCTGCAGTTGCCAGTGTGTAAAAGCTTGTTGCGTTTCTCCGGTTTTTCGGGAACTGATTTTATGATATAGACTGTCTAATTCAGCGATCAAGGGTGGTTTTGTAGGTGTGGCAATAAGAAAAACACCTCCCTTTTTTAATACTCTTCCCATCTCCCTTACCATTTGATGGGGGTTGGGAATGTGCTCAATAACGTGGGATGCCAAAACGATGTCGAAGCTTTCATCATCGAAAGGTAAAACACCATTCTCAAGGTTGGTTTCACTAATCTCGTAGCCAATATGACGACAAAATTCAGCTCTTTCTTTCCAAACCTCTATTCCCTGCCATTGAATTTTTTCATCGAATGTGGCATCAAAAAAGAATTTAAAAAAACCATCACCAGTGCCAATGTCCAGCACTTTTGTGCCATTCTGAATTATTTTTTCCTCCTTTATGACTAGTACCGCACTTAGATAGCGCTCGTAAAATAGGTCATAGTTTCTGTATCCGGGAATAATACCAAAAGAGAATTTCTTGTGGATGGATTTTTCAAATGGGCGAATTGGTGCTGAAGTTCGAGTATGTTGCCAGTTATAAAACTCCTCAAGGCGATAGTGATCAAAAAAATCTTGAACTGTATTCATGGACGGGTGAATGGAGAATTTAGTTTTCCATTGCAAGTTAGGAAATATATGAGGAAGTCCGGGGTCAGGGGTCCGAAGTCCGTGGTCCGTGGTCCGAAGTCCGAAGTCCGGGGTTCGAGGTTAAAAGTTTTAAGTTTTGTTTACTGTTTTTGGAAAATCGTTGTATTTGCTCCTGATCTTACAATGTAAACGCCTGGTTTTAAATTCGAGATATTGATTTGCTGAGTAGATTCATCTGATTCAGACTGCTTATGAACTACCTCACCGAGAATGTTTTGAATAACGAGAGTCTGTGATTGATTGGTTCCTTGTGTTACATAAATGAATTGGCTCGCCGGATTAGGGTAGACAAGTAATTTATTTTCTGGTTCTTTTGGATTATCAGTACTAAGAAAAATACTGTTTTCGTTGTTAGGGGAGGGTTGAAGTTTCTGAAAAGCACCCAATCCGTTTGGAAGTCTTCCGTAACTCTCGTTACTTTCTTGAGAGAGGAAATATACCTGATCAGCAATTTGCCCAATATCGTCTATTAAATACAATTGTTCACCTGATGCGGAGAGCTTGAAGTTGGTATGTAATCCATCTTGTTCTTCATCTTTATCTGCCCAAACAAATAAATAATCATTTGCCTTTATGCTTGTGCCTTCAGGAAAGGGCCATTTATTCAGCTTGCCAGGATTATCGGTTAAAAAATATCCATCAAGTTGTATGTCAATAGCTGAATTATTGTGTAACTCTATCCAATCATCAAACTCACCGTCCTGATCAGCAATAACATGATCGTTTGAAGCCATGATTTCATTTATTACCACGTCGGATGATATGGATTCAGCAATATTTACTCTGAAATAGTATACATCATGCTCTGCACCAGCAGGTGAATATGCTCTGGTTTCGTACCCATCACTGGCAACTGCTTCTACATAGAACCGGACAAAATCTCCGGCTTGCAGTCCTTCTATTACAGCCTTATATTCTCTGGTGTTCCCAGTCATTTTGATCATGGTGAAATTCCCAAAGAATCCTTTACTGTAATACATATTGACTTCTTTGATCCCTGACGGATGGCTGGCCCTTGTCTTGATTTGTACCAGGTCACCCGGATCGGGATTCTCCCAGTTAATATCATTCACTACATATCTTGAATATGTGATAGTGGGTGATTGCCTTTGTAATTCAGCTTGAGAAGTGCAATAATCCTTCCTTTTCTCAATAAAAAGCCTTAAGTCATTGACACTGAGTAAAAATTTGCCATAGGATTGGAATTTTTTTACATCCGTTTTCACTTCAATATCAATCAGCCCAGACAGTGGGTCAATCAGCTCATCGAAAGTTTCTTCAGTAAAACTATCCTCCAGAATGGTTTTTACATGAGCGATATAGCGCTGTCTGAGTTCAGGAATTTCTAATAAGCGATTAAGTAGCGGATAATTCACATTGTCGTCATGATAAAAAACATCCCAATTAAATAACTGCTTTTTCATTGCAGAATTACCATCAATCTCAAGGGGGTGCATTAATCCGGTTTCTTCATCTAAATACAGGCTATAATCCATTTTGCCTTTGTGTACATAGCTATCATCATCAGAGAATAGTATTTCTGTCGCCAGGAACCAGAGGGTGGCATCAACGTTCAGATAATTCTTAATTGAATCGAGCAGGAATTCAAGAGGGGTATTGTTGAGTACATCACAAACTTTGATCAAATAATCCCAGGGATCGTCAAGCCCTGATGATTTTAATGTATAGTACTTTTTATATTCAGTTTGATTGTTGCCAAGGTAATTAAGGGCTGCTGTACCATCGCCCCAGTTTGGACCTGTATTCTCTGTGTTTTTTAGACTTGATGCCAGGGGAATATCTGCTCGCCATCTTATACCATCATTAGTCATGAACCATTCTTTCAAAAAGTCGCTGTTGACTTGCTGTATATTAGGATAGAGCCCCCATTTAGCTCCATTCAGATATAGACGAATAAAATTACCCTGGGCAGCTGGAATGTGTTTCTTTGCAAGACTTCCATACACCACTTCTTTCATAAATGAGGCATCCTCCCAGGCATTGTTGAAATTTAAAGTGGAGTATCCGTCTATATCTTGTCCGTCAATGATATGGCTGAGTTTGATATCAAACGAAAATTTGTCAAGTCCTCTTTCCCTTGGTTTCCTATATGATGTTTGTCCTTTAAACTGTACTCCTACGCTATCATATACCTCGCCATTATAGCTTAGTCTGGCCAGAACATATTGCTGACTGTTATAGTTTTGCTTAAGCTTTTCCCAATAATCAGGCTCGTAAAAATTAATATATACACGTTCGACAGTTGACTGCTCATAAAAACCGGTATTTACTGCCCCAGTCAGTTTGAGACGATGTTGAGTTTCATCAAAGAGAAGATTTTTTGGTAGAGATTGCCCTAATATCGCTACTGAGAAGACAAGGGATAGGAAGGAGATTATAATTCTTTTCATATTGCGATCCAGCATCCTGTATTATGTTAATTCTTAGACTGGACTACTTACAAAAGGATTAATCCAAAAACTTCAATATCAGAAATAGACCCTTATTCTTGCCATTCCTCCAATTCCATACCCGGCAAACTCGGTATCATGAGATTCGCCCCTCCGATTATCAATATAACTTGCACAGTTCCAAATGCAGAAAAATTGTTGCTGCTTATTCAGCCAAAGCTCTTAGCAGAAAAAAGATTCCAAAGCCGAGGGCTGCTGCTCCCCAGATTGAAAAGAAGATTCTGGTTCCCAGTTCAGTAAGAATCTTTACGAAACCCTGAATCTTGCCCATGTTCCAGATTTTTGCTGGTTTTGCGATGGTAATCCAAAATACTAACAATCCATACAAGATCAATCCAATTCCTAAGTAAAGCATAATATCCTCCTGTTATTGATTAAGTTATGATAATCCTTTGATGATTTTTTTGCGTAGCAAGACTGTAAAAACTGCTGTCAAACTAATAGTTATCGCAGATTTCCAGACTATTTCTATCCATTCAATATCCTTGGTGAAAACACCTTCCATCATGTCAAATATCCAATAGAATGGGGCCCACCAAACTGCCCATTGCCAGTTTTCAGGTAGCAAAGTGCCTCCCAATATAGCAAGCATAACAACCCATGAGAGAAGTTTGCCTACTCCAATTGCCTCATTCTCGTTATTAGCAAGAGCACCTAAGAGCAGTCCGAAAAGCAAAGTTGTAGCAAGTGAAACAACTACCAGTACATACACCTGTAAAATATTGACATCCATCAATCCCAAAACCAGCAAAGCGATAATAGCATAAATCAGAATTAGTATAAGAGGATAGATACTTTTACCAATGAAATATTCAGATTTTGTTACTGGTGATACCAGAATTGCCCTATCCGTACCATTCTCTTTATCATCCACTATTCCTAGTCCAATAATAAATCCCGATATAATTATCATGAAAACAAAGAAAATGGAACCTCCGGTTGAAGCAACAGGAGAAATGACAGAACGATCCGACAATTCCTCAGGAACTCCTGCTTTGAAAGTAACAATAGGTTCAGAATCACCATTCTCCAACTGATAATAATGCTGCCGGATAATTTGACTGGCCACAGAATATACAGAATTTCCCTTTGGTGATTTCTCCAGTACGCTCACATACTTTTCAGTATCATTATCCCAGTATAATCCTTCCACGGAGCCAATTCCCCGTAGTTTCTGCTCCATTGCCTCTATGCTTGAAATCTCTTTAATTTTAGCATAAGGGCTCAATATTTCTACCATTTCCTGTTTAACCGCATTAGGTCCCTCGGTAACAATGGCAAGAGTTGAGTTTGTACTCTCCATACTTGGGATAAAAAATCTCAATATAATGAGTATTGCCATCGGTACGATTACCATATAAGCACCCATCCAATGTTTGAGATTCATGCGGAGGTCTGTGATAAACACTTGAATTATCTGTTTCATATTAGAACTCCTTTCTCAATTTATTTGTAAATATCCAACTTGACAGAGGTAGCAACACCGCCGACATTCCAAACAGAACTCCTACAGAGATCCAAAGAACATTGCTGTATCCATCTGGGAATATTGCAGCATCCAAACCAAACAATGTATAATAGGATGGGATGAACTTTAACCACTCGGGTGAAAAAACAGGTGCGAACAGTGATACTCCTGGTAATCCAAAAATCATCATGAATAAGAAAACCCAGCCAATAGCCCCCATGGGATTATCGAAAAAGGCACCTAGCATAACCCCCAATGAAGAACCAATCAGAATTGTAGGTATGATTACCAACAGAGCCAGTAAATACCCACTAAACCCGACGCTGGGCAGATACACAATTGAGAATGTGATGAAACCAACTGTGAGTAGCATTAAATGCTTGCTGGTCAACAAAGTTAACAGGCTTGATGGAGTTACTTTGTAAGCCCTGATAGTTTGATCACTCCTCTCCTGTCCGATAAGGGAGATCATTGTGAATAATCCCATAAATCCTACAATAAACATCAGAATCAGGGGAATCATTCTTTGATTGAACGGAATATCATCATGAATCTGATCATTCAGGGCCTTTACTTCTACTTTGTTGAATATCTCTGGTGAATAAGAACCTCCAGGTACTGCAATCATGGAAAAAACATCAGTCATTCGCACTTCTAAGAATTCCACCACGGCATCACTGGAATAGGGTTGAGTCATCAATTCGATATGGAATTTGTTATTGTCACGTGGACTAATAATCATACCGAAGGCGGTTTTGTTTTTTCTCATGCCCTCTATCAGCTCTTCACGACTTTCTACGAATAGTTGACCTCCTTTTTCACTTTCCTCACCACCCATCTGGTCGACCATATGTTTAAATACTCCTGTATTATCCTGGATAAAAATGGATGACTCCCTTTTGATCTCTTTTGGAACTATAAACATGAGCATTGCTGTAATCAGTATGGCAGCACCGAACTCCAGCAATATCCAGACATCCTTGAATCCCAGGATTATATCCTTCTTATATAGATTACTTAATTTACTCATAGCAGCCTCCTATTCAAGACCTCTACCGGTCAGTTTGATAAATATCTCCTCTAATGTGGGCTCTCCTGAGTGAATAGTTTTAACATCATGCTCACCAATGAATTGCTGCAATTTTGCTTTGTCGTCACCGGACATACCAAAGGTTTCAGACTGTAGTTTTCCATCCTTTGCATATTCCACTGTAACAGATAGTTGTCCGTACTTTAATTTGAGATTTTTCGGAGTATCCAAAGCGGCAATTTTGCCATCAACGATAAAACCTATCCTATCGCAGAGTTCATCGGCAACAAACATATTATGAGTTGTCAGGAAAATTGTGGTTCCTTCAGTCTGTTTATTTCGCACCAGTTTTTTAATGCTATTTGCCGTATTTGGATCAAGCCCCATTGTAGGTTCATCAAGGAACCATATATTGGGCTTATTAACGAGTGATCTTGCAAAACCAAGTCTTTGTTTCATGCCTTTGGAAAATGAACTTGCCTTCTGCTTTGCACTGTCTGCAAGGCCAACCCATTCCAAAATCTTCATTGGATCTTCAGTCTCAACATCGTATAATCTGGCATGAAATTCCAGATTGTCCAATGCAGAAAGCTTCTTATATACATTCGGAATCTCAAAACCAACACCAATACGGTTAAAGAAAGCTTTGTCAGGCATGCCCTGACGTGATTGACCATCAATAATGATTTCACCTTTTTGGTGTTCAAGGAGACCCGCCAGAATCCCCTGTGTCGTAGATTTCCCTGCTCCACTTGGCCCGAGAAATCCGAAGATCTCTCCACTTTCAATTTTAAAACTAACATCCTCAACGGCGTAATTACCGTCATTTTCATAGGAATAGAATAAATTTTTAACGTCAATCATAATGTAATGACCTCCTAACTGGTTTTATTTGAAGAACTAAGTCCGTATCTTAATATTGATAACATTTCAGTAATAATAGAATCATCCTTATCAGGTTTCGTCTGCCTGGTCATGTGCATCCAATATAATTCGCTCATTTTATCGACAAGAACCATGGTATATGATAGTATTACCTCTACTGAATATTGATTGCTGATTTCACCTCTCGCAAGAGAATTCTCAATTGCTTTCACGTACAAACTCTCCGGACTGATGTGATTCCGTTTGTAAACTTCCTCTTTCATTGACTCCAGAAATGTTTTCATATCCAGAGTTTTACTTGAAATAAGGTCTTTACCGATTTGGAAGGCAACCGGATCCTCTAAGCCAAAATGCACAGCTTTTTTAACCATCTCTTTTAGAAGTTCAAACAGACCGTATTCCTCTTTTTTTTCAAGAACAGGATTAAGATATTTCATTTTTCTGGCACTAATTTCCAGCATTACTTCACCAAAAATATCTGTCTTGTCTTCAAAATACTGATAGAAACTACCTCTGGAAATTCCAGACTGCTCGATTATTCTTTGAATACTTGCCAGATCAAACCCATAGTGTCCAAATTCCAGCATGGCTTCATGAAGAATTGTATCTTTTTTCTCCTGTGGTAGATTTATAAAAGTTTGCTTTGGCATGAGTATAATACTATCATGACACCATTGTCATATGACAGATGTGTCACATGGCAAATATTTCAAAATATTTATTAAAAAACCAAAGAAATTCGAAGAAATATTTTTAAATCGGAAATAATTTTCCCTGATTTGGATCCAAATCTACTTTCTCAAGTTTCAATAAATCTCTTTTTACCGGCAATCCACCAGCATAACCAACCAGTTCTCCTTTACTCCCAATAACGCGATGACATGGAACTATTATACCCAGTGCATTGGCTCCATTGGCAGAAGCAATTGCCCGGATGGCTTTTGCATTCCCAAGTTTCTTTGATAATCCCAGATAAGTTTCTGTTTGCCCGAATGGAATGTTTATCAAAGCATGCCATACTTGTTTCTGAAAATCAGTTCCTACCATCCGTAATGGTATAGTGAAAATTTCACGATTCCCCTGAGCATATTCTCCAAGCTGCTTTTGAGTCATCTGAATAACAGGAGAATCTCCTTCAACATATTCTGAATTCAGTCCATCCTGCATCCTGCGATCAGTCGCTGTTCTCATTTTCCGATAACGCCAATCACACAAGCAAAGTTCCCCATCATATGATCCAAGAACCAACTCCCCAAACTCAAAAGAAAAATAGCGAATGATAATTGAGCCCATAAACAAAACATATTAAAATTACTACTACATAAACCCGGTGTCAAGGCGGGCCTTTTCTTCCGTCCGCCTCTGGTTTGTGGTTATTTTGGAACCGCCAATTTTTTCAAAATCGAGATGTCCCAAAATAATCACAAACCGGAGGCTAGCTTCAGAGTCTCGTGTCACCTTGCCTTTTTGGTGTCACCTTGGGCCACGACGGCCTTCACCAATAAAACCCTACAACAGCTCCTTAAACCTCGGCCTCTTCGGTGCAATATTCCCAAGTCGTTCAATCTTATTCACCTCATATGCCTGAAAATTACCCTCAAAAAACCGTATTTCTCCCTCGTCTTCAAAAGCCAGAATATGAGTTGCCAATCTATCAATAAACCATCGGTCGTGAGATATGACCAACACACAACCGGCAAAATTCTCAATTGCTTCCTCCAGAGCCCGAAGGGTGTTCACGTCAATATCGTTAGTTGGCTCATCCAAAAGCAATACATTACCTCCTTCTTTTAGAGTGATGGCCAGATGCAAGCGATTTCTTTCTCCTCCGGATAGGATTCCAACTTTCTTTTGCTGATCGCTACCTGCAAAATTAAATTTGCTGAGATAGGCTCTGGCATTCATCTCTACATTTCCAATTTTTATTGTTTCAGTTCCCTGACTCACTACCTCATATATGGTTTTATCCGGCAGGAGATCTTTATGGGACTGATCAACATAGGCAAGCTTAACAGTTGATCCCATGTTGATTTTTCCCTTATCAGGCTGCTCTTCACCCATTAGCATCCTGAAAAGGGTGGTTTTACCTACTCCATTCGGACCGATAATTCCGATAATGGCATTTTTCGGAATGTCGATATTCAGATTGTCGATCAGTAAACGCTTACCAAATCCTTTGGAGAGGTTCTCTGTTTCGACAACGGAATCGCCTAAGCGCGGTCCTGGAGGAATAAAAAGTTCAAGATTAGCTTCCTTTTCTTTTATTTCAGTACTACTTAGTGCTTCGTATGCATTAAGCCTGGCTTTCCCTTTGGCCTGGCGGGCTTTCGGAGCCAGTCGGGACCATTCCAGTTCTCTCTGTAGAATTTTCTGTCGTTTTGACTCAGCCTTTTGTTCATTGGCTAAACGATTGGATTTCTGCTCAAGCCAGCTGCTGTAGTTTCCTTCCCAGGGAATACCTTCTCCGCGATCCAGCTCAAGGATCCATCCTGCGACATTATCAAGGAAATAGCGGTCGTGGGTTACAGAGATGACTGTACCTGGAAAATTCTTTAATAATTGTTCTAACCAATGAACACTTTCAGCATCGAGGTGATTGGTAGGCTCATCCAATAGCAAGATGTCGGGTTTGCTCAGCAAAAGACGACATAATGCTACTCTGCGGCGCTCACCTCCAGATAAAATATCAACTGGAGAGTCATCAGGTGGGCATCTTAATGAATCCATTGCTACTTCCAGAGTATGATCTAAATCCCAGGCTTGTAATTGATCCATTTGTTCAAGCAATTCACCCTGCTTGTCAACCAATTTCATCATCTCATCATCATCCATGGGTTCAGCCAGCTTGGCTGAAATGGCTTCATATGCATTAATCACATCAACTGTAGACTGAACACCTTCCTCAACAATTTGCCTGACAGTTTTTGTTTCGTCGAGCTCAGGTTCCTGAGGCAAGTAGCCAATCTTATACTCTTTATCGAAGGTTACCCGACCCTGAATATTGGTATCCAATCCGGCAATTATTTTCAAGAGACTGGATTTTCCTGATCCGTTCAATCCAATAACCCCAATTTTAGCTCCATAGAAAAACGAGAGCCAGATATTTTTTAGCACTTGTTTCGAAGGAGGATAACTCTTGCTAACTCCTTCCATTGAGAAAATAATTTTTCTATCAGTCATTGAATAATAGTTATCAGTTATCAGTTATCAGTTATCAGATTGTCAGTTATCAGATGTCAGTTTTCAGTTGTGATTGCTTCTGTTACTTTCCAAACTCGTATTCTACCGGTGGTTCAGCTCCTAAGAGGTGTCTTACGAAATAGTCCCACTTTCTTCTTATCATATATGTCTCTCCGCCAAAACCGTGTCCGCGATTCGGGAATAATATAAGGTCGAAATCTTTGTTAGCTGCAATTAATTCATTTACAACGAGCAGTGTATTGTAGTACGGTACATTTCCGTCCATCGTTCCATGAGCAAGGAGAAGTTTTCCTTTAAGGTTTTTTGCTAGAAGCTGATTGGCCTGATTGTCATAATTGGTTTTCCCATCAGGATAGGTTTCAAGTAAGCCCTGCCATTTTTCACCCCAATCATCCTCATAATTTCTGTTGTCATGGTTACCGGCACCGGAAACAGCTACGTCGAAAAAATCAGGATAGCGTAGTATTGCATCAGTTGATGCAAATCCGCCACCTGAATGACCATAAATACCAACCCGATCCAAATCGATCCAGGGATATCTTTTGGCTAATTGTTTCATTCCACTTATCTGATCGGGCAGGCCATTGTCACCCATGTTGCCGTAATAGGCTTCATGGAATGATTTAGACCGCTTTGGTGTGCCCATAGCATCAAGAGTAATCACAATGAATCCCAATTCTGCCATTGCCTGGCGATCTCCTCGGGAGGCTGAGAAACTCCGACTGCCAACACTACCAGATTGTGGGCCGGGATATATTGAGTTAATTATTGGATACTTTTTATTGGGATCCAAATTTTTCGGCTTAAACAGCATGCCGTAACAGTCAGTTTTTCCATCTCTGGCTTTTGTAGAGAAACTTACAGGAGGTTCCCATCCCGTAGCTAACAGTTTAGAGATATCTGCTCTTTCAAGCTCAAGACTTTTGTTATTTTTTATATTCCTCAGAACATAAACAGGAGGAATCTGGGGCGTGGAATATGTATCCACAAAATATTTTCCGTCCGGGGATAGAGAAATACTATGGTTAGCACTGTCGGGGCTTAGTAATCTCAGATTTGAACCATCCATGTTTATGCTATAGAAATACTGGAAATATGGATCACCAGGTTCTCGCCCAAGTCCTGTAATGTAAATAGCCCTTTTATCCAGATCCATCCTCAGGATTTCAGTGGCATTCCAGTGGCCTCCTGTAATGGCATTTTTCAGTTTACCACTTGCCAGATCATACAAGTATAAATGCCCCCAGTTTGATTTTTGAGAGAACCATATAAACTCGTTGGTTTCTGGTAAAAAACGCCAGTTAATGCTACTGTATCCTGATTCATAAAAAGTATCGACTTTTTCCTCAAGAACAGTTCTCACTTCACCTGTTGTCGCATTTGCAACACGCAGGGTGGCCACCTTATGGTCACGTGAATTCGATAAAAACATCAATTGTGTGCCGTCTTTACTCCATTCTGCATCCGCGAGTTTTCCTCCTGATGCAATGTGGTCTGTAATGCTTGAACGGTGCTGATCAGGATTCATTTTTAATCGAACTATTTTCGATTGATTAACATGAATAATCACACGATGGATTCTGAAGATAACACTGTCTTCGGGAAGGGGGTATTTCCAGGATTCAAGCTTTGGATGACCAACGTTTGTAGTTACCAGATACATGTCACCAACTCCCCTCCCGTCGTGTTGGAAGGTGGCAATCTTTTTTGAGTCAGGTGACCACAATAGTACCGGACTCGAACTTTTTGTCCAGCCTGCATTGTTGGTGGCATAGCCAAAATCTTTGATTCCATCTGTAGTCAATTGTGTTTCCTGATCTGTATTAATGTCCTTTAACCAGAGGTTATAATCGCGGATAAAAGCCATCTTTGTGCCATCAGGTGAAGTGCTGCCACCTCTTCTGTAACGAGGCATATTGCCACTGGTGTTTGTGTCATCTGATGGCATGGAGGTTTTGGTGCGTTTTTTTGCATTTACCAGGATGCGTTCATTACCATCCTCACCACTTCGGGTATACCAGAATTGTTCATTATCAATCCAAACCGGACGGATACTTCCGTTCACAACAAGTGGGTTGGTGTGGTTTCGCATGCTTAGTTCTGCCTTTGCGTAGTCTTTGGTGCTTAGCACCTTTGGAGAATAAGGGCTTTGTGCCAAGGTTGACAAACTGACAAATAGAAAGATAAGGGATGTTAGTTTTTTCATTTAGGTTTTATTCGGTTACTCGGTTATTCTGTGATTATTTTTATTGCTGAGATTACTGCTGGTGTGCAGGCTAATTCGTTCATGTTTTGTTTTGTCCATTTCTTCGGTCCATCTGGTGATCTGAGGTCTATGCCATGAATGATATCTCTGCAGTTAATGCTTTTGTTTAATTTTTTGAACTCGTCCAGGAATTCGTTTACTTTTTCAGCTGTTCTGACTTTGGCTGCATCAGGATCCTTTCCAGGCTGACCATATTTGAGGCCAAGCACCATTATCGCTCCAGTGACTGCCCCGCAAACTGATCCATTGCCTGCTATTCCACCTCCGAAGCCTGCCGCTAAACTAAAAGCCTGCTCAGCACTTATACCAATTTCATCAGCGAAGGTCATCAATACTGATTGAGCACAATTTTTATTTGAGTTAAAATGGTTCGATCCGATTTTTTCTTTATTCATTATTACAGTTTAATCTTGATGACCTCATTACTTTGATCCGATAATTTTCTCTATGTCTTTAAGTTCCATCGGGGCTAGTGCTGTAAAGTTTTCAAAACCATCTATTGTTACCACGCCGGTGTCTTCAATGCGCATATACAAGCCTTCTTCTTTTATTCTTAGCTGTGGGTCAACAGCAAAAACTTGTCCTTCTTTCAATGGTGCTTCACGGTAATGCCCCACATCATGCACGGCCATCCCAACTGTGTGCGAAAACACTCCACCTCCGGTTTTAATCATTTTTGAAACTGCCTTTTTATAGATCTCCTTTGAGAATTTTGTATTGTTAATTTTTGGCATTAAGAGCTCTTCCACTTCATCCATGATTTCCTTTGGAGTACGACCTGGTTCAATTCGGGATATAATTTCTTTATGATATATCAAAATCCATTGACAAAGCTCCCTTTGCCAGGGCTTAAATTTTCCGTTGACAGGCCACATTCGGCCAATATCAGAGGTGTAATACCCATAATCGGGTGCAAAATCCATCAGTACTAAATCACCATCTAAAAGCTTTGAAGAGTTATAGTAATAATGTCCGTCTCTAATATTTTTTACTCCGGAGGCAGTGATTGATCGGTACCCTTCGAGGCGTGCTCCACCATCCAGAAATACATACCGGGCTTCAGCATCAAGCTGATACTCATATACCCCGGGTTGTGATCGTTTCATAGCAGCAATAATAGCCTTGGCTGAGAGTTCACCTGCCTTTCGTAATAACTCGATCTCCCGGGGTGATTTTATACTCCGCATCTCGTCCAGAAAAGGGCTCAGGTCTAATACCTCAGATCTTGGATTTCGTGATTTGAGCAGGGCAATAAAATGGATCTCTTTGGATAATCTGCCATCCCAAAAATCTGAAGCAATATGGCGGTCACGATTGATGATTTCACCACGACTTTGACCTTGTTTCTCTCCAGGACTAAAAGGTGTAAAAATCTTAGGAGCGCTTATGCTAAACATGTCCTTTACCGATTTGACCTCATGTACGCCCGTTAGCTGTTTAACCTTTTCAGGATCGCTGAGAGATAGCACTCTCTCCCGTACCTGAGAGTGACCGGGTGCCAGAAACAAAGTCACCGTTCTGGTTTTGCCGTCCAATAAAAGATAAGCATAGGAGTTTTCTACCCCGCACAAATAGTAAAAAGTATTGGTTTGACGAGGATAAACAAAGCCACCCGGATCTTCAGCACCCTGAACAATGGCAATGGCCTCATCTCCAATATGATCAAAAACTAAATTCCATCTTGATTGAAACTCTTCTTTAGGGAAATGAGTTTGGTATTCTTGCGCTGAGCTTGTCAGTGCTACAATAAGGATAGAAGCAAGTGTTATGAAGATTTGTTTCATAGGGATGTCTATTTGTTAGAGATGGCAGCCGTGCTTCAGACTGTAAATTTCAGTTATCAGTTTTTAGTTTTTCTAATTGAGTTTTTGCCCAGTTTTTACCTATTATATCGTCGTTTTCTGATTGGTAGATAAGTTCTTTTTCAGTCTTTTTAAAAGTCCATTCTTTCAGTAAAAAATTTCCTTCATCGAATCGTACCAACAGAGGTTCTTTATCACATGACAGAAAGAAAGTTTCCTCTTTCTTTGTTATCCATAATTCCTTAATTCTTTTTCCTTCGGATGTGGTAATGGCTATTTGAACCGGTAGTTTATAAATTGGTGTTCCAATTGATTGGTCCTGGATTTGTTTTACCGTAAGGACAACAGAGTTCTTTTCGAGAGAATAGCTGTATGATAGATCGAATACCGGATGTCCTGGCTTGAAAATAAACTGTTCGAAAAACCAGTCCATATTTTTTCCTGTAACTTCTTTAACTGCAAGCATGAAGTCATTTGTATCAACTGCCTGGAATTCGTGCTTATGCAGAAAATGGCTTAATACTCTGAAGAAGCTTTCGTCACCCAGTTGATAGCGAAGCATATGAAGAACTATTGCTCCTTTGGGATAGGTGTGTGAGTCAAAATTATCTTGAGGCTGATTGTATTTTTGATAGACGATTGGGCGCATATATCTGTTATGTGCTTCACGCAGGTATTGGTTTTTCTTTCCTTCAAGATCAATAGCTCCTTTTTTTTCACCTTTCATTGCTTTGGTGTACAAATAATCTGAGTAGGTGGCGAAACTTTCGTTCATCCATGTATGCTCCCATGATCGCAAAGTAATTAAATCGCCCCACCATTGATGGGCAGCTTCATGTGCTATAATTCTTTCCCAGTTATCATCCTGATCGGGACGCTTATGCCGTACAGCCCCCAGCCCCAGTATAGTTGCTGAGGTTGCCTCAGCACCTCCCCCTTGTTGTGGACAAATGACCTGATCATATTTGGCCCATGGATAGGGGTAATCATATAAGTTGTTGAAGAAATCAATCGCTTTTGGCGTGATTGAAAATATTTCTTTGGCCACAGTTTCATCCTGTTCATATACCCAATAATTAATTGGCAAACGGCCCAATGAATCTTCAATAACAACGAATGGACCAATTGCTAACATGGAGAGATACGTACTATGTGGATTTACTTGCCTCCAATGCCATGTTTTGGTACCATCCGGCAGGTTATTTTTAACATCAATTAGTTTCCCATTTGAAAGTACTTTGAGATCATCTTTTACAGTTACTATAACATCCTGGGTGACTTTGTCATTGGGATAATCATAGCAGGGAAACCAGTATCTGGCATGATTGGGCCAGGAATTCGATGTAAGCATCCGGGGCCATCGATCAGTTTGATCATTAAAAAGTAATCCATCGCTTGGATTCTCAGCAAAATATTGGATGCTTAATTTTACCGTATCATTAATAGAATATGACTGACCGAGTTTAATCTCCACCTCTTTCTGAGTTTGAGTATATTCCAGGGGTGACTTATCGGCGGCATAAACAGCTGTAATATTTAATTCAGTCAGATCAAAAGAACAAGCTTCCAGACCTGAATTCAGGGGTACCAAAGTGATTGTATTGGTTCCGGTGAATGATTTGGTCTCAAGATCAACGGCCAATTCAATTTTGTAATTCAGGGCATCGTACGAGCGACTACGCTCAAATTGCAATGGTCGATCGAGAAGATTGGCAGTCTGAGTGAAGCCAGTCATGAATACCAGCAGGGAAATCAGTGTTGATAGTAAATGTTTATTCATGTAACTGTCGTGTTATCTGGATGAAAAATCTCTGTTATTAATAACATGGTCAAAGCACCAACAATGTCAATTGATCATATCCGAATAGCAGATGGGCTACCTTTTCATGAAGAACAACTCCCTTACTGCATCCAGATCTTCATCAGTCATTTTGCTGGTTTCTTTCAGAAGCTTAATGAAATGATCCACCTCATCTTTATTAGCCGGACAACCAGCATTCTTACCGGGTTCATCCATACCAACACCTTCTTCTCTCATAAATGAATCGCCGAGCAAGTTTCCTTTGCGATCAAGAACAACCCAAAAAGGTATTCCGGCTTTATCGCCGTGGTATTTGGCGAGCATGACATCTCCCCCGGGATTTTCAAGATGCTTTAGTGATTCTCTTTCTTTAACCACCAAATGTTTGATTACATAGTTATCGTCAAAGGCCTCTTTCACTTCTGGTCGGTTCATCAGACTATCCATCCTGTCGCACCAGCCACACCATGAAGCATGCCACAGAACCATTACCTTCTTTCCTTGCCAGAAAGCCGTACGGTTTGCTTGTTTCATAATCTGATCTGAGGAGAGGACCTCATCAGTGTCAGGTTTACAGTTGACAATTAAAAATGGTATGAGCAAGGCGATTAAAAAGTGTTTTGTTTTCATTAGATCAGAATTTGATATTAAGTTTGAGATTTAAGCGTTAAGATACTGGTTTTCCTTGATTATCATAAATTGGAGTCAAATGAAACTTTTGTACCTGTTTGTATTTATGTTGAGCTTTTGGGCTAAGGCACAGGCCTGGGATGATATCAGCCATGCCTGGATTACCCGATTGGCTATTCAGTATATTGATGATCCCGCACTGAAAGACCTGATGCAGCGATATCAGAAACAAGCTCTTGCAGGTAGCTGGTATCCCGACTGGGAGAAGTTTGTGAGGAAACAACTGCCCGGGATGAATCATCATAAACATATACCATTCGGTAAGGCTTATCTTGCTCATCTCCGTGAGGATGATGTAAAGAGGCAAAGCAATTACAGTGAGTTGTTGGCGCATTGTTTTGGGAGCCTCGGACACGTAATGCAGGATCATTGGTTTGATTTAATTTTACAACAGTATCTGGCTACAAAAGATAAGAGTATCAATGGGGATGTGGAGATAGGTGTTATGAATATTCAGCGGCATCATATGGGCAGAAGGCTACATGTCGATTCCTATTATCCGGTAGAAGATCTGACACGAGTTTATTCCAGCTATGAATATTTCAGAGATCAGAATATTTCTCACCAGGAGTTTGAAAGGAACTTCAAAAAAGGGAGTAGAATTGAACATTTTCTGATGACTGGATTGAGATTGACCTCGTTTTTTTTCAGCAGGTCGATGGAGAGAAAAATGTCATGGGCAGCAGCCAACATGATGGATGCACCGGGCGGACTAATTAGTACAGCAAAGGCTACGGCTAAATATTGGGAAGTTTTATATGCTTCTGTAACAGGTCAAAGTATGTCATTAGCAGTCCATGCTGAGTTTGATCCGATAATCGGAGGGGTGAATCTGATCACACATCCTGAATTAGGCCAGGATAGTTTTGACCAGGCATCTCCATATTTTGTTGGTGAAGACGGGAAGCATATTCCAGCACAATATAAGAATGGGAGATATCCTTCGGCAATTGTAAGGCAATTTGTTCCATCAGAAAGCCTACAGCCAGGTTCTCATTACTGTTTTGTACTTCCCTCAAGGTCAGAACTAATTAATGTTAATAGCCAGAATGACTTAAGACTTGATTTTGTATATCAACTTTTTGATTAGCTTTTTTCTTTGTATGTTTGAATAGACACCTAAAAATCAATCAAATGAGTAATATGAAAGGTCTATTCAAAGTATTCATGGTATTATTCCTCCTGGGACTTTGCTCCTCTTCAAATCAAAGCTATTGCCAAACTCAGTTTGTTTTTGATCCAGCCTGGATGGATATATCATCCGAAACAGGTGGTGCTGAAATAGGTCTTGAATTTACTGGTGATGGAGCTTATTGGACAGTCACGACTGAAGCAGACTGGCTAACTATTGACCCTGCCGAAGGTGAAGGGGCTAGTTCAATAACAATTGAATATTCAGCAAATGAAGGTTTAGGTCGCCGGGCTGAGATTTTGTTTCAAGCACCAGATTCTGATATACCAGCCTTTACTTATCTGCTAAGACAGCAACATTCAATTCCGGCTGAGGATCTAAGTTTTAAGTGGAGCGTTCTCGAAATAGATAATGCACATCAGGAGTTGGTACCATATACCGGAAGTATGACGGTTTGGTTTAAAGCATGGGAACCGGCTGTGTATTTAAATATAGTGGCCCGTAATGGCGAAGGACAGGATCCGGAATGGATAATCAGAAATCTCTATATTCCTGAAGCCAGCTGGTTTTCTCGTCAGCAAAATCTGGCAGTTAGTTTTGATTTGGGCTTACTTGGTTATGATATGGGTCAGCCAATTGAATACTTGCAATTTGGATATGCTCTGAGTCTTTATCCGGATACTTTAATCATGGATATTCCTGATCCTGATTGGAGGGAAGGGATTTTTGAGTTGGAAAAGCAGGGTGTTATGGGTTATCCTCCCGGATGGGTGTATAACGGTTACCCATTAACCGAGTTTTTTCCTAAAGAAGCCTTCGGAGATACCATTACAAATAAGCATTACATAGGTTGTGAAATGAAAAATGGTGACATTGATTATGCAACATATCCGTGGCAGGTGGAGGGATGTGGACCAGCAGCTGCTGCCAATTCACTCATGTGGCTTCGGGATAAACATAAGGAGATTAATTTTCCGGGAGACTTCAATCAAATTATGCTATATCTCTCTGCATTGATGGGAAAGAGAGGCAATGGAGTTTCCTCTGAAGGTTTTATTCGTGGCAAGCTCGATTTTATTGAAATGTATAAACTCCCGATTAAAGTTAAATTTCAAACAAAAAAGATCAATAAAAATTTACCATCCAGCACTGGAAGGAGTGAAGCAGAGGATAAGGATAAGTCGGATGACAGTCACCCTGATAAGGATTGGATATACAATGAACTTAAAGAGAATGAGGATGTTGAAATGGGAATGGTGTATCCAGGAACTGGAAAAGGACATATTGTAGCTGTTTCGGGCACTTATACACGGAACGGCAAAACCTATCTTTATTACAAAGATGATACGAAACAATCAGGTGCTGACACTACCAAGTTGAAACAACACAATTCATCATTGATATGGGCAGATTCTATGTGGTTATTGCCCGAACAAGGTCACGCCGCTATTGATATGGTGGTTTCCGAAAGTTTTGATCCGGATCACACGGAGCCCTCTCCAAATGGATTTTTCTCCAAATATTGCCAGTCTTTTCGCAGAGTTCTGGCACCTGGTAAATCCCTGACACTCAGGTATCCCGCCGTGGAAGGAAGAAATTTCAATACAACAGTTCGTATACTTGATCGTGTTAGTGGAAGTAGTTTTTATACAATGGGGATGTGGGTTAACAATAGTGGTACAAAGAAAAAGATTACTAACAGACTGAGCTATCCTGTTACTGTGGAATTTCACAACGATGACAGAGGAGGAGCTTCTTTACCAATGAAGACCAACAATGACTGGACAATAGAAATTGATGAATTATATGATGATCCGGATGATACGACTGACCCAAGCAATGAATTTGAATCTGCTGGGTTTTCGGTAGGGTCTGATGATGACCAAAGCCTTGAATTTGGGCAGCTGGTAGGTCCGGAGGTTATTTATAATGACTCAATTAATGCCTATCAGGAAGGCATACCTCAAAGTATGTCTCCAACAGGTGTAAGAAAATTTACATTACAAAAAGATGTTCCGGTCTGGTCGCGTTATTGGTTGAATCTCGAGCTTGTTCTTGGTGTGGTATCAGTGCAGAATACAGGTAGTTTATTTATCTCAAGCCTGGCAACAGGACTTTCAGACACTATTAATATTTCTGGCCCTGGTGAGTACATAATTCCTATTGGGGGCATGAAGGGTTCAGGAGTTTTCGATATTAAGCTTGAGCTCGATGGCAAGCTTAGCTTCCATATTGATAATATTGGAATTCCTACGATTGTTCCTATCAAAGCCGATATGCATGTGAATCCGATATTATTTGATTTGCCTGCTAACGAAACAATTGATACAAGCTTTATGATCTCAAATCCGGGCGGACTCAGTTTAAGCTGGCAACTAAACTATTCAGCTGATTGGTTTGCTGTTTCCCCACGAAACGGGAATGATGAGACAGAGATCAGATTGTTTGTAGTGCCGAATTTGGGTATTCCACGAAAAGATAGTGTCAGGATTGTAGCACCTGATGCAGAAAACAACATCCAATATGTTGTGGTATCACAGGATGGAGATCGGTCTGGAATTGATTTGGGTGAACAAACTTTGGATAAGCTGGTCTTGTATCCTAATCCGGTTTCTGATATGTTATCTCTCGAGATTAGTTTTGTGAAGGAAACTGAGGTGGATATCGCTATTTATAATTATCTCGGGGAGGAAATCTATCAGAAACATTACCCGATAAGCTCTTCTGAATTAACAGGAGAAATAGACCTCCGGAGCTTTGCTGAGGGTAGCTATTTTGTAGTTATTACTGCAGGTAAGGAGACTCATCTGAGGAAAATAGTGAAAATCCAATAGCCAAATCTTTATCAGGATGCAATATCAACACGCCCTCTTTTTATTTAGTTTAAGCCTCATGTTGTCATGCTCAAGAGGCACTGATCCTGGTCTTCTCCATGCAATAATTCCTGAGCCACAAAGTATTGAAATGAAAAATGGCTTTTTTTATCTGACCAGGGATATAAGTGTTGAAACCAGAGGAGGTGATGAGATTCTTGAAAACCTGGCACTTGAGCTTTCGAATGATCTCGGACTGAGTCAGGATGCAAGTGCAAAAAATATAGTGTTGTTGGTGATCGAAGATGATATTAACCCTGATGATAATGCAGAAGCTTACGAATTGAGTATCTCTCAAAAGCTGATACAAATAAAGGGAAGGAGCTTAGCAGGAGTGTTTTATGGAATTCAAACACTAAAGCAATTGCTTATTCCGGATCTCCTGGGGGAGAATAATATATTACCAGATGGTGATGATCAAAATTCTGTAAGAGTACCATGCTTGGAAATATCAGACTATCCTAATTATCAATGGCGAGGTGGTATGCTGGATGTTTCCCGACATTTTTTCAAAAAGGAGTTTATTCTGAAATTCATTGATATTCTGGCCTTCCATAAGCTAAATACTTTTCATTGGCACCTGACGGATGGTATTGGATGGAGAATCCAGATTGATGCTTATCCTTTGTTGACTGAATTGGGGGCCTGGCGGATTGAGGATAGCATTAGAAATCCTTGGGAGAATTTTACATTGGCCAGTGAGCATGGGGAAGCGGCATACGGCGGATACTATACAAAAAAGGATATACGTGAGATAGTTAGTTATGCTGCTGAAAGGTTTATTACCATAGTACCTGAGATTGAAATGCCGGGGCATTCCGAAGCTGCTATCCGGTGCTATCCCGAATTTAGCTGTGATCCTGAGAATCCATCGGGTGTGTATTGTGCCGGGAAAGATGAAAGCTTCATTTTTCTCGAAACTGTTTTGACCGAGGTGATGGAATTATTCCCATCAGAATTTATTCATATTGGTGGTGACGAAGTGTCAAAAAGTCACTGGGAAAATTGCCCTTCTTGTAAGGCGAGAATGCAAAGTGAAGGTCTGAATGATGCACATGAATTGCAATCATATTTTGTGAAGAGAGTAGAGAGATTTTTGAATTCTAAGGGTCGAAAGCTTATTGGCTGGGATGAAATTCTTGAAGGTGGACTGGCACCTGAGGCTACTGTGATGTCGTGGCGTGGCATGATTGGAGGAATTGAAGCGGCAAATGCAGGTCACGATGTGGTTATGTCGCCCGGATATCCATGCTATTTTGATCATTACCAGGGCCGGCATGATAAGGAGCCCCAGGCATGGGGAGGATTAAACCGATTGAAGGATGTTTATGGTTTTAATCCCCTGCCGGATGAAATTGATCATTCAAAAGGGCATCATATTCTCGGAGGACAAGCTAATCTCTGGACCGAACAGATTGAAACTTTTGAACATGTGGAGAGAATGATTCTGCCACGCTATAGTGCCCTGGCAGAGGCTCTCTGGCTTCAGCCTGAGAAGAAATACTGGAATGGATTTAAAAAGAAATTGTCGGTTCAGTTAAAACGGTATCAGCACCTTGGTTATCGGTATTCTGAAAGTGCTTTTACTCCATATTATTCTGGCAGACTCCTGCCGGAGGAACGTCAACTTGAAATTGAACTTAGAACGGAATTGGATGAGTATCCAATCTTATTTTCACTGGATGGAACAGAGCCGGAGAATACCAGCAAGATGTTTACTCAAACTATTCTTATGAACGAAGGAGAGACTTTAAGAGCGTCCACTTTTGTAGAACATCATCCGGCAGGTTATGAACTAAAACTTGAAAATTTGATGAATAAGGCCACAGGCCGGAAAGTTACATATGTTAGTTCGTGGCACAAATCTTATCCGGGAGGAGAAAAGGAGACCCTTACTGATGCTCAGCTGGCAGAAAAGAGAGGTGATGATGGTCGATGGCAGGGTTTCAAGGAGGATGATTTTGAAGTGATTGTTGATTTGGTTAAGGAGGAGGTGCTTTCTATGGCCTGGATTAGATTTTTTCAGCACACTGGTTCTACAAGTGTTATGATTCCTCAAAAGGTAGAGTTCTGGGGATCATTAGATGATAAGAACTACATCTTTTTAGGTGAAAAGAATAATAAAACGATACTCGAACGCGAGGCATTCATAAAGAAAATCGAATTGGATTTTAAGCCTGTAAGTTTGCGATATATAAAAATTCAAGCCACAAATTGCAGAATCCTGCCTGCTAATCATCCGAGAGGAGGACAGGCAGCGTGGTTGTTTACAGATGAAATTGGAGTTCTATAATTAATTGATTTATTTTTTCGGCAGCGTTATTAAAAATTTTGTTCCTTTTCCTACCTGGCTTTCAACCTGCATCTTACCATTGTGGTTTTCTACAATTTGTTTTACAATTGACAGGCCCAGGCCAGATCCGGATTTCACCCCTTTTTCGACATTACTGGCCCGGTAGAACTCGTTAAATACCTTCGTTATTTCATCTTCGGGGATGCCTACTCCAGTGTCGCTTATTTCTGACAAAATATACTTGTCAGTGTTTGTTATTGTCATACGAATATCTCCCCCAGGAGGGGTGTATTTAACGGCGTTAGTAAGCAAATTACCAAACAACTCGTTCAGGGTAAGTGGATTGCCGTTGAAACTTGGGATGGTTTTGTCAATATGGTAAGTGAATATTTGTCCCTTTTCCTTTGCCAGGGTATTAGTCATTGATATCAGTTTGCTGGTAATATCAACAAGTGAAACTTCTTCAAATTCTGGTTCTTGTTTTAGCCTTTTTCTGTGTAAGCTCAGAAGTTCGGTAACGAAATTCTCCAACAACTCACTTCGGTTATATGACCGGTCGACCAGCTCTTGTTGTTTTGTATTTAAATCCCCGACCATATTGGCTTGTACCACACGTAGATTACTCATGATAGCAGCAAGATGGCCTTTAATGTTATGAGTTACCCGCAGTACATATTTGCTTTGAAGAACATCCTTTTTTACAAGTTGAATATTTGTCTGAACATAGGCATCTTCAACTTTCAAAGCACGACTTATTACCATTTGGGTGAGACGGACAATGAGAATTGCTGTGAAAATGAAAAATGAACCTGCACCGAGAATTATCTCTTTGTTTTGATAGAAACTGTGTTCAATAAAACCATCAAGTGGATAGTGAGGAATGATTTCTTTGTACTCTGACCAACCTAGGGCAACAAGTAGAATAATGGCTGAGACAGTATGGATATAGGTTTTAAACTTGCTGAATATGGAGCTTGCAATCACCATATGAATGAAGAAGAAAATTATAAGTGGATTCTCTATTCCTCCTGAAAAATGAAGAATGCATGTTAGAATGAATAAATCAAGAGTAATCTGGACATGTAATTCTCTTTTAACCAGCTTAACTACATGAATTCCGGCAGATTTGACAATCCTGTTTATCATTACAACATGAAAGACATTAGTCATCAACAGCAATCCTGACAAAATGTATATTTGAGTATCCTGAACTGATACTCCAAACACGTTTTTTGTTATAAAAGTTGCAAATATCAGCATCCCAACAGCTATCCAGCGAATTCGGATAAACCATCGGGCAAATGTAACATGAGCTGGTTTCAATCTGAATACCATTGCGTATCCTTTTTTTTAGTGCCGGATGTAGAAAATGGGCAAAGAGCGAGGCAGATTTCTGCTTCGTGTGATTATTCCAGCAATTCTTTAATTAATTCGATCAATCTAAGCGGATCGATGGGTTTATTCTCAAAATATACATTTGGCAGTTCATCCTGCTCTTCAACAGCTGATCTCAGGTTTACACCAAGTTGATCTACCATGCCGGTTAACTGAATGATTGGAAGATTATGATAGATCTGATCCTCTTTAATTTTATGCAAGAGATTATATCCTTCAAGGTCATTGTCCATCATTACATCAAGTATGACCAGATCAGGATTATGAGATTTAATTTTGAGATAACCATCTGAACCATTGTTAGCAGATTCAGTGTTGTAACCCTGACTTTCAATCGCAATTTGAAAAGCGTCTATTAAGTCCTGATCATCATCGATCAATAAGATTGTTTTGTCCATAAACTAGGCGATATTTGATTAAGCTTGTTTGATAAAAGTTACGAAATATTCCTGTTTTCCCCAAAATTATTTCTATTCCCAATACTCAAAGGCATCAATGATATCCAAATAAACACCATCGAATCCTGATGAAATAATTTTATCTAAATAGGCAGATGAAGTTCCGTATAGAATGTTTTTCCATTCATCATACCAATATCTAACTTTGTAATTGCCCTCCCAATCCGGGTTTTCTTCACCAAGCCATTCGGGTTCATCATCATTCCAATCCGAATTCCAGTAATATCGGTAGTCTTCGGCTTCTCCAATTGAGAGGTAACATAAAATGAGGCGACTGCCACCATTGGCTTTTACTTTTAAATCTTCCACTTCTTGCGCAGTGTATGTGCTGCCGTCTTCACCAAACAGATCCATGATCAGCAGATCATAAGAGCTTGATGTAACAGCAGAGATAAAATCAGATTTTAAAGGATAGTTTTTTTGGTTAAGCAAATACAGGAAATTATGTACCTGGTTCAGCTCATGAATATTGTCAGAATTTTCTCTGAAAGGCTTGCCGGGCAAAGAGGGAATGCTTGAAAGATCTCTTTCATCTGCGGCAAACAGGATAAAACCTGCTTCTTCGCATTGACGAAATGCTTCATTCACATGAAGGTCTCCGTCACAATAATCAGTTACCAATATTGTTTTACCAAGGTCTAAAGATCTGTTCAGAAATGCTGAAAGATAGTTTAGTTCTTCCATGGGGGTAGCTTCGTCATCCTTATAATATCCGAAATGAAGATCTTCTTGACCGTGACCGTCAATGGCCTCTATATATTCATAGCTCAATTCTCCATCCGGCAGGCCATTATTTGTGATCAATTCTATTCCATTTTGAGGAACAATAATAAAGTTTGTGTTCTTGTGTTTAGCATAGGATGAAATATCTGAAACAAGAATTCGCATTTCGGCGCGGTAATCTGCAGGCGTACAAAACTCACAGCGATATCTACAAGATATGCATGTGACTATCAGGATAAATAATGTCACTGCTCTCATAGCCACTAAGCTATTGAATTTTACTCATAAAATATGGCCTTCTATTTTAAACCGGAATCTTCTAAAATATATCCTACCGTAGGGATTGTTTTTATGCAGAGATTGGGATCTGATTTCAGGTAACTTCGAAGCTTTGAAATAAAAACATCCAGACTCCTGCCTGTGAAGTAATCTGACTCACCCCAAACTTCAATCATTATCTGTTCTCTCTTAACCAATTTATTCTTTCTCTGAGCGAGCTGTTGAAGAATTTTGCTTTCCTTGAAAGTGAGCCTTTGAGTGGTTTTGTCAAGCACTAGTTCTTGCTTTTCCGGATCAAATTTGTACGCCCCTAATACATTATCAGCAACAAGCAGCTTATCAGAATTGGATGCTTGAAGATTACGTCTGTTCAGAATGGCTTTGATCCTGCAAAGAAGTTCTTCTTCATCAAAGGGCTTTGATATATAGTCGTCAACTCCAAATCCGAAGCCTTTGATTTTGTCTTCTTTCATTGATCTGGCAGAGAGAATAATAATGGCTATTTCAGGGTTTATGCTTTTCATCTCTTTGACAAGAGAGAATCCATCTAATTTGGGTAGCATAATATCAACAATGCAAATATCAAAATTTGCTTGTTGAAAGCCTTTTAATCCAGCTTGCCCGTCAATGTATAATTTGACATCAAAACCGTTGCTCTCTAAATATTCTACAAGGAGGAACCCAAGGTTAACATCGTCCTCAACTAACAGTATTTTTTGCTTATCCTTTTTATCGCTCATACTATATCCTTCCTGGGCCACTCAACAATGAAGCGACTCCCCCTGTTTGGGCTGCTGATAAGTTTTATACTGCCCTCAAGTTGATCGGCAATCTGCTTTACATGATAGAGCCCAATACCGAAGCCTTTTGCATCATAAATATCTCCTTTGGGTACACGATAGTACTGCTCAAAAATCCTATTGTGATGTTTTTTGGGAATACCTGGCCCCTGGTCAGCAACTTCTAATGAGAATAATTGCTCAGTAGCCTGTATTGTTATGGCTATTTGTGGATTTTCTCCGGAGTACTTAATAGCATTATCCATTAGATTGCTAAGAATGATATGGATAGAATCTTCATCGCAAAAACAATTAAAATCTTGCCCATCAAAACTGTAATCCAGTAGCCCCTTCTTTTCCTTTATCTGGTCTTCGTATATACCAATTACGGCTTCAGTTATTGTACGCAGATTCGCTGAAACCAAATCATCAGAATCGACCTTTGTCCGATCAAAAGAGCTAAGGACTTTCTCCAGTCGTTCATGTAGTTTTGATTGTTCGGTTTTGATAATTTGTGTTAATGAGCTTAGTTTTTCGTCAGCTTTGACAATATTATTTTTTGCTACCATATTAGTGGCAAATGAAATATTTGTGAGTGGGGTTTTAAACTCATGGGCCATGTTATTCACAAAATCCTTAATCTGCCTTGAAAACTCTTTCTCTCTGTTGTAGAGCCGGAATATCAGGATAAAAGAAACCATCAGCAGAATGATCAGTATGATAGAGCTGATGAAAGTATTTCCCATTTGGGCTTGGATGAAATCACGCTTTTTCGGAAAATTTATTAATAGCTCATATCCTGAATCATTTAAGCTCTCCGCCAGGTTTGCGGTGACAGTTTTACTACTTTTTGCTCCTCGATAATTATCCAGATTAACATTTACAATGCCATATTCGTAATCCAGATCTATCCCATGTCTAGAGAGATCATTTTTTATCAAAGAATCAAGATCAAAGGCATCATTAATCGATTTTAGCAGCAGATTACATGAGCCGGAAGTTTTATTGGGAGCAGGACAATCCTTAACCGTTTGTGTATTTTTCTCAATACTTCTTAATGCTTGCTTTACATTTTTGTCAAATTCTTCCTTCTGATGCTTAGCTTCACTCAAAACCCAGTTCATCTGTATGCCTGTTAAAGCTACAAGACATGTTAGTGCTAACAAAAGCAATGTCAACTGGATACGTTTATTTTTCATGCATACAAAAGTACAAAGCTTTGCTTTATTTACAGCGTTCTTAACATCTCTATAACATCATATAACTTTGCTATAACCTGTATTAACCCCTCCATAACATGAAAGAATCAATATCAGCTATATGTTTGCATTGTCATCAAATTATTAAAAAAAACTCAGTTATGAAAAAGAAAATTATTTTACTGTCGAGTATAACCCTTCTTTCTTTCTTTATGGTTATCAGTGTTGCTGCTCAAGAAAAGACAAAGGCTGACAAGAAAAATGTCAAAGCCAAAACCGAAATGGTCAAGAAAGATGTTTCAAAAAAATGTAGTGCTTGTCCCACTTTAGACAAATGTACCAGTGCAGCTGCTGTTAAGGCAAAAAAAGAAAAAGCTGAGAAAAGTAAGGGAAAAGTTGAAAAGCCTTTGACGATTAGTGATAAAAAGAAGAAAAGGATCAAAAAGAAGTAATTCGCCTTCCCCACAAGTATAGAATCATAATCCCTGACTGCATAACAGCCGGGGATTATTTTTTAATCCCAACTCTTCCAAGTTGATGAACCGAGCATGACGAAAGGAATTTTTTTTTAACACACACGCGGATGATTGTTTTTGTTGTGCGAGCTCCATCCGACAAATAGAAATAAATATAAACGGATGAATAAGCTCAAAACGAACCCGTATCGCTTAGTTCCTCAAATAGCCATAATTGCTTTATTGATATATGCCGGAATCAGAACACTGATCAGCAATCAATATGTTGCTGATTTTGAAGCTTATTGCCCATTTGGCGGAATACAGGCCTATGCCAGTTTCCTTTTTAACAATTCTTTGGCTTGCAACATGACCAACGTTCAGATTAGCATGGGACTTTTTCTGGTTATAGCAGTTGTCGTATTTAGCAAGCTGTTTTGCTCGGTTATTTGTCCTGTTGGTTCAATATCAGAGTGGCTTGGAAAGCTCGGCGATAAATGGAAAGTAAGAAGAACCATTTCTGGATTAAGTGATAAAATTCTTCGTTCGCTTAAGTATGTGTTGTTATTCATCACTTTTTACGTTTCTGTCACTACGAGCGAGCTGTTTTGCAAGTGGTTTTGTCCTTATTTCTCTATCACATCCGGGTTTAATCCGGATATAGATATTATCATGGCTACAATTGCACTGGTAATTGTAATAGTAGGATCTATTTTCTTTCGACTCTTTTGGTGTAAATATCTTTGCCCGATAAATGCAATTTCAAATATTTTCCGCTTCTTCTATCTTTTTGCAGGAATTACCGTTGCTTATTTCCTCATTCGATTTCTTGGTATGGAGTTAAGTTTTATCTGGCCTCTGGCGATTCTATGTGTATTAGCATACATTTTTGAACTACGCAGTTTGAAGAATAAAACCTTTCCATTATTCAAAATAACCCGAGATGAATTCTCCTGTACCAGTTGTCAGCTATGTGCAAAATCATGTCCACAGGCGATTCCGGTGGCCTCATTAGATGTAGTGAGAGATGCAGATTGTCATTTATGTGGGGACTGCATTCAGGTTTGTCCTGAAAAAGGAGCATTGACTATTAATCGACGTGGAAAAAAGTGGCTTCCGGTGCTTGCTGTTATTGTTTTGATTATTGCAGGGCTGTTGTTTAGCCGTTCCTTTGAATTACCAACAGTTTATGAGCAATGGGCTTCTAAAGAAGATATGCAGGAAATGGAAGAATATTCCATAAAAGGCCTAAAAACCATTACTTGTTATGGCAGCTCAATAGTATTTGCCAGTCATATGTATGATATGGAAGGAATTTATGGGGTGGCAACATTTATGAAAGACCAACGAGCAAATATTTGGTATGATTCAGAGATTACTGATACAATTGAAATTCAGAAGTGGATATTTTCTCCATCGGCAATTCCTATTCGTGACCTACCGGATAGCAATGCACAAATTGCATATTATTCACTGAGAGTAGATAATTTTCTTGATCCTTTGGATGGAGAATGTCTTGCAGAAATTCTTGCAGCCGATTCAAATATTCTTGGAATTACAACCGAGTTTGCCTGTCCGGTTAAAGTATCAGTTTATTTTTCTCATGATTCTGAGTTATCCCCTGAAAGACTCAAAAATCTTGTAGAACAGCGTGATGATAAAAGCACGTCAAAGGATGATAAGGCACAAATAAAGTATAACTTCAGGGTCATCGAGATGGATGGCGAACCAAGAACCATGAAAGGGACTGAGTACCTTCAAAAAATGAGAATTGAGGACTAAAAAATCTCCTGACACCTGCTATTTTAAAATATGCTCGACAGCTTTTTCTATTTGCGGATCTTTGCCTTGCAATCGATCTACAAAAGTTTGTTTAACATAAACGTCAGGGCCAACTCCTTCTTGTTCAAGGTTTCTGCCATCCAATGTGTAGCATCCCCAACCAGGCATCCTGTGTGAGGATCCATCTACCAGCCGCATGGAGCTTGTGAAAATAATCCATCTGTAAGTCTCAGTTCCTATTATTGTGCCAAGTCCTAATTCCTTAAAACCAGCGGCTGTCATCTCAGCATCACTCAATGATTGCTCATTAATAAGCAGTACAATAGGGTAGTCAGATGGAGCAAAATTTGACTGATTGCTGAGTGTGCCTCCACGTGATTTCCATTGTAAATAAGTACGTTGCTGTAGAAAACGTATTAGCTCGTCATGAACATTTCCTCCAGTATTATAGCGAAGGTCAAGGATCAATCCTTCCTTTCCGTTGAGCTCACGCGTCATGGTCATAATGAATTTATTGATCTCACCACCACCCATATTTTTCATATGCGCATAAGCTATTTTATCTTTGCTCAAGCTTTTTACACGATCGCTGTTTTCATCAATCCATTCATCATATAAGTTTCTTGAAAGCGATCCTCCCGGATGAATTTTAACCTCTTTTTCGACTCCTTCACGTTTAAATGTTAGCAGTAATTCCAGTTCCATAGCCGGTCGATAGAAATAGTAATCTCTTGGCATGTCTGGATTAAGCCGTTTCCCATTTACCGCTACCAACTCATCGCCCTGCTGAATATCTATTCCCTTTTTATCTGCAGCACTCCTGGCAAGAACACGGTCTACAATGAAAGGTTGATCATCTTTATACAAAATACCCGGCTCAAGACTGACATATCTCAAGGCGGTTTGCTCCTCAGTTCCACTTGTGTTAAATCCCATATGAGATGAATTCATTTCACCGAGTAAATCATTCAGTAAGGTGCGTAAATCTCCACGGTTATTCAGAAATGGCAGGAATTGCTTGTAATACTTTTTGTGAGCTGCCCAGTCTTCTCCGTGCAATTCTTCATGGTAGAAATTCTCCTCTACATTAGCCCAGGTTTGGGCGAACATCTGCTTGAACTCCTCAGAGAGATTTCTTGTAAAAGCGTGTGAGACAGCTATTTTAGTGGCTTTATTTGTGCTAACATTCACTGTGTACAGATTTCCTCCCGACAAAGCATATACCTGAGTACCATTAACCAGAACATTAGCCCTCCCCGTCAGTCCGACAACCTTTTCTGTCTTAGCTTTCTCAAAGACTTCCAAACTTGTTTTCCACAAAGCCGAAGCACCCTTATCATGGTTTGATGAATAATAAACAATTTCTTTTTTCCCCTGCCGGATGGCTGTCGCGCCTCCCTGAGAACCGAATCCCGGACTGATGCGCTCCATTCTTTCCCAAATGCGATCAGTATTGATACTAATATTGATAATCGGATCTTTTTTCTTTTTACTGGTATCCTGATTAAATAATTCATCGAATTGATCAAGTTTGTAATCCTTGTCAAAATTATCAAGTGCCATGCGGTAGAGGTGAACATCGCCTGCCCCTCTTGGAAATGAGGGTCTGAGTTGATTGGTGACCATATACATGTACTTGCCATCCAAACTCCACACCGGTGCCGACTCTGATATTCCGGTATTAGTAAGATTCGTGATCTTTTTGCTTTCAAGATTTATAACAAAGATGTCGTCCTCAAAATCATGTTTTGCGGAGTATGTGAGCCATTTACCATCCGGAGAGAAATCTGCTTTAGAATTTTGAAAACCCCAAAACTCATCTCTCACAATAGTCTCAGATTGATATTTTTCTAATTCAATTAATCGTATCTCATCTCGTCCGCTTAAGTAAGCTGCTTTTGTTCTTTTTTTATCAAGCCTGAGTGAACGATTATTTCTGAGATCCCTGGTAAGCTGTTTCATTTCACCGCCCCCGTCAGCCTGTATACTAAACAAATTGAGATAGCCTTTCCATGTTTGATTAAAAAGCAAGGTCTTGTTATCACTCATCCATTTTATTTCATGGGCCCTTTCAAATGTGCCGGGGCGCTCAATGTTGCGAATAAATTTCCCTTTAATATCACATACGAAAAGCTCTCCTCGTGAGATGAAAGCAATTTTCTTATTATCAGGAGATACATCGAAATGGCTTATTTTGGAATCGACCTTAAATGATTGCTCTGTAGGAAGCAAATTATTTCGGATCATTCTGAATTCGAGTTTCAGAACTTTCTTCGTCAGTGGGTTATAAGTGAACAGCTGATAATCTTTCTCAAAAACAAGCAGAGAGCCATTTGCACAAACTGAAGGATGAATTACAGAAGTTTTAAATTTTGTCAAGGCTTTGGGCTGTCCCTCAGACAGGGTATATAGATTGTATTCTCCATTCTGCTCATCAGAAACATAATATATATTACCATGCTTATCAATCGTCGCCCACATATCTTTCCCATTCCAATCAGTATATACTTTAAAGTCGCCGGTTTGTGGATTATATGATTGAATATCCGGGTCATATTCACCACGATAGCGTTTTCGGGAGGTCATTCTTAAACTTTCCCATGTGTCATTGAAGAATATCTCCCCTGATGACGGATGTATAGCAACATTATGAATAACATTGAAGTAATGATTAAACAATCGAAGCGGATTGCCTCCGTCTACTGGTATTTTATAAATGCTCGAACTGTTCTCTCGTGAACTGCGAATTAAAATTTCTTTTGAATCCCAGGTCCAGTTCTCCATTTCGTCGTTGGCAGCATGATAAGTTAACTGCCGGATTTCACCCCCTCCGGCAGGGATGACAAAAATATCAGCATTTCCAAATTGTCTTCCTGTAAAAGCAATCCATTTGCCATCCGGAGAAAATTTTGCGGCAGTTTCATAACCTTGCATTGCAGTAAGACGCATGGCTTTACCTGTATTCATGTCAGATTGCCACAAGTCGCCCTCGAAACTAAAAACCAAACTGGCAGCATCAGGAGATAAGGCCGGATATGAAAGAAAATGAGGAGTCTGAGTCATTGCATTTGTTGACATCAGACCTAATATGAAAATTGAAATGATGAAGCGATTCATAGCGTAATATTTTTGTAAGGACTAAATATAATGGCTTTAATTAGAAAATGATATGCTCCTTAGCTATTCCTTTTTTTGTATCTTTACTTGAGGAACTACGCAGCATTTTGTAAACTAAAAACTAGAATCATGGCTCTCAAAGACGCTCTTGAAAAGCTGGATGCTGCAGTAAAGGATTTAACTTCTCTGCATGTCCAAACCTTTACCGGTACACTTAGCAGCAAGGTTGATGCTGAAAAAGGATTTGCTAACATCGAAGAAACAGTAAAGGCTGCTAAAACTAACGGAGACATCAAATTAGTTGCTGAAGCCCTGGTAAAATTTGATGGAGACTCCTATAATTTTGTTACCAATGATAGTGCAAATGCGCCACTTCGGGCATTTGAGGTACACAAAAGTGCTGTGGAAACAGGCTTGAATAACAGAATGGCTTTGCTCAATATGTTTAAAGGCATTATCATCAAATAGTCTGTCAGGGAGTAAATAATGCCGGCCAGTTTTCCACCTTATTCTTATCCGGATTTTGATCCGAAAGCAAAACCCATTGAACAGATTGGTATTGTTGAGTCTGTTTTACAAGGGCTTACAAACCATGGTTTGGTAAGTGATTTTGCGACAGATATGTCAACAGCTCTGGATATAAAGCGACAAAAAGTACAAATTCAGACAGTCGCTTCACGCTTGTGGAATCTCGGCTATTTGAAAAAAAAGATACGACCATCTCAGATCATAAAGACTTTTACCGATACTCGTGTCATCCACCTGGCTGTGAAACGTTTTCAGAGAGATGCTGCTATCAAAGCAGATGGTTGGGTGGGGGAACATACATGGTTTGCCCTGGAGCGATTAGTGAGTTTTGAGGCTGACTTTTCAGCTCAGGACTTTTTTGTGAATAATAAGCCATTAAAAGTTATGCAAAGGGCTGTGCAACTACGCCTTTTCGCACTTGGTCTGGCTGATAAAAGACCCGGTTACCTTTTCAGGGGATTGAAACATGAGGATTTGCACCCTTTCATCAGGGTAGTGAATCTGTTTCATCTGGCTGATAAGCCAATCCCCCAAATCATGGCTCCTGAAACTATTAATCTCTTATTTTCTCAGAAGCACATGATTAATATGCTTGCCCAAAGAAATCATCCGGGAGGAGAAAATTTTATTATTCATTTTTCTGCTTCTGAGAAAATGAATTATCAGCATCGTCTGGCCAATCGTTTTATTGTTAATATGGCCAAAATTGAATTGTGGCTTCTGGGTTTTGATGTGGAAATCAATGGACGCAACGATTATTCTTTAGGCGATGAGAGAGGCGACAATCCAAAGTTAAGTAAGGCACTGCGAAGGTATTATAAGAATTTCGAAGGTTTAAACAGGCAGCAAACTAATAAAATGGCGCATTCGATCAGGCCTGATTTTTTTATTTCACTCAATCAGACTTATCAGAAAGATTCTATTCCTGTCGGCCAGAAAATGAATGATGAAATGCAAAGTCAGGATGCCAGCGCAGAGGTATTAAAAAGATTGGAAGATCCGATCAAAATGGAGGAGGCGTGGAATTATATCCAGAATAGGGGTATGAGACTTTGGGACGGTTTGAAGAGAATCTGGCAATGGATAAAAAGGCTGGGGCATCAGGTTCTGGACTTTATTGAAGAGAATATTTTCAGAGCGTTTTTCCGCTATGCCTCAAAATCCTTTAAAATGATTAGCAAAGCTCTTAACTGTCTCGTTTATTCGCTGGCAGTTTATTCAAAGGGTCACCTGCCGGATGGTGGGGGAGGCAAAGTGCAAATTTTATTCAAAGGAGATTTTGACACCTGTATAGTGATTCATCCGGAGGCTGAAGAAACACATATACGCAAAGCACTTGAAAGCATGGGGAATCTTTCGGTAGCATTCAGAATAAGTACGGAAATGTTTAGTCATTTCATATGGGTTATTATCAATTTAGTTACGGGACCTGCCGGATGGGCGAGGATAATGACTGCATTGGTAAGGAGTTTAACCGAGATAAAACCTTTATACGAACAAATTAAAAACCTTATGTTATGCCAGATTCATTAAAGAAAGGTGCTGTTGGACAAGAGGTCAGGCAGCTTCAGGAATTGTTGATTGAGAAAGGTTATCCTGTGGTAGTTGATGGTGATTTTGGAAATCAAACTTACCGGGCGGTAAGAGCTTTTCAGGCACAAAACCTGGATCAGCATGGTCAGCCTCTGGTAGTTGACGGTAAAGTGGGGCCATTAACATGGTGGAGTCTGAATCACGCAAAAGTATTCATTGAGCTACCTGTTCCGGTAGATTTTACTCAGATGCCAGCAATAGAAGAAGGAGGGAGTGACCTGGGACGAAAGGCCCTGGAGTTAGCTATCAGTGAGATGAATGCCGGGGCCCGTGAGATTGGAGGCAACAATCAGGGCCCTTATGTGGAGAAATATCTCAACAGCATAGCTCCTGCTGGTAGCTCTTGGTGTGCTGCTTTAGTTAGCTGGTGTTTTTCTCAGGTTGATGGCGAAATGCCTTTTTCTTACACGCTGGGAGCTCGTGATATGCTCAGGCAATTAAAGGAATCAGGAAAAACCCATCCGCCTGGTAGTTCCTATGTGCCTAAACCCGGCGATATTGTCGTTTGGTGGCGTGAGAGACTGGCTGGCTGGAAAGGACATGTTGGTTTCGTTTTTCAGGTTAAGGATGGAATGTTGTACACAATCGAAGGCAATAAAAGCGATAGGGTACAAGGCTTTTCATATGTTTTAAGCAGGATGGAAAAATTATTGGGGTATGGAGACCTGGATAAGGAATAGGATTATTCAGGAGTCCTGATCATTTTTTTTGTAGCACTTGACATTTTTTTACGTCTTTGTAGTAAATAAAATAATTTAAAATCATTTGCCATGAAGAAAATTGCTGTTTTATTATTGTGTTTAGCTGCTACCATCTCGGTCTCAGCCCAAAAAAGCAAAAAAGTTAAGGCCGAAGGCCCTGTTGTTACCAAAGAACGTTCGATGAACGATTTTACCAGCATCGAAGTGTCGGCTGGATTAGATGTTTATCTTACTCAGGGTAATGGAATAAGTGTTACTGTTGAAACTGAGGAAAACCTGCATGAATATGTTAAAACTGAAGTCAAAGATGGAACACTTCATGTTTACAAAAAGGTAAGTTTTAAAGATTCAAAAACTCACAAGGTTCATGTTACAATGGGAAAGATAGAAACAATCCATGCGTCGAGTGCTGGTGATGTTTTAGGAGAGAATACTATTGAAGCTGGCGAATTGTATCTTAATGCAAGTAGTGCTGGTGACATAAAACTCGACCTGAAAGCAAAGAAAGTAATTGCAGAATGCAGTAGCGCTGGTGATATAATATTATCTGGTAAGGCAGTTGTATTAAAGGGAACTGCCAGTAGTGCAGGTGATCTGAAAGCCGGAAAACTTGAAGTAAAGGAAGCGGAGGTGATCTCATCCAGTTCAGCCAATATCACTGTCAGGGTTTCTGACAAATTGCGGGCTATAGCGAGTAGCGTAGGAGATATAACCTATTACGGTAATCCAAAACTCGATAAGACTGTTTCAAGCCTTGGTAGCGTAAAGAAGAAATAATATTATCATATGATGATAAAAGATCTCCATCTAAGATATTTGTAGGATAGATTTAAAAAAGGGCTTCAAGGCCCTTTTTTTTGCTTAATACTTTTCATTTTTTGACTAACGTATAATGGGTTCCAGGTATTTAGAGCTAATTTTACAAGGATGGGAAAGATTTTGGTCATAGATGATGGAAGGCCGGCCCTGGATTTAATCCAGACCATACTCATGAAAGCTTTACCTGAGTATAAGATACTGATGGCTGAAACGGCTACCCGAGGTCTGGAGCTTGCAATTGCAGAAAAACCAGATACTATCATCTTAGATATCGCTCTGCCTGATCACAATGGACTCGAATTTTGTAAGGAATTGAAGGCCAATGATCAAATTGGCAGTACTCCTATATTGATGATCTCAGCTCTTGGGTATGATGCTGGTGTCAGAGTTAAAGCCCTGAAGTCAGGCGCCGATGGTTTTGTGACGAAGCCTTTTGATCGTTTTGAGTTTGTTGGATTGGTTAAGGTAATGCTGCGAATTAGTCATGCTGAGGAAATATTACGACAGCAGAATGAGTCTCTCACAAAACATCTGCTGGAGAAAACCAAAGAATTTCATGATCATGAAGATAGGTATGCGCAGATTTCCGAACATGATCGCTTATTCTTTTGGGAAACTGATCAATCAGGAAGTATCGTTTATCTAAGCCGTGGTGCTGAAATAATACTGGGCTATTCTTTAAGTGAGCTCATTGGTCGTAAGTATTTCTCATTATTCGAGCTATCCACTGAAATGGACAGATTGAAGCAGGTTTTGATTCGTGATTTGAAGAATCAATATAGTTTCAAGGATGTGGAATATCTTATCCGCCACAAAACAGGCCATCCGGTGTGGATGTCAATGAGTGGATTCCCATTGATCAATTCAGGGAATAGATTTGATGGATATCGTGGTATTAGTCATGATATTACTAAAAGGAAAGAGATTGAAAGAGATCTGACTCGAAGTCAGGAGAAAATAAAGAGTTCACAGATCAAGTTGAAAAACTTGCATTCTGCGTTGAACATTGCTGAGGAAAAGGAAAGAAGAAGGATTTCGGAGTATTTGCACGACGGCTTGGGAGCTACTTTGGCCATTGCCAATTTAAAATTATCTTCAATATTTCAAGATGATCTGCCTGAAAAGGTAATCGATGTCATCAAAGACTCTACTGGTTTAATATTAGATGCTATAAAGGATTCACGAAGTCTTACCTATGAATTGTGTCCACCCATTTTGTATGAATTGGGACTAATTCCAGCCATAAAGTGGAAACTGGAACAGATGGAAAAACAGAGTCGTATGAGGTCTCAGTTATTTGTTACAGGGGAAATACCGGAAATTGAATACGATTTGAGAATATTTTTGTACAGAACAATCAGTGAATTATTACTAAACGTCCTCAAGCATTCTGGTGGTGAGCTTGTTGAAGTTGAAGTGATTTGCGAAAATAATGAGATTATATTGTCTGTTTTTGATAATGGACAAGGAGTCGATGGTAACCCTTTAACCAGAAATGAAACAACAGATGGTTTTGGCTTATTCTCTATTCAGGAAAGGATTGAGACACTGCAAGGGTCTATTATTATTGAATCAGCGACAGATGAATATACAAAGGTGCAAATAAGGGTTCCGGTATGAAGCCACGTACAAGCCGGTATGATACGAGCAGCTGTTATTTGCTATGTTAGTTGATTGTCAAAATGATTGGGGATAGGTATCGTTCGTCATTATCGGGACCAATAGCAATAATCTGATCGAAAACAATTTGCTGTCCTCTGTTAGTCCGCTCGATTTGAGAAACCATTTCCTGAGTAAGTTGGCCGCTTTCAGCTGTAAACTGATAACTTTTAAATCCTCTTTGCAAGCTTAACTGAAAAGATTTAATTCTGAAATTATAATAGAATTCAAAATCTGATGGCATTTCCGGAATTATTGAACCAGTTGCAATTATAATTTCTTTGTCTATATATCCTTCTCTTTTGTTCGCAATTCTGGCAACCGGATCCGGGATTTGTTTAATTCTGAATCGCTCTGAACCCATACGGCGTATTTTTCCATCGATAATTCCAGATACAGACACTGTGGTTTCAGGGTATCCAGATGGAACCTGGGCTATCCATACCTGGTTCACAGGATCCTGGTGAAGACTGCCACACGAGATTGATACACGAAGGTTCTCCTTTGGTATTCCTGAAACAGAGATGGATACAGTATTGTCAACACCAATATAGAATACATTCATTTTTGTTGCAGAAACGGTAAGTGTTGGGGAAACAACAGTATAATTATTGGAAAAGTGATAATCATTCGGTGTTCCTGCAGCATTTCTAACTCTTACTAAACCAGCATAGCGATGTATTCCCTCTCTGTTGGCCGGCAGACTAAATTTGACTTGTCCCCCATTGCTGTTAATCAGATGGGCCTGATCCATCAAACTTTCTTTGAGTGAATCTACTCCTGGCATAAGGAGTACTTCCGGACTCTGGGTTGTATCATAAGCGGCGACGATGATTTCAGCATTATACTGTTCACCAAGGAAAACGTAATTGCTCATCGGCAATACTTTTGCTGCGATTTTATCGTATTGGAAATCCTCAGCTCCAATGGCATTTAGTAAATGATTGATCACGTCAAATTCTGCTATATATACTTCAGTGATAAGTTTATTTAGAATGGTAACATCAGCAGCAAGAATAGTGTCAAAGAAATGATAAATCTCCCATGATTGTTTTTGTCCATCGGCATTATAATAGTCACCATCAGTAATGAGACCAAGTGTCAGTTCTTTTCTTAACTCCGGATCGATCAAATTTAATAGCTGTTCCCGGTATTCAATGATCTTATTCTTTAATTCTCTGGCTTTTCCGTTCGATCCATCTTCTAATGATCCTATCAGGAAATTTGTTGTGACACTGTTATCATCTTTTCTGGTGAGATGCATGAGGGAAGATACTCTGGCCGAATCGATGGAGATTCTTTCTGTAACAGCAATTAGTTCATCACGCATATTACCAATATATGTGATCATTTCACGGGATATTTTCTGCACTGTTTGTGCTTTTATCCAATAAGGCAGAACTTTGGTTTGATTGATTTGATAGCTTTTTTCAAAATTGGAATAGCTGTCATTGATCTTTTTGGAGAATGACAAGTTGGTTCTTATCACCCCCTCATTAACAACAACAAAAGCCTCAAGAACTTCCTTAGAAACGTTTAGAGCTAACAAGGTAGTTAGTACCAAATACATCATGGATATCATTTTTTGTCTGGGAGTTTCTTTGCGACCAGCCATATGCTTATTGTGAAAGAGTGAATTGAACGAAAATGGAATGAATACCAGGCTCAATAAGTCCAAAGTCTGTAACTCTGAATGAAAAGATAAGCTGATGACCAACATATATGCCGTTGCCTGTGTAGGAGGTGCCGATTTGATCTATTATAACTCTGGGTATTTGAGATATTGGCATCAAACCGGTTGAATGACCATGTCTTCCCTGACTGATTCCGTTGTATGGCTTTGCTTCCACTAAGAGCTCCACTCCTTCAGGAATGCTGCCTGAAGCCAATTCTATAGTTATGGAGAAATCGGGTTGTTCTTCACGAACTAAAGTGGTGTAATTTAGCCATATAGTGCTGTCAGCAACCAAATTCCCCAGCTGATTATTTAAAAGAAGCTGATTAATATCAATGGCAATTGAACCACCTCGGGATACTGATAAACGATTTTGTGCAATGATAGTGTGGCTGATTGAAATCAGAGCAAATAGTAGGAGATAATATTTAGAAAGTCTTTGCCTCATTGTAGTTGCCTATCAGAATTACAGTTTCTTCTGGAATTTAATTTGTATTGATTTTTTCTTGATTAGCACATCCAGATTATGCACTTGTCCAGATGCAAGATCAATATTCACTTGTTCAGTAATGAGGGTATAGCCTTGAGGAATACCGGTTTTGTAGACTTTTATATTCCAGAAACCTGGTCTGAGATCCAGAAATTCGAATGTTCCGTTTTCTTTAGTTAACACCCTGAATATTTCCTCTTTGTTTTTTGCTTCAATAATAAGTTTACCCAAGGTTTCTTTAACTTGTACATATCCTTTATTATTCTTGTTAGCATCTGATTGCAAAACAATCCGTCCTTTGATTGTGGCAGACTTGGTCATTGAAATAGTGAAATTCTTCTCCATTCCCGGTTCAATAATAATCTGATATGGCCCGGGTTGATCTGCAATAGAATTAATTCCCAGATTCGAATAATTAATCAACAAATAATAGACCCCGGGAAGAACAGCCGGAAAACTAAATTCACCACTTTTATTACAAATGGCAATATTTCCACTAAGAGAGAATACTATTCCCTCAACAGAGCGAACACCCAGATTATTTACTTTGCCTTTAAGACTTCCCAGATTATTCTTCTTGGCAACAGGCACATCAATGATATATGTGTAGCGAATAAATGCATTAAATTCTTTTTTGTTAAGTGAGTTCTTTACCAGGTTATAGTGGGTTCCTAATCCTATTTCATGTTTATGATGTATTCTGTACCTGGCACTTAACGACAATAAACTTCGGTCACGATAGTATTCTTCAATCTCATAGTTGTTTTGATAGCTAAGTCTTATCTGCGGGCCTTTTTGCCAATTTAAATTTACCGAAGTTCCATAATAGAATCTATTAAAGTCATCCAATAAGTATTTTTTACCGCCCTGGTAATTAATAAAACTTTCTATAAAGAGGATAGAATTCAATTTGTATATTACTGACACATTCGCTTTGAAAACCCGAGTCGTCTCCCCTTCATTTAATGTCAGAAAGTTCTTGACCTTTCCAATTTCACCATATGAGCTTATTCCTAAGGATTTGAATTTGTTCTGGATTGTAAGACGGGCTGATTGCTCAGCATAGTCAAATAATTTAGGCTCCGAGCGATCTTCTCGTGAGCGCATATATAATGCCAGCCCTATTATATTATTTGATTTTATTCTGTAATTAGCAGTCAATGAAGCATTTTGGCTCAATGGGGCATTTGAATACAGAGTATCAAGGGCTATGTTTGAATGATTGAAGTCATAGTTGGCAGCTAAATCAATGCTTTTTTTGATTTTTGTCCCAACACCGCTAGAAAAGTAACTGGTGTTTGAGAAGTAACCAGGAAAATCGTGATCTGCAAGGGTGTAGTTGACATAAGCTCTGACCCATTGATTTTTAGCATATACCCTGGTTTTCATTGCATATCCGAGCAAGTTGTCACGCTTACCAGCTGCCAATTCAACATTTATCTGTCCCCAGGATTTCAGGAATGCATTGCCTGAAACTGTTAATAAATGTGCTGACTTTCCTGTTTCATATTGTTTATTGAGATACCCTGTCAGAAGCGTGTATTTTTTTTCCTTTTCGAAACTCAACCAGCCCGAGGCCAGACGTCGGATTTTTGGATAATACCTGGGATAATTCAGGAATGCCCCTGTTGAAAGATTCCCAATATCTCGTTCAATCAGAACCCCTATTCCGTTACGGGATGACTCAGTCAGGTCACTCAAACGGTAATTATAATCACCCAGAATTATTCTGGTTTTTGGGGAGCTATAGCTTGCAAAATACTTGTCATTAAACCCAATAGAGGATTGCCGTTTCTGTTTGGACCTCTGAAATGAAATTCAAGGTTATGCTGATTATCAGAGGAAAGCGAGGCCGATCCCCTGATGTCGAACATAGCACCATATTTCTGTTTTGTTCCGGATTGATCTGATACAAACAAGCCTGTGGCTTTTATCGGGACTCTCCTGTAGACATCAAAGTTTAATAATTTGTTAGGTAAAATGTCGAAAAGATAAGAGTTGGTGCTACTGATTTCCGGTGCATCTTTAAAATTAACACTTAAACTGACTGCTTGTCGAGCTGAGCGCTGCAAATTAGCTATTGTCAACAGTGAGATATTGAGCATTTCTGATGAATCAGCCTCCAGACTTAGATTCTGAACCCAGGTTTTACTCCCATTTATTATTGTTGCCCTCATTGAAGCGTTTACATTTGACAAATTGTGAATGAGAAAGCCTACTGTGAGGCTATCGCCTGAAACCACATATTTTGGCGCTTGTAGTGTTTTTATCAATACTTCATATCGGGGCTTAACGTAAACAGGAATCTTGACTGCCCCAATTAAGGAGTCATTGGATTTATCAAAAGCTTGAACCTGAATGTTATAGTCACCCACAGGGGTTGACTCATAAATATGAAAACTTAGAACCTTCAGTTTCCTCTCATTGATTCGTAACAGAACAGAGGAATAATCAGTTAGTTGATTCCATCCAGTCGGAGTTTGGATTTTAAGGCTAAATTCTTTGCTTGTATTCGAATTGTTAATCAATCGAATCACTACATTAGAAGCGGTTCCCGGAGATAATTGTTTGGGTTCATCACTAACTAATTCTATTGCACAATCTGAGTTCTGCCCAAACCCTTTCCCGAATAACATTAAACTGATCCACAGGGCAAGAAACAGTTTAAAAGAATAATGTGTATTCAAGACCAAAAACATCATCATTATCCCCAGCTGCTATTATCAGGCACTCGTAGGTTTTTTCACTTTGCAGATCCTGCAAATCAAGGCGAAACCTTGCTGAAGTTGTGGGAAAGAGTCCTTTTTTTCGAGCTTTCAATACCTTAACTGATACTCCGGATTCATCAAATAGCTCCATAGATAGTTCAGGAGCTATGTAATGTTCCCCGGTGTTAACCAGATCAATTGCCAGGAATAGTTTTTCTCCCTCTGTGACCAGTGTGGGTTTCAAAAACTTTAGTGAACCTTCACCAGGATCATTGATCTCGGTAACCATTTGAATGGCATACCGTGTAACTGTATTAATTTTTAATTCACCTTCCTGATTCGGATCAATTTGATTAACTCCTTCAACCATAATTACACTCCAGTATGTACCTAAAATGGAGCTAGAATCAGGAATAGTAATTTCATATTGAATATACCTGACTTCCTTTGCTTTTATAACTAAAGTTTTTGGACTAAAATTGATCCATCCCTTATTTGATCTCGGATGTGAGGATGATTCTTCATAGTACGTGAACTCCTCAAAATTGTACAATAAATTTGTTTGGTATACCCTGACTTCCTGGTCTGTATCACCGCTATTCTGGAGCTTTATTTCACCAGTATAAACTTCACCGGGCATCCCCTTGTATAAGTGCTTTAAACTCCCGATAACCTCTACTGAAGCATGGCATGAAACCGAGAGTAGCAAAAGGAATAAAGCCCAATTTACAACCTTTTTTATATGCATAACAAATAATTATGTTTATGAATTGCAGAGCTAGAGAGCTGCAGTTAATGTTAGAACAACAGTAATGGAAGCAGATGCAGTTGCCCTGATGTCGGCATAGTTGGATTCTGGATCATTCAGACCCCAGGTATACTTGATGCGATATCCATCATCTGCACTTGTGCCAGAATAGCAACTACCAATGTCTGAAATTAATGTATTGTCAGTTGTACTAAGAGTTACATCAGTTGATACAAGAGTGCCAAAGTCACCCGCTGAGTTTGCATTTGGATCCTGTGCTTTTGCCTTTAGTGATGTACCTCCAGGCATGCTGCCGGTATATTTTACACTTAGGTTTCGTGGGGAGCCATCAGAAATAACTGAAGAGAACTGAACATAAGCACTTGAGTCAGCAATTTCTGATAATACTGCTTCACCAGCTGTAGTGGCAGAACTAAGTGTTAAGTTTACTCCTGCACTTTGAGTGGCAAGAAGTGAGACCTCCGGTAATCCTAAGGTCAAACCATGAGATGCAACATTAACCTGTGCATTTAGATTCATTGTCATACCAATACAGATACTGATAAGGCAGACTTTTAAAGCATTTTTTTTCATAATCGTATTGTTAATTATTAATTGTGAATGTTTTGCAGGAAGACAAAAGTGTAGAACAAATACTTATTGGCATATAAGACAATTTCTGATTTTAGTAGGCAAATGGCTGATTTTCTATCAGAACAATTCTTAATTCATATCCGGAAAGAAAGGATTAGTTTCCGTCATGAGCAGTAATGGTAAAGACTACTGTAATGGCCGTAGGAGACTCGGTGGCTTCAATCAGATGGTAGTTTGTCTCAGGTATATCCGGTCCCCAGATGAAAGTTAACTGGTAGCCGTCATTATATCCGGTACCTGTATAACAACTGCCAATATTAAGAACCAAATCCTGATCTAAATCAGATAGTAAAATGGGAGTGGGTATTGTTTCTCCCAGACGCCCTCCACTATTTGCTGTGGTACAAGGGGCTGCCTGGAGCTTCAGGTAGGTACCAGTAGGAATAACGCCGGATGCGATACGGGCAGTGATTTCTCTGTTTGTACCACCAGGGACAATTGATGAGATTTTAAGAAACATATCTGAATTACTTACCTCTGTTACAGCTGCTCCTGCTACTGTAGCTGATAGGTTTAAAGATACAGGAGCATGATTCGATTCAATAAGGGAAAAGTCATTTACTTGTAACGTTACAATGTCTCCAGCTGTATAATCCTGAGTCTTGACATGTTCGGTAAATGAGAAACAAAGGATCACAGCAAGCATCATCAGAAACGATTTATTGCTATTCAAAATTGAACTGTTAATATTTGAGTTCATAGATAAGCGTAAAGATACACTCACAGTATACCTGAATACTATAAGGAAATTGCTGATTTTTGGGTGTAAAAGGCTGATATTGCAATTTTTCCTGAATGGCGCTTAGAACATTGCAAACTCAAAGGTGAGCTAGCTATCAGTGGAAGAAATGGTAAATGTGACTACAATTGAGAAAGAATCTTCAGTAAGAATATGATTGTCGGGACCGTCATGACGAATCCAGGAGTAAGATAACTGATGACCTTTATTAATACCTTTCCCCGTATAACAGCTTCCAATATTGGTAATAATATTTTGTGGATACTGAGATAGGATGATCGGTGCTGAAGAATTTCCTAATGATCCTGCTCCAGCTCCTACGTCACCACCAATATCCAATTCAATTGATGTATAAGGTGGCAACTTACCTGAACTTATATATACCGAAATTGTATTAGTCCTTCCTTCCTTTATAATTGAGGAGTAATTAATCCAGGTTTTATCCATTGTTGAGGGAGTCACGATCTGATCAATCTGATTAGATTGTTGCGGGGAAGATTCAAAACTTATCAATCTTGTACTTCCTTCGAAATCTATTAAGGCTACTTCAGGGATCCTCAAAGTAATGGGAATCTCAGCCTGACTGATCCCCTGGCTTCTGCCTATCTGACTGGACAAAATGAAAAATAACAACAGTACTATGTATTTTGAGCCTCTCACGCGTATAAAGTACGATATTCCTTAATAACTAAAAAGGAAGTTCTCATTTTTTTGATAAATGTGATCTCTAGAGAGTTATGATCCCTTTCTTCAGGCAGTACCTTATCAGATCCCCTGTAGTGCTTAATTCTAGCTTCTCCAAAATATGTTGCTTATGTGTTCCAACTGTCTTAATACTGATGAATAGCGTGTCTGCAATTTCTCTGTTGGACTTCCCTTCTGCAATCAGTTTCAGAATCTCATTTTCCCGGTCAGATAAATTCGGATCACCGATTTCTTCTTTATCAGGTTTAATGTAAGATTCTATTAACACTTCTGTAGTATCACCATCCAGATACTTTTTTCCATTATAAACAGTGGTAATGCCTTCAATTAGTTGATTATAAGTGCAGTTCTTCAATAGATACCCCCAGCCTCCAGCCTCCAGGATTCCTTTTATATAATGCTTGTCAGCATGCATCGACAGAGCAAGCACTTTTACAGATGGATATTGTTCTTTTAGTATACGAGTTGCATCTATCCCACTTATCTCTGGCATCCCTATGTCCATGATGATAATGTCAGGCTTTAGTCTTGCAGCCAGAGAAATGGCCTCTTTTCCGTTTTCTGCTTGTCCTACGATATCTATATTCGGAGCGTTGGATAATAGATTGACAACACCTTCGCGGAATAGTTGATGATCATCTGCAATTATTATTCTTATAGGCATTATATAATTATTATCCATCCTAGGTGGATGAGTTTGGATAATGAGAATAAAAAAGCAGATTTGTTTTGAACAATCCTAATTCATTCGTCAAAAAAAAGTATTTATAGATTTTTTTGGGGAGACTAAAGGCGAATATCCATGTGGGTCTACCTACAATGTGAATGTTCTATAGTGCTAATTTCGAAGCAATTGAGTTTGATTCGAAAATTTTGTTTTATACCAATGAAAATTCATAATGCTTAATACGCAATAGGCCAGGAAAAACCAAAATCCTGGACCAATCAGAGTTTTGGTTTCAACTCCCATATTCATGTCTGACAAACCTAAAAACGCCAATAGAATAGAAACAGTGAAAATATCTAACATTGACCATGGGCTGATTATGGCCAGGAATGACTCTATCCAGTTTTTGGATATTTTGAAAACTGAAATGAGCGTGATTAAAGTAAGTTTGACCAAAGGCAGAATCACAGAGGCAATTAATATTGGGATAGCTACAATCCAGTTTTTACTGTTGAATAAAAATCCGATCAGGCTGAGGATTGATTTGTTTTGGTAATAAAAGTACATCTTACCGTAAAACACTTTATCCCTGAAAAGGGGAATGTTTACCGGTATTGTCAGGTTTTCTTCATAAGCCCAAATTTCCAAAAGGGGACTGACCAATCCAATTATCAGCAATAGAAATGATCCGAGTGAAACTATCAAAATATTGTACTCCGGTCTGAGCTTGAAAAATTTGACGAAGAAAAGAGCAAGAACTAGAAAGGCCAACATAGATATTGAGGCAAAAAAGGCATTTCGTTCAAGCGTCTTCTTATGAAATGCAGATTCCGATTCTAAACGACTTGTTTTTTTGCTTACATCTTGTCTCGGAGAGATTTTAGGAAACCACTCTTTTGGACTCAGCAATCTCGACTTATAGATTTGCTGATCGATGTGTTCATTCTCAACACTCAGATAGGCTTTTGAGCTCTGGTAAGTTTGGAAACCAAAATAGGCTGATAATGCATATACAAGAGCAAGTACTATTGTAATAATTATGATCTTAGCCTTCATAGCTCAATATTAGGGGTATGAACTATTTCTTTCTTGGTTTTCCTTTCTTTCTGCCTCCAACATCCTTCTCAGCAATTTCAACTTTTACGCGATGGCCTTTGAAAGTGGTATTATAAAAAGAATTGAGGACTTTGGCTGCATGTTTTTCTCCTACTTCAAAAAACGAAAAGCTATCTTTCAGATCAATTGCACCGATGTTGATATCGCGATCCTGGGCATTATCATTTATCATTCCAATAATATTCTTTGGAATCACACCATCTTTTTTGCCAACATTGATGAAAAACCTTGTAAAGCTACCACCTCTACTGCCTCTGCCTTCACCACCTCTACTGCCTCTGCCTTCACCACCTCTGCTGCCTCTGCCTTCGCCACTTCTTCCGTCACCTCGTGAATCACTTCTTCTCTCCGTTATTTTCTTTCTCGAGTCAGCTTTTTCATTGAGATCCGGAGCATTTTTATAATATTCAAGAAAGCGATTAAACTCCAATGATATAAAGTGTTTTATGATCTGCTCTTTACTTAGCCAATCAAGTTTTTTGTTGACTGTTTCCATGAATGGAGCAATTTGATCTTCATCTACCTGAACATTTTCCATTCGGTCAATCAGCTTGAATAATTGTTTCTCGCAGATTTCTGTTCCGTTTGGCACAGGCAATTTTTCAAACTTCTTCCGAATTTTCTTTTCAATCTGAGGGATCTTATGTATTTCCCTGTAGTTTGCAATTGCTATTGAAATACCTGATTTACCCGCGCGCCCTGTACGTCCACTTCTGTGAGTATATATCTCCAGCTCTTCAGGCAAATTATAGTTAATCACATGAGAAATATCATTTACATCAATGCCCCGGGCTGCTACATCAGTTGCTACAAGCATTTGTAAGGTCCTCTCTCTGAAACGCTTCATCACATGGTCACGTTGTGCCTGGGAAAGATCACCATGCAATGCATCAGCATTATATCCGTCCTTAATAAGTTTATCAGCAACCTCTTTGGTTTCCGCTCGGGTACGGCAAAATACAATGCCATAAATGTCTGGATTAATGTCAGCAATTCTCTTCAGTGCCAAATAGCGATTACGGGCATGTACCTGATAATAGATGTGTCGCACATTTTCAGCACCCGAATTTTGAGTTCCGACCGTTATGCGGGTGGGATCCTTCATGTAGTTTTTTGCAAGTCGTGCCACATCATTTGGCATGGTTGCTGAAAACAAAAGGGTTCTTTTCTCTTCAGGTGTTTTTTCGAGGATGCCATCCAGTTCATCGCGAAATCCCATGTTGAGCATCTCGTCGGCTTCATCAAGAACCACAGTTTTGATATTCGAAATATTGGCAGCTTTTCGCTTGATCAGATCCAACATTCGGCCAGGAGTGGCTGTGATTATCTGAGCACCTCTTTTCAGGGCTCTGATCTGGATATCAATACTTGCACCACCATATACTGGTACAACATTGAGCCCTTTATAATGTTTTGCGAAATTCTGTAAATCTTTAGAGATCTGCATACACAGCTCCCTTGTTGGAGCAAGTATCAATGCTTGAGCTGACTTGTCCTCAATATTTATCTGTTCAATTATAGGTAGTCCAAAAGCAGCGGTTTTACCTGTGCCGGTTTGAGCCAGTCCTACAATGTCGTTGTCTGTCGAGAAGATGAGTGGTATGATTTCTGCCTGAATAGGTGTTGGATTCTCAAAGCCAAGTTCTTCGATCCCTTTTAATAAGGACGGTGACAAGCCCATTGTATTAAATGTCAACATATTACAAATTTGAAAAATGAGCTGCAAAGATATGAAAAAAATCTGATATATTTAGACACGATACAATACTTCTCTTAGGGCTTTAACCTTTTCATCCACAATATATTCGTCGTAATCCATTAGTTTATCAATAATGCCCCTGGGGGTTAATTCGATCATCCTGTTGCATGTACTCCGTATAAATTCATGATCATGCGAAGACATAAAGATATTGCCAGGGTATTTAATCAGGTTATTATTGAATGATTGGATTGATTCCAGATCCAGATGATTAGTAGGGGTGTCAAGGATCAATGCATTGGCCTCAGATAGCATCATTCTTGAAATCATACAACGCATTTTTTCTCCTCCTGATAGCACATCGACCTGTTTGTAAATTTCTTCGCCAACAAAAAGCATTTTACCAAGATAACTGCGGATGAATACTTCTGTAGTATCCTTTGTAAACTGGCAAAACCAGTCAGAGAGACTCATTTTCTTTTTGAAGAAATCTGAGTTATCTATTGGTAAATAGGCTTTCGTTATCGTCTGTCCCCACTGATAGCTTCCCGAATCAGCATCCCGATTCCCATTAAGAATTTCAAAAAAGGCAGTCATTGCTCTCGGATCCTTTGATAGGAACACAATTTTCTCACCTTTGTTGGCAACAAATTCAACATTCTTAAACAGAACTTTGCCATCGACGATGGCAGATAAACCAGTAACATCCAGTATCTTATCACCGGCCTGACGGGCAGGACGAAAAACAATTCCGGGATACTTTCTCGTTGATGGTTTTATGTCTTCGATGTTAAGTTTTTCAAGCATTTTCTTGCGGCTGGTGGTCTGTTTTGATTTGGCCACATTAGCGCTGAATCTTGCAATAAATTGTACTAATTCCTTACGCTTCTCTTCAGCTTTTTTATTTTGATTTGATTGTTGACGTAATGCCAGCTGGCTGCTTTCATACCAATAACTATAATTTCCTGAGAACATCTGTATTTTTCCAAAATCTATATCGACAGAATGGGTGCACACAGAATCAAGAAAGTGCCGGTCGTGCGAAACCACTAATACCGTGTTTTCATAATTGGCCAGATACTTCTCCAGCCAGGTAACCGTATCCAGATCAAGGTCATTTGTAGGCTCATCAAGTAACAAGTTATCAGGTTTGCCGAAAAGAGCCTGAGCTAACAGAATCCTTACTTTCTGTTTTCCACTCATGTCTTTCATTTGCAAATGATGATAATTTTCCCTGATCCCTAAATCGCTTAACAATGTTGCGGCATCGTTTTCTGCATTCCATCCGTTAAGATCTGCGAATTGTTCTTCCAGTTCAGCTGCCCGGATGCCATCTTCATCTGAAAAATCAGCTTTGGCATACAGGGCATCTTTTTCTTGTAGAATATTCCATAGCTGTGAGTGCCCTTTCATGACAGTGTTGAGTACTGAAAACTCGTCGAATGCAAAGTGATCCTGACTCAGAACAGAGAGTCTTTCTCCTGATCCAAGGCTGATGTGTCCTGATGTTGTATCTATATCTCCGGAAACAGCTTTTAAAAAAGTGGATTTTCCGGCTCCATTAGCTCCAATTATTCCATAGCAGTTTCCCGGTGTAAATTTCATGTTCACTTCCTGAAACAATACGCGGCTACCAAATTGAATTCTTAAATCTGCAACTGTAATCATTTGAATAAAATCATATTAGGCGTTCGTAAAAAAGCCTGCAAAAGTAAGCAAAATATTTGAAGCATTATTAAAAATTTTAAGGGTCGAAGAAGCTTTAATTAATCTGAGCAATAATTCGTACATTCTCAAATTGAAAAACAAAGCCCTTGTTTTCTGATACAGGAAGTTTTGAGAAACACAAGTGGATTATTATTTCTTTGATTTGCAAGCCACAATTAACATTAAAAAATTATCTGATGAAAGTTTTCACATTAATTGTTATTTATCTAATCATGATGGTTAGTTGTCATAAAACTGACAATGAGGCACAGAATCAGGATGCTGCCGGTGGTCATGATCATGGGGAACTTGCTATACTGTCGTTTCAGGATGGCATGGAATTATTTGCTGAAACAGACCAACTATATGCCGGACATGGAGTTAGCATTCGTGCTCATCTAACATTTCTGGATAGTTATCGACCAGCAGAACAAGGAATTCTTTATTCCAGAATAGTACAAGGGAATAATGTGCCTGATTGGCTTCCCCTCGAATTAGCACAAGCTGGAATTTTCACAGGAGATATTATTGCCGGAGATCCGGGAGTATGTTATTTTGAATTTTTGTATCAGGAAGATAGCGTGGAAGTGATGTTTACTTCTCAGTCCCTGAGTGTTTACACTCATGATGATATAGCTCCGGAAGGAGAGCATCATGATGGAGCAACATTTACAAAAGAACAAGCCTGGAAAACTGAGTTTGGATTGCTCCAGCTTAGCCCCAGGGATTATAAACGAGCAATTCATTGTAGTGGTGAAATAAGTATATCTCCAGGGAATCTGGTTGATCTAATTGCACCTGCAAGTGGAAAGATCTCTTTTAATGGAAGTAATTTAGTTGAAGGTAGCTATGTTCGGAAAGGCTCAGTGTTGTTTACTCTGATGGGAACAGGTCTTGGACAGGATAATATTGCATTGGAATTGACTACAGCCAGGGCAGAGTATGAAAAAAGCCAGGCAAACATGGTGAGGAAGGTGGAGCTATTAAAAATTGGAGCTATATCAAATAAGCAATATGAAGAGGCAAAAGCAATCTTTGATACTGACAAAACACGATATGAAATATTACAAAGCCAGGTTAAAGCATCTGGAATTGTAATTACAAGTCCGGTAACAGGTTATATTACAGATGTCTTCACTGCTTCAAATGCTTACGCTGCAACAGGATCTATATTGTTGAAAATCATTAAGGAAGGAGGATCATTGATAAAAGCATTGGTGCCAGTGACAGAGGCAGATAGAATAAATTCCATTAGCTCAGCTAATTTCAAATTACCATATGGATCGAAGATTCATTCAATAAATGATTGGGGAGGCAAGCTGACCAGTGTTAGTAGATCTGTTGATTCTGAAACAGGAATGATACCTGTATATTTTAGCATAAGTAGTCCGGAACTTATAGCGGGAACCTTTGTTGAACTTTGGCTTCTAAGCGATGTGATGACTGATCAGATAGTTGTACCTCAATCCAGTCTTCTGGAAGAATATGGCCTCTATTATGTATATGTTCAGGAAACAGGTGAAACATACGAGAAGCGCCTGGTTACTCTTTCAGATAATGACGGTATGAATTACCTGATATCTGGAGGCTTGAAGGCAGGTGAACATATTGTCTCTAAGGGTGCTATGGCGATTAAAATTGCCAATGCAATGGGAGCAGCACCTGTTCACTCTCATTAATCAATAATCGTAAGAAGCATTATTATGTTAAAATCAGTATTACGATACAGCCTGACAAACAGATTTGTGATCATTTTGATTGCTTTAGCGATCACAGCTTTTGGATGGTTAACATTGAGAAATCTGGAAATCGATGTATTCCCGGATTTAACAGCTCCATCAGTCGCCGTTTTAACAGAATCTCCCGGTATGGCTCCTGAGGACGTGGAACGATTGATCACATTTCCTATTGAAACGGCCCTGAATGGAGCCAGCGATGTACGAAGGGTGAGATCTTCCACAGTAATGGGATTCTCTATTGTGTGGATAGATTTCGACTGGGGTATGGATATTTATAAAGCTCGCCAGATTGTATCTGAGAAGTTGGTTCTCATTCAGGAGAGTTTGCCTGGCAATTCACATGTTCCGTTTATGGCACCTCAATCATCGATTATGGGTGAAATAATCCTGATTGCCGTGCATTCAGAGTCAACTGATCCAATGGAGTTGCGCACTTTGGTTGATTGGGAAATCACACCAAGGTTGCTGGCTATTGACGGAGTGTCTCAGGTAGTTACAATAGGTGGTGATTTAAAAGAATACCAAATTCAGCTTGATCCACTTAAGATGGCTCATTATAAGATAAACCTTAATGAGGTAATGTCAGTTTGCCAGGATATGAATGAGAACACATCCGGAGGGATAATTAATCAGCATGGACTGGAATATATAATTCGTGGAATGGCTCAAACTAACCAGCTTGAATCTATTGCCGGAATTCTTGTTAAGAAGCATAATGGTATTCCGGTTTTATTAGGTCAGATAGCCGATGTTAAAATTGGCAATCACAGTCCTAAGGTTGGGGAGAGTTACTATAATGGTAAAAAATCTGTGGTTATGACTGTGCTGAAGCAACCCAGTGGCAACAGTATTGAGATTACCGAACGGATTGCCCTTGCAATTGAGGAATTAAGATCTTCACTACCTCAGGGAGTTATTGTTGATGATCATGTATTCAGACAATCTGATTTTGTTCGTACATCTGTCAATAATGTTGCCCGGGCTTTGATTGAAGGAGGGATTTTTGTCACGCTGATTCTGTTTCTCTTTTTAATGAATGTCAGAACAACGGTGATTTCTTTAATAGCCATCCCGATTTCATTATTGATAACCATAATTGTGATCCGATTATTTGGGTATTCAATAAACACAATGTCATTGGGAGGTATGGCAATTGCTATCGGAGTTCTCGTTGATGATGCTATTATTGATGTGGAAATTGTCTTGAAACGCCTGAAAGAGAATAGACTCCTGCCGGATGAAGAAAGGCAGCCAATAATAAAAGTAGTGTACCAGGCCTCACTGGAGATTCGCTCTTCAATTATTCATGCGACGGTCATCATAATTGTAGCCTTTTTACCACTTTTTTTCCTTTCGGGTATGGAGGGCCGGATGTTACGTCCCCTGGGTATTACATTCATCGTTTCTCTTCTGGCATCCATGTTCGTCGCACTTACTCTGACACCTGTTTTATGTAGTTTCGCTTTTACCACAGAAAAGCAATTGAGCAGACCGGTAGAAGGAGGTAATGCCTTAGTTCGTAGTTTGAACAGGGCTTATGTAAAAGTACTGGACCGATTGCTGTCGTATAAAAAATGGCTTATTGGCATTCCGGTTTTACTTCTAATTGGTACTATCATTGTTCTAACAAGCTTTGGTAGCACTTTTCTTCCCAGATTTAATGAGGGAGTACTGACCATTACATCTTTATCAGTGCCGGGAATTTCCCTGGAGGAGACAAATCTCCTGAATCAACAGCTGGGTAATAAACTGATGGAGATGGATGGTGTAAAACTGGTAACGCGAAGAACCGGACGTGCTGAAAAAAGTGAGCATGCACATGGAGGATCAAATTCCTCCGAAATTGATGTTCCCTTTGATCTTAAAGGACGTACATTGGAGGAGTTTATGGAGGAGGTTCGTCATGAACTATCTTCAATAGGCGGATTGTCTTTTGTAATCGGCCAACCATTGTCTCACCGAATTGATCATATGCTTTCTGGTACACGAGCTGAAATTGCGGTAAAAATATTTGGCAAGGAACTGGGAACATTATACAATCTGGGAAGCCAGGTAGGTGAAATCGCAGAGACCATTCCCGGACTTGTGGATGTAAACATTGAACAACAAATCGATGTTCCGCAAATTCAGATCACACCGAATCGAACAATGCTTGCTCATTATGGAATTCCGCTGCATGAATTCAATGAATTTGTTCGTGTTGCTTTTGGAGGTGAGAAAGTAGGTGAGGTATATGAAGGGAATCGTCGTTTTGATTTGATGGTCAGGCTTAAGGATGAACAGCGCGATGGTATCGAGCAGATTCAGAATGCATATATTGATTCTGACTCTGGTAAAAAAGTGCCACTTAAGTTAGTTGCTAATATTGTCTCAGCCGGTGGACCAGTAAGTATAAATCGTGAAGATGTTCAACGCAAACTGGTTGTATCGGCGAATGTTTCAGGTACTGATTTAAATACGGCGGTAACTGAACTACAGGATGCTGTATCAGAGCAGTTAAGCCTACCGCAAGAATACTTTATAGAGTATGGAGGGCAATTTGAGAGTGCTGCCACTGCCACCAGAAGGATTCTTTGGGCATCTATATTAGCTTTTGTTGTGATATTAATGATTCTTTTCATGGAGTTTCGCAAATTTGGCTTGGCAGCAATTATTCTTCTTAACCTGCCGCTGGCTCTTATCGGTGGTGTTGGTGCTGTTTGGATAACATCAGGATCAATAAGTATTCCAGCATTGATTGGCTTTATTACTCTTTTTGGAATAGCAACCCGAAACGGAATTCTACTGGTGTCGAGGTATGAGGCTCTCGCAGCTCGTGGAATGAATATGCATGAGGTGGTCCTTAAAGGTTCTGCTGATCGCTTAAATCCAATTCTCATGACTGCTTTAACTGCTGCCCTCGCATTATTACCATTAGTGTTAAGTGGACAAAAGCCTGGTAATGAGATTCAAAGTCCTATGGCAGTAGTAATTCTCGGTGGACTTATTTCATCAACTGTGCTAAACTTGTTTGTGATTCCTGCCATCTATGTGCTGATCGGAAAACAAGTAAACAAATCATCGCAAAAAGCAATACAATTATGAGAAAGAGAGGCACGATATTATTAATAGTTCTGTGTCTGGGAGCCATCTCTATGGCACAGAATCCAATTAAGGATTTGACTAGAGAGATTCTTTCTAATAATCTTGTACTTCAGGCTCTTGAAATTGAAAATCAAGTGAAGTTGTTGCAAGATAAAGGAGAGCTTTACCCGGATGATCCTGAGATCAGCTATGCTCATTTGTGGGGTTCTCCTGCAATAATTGGCAACAAAACCGGACTGAATGCTAATCAGCGGATTAAATTCCCAACTTATTATTCAAAAAAGAAGAAAAGGAATGAATTATCAGCTGACCAGTATACCACCCAATTGGAGCTTGAAATAAACCATGTGATTTTTGATGCTCTGGACATAATGATCGACCTAGCTTCTTTGTCAAAACGTAAAGCTATGCTTACTGATCGCCTTACGCGGGTTCAGCAAATACATGACATGGCTGAACGTAAGTTTCAGCTTGGTGAAGCCAATAAGATTGAGCTTGAAAAAGCAAAACTATTAACTGACACCTACAGACAGGATTTTTTATTGCTGGAATCAGAAGAAAGGATTCTTTATCTGCACCTTCAGCGCCTTAATGCCGACAAAGCTGTGTCTGTACAAAGTCTTGAGTATGAAGATCTCGCTACATTGTTCAGCTCAGTGAATGGCAAGCAGGCCCTGGAAGGTAATCCTGTTGTTGAGATAGCTGAAATGAATACACTTTTGGCGGAAGCCGATATCAAACTGGCTAAAACTAATCTCCTGCCGGATGTTATTGTAGGCTATACCAGTGAGGCGATAAATGACGAAAAGTTGGCCGGTATCCAAATGGGTATATCAATCCCTTTATGGGGGAAATCGAATCTGATTAATAGAGCGAAACTCAAAAAGGATTTATCTGACAAGAATCTTGCTCTGACCAATCAATTAGTGCAGAATGATTGGGATCGATATGATGAAATGGCAAAGCAATCCAAAGAGATAAAGAATAATCTGGAGGCTAGTCTGAACTCTATGAAGTCGAAATACCTGCTCGAAAAATCATGGGAGTTAGGAGAGATTTCTTTGCTTGACTATCTGAAAGAGCTACCCTTTTTCTATAGTGTTGAAGATCGTACTGTTGAAGCCGAACTGCAATATCATAAATCAATACTTAACAAAAACCAACACCATTTACTGGAAATGATTATGAATTAGGATAATGGAAGGAGCCGAATAAGCTTTCCCTTGACCAAAGCCACAGGTAACTATATTACTTTCAAGTGAAGATATCTGTGGCTTTGCCATTTGAAAATACCGGATCCGGCTTGTTGATGTTCCTGCCTGCATGATAATTATTCTGGCAGCCGTCTTCCATCATTGGAAATGGAATCATCACTTTCCTCCATTAATCCATCTTCCTGCGACAAATCAAATAATGGTTTGTAATCTCCACTATCTAATTCTGTGAAACGGATGGAATAACCTTTCAATCCCAGGATTAATTCCAACGCTCTTTCAACGTGTTTTCTTAGAGGATTTGCAATCCATTTTAACTCTGAGGGGCCGTTTTCAGTTTCCTTTTCGACTTGCACCCTAATTTCTTCCTTTATTTCATTAGCGATGCTTTCAAGTTTTAGGTTAGTGCGCCAATGGCTGCTTCCTATAACAGGTATGTTGAATTCAAGAATCTCAGCAATTTCCCAGGTGCTACTTCTTTTTGAGAATGACAGAAACTCAGGATTGGCATTTGAAATATAAATTTCATTTCGTTTTTCATCAATTCTACACATCAGTTTCCTGATATCAACGCCATATTTTGCAACGAAGTCAATATTCAATACTCCAAAAAACTGAATCCTTTTCTCTTTGATCTTTAGCTGCTTATTTACTGTTCGCTTGAAATTTGTATCTACTTCAAAAAGTCCGAGTTCTAAAATTGGACTAATATCGGAGATATTTAATTTTCTTTTTGAAAGTACTTCGAATTCGTGTTCGATCTCTCTTTTTTCAGACTTAACTTTTTCTAAATCTTCACTAAGTGCATCTATCTGCTTGTCCTTGTTTTTCAGGATGACCTCATACAATAAAAGTGCTAAGCCTGCCAGCCCAAGAATCACAAGCCCGATTATGATAATCTTATTGAATAAAAGTATAATACCTGCCAGTACAATTATTCCGCTTATTAAATAAAATCGGATTTTTTTTGAAATACGCATCTTATCCTTATTGGTTGAGTTAATCAGAATTACAACACTAAGGTAATAGTTTTGAGGAAGAGAACTTGCAATTGATAATTACTCAATTCTGATATTGGCAATGGGCTTATATCCAATAGGCAGTGAATTTGGCAAGATGACCGATAATTAATTGTTTCCAAGGCAATTAGTTATTTGTGCAAAACTCTCATTTTGTGTATTGGCCGACAAAAACTACCGGGCTGTCTTCCTCATTGATTTTCTTGTTAATATCAAGAAGCCTGCTTCTATCTTCATCCTTGATATTTTTATCATTCAACGCAGTCTCAATTTTTTCTTTGAGGTCGATAGCGGCTGTAACATTGATGAATTGTCCGTTATTTCCTCCCCAGATCTCAGCATCAATATTTCCGAAGAAATCATTTTTAAGCTTAACGAACCTTGATTCACCTGTATCTTTATTAACCAGTAATCGGCCAGTTTTTGCGATCCAGACATAATAGTGTTTTGGTAGTTCAAAAAGGGAGAAATACAATTTCTGATCATCGGGTGTTTGAAGGGTGAAGCGTGGAACAAGTCGGTTTTCAGTTGTATTATACTCATAAAGTGTATCAACTACTGTATTGTGCATTTCTAAACCAAATCCATTCTGGTAGCTGAATATTTCAGTATCAAAGCTTTGGGCGAATTGTGCATCGAGAGGTGTAACAAACTGCTTGATAGTTCCCTTATGATCTTGTTGAAAAGCGATTGCTGTCTGGTCATCGAAGGGCATACACAAACAAGTAACAAGATCATCTCCAATGTAGGCACGAACTTTACCTGAGACAATGCCTAAGGGGATATCCGGTAGGGATTCACCCAGTAAATTAAATACCATGATTTTTTTGGCGTTGGCAAAGGGTGTGAGGTATATTAATTCCTTCTTTTCATCAAGTTGAATGCCGTACAAGCTTATATATTCACCCGGACCTTTACCGATGGAGCCAATGTTGCGGATGAACTTTCCCGAGCGCTCAAATAGTTTTACCGAATGGCGACCATAACTTTTTATCAAAATATAGTTCTCTGTTACAACAGTGTGCCATGCTCTGTCAAAAAATGCATCAGGATGTGTCTCCAGCTGGATCATGTCACAGTTATCAATAAGATTGCTCAAGGCAATTTCCACCGTGTCTCCCACTTTGCTTAAATCACAAACCAAAACTTCATCGTGGTTAATTGTTTCATATTTTGATGCAGTGTCGGGTTGACTGCATGCAAATAGGATAAGGAAGGAAGCGCTTAACGGAAAATACAATTTCAGAAACTTCATTTTAATGATTAGTTGGTGAGCTATAAAGCTAGTTCAATTAGAATAAAGCAAAGGCCCAAATCTACGAAACACCCTAATAATTAGACAATCAGGGAGGGAGCTTTAGTGATCGTGTAGTTTGGTTTGAGAATTGTGATTTCAAAGATCAGTTTTCACATTACAGACTTTAGATTTGACCTGTATGCATTACCTATTGGAATATCTGTTTGTCCAATTGATAAGGACATAGGTCTTCTGCTGGTTATTAATGCAGTTTGAACAATATAGGATCGATGTACCCTGGTGAAACATGATTCTGGCAGTTTCTTTAAAATATTGCTTAGGGTTTCCCTTACAAGGATAGTATCTTCAAGGCCCTGAATTTTAATATAATTACCAAATGCCTGAATGTATCTGATATCGGCAAGACAAATTTTTTGATCTCCTGAATCCGTTCTAACAATAATATGCTGATCTGATATAACCGGCAGAGAAGCTTTTTTTATACCAGAGGGAGGGTCATCTCCATTGTCAAGAAATCTGGATACGGCCTTTGTGAATCGTTGAAATGAAAAGGGTTTAAGTAAATAATCTATTACTCCGAATTCGTAACTTTCCAGGGCATATTGTGAGTATGCAGTTGTCAGAATTACTTTAGGAGGATCATGTAAAGTTCTGAGCAAATCTAAGCCACTAAGTTCAGGCATGTTGATGTCAAGAAAGATGAGATCTATCTTTTCCTGATGGAGCCAGTGGAGGGCATCAATGGCAGAATCACAGACTTTGAATATCTCTATCGACGGGATTTTAGCCAGGTAATTCTCCAGAATCCGTTGAGCGGGCTTCTCATCATCCACTACTATGCATTTGAAAGCTTGCATGCCAATAATCTAAATCTCAATTCTTAATTCCACAATATACGCTGATTCTTTTTCACTTACCTTATAGGTATGACGATCAGGATACAATAAGCAGAGACGTTTTGTAAGATTATTAAGACTATTTCCGGATTGATGGCCAGAAGCCCTCATTCTCTTTGGCATCTTGTTGTTAGTTGCGGTGAATAAAATGCTCTTTGCCTCAGCTCTGAGTGATATCATTACCTGATTATTTTCCTTATTTGCACTTATACCATGTTTGAAGCAATTCTCAACAAGAGGAACAAACAGTAAAGGTGGAATTTTGAGATTTTTCATGGTATTGTGTACTTCAAATTCTATCTGACAATTATCCTCAAGCCTGATCTTTTCCAGACTCAGATAATCCTCAATGAAACTAATTTCATCAGATAGTAATACCTCTTTGTTTTTTGAGTACTCCAGCATGTACCGCATAAGTGAGCTCAACTTCAGAATCGCATCACCGGCATGATCTGTATTGTTAATGACCAGTGAATAGATACTGTTAAGTGTATTGAACAGAAAGTGCGGATTAATTTGAGACTTTATCGCATCCAGCTCGGCCTTTATTTTACTTGTTTCAGCTTCCTTTAGTTTAATATTTGTCTCCATTTGAAGCTCTTTGGCTTTTGTCAGAGCCAATTGCTGCTGAACCCCTGTGCGAAAGAATTTTATTCCCCTGAATAGAAGAAAAAATATAATAATCGATAAAACTGTATTAGATTCAGCTTCAGGGTTATTAACCAGAAGTTTGATAGTGTAAAAATTAAGCAGTCCGAATCCGGCAATTGTAGCAATTGCCAGGATAATCAGCATATGGTATTTTTTTTTCGGGAAGAAATAAGTGAATATCAACTCAAGAATTACGACAGGTAAGATTATTGGTGCAACAAATCCGAATGAGTTTCTTAGTGCGTGAAGGGGGTCAAGTATGGTGAGAAATGACAAATAGATTAATAAATAGCCGATCAGCCAGAAACCGATAAAGTACAGTGCCTCTTTTTTTATTTTCTGATTCAAAACCGCCATTGCCAAAAATACCCCTTTCATAATTGTTGTCCTAATCTAAGTGATGAGTGATTATCAGCACTGTATTTGTCCCTTGGTCACAAATTCCTTACCCTGATCACAAAGCCTTTAGAATGCTGTAACTGTTGTCTTGTTTATTCGTTTTAGGGGTATAAATTCAAAAATGCAATCATGAAAAAACAGTTATTATTATTCATTTTATCAGTCTTTATTTTACCAGGTTTTCTTCATGTCTCCTGTCATGGTCAGGCGGTAAGTTCAGAAAAAACTATTGTCGTTGTGGGTTCTTCAGTGGCAAGTGGCTGGGTAAGCAGTTACAAGGAAAAGTATGATATGCAAAATGGTTATCTGACCCGATTGTCAAGAAAAATGGAGCCTGAGGGCTGGACAATTATCAATAAAAGTGTACCTGGCTTTGACACCAAGGCTAGCATTAAGCTTCTTCAAGAAGAGCTTGTCGCTTTGGATCCTGATTTTATCTACATCGGCCTCTCAATGTCAAATGAGGGACTCGAGACCGAAGATCCGGATTCAGTATCTGAAAGCTATGAAAAAGGATTGCGAAAGCTTATCGAACTTTGTGAAAATGAAAATATCAGACCGGTTGTAGGTTTGTGTTATCCAAATGACAATTATACTCCTCTTCAATATGAATATCTGAAAAAGATGAATCTGAAAATCAGCGAATGGGGGGTGCCATGCATAAATCTATTAGGAGCTCTTGATAATGGAGAAGGACACTTCCCTCAAGGAGTTACTTTTGATCCAAATCATCCTGGTAATCTTGGACATGAAGAGTTCTACTATTCAATTCCAATTGATCTTTTTGATGCTCTAAGCTTAGGTAAAAAAGTAAATATGTCCCTGCCGGATGGTGACGGACTGAAACTTGGTAAGAAAGCCGGATACAATCAACTTAGTTACGTACCAGGATCTCTTATCCATTCATTCAGTCAGGCCTTCTCTTTCAAAACTTCCAGAAAGGACAAACTGGCCGAGATATTGTCAAATGCTGGTTCACATCTTATCACATTAGATTCTGACAAACGTCTGGTATATCAATCTCCAAATGGGAGCATCCGATCAATAGAGAAATGTAAAGGAAGGGAATGGCAACAGATCGTTATCACCCATAGTTATTTAAATTCAAAGACCAGTTTATATCTTGATGGTGAGCTGCAAGGGATTTTATCAGAGCAATGTGAACCACATGAATTTATTCTGGGAAATGGAGTGAAAGAAGCAGGATATAAGAATTTGCTATTGTACCGAGCAGCATTGAATCATGATGAAGTTAGTGAGCTATTCAAGGGTAAAGTGCTACCGGGGAGTCTGGAAATAGCCTCAGCATTGAATGATGATGGATTAGAGAAAAATGTTGCGCTAAGTAATATGGCTTTGAGTTTATCGCAGGCAATACTTGATCCGGCAGGTGCTGACAAACGTCGATCCGACTTGAAAAGAGAGATAAATATGGCCAGTATTGCCAGGGATAATGAGTTGAAAGTTGACTATAAACAGCCGATAAAACTTGATCCGGCAGTTTATGATTTATATACAGGAAAGTATGAAATTGCTCCTGGAGATTATTTTGAAGTGATTAGAAAAGAAGATCGATTATTCTTTGCTGACAGGGGTAATGAAGCGGAATTGCTGCCAGAATCCCGAAATAAATTCTTTATCCGTTACCCGGCTGATCTGACCATAACTTTTTCAATTAAAGATGGGCTTGTAAGCGGATTGGTTTTCTCAGTGAATGGTAGAGAGATGAAGGCTAAAAAGGCAGACTGACAAATGAGTTTATCTTCTATTTTTTAATAAGGCCCCATTTCATATTGGGTTTGGCACCCATTTCCAGCACAAGAGTACCTCCTTTGAGCAGATCACTGGCATAGAACTTGAAGTCATCCAGAACCTGACCATTCAGGGTGGCTGACTGAACATATTTGTTCAGCCTGGAGGTATTTCTTGCTTCAATTATAAAGGTAGTCCCACGTCCGAAACGATTGCCCAGATCGATTTCTATTTTCGGATATAAGGGGCTTCCTATTTCGTATACTGGATTTGTACTACAACCACCATCAGTTTGAAATAATCCTATTGAGGCCATTATAAACCATGCACTCATCTGTCCCTGATCCTCATCCCCCAGATATGCGTTTGCCAAGCCATGACCATAGTATCTTTCAATTATTGCGCGGCTCCATTTTTGAGTCAGCCAGGGTCGGTTCACCCAGTTAAATAGGAATGCAAAATGCATAGACTGTTGGTTGCCCTGCATAACAGGGTAATCCCAGTATTGGTCATTCGGACCGTTGAAACGCCAGTTATAACTCTCGGTGAATCCCCAGTCTAATCTTTCAATAAATTGTTTTTCGCCAATAACTTTCGCCAATGCCGGCACGTTATGCGGCACAAAGAAAGTCAGCTGCCATGCATTCCCTTCCACGTAATGATGATTTGCGCCGGAGCGAAAAGGATTAAAATCCGGCAACCATTTCCCGTCAGAGTCCTTCATTCTGGCGTATCCGGTTTCAGGATCCATAATGTTTCTCCAATAAGAGCTCCGATCCATAAACTGTTTGTAGTCCTTCTTTTTTCCCAGAGATTGAGCAAATTGAGCTACAGTCCAGTCATCATAAGCATATTCCAGTGTATTTGAGAAACGACCAAGATCATAAGGGATATATTGGTACTTCAGATATGGCTCGAGATTACGGTTCCCGGCTAATCCTCCACCAACACGAGTAGCAGGAGTAGTCTGCATCTTTTTCACAGCATCGAATGCTTTATTGGCATCGAAATCCCGTATTCCCATTTGATAAGCACCCACAATTTGTGGTATCTCATGCTCGGCAACCATTACCGGGATGTATTCCATTCCAGCCGGGCCTTTGGCCAGCCATCCGTTTGCATCGTACATAGCCAGTTGTGAGTTTACCCAGCGATTACTCCATTCAGGAGTTACCAGATTCCAAAATTGATTGAGATTCCAGAAAGTATTCCAAAAGGCATCACAGCCCAGCGCGGGCGATGAGGGATCTTGCATCTGCCTGATGTTTTCTTCAGCATCTACCCACTGGCCATTGACATCACTAAAGATATTGCGACTACACAGAGAGCGATACATATTTGTGTAAAAACGCATTTTTTCCAGTCTGTCAATACTGCTTATTTTAAGTCGGCTAAGCAGGTCATCCCAGGTATTAAGATGTGATTCTCTCACTGCTTCGAAATTCCAGCCAAAAGGCTCTGTAATTTCTGTTCGAAGGTTTTCAATGGCATTTTCAATACTTACATACGAAATACCTGAGCGAGCCTGAACTACCGGATGATCTCTGGTGTTAAATTCAATAAATGCCCCGGCATCTTCACAATCTTGTGTCTGAAGGGTTTCGGTGAATTTTGTCACTTCATCATTTTTCCACACTCCCATGCTGGTAATGGGCTGATCAAATTCTATCACGAAACAAACCGTATACTCTTGGGAGACACCTCCCGACCAGGTGTTTGGCGAATATTGTTTGGCATATCCTTCAATCCTGTTCTCAGCTGTGCGTTTTAACTGTACTTCTTTCAAAAGGAAGTTGTATTCTGCCGGAAATTGTAAATCAATCAGAATACGTGATCCGAATGTCTTTTTGGGGAAAGTATATCGTTGAAAACCACATCGCGTACTTGAAGTAATTTCGGCCAGGATATTATAATCGCTTAATTCCACAGCATAATATCCGATAGGTGATTGTTCAGATTCCTTATTTATGCGTGAACGATACCCTTCATCAGGATTTTTCTCATCACCTGGTTTTATTTTCAGTTCACCATTGGTGGGCATCATTAATAATCCGGCCATTGTCCATTCATGGATATGGCTAAAGCCAGCTATATTTTCAAAGATCGGATCATACCCAGCCTGCCAGCCTGCATTTTGATTATCCGGACTTAACTTCACCATGCTGAACGGCATCCATGGACCTGGGGCTATCATCCATCGAGAATGTGCTGATCCGGTTTTTGTATCAACATAATCAGCCGGACCATTGGTGCTATATGGATTTCTTTCAATTTCACCCGACTGGATAATGTCATCATTGAGAAGTATTTCATAGTGACTCCGGGTTTTAGAGGAAACAGCTGGCATTGGGGCCTCAAAAATATAACGACCTGCCTCGAGAAATTCTGAGAGGATTTCATCCCCTTCTAAGAGAACCTGTAGTTGGGGACGTCCGTTAATATGCTCAATATCAACTAGTAGTGCTTGAGTGTTGCCAGAAGGGCTATCAATTTCGTATTCACCAGCTACTACTTTCCTGATAAAAGCTTCATTAATAGCTTTAAGCTGTGTAGATTCTGGGGCTTCCAGCCTGATTTGATCAAACAACAGCCAGGATCCTTGCAGAGTAGTGAGGCTGATCTCATTCCCTCCCCGTTTTACCAGTCCTGATGGGAAGGGGATAGTAATTCTGAACTGTGTCGAGTCAATGGTCTCTCCTTCAATAGAATTCTGGCCTGATCCTTGGGGAATTTGATATTTCCAGGTTTTTCCATTGATACTAATCTTTATTATTGGTAAGTCCTTAGAATTGCAATCCAGGATGTCAATATAAAGGCTCCATTTGCCTGATCTTGGTAGTTCATCTATGCCAAAAAGAATATTCAGACGATGGGAGCGCCAGCCTGAGGTAGACCACGTACCACCCCATTGATCACTTGGCCCGGGTAAAACATATGGCCAGTTTGTGTCTGGCCTTGATAAACCGATAAGATAATATTTGTCCTCCCATCCAAAGTCCTTCTCGAGGAATTGTTTATACTCTTTTGGAGCCAGGGCAAATTCTGTACAACTGTTATCACTTTCCCCTATCTGCCACAGGATAATTCTATCTTTTGTACAGGAAGAAAGTAGGAATAATGCACAAAGGATGCATCCAATTGAGACTTTACTATATATCCGTAGCTGGTCAGTCATAAGTGCAAAAATGTATTCATTGAAATAATCAGAAACAAGGTACCTTATCTTTTAATAAAAGATTTAGTTAATCTTTCCTTACCTGTTTCCAGTGTATAAAAATATGTGCCAGCAGATAGTTCTGTATTCCAGAGATATTGATGTTCTCCTGCCGGATATATTTCATTTATCAATGTTTCAATTTTTCTGCCCTGCAAGTCGCTGATATATAATACAACCAGACCAGACTCTTTGAGCTTATATCTGAATGTTGTTGTACTTGTAAATGGGTTAGGGAAGTTTTGGTCGAGAAGGTTCACTATTTCTTCAGGGTCATCAATCCCTAAATTAGTGATGAGAACCTGAGCTTCATTATAAAACCGGTCGTATGCAAATATCCTGATGCTGTCAATCGATTCCACATCATCGGGGATTTGAATTTCGATTGTGTTAAAGTCCGTGATGTAAATCTGATCAAGCAATTCAGTATTTACTTGCACTTCGAGTTTTGATAAATCTGCATCGCTTGTAGTATTGATTGTAATTGTGTTGCCTGTTACAGAGCTTGAAGTGATGTTAAACACTGGTGGTTCAAAATCGGTATATAATGCAGCATTTGTTATTTCGGAGTCATGGTAGAAAGTTTCTCTGATGTCAGGAATTCTTGCTCCTTTGGTTCTGATAAACCTGGTATCTATGGTGCCCACATTATATGATGCATTGTCGAGATAAATCATATAGTTGACATAAGTTGGATCGAGGCCCATGATAATTCCACAAATAGCATCAGATGACAAAGGCTTAGCACTTGCCATAATAAGTCTCATGTTGTGTTGCATTTCTTCCATACTTAATCCTGCGAGTCCTGTGGGTCCATGATCAAATCCCTGCAGGCCGTCAACCACGACAAAATCTGCTGGTTTAAGTAGATAGAAATCATGGATCCATTTATGCAGATTCTCCTCACTGTGATCGATCTTTGTCCACTTGCCAAAAAAGCTGTCAGTATTACCATAGATATTTGGTGGGGTCATACCTATTGCCACGTTTTTCACCCCTCCTGTAATTGTTGCCTGTTTATGGTTTTTCAGAACGGGAATGCTAATTACAACATCAGCACGATTATAGATTTTATTGATGAAATACTCAGGTGACAGATTAGGTTTCATTTCATCCGGATACAATCGGATAGCCTCATCGAGTAGAACTTGCTCCAGATGATTATCATTATAATCCTCAAAGTTGCCACAACTGTCTTCTAGTGGAATAATCTCATCAACTTCAGGAATATTTTCGAGTGTATATTGATAAAAATCGAATATCTCTCTGGTTGATGTGGCGGCCGAGCTTTCAACAATATAAATTTGTCCTTCCGGGTTTCGTTCGCGAACAAGTTTGGCAACGGCTTTTGTTACCCTCCAATCAGTTGCCAGACCTGATACTTCAACATAATCCTCTGTTGCAGTAGGAGGTAAGCTTACCAGATTCGGTTTTAAAATTACGAGGTCTCCATTGCTGATAATACTCTCCAAGCCACCTGCTAGTTCCACGGCATCCCTTACCATTGTTTCTATTTCGAGAAAGTCAATATCTGCAGCCTTTTGCTCTGAAGAGCGGATTATGGCAACTTCATCAAAATCATTTATATGATTGGTTTTAAGCTCTTTTGTTCTTTGAGTGTTATCCCATACTGGCTTCAGTGTAGTTTTTGAATTGCCTGCAAACAGGTCATTAACAGGACTAGTTGCCGAAAAGATAATAAGGCTTAGCCCAAACATCAGGAGAAAAAAGGATGCGTAAAACCATTTGTTTAGTTTCAGGTTTCGCTTAAGCTTCTTATAAAACAATGCTGAGCCAATCAGGCTTGTTACCCAAATTACAAATGCTGATGCAACAGGGAATGCGGCTCTTTGACATGGATAAGTGGCTCTGCTTGGTTTGGGGATCACTCTTAATAGAAACCAACATAAAGCTATAAATCCCACTAACAGGGCTCCTGTTTTTTTCCAATTAATTCCTTTCATGACAGTTGAGAATGACAGGTGAATCTTTCAATAAATTCAAGCATATAATATACACAATAAATCACCAAAACGGGGCTAGTGTAGAGCAGAGTTTTGCTTAATCCGGTAAGCCCATTTGAATAAGCAGTTCATCAAAGTTTTTGGCAACACCTGAATTTTGTGTGAGATCCCAAATGCTGGTGTCCATTTCGCGTAATGCAAGTATGGTTGTGATCCAGCCCTGGGTCCAGCCACTTTCAATACACCATGCTCCCCAGCCAAGATCAGCGTTGCATCCCCAATGTTCGAAGCGGCCATAATCAAAAGCTCTGAACCAGGCCCCATGAATTTCGGGATGAGCTGGTGATTTAACCTGGATCCGGCAAAGGAATTCAGCCAATTTGTTATTTGCCTCAATAATAAAAGGATCTTTTGTCGTATGGGCAGCCTCATGCAAGCCCAAAAAGGCAAAATTGGAAGTATATAGAAGGTCACTTACTTCATCTCCATTTTTGCCCAGCAGTGAAGCCTCATTGGTTCCATATGCATCATTACTTTGTGGTGGCGGGTATTTTCCCATTGAAAGATCACCCAATTCCTCTCTGATGGCTCCACAATCGTCTTGCAATGCGATCAGATCATAAGCAATGGTTTTGAGCCAGGTGCGATGTTGCTCAGAGTCATCAACTCTAAGAAGCCAGGATAGACACAGGATCATGCGGGCTTTTTCCTGCACTAATCCATTTGTCCATTGCCAGCCTTGTGGATAATGTTCCATGCTTATTCCTATGGCCTTTTTTGCCAGCTCAAGAAACATAGGATAGCCGGTTTTATCATAAGCCCAAAGGAAGCAGGCCCAGAGATAGGATTCGAAATGGGGTGCAATATTGATTATGTCGCGATTATGGTAATACTCCCATCCATTTCGTTCGAAATCAGGTAAATCAATCCGATTGCCGCGAAAACCATTTTTTCCTGTAGTTCGTAGTTGTGCCAGAAGGCATTTCATGGCAATATCATCCCAATCTGTGCTTTGGGTTAGTGCTGATGTTACCATGATTCCCATCAGTTGTCTGGCATTGTCATCTCCATAATTAGCACGATACCATGCGTAGTTTGTGATTCCCCAGGGGATGAGTCCATAAGCTCCATGATCCGGATCTGCCCATTCATTTTCTGCAGCGGGGGAATTTTTAAGGTAATAATTAAGTAGATTTTTAGCAGTTGAATGATAGCTGTCTTTATCAAGCAGAGATCCTGAAGCAGCCATGGCCATTGCAGTTTCTCCAATACAATCACCCCTTTGTACTGTACCAATAGGCTGGGATCCATTCTCATCTATTACTGACATTATGGCTTCAAGGGATCCAAAGTGACCGTCACCAACCGGCATCTCTTGTTTCCACTTCAATAAATTAGAATTTTCCATTTTCCTGAGGGTATCAACATAGGACTCATGAAGAATCATTTTCGCATTATAAAACCATTCGGCTCCCATGCGTACGGCCTCGTTTTGGTAATTTTCGGGTAAGGTCTCATTTTGAGAGTACATAGGCAGCACATCTGGTATCCAGCTCACACTGGCCATTGCTCCATCCGGCAGGATATAATTCAAAATCCCTTCCCATACAGCCTCCCATGATTCACGGGGGGCATATCGGGCAGTTATCGGCCTGCTCAAACAGCAGGTTGCCACCAGTACAGGATAATCTGGCAATTCGAACAGCAGGGGAGATGTCTGATCCGGAAGGCCGTAAACAGCTTCATCGAATCCGGCTACCCTGGCGGCCAACAAGTAGTTTTGTTGGATATCAACGGGGCAATAGTGAAGACCATTGATTACCAGAATGTCAAGACTGTCAAGGGATTGTGAAAGGTTTGGTGAATTTACAAGCACACGTTCAATCGAACTAGAAACCGGATTATCCACTTGTAATTCAGGTAGATAAGATGGATACTCAATATAAGTAGGTAAATTCTTTATTTTGATCTGCCTGAACAGTTCAGCATTCAGGGAAGTCGTTTCATGTGGGTACTGCTCAGCCAGAATCAATACAGCTTCTCCTTCATTTGCCTGAGTTACTGCTTCCTGAGGAGAGCTATGAAAGATGATCTTATAGTCGGAGTCCAGAATTCTGATTATATCGGTAGTTTTTTGTCCGGAAATGTGAATAACATATTTTGAGGACTTACAACTCAATAGGAATACGAGAGGGATTAGCAGCGAATAAGTCAGAATGCTGTTGATAGCTTTAGCAATCATAATGCTAAGTAGATTTGTCTGATGACGAAAATAAGCAATTATTGTTAATCCGGGAAGGCAATTTACTCATCTCAGGGCTTTGAGTTTAGAGCTTCCAGGATATGAAAAACTGCCGGACAATATTGTGCATTTATGGCATGTAGTTTTTTGTGTTTCATGAATTCAAGATTATCAGTATGAGGGTATTCACGACAAGCTTTAGGTCGTGCCTCATAAATGAAACAGGTGTTATCGGTATCCAGAAAGGGACAGGGTGAATGGTTTATAACCATGTCCTGATCCTCATCCAATTTCACATACTTATCTTTGAACTGGCCAGGTTTCATTGACAAGGCCTTAGCAGCTCTTTTAATATCTGTTTCGTTGATTATTGGTGGTATCGACTTGCAACAATTTGCACAATCAAGACAATCTAATTCTTTGAAGATTTTATTATGGAGCTTTTCTGCCTCCGCACTTACAATTTTATCCTTCTGTTTGCTCAGCCTCCTGATCAGTTTTTTGTGCTCTGGTGCTGTTTCATATTTTCTCAGAAGCCAATCTGAGATCAAAGACTGACTACTCACACCTTCATGCTTTTCACTGCCTTCACAAGTCCGATTATAATCACTACCAGCAGAGAGGCTTTGACAAAAAGACTAATCTGAACGGCTATCCATTCTGCTTTTGTAGCTGTCCATTCGGGCAGTAGAGTTGATAGGTTAATATTGAAATCACTAAGTACATTTGGCGAAACATAATCTTGTTTGATATCGTGTAACGCGAGAAAATCAAGGATTAATAGTAGGAAAGCCAGCACAGCAAATACCATAGCCCAACCAATAATGGAGTTTTTCTTTTTCATCTGTTTATATTTATTCGTTTAAAATCTGGCAATTTAGTTTCTGAAAAAGGAACGTTTGGGCACTCAAAATAGTATTATTCCTCAGCAAAGCTTATCAAAGGAGGAAGATGATTCAGTGTAGAAATATGAGAGCGCACACAAACAGTTGGCTTGAGGCATGAATATTAGTGAAATACAAATTGTAAGCCTCTTAGGATATGATAAAGTTTAATGACCTGCACTGGTCGCCTGAAACTATCCACTTTCGATTTGCTTATATCTTTTAACCTGTCTTTTTTCAAATTGATGCTCTGTTTCAACAAAACAGGTGCGGATTTACGCGATTCAGCAACTTTTCGGACTTCAGGCTTGATTTTTTGATTATTAATCCCTGAAAGGTCAATGAAATTAAACAAATAGCAAGGTTGACTTAAATAGTTTGGTGCCGCCCATGAGCAATTAATTTCCTTGGATATCTGATTACATGAATCCGCAACTGTGCTTTGCGTTGATAATTGATAATGTATTGGAATTGTCAGAAGGGCAATAGGAATGATAATATAATGGACGTAGTTTGACATAATTACAAATTATTCACGGATTAGAATTTACTTCTGTAGCAAAAACTTTGCCAAGACAATCGATTTATAAGCAAGTTATAGATATTTGAATGCGGGAACAAAAAAAACAGACCAACGTATCGCAATAATCGATAAACTGACAGAAAATAACTATAAGGTAAAGAATGAATTGTAGCTCTCAGTGAATACTTGTAGGCTTAGTATATTTCTTTAGTCAGAGCTTTCTCTGAGATGCTTATTCCGCGGTGATCGTTCATCACAATTTTTATCCAGCCGTAACGATATTGACGAGTCCCTTCTTTGAGTCGGAAAATCAGGTATCCATTGTCAACCGAATTCCAAAAACCTGTGACAATGTAATTATAGCTGGGAAACTCTTCCTCCTGGTTGGAGGTGACCTTTCCCTGGTCAAAGTTTGACAGAACCTGTACGTTTCCTGACCATTGTCCTACATCTGACAGGGTGTCTTTTTTTAAGAAGATTACCGGTGATGTGAAATAAGTTTGGTATGAAACACCAAGGTCGATACACTCAGGACAATAAAAATGAGAGCGCTCATTATATAAATATTCCACGACCTCGTCGTTTGCATGAGATCTTACTCTGAATAAGTCTTCAGTTGATGGCATCATGCATATTTCGACTTTGTCATTACTTGATGAAACTGTCGAGCCCCTTTTATCTTTATCGCCCGAAGAATCCGAGGCAGCAACATAAAAAAGCAGGTCGGCAAGTCCATCGTCATCAAGGTCAAGCTCCAAACTTGAATCTTCTCCATAAGAAGCATAGATGTTTTTATCACCATAATAGGTCATGTCAAGCAAGTCAAGACTGCCAATTACGATTTTCGGAACGGGCGGATCTTTTTCACAACTCGAAAAGATGAGAAGTGAAATCAATGTCAGTGCTGTTATAGTAATACCTTTCAAAACTTGATCTTTCAATAATGGCTAGCTCATCAGCCTCATGTTTATTCTCCGCAAAAGTACAGTTTTGAGTTGACGAATTCAACTATCTTTGCTGATATGACAAAATCATTTGATTACCTGAGTCTGCAAAACGGTTCAGACATCAGAGGTATTGCTCTTGAAGGAGTTATTGGTGAAGAAGTTAATCTGACTACAGAGCGCAGTTATTTGATAGCCAGATCATTTGCACGATGGTTAAAAAAACACCTCAGCCTCGAATCTAAAGCTTTACGTGTGTCTATTGGATCTGATCCCAGACTGTCAGGGCCATCATTAAAACAGGCTTTAGTTGATGGACTGAGTAATTCAGGATGTCAGGTGCTGGATTTTGGATTGGCTTCAACACCAGCTATGTTTATGTCGACTATTGATGATACCACTCATTGTGATGGTGCTATTATGTTAACAGCAAGCCATCTGCCATACAACCGAAACGGAATGAAGTTTTTCACTAAAAATGGAGGATTGAATAAGGCAGATATCTGGGATATCTTATCGGGAATCGGGACAGGCGGGAGTCGGGAATTCCCGATTTCATCGGGACAGGCGGGAGTCGGGGAGTGTGAAGAGATTGATTTTATGGGTAGGTATTCAGATTATTTAGTTGATTTTATTCGTCGTAATGTAAATAATCAGATTGATTATAATCATCCTTTAGCTGGTCAGAAGATTGTCGTGGATGCCGGGAATGGGGCAGGTGGTTTTTTTGCCTCCCGGATACTGGAGCCGCTTGGTGCTGATATTTCAGGAAGCCAGTTTCTGGAACCAGATGGGCACTTTCCTAATCATTCACCTAATCCTGAGGATTCTGTTGCAATGAAGGCTGTTAGGGACAGGGTTATGGAGGAGAAAGCTGATCTGGGAATTATTTTTGATACGGATGTTGACCGTGCAGCCATTGTTGATGCTACCGGATCAGAAATAAATCGAAATAGATTGATCGGCCTGATTTCGGCTATAATTCTTGAGGAACATCCGGGATCATGGGTGGTTACTGATTCAATTACATCTGATGGACTTAACACTTTTATCCGGCAGGATTTAAAAGGGAATCATCACCGGTTTAAAAGAGGATACAAGAATGTAATCAACGAGGCTATCAGACTGAATGATATAGGAAAACCTTCGTGGCTGGCGATTGAGACCTCCGGACATGCGGCTTTGAAGGAGAATTATTTTCTCGATGATGGTGCTTTTTTGATCGCAAAGATTCTGGTAAAGTTTGCCCAGCTGAGGATGACATCCGGCAGGACCATTGGTAGCTTGTTGGATAAATTAGAAGAGGCGGCAGAGTCAAAAGAGTATCGAATTAATATTCAGACAGATGATTTCAGGATTTTAGGCGAAAAAGTTATTGCAGACTTGAAGTTGCTGGCTGAAAAAACTCCGGGTTGGTCCCTTACTGTTCCTAATCATGAAGGAATCAGGGTGTCATGCAACAAGGAAAACGGTAGTGGCTGGTTTTTGCTAAGGTTATCTCTTCACGACCCGGTTCTGCCACTTAATATTGAATCAGAAATATCAGGAGGGGTCGAGAAGATATTTGCTAAGCTATCTGCTTTTCTCAGCAAATATCCAGAGTTATATTTTACATAATGGTAGCCTGAAAAGTGTATGGAATTGTCAATATGGTTTTCACTGGCCTACCATTATCCAGAGCCGGGAACCATAAGGGCATTTCTTCAATCACTCGCTTTAATTCCTTGTCAAGTTGTTTGGAGAAGGATCGGATAATATTAAGCTTCTCCATATCTCCTATTTGATTCAGGGTGAGTTGGATATAACAGGTCTTTTTGATTCCCTCACCGCTACGACCGGATGGGAACAGAGATCTGGGCAAGTTTACATAATCTTTCAGATAGCGATTAAAAGCATCGATGCCAATCGCAAATGCAGGTTCGTTTGGAACCGGACCAATAATTCGCTGTTTGGCCGAATAACGGGTCATGATAAAAACCGGATCAATTTGTGGTACAGGATAAATTGAATCAGACTCCGGATCGACAATCCTTAACTCCTCGTTGAAATATTCCCAATTAGCATGCAATTCACCATCGATAGTTACAAATCTTATGGAATCATGCTTGGGGCCATAATATGTCCAGAGAATACTATCCTCATAGAAATTAGCCATGACCCTTTCTGTTCCGTCAGTATCAAAATACTGCCAGATCCCTGTTTGATCCCCGCTCCGATAAGTTCCTTTTACAGCTACTTTCCCGTTCCAGTGCAGCGATGACCATTTTCCATCAAGCTTACCCTGGGTGAAATTTGCCACTATATTGGTTTGGCCGGCACGGTAATAGCGTTCATACTGTCCGTGCTTAACATGTTTCTTCCTTTTAAGGACTTCAAATTTTTCTAACAGCACGCCTCCTTGTCCCTCAGTTGTCGTCCAAATTTGCTCCTGACCTTGAAGTGGAGTAAATAGTAATACGTAACAGAAGAGGGTAATTGAAATACTTATCTTGATCATTGAGTGTAGTCGTATAGGTTCAATTGAAATCGAAGATAGTATAATTTCTGGCTAAGTCTTGGCAAACGAGTATATGAAAATCCATCGAATTATTTTTGTTGATGAAGCCAAAACCTATACCAAGGCTCGGGAACTGGCCGGATTTTTAATTCCGAAGACAGGGTAAATAGCGGTAGCTACTGACAGGAGACTCATATATCAAATTTTGCTTAGACATAGTTGTTCAATATTTCCATATTTCTGAACATGCTGTTAAATCCTGGTCAATTCTCTTTGCGGATTCAATAGCTTCTTGGCGAACCCCCACTGTAAATCGATTAATAGTAGGTTATCGTACAGGCGCTATATAGCTGTACCATGTTCAAGAATATAATTCTCAGCTTCCAGATTCCATATGAAGGCATTTTTTGCTACAATGTCAAGCAATCCTTTATAGAATGGGTCAGTTTTGGCTAGCTCTGGCAAATCAGTGAGGGCAAAAAGTGGTAATGAAATATTTGTGTAAATCAGCTTTTTCCCACCAGGTATATTGGGCAGGTTTTTTGTGGTATTTACAACGGCGTCTAAACCCCCTACATGTGTAATCATAACGGCCGGATTGATTACTTCTGCCGACATGAGCTCCAGGGATTTACGCATGTCATCCGTGTTTCCACCACTGGTTCCGACAATATGAGTAAAGGCATAATGAACGTTATAGAAATTTAATTCAGCTTTGAATTCGGGATCGGTAGGACCAGCGAAGAAATTTAAGCAGCCATCTTTAGCCAGTATGCTATCTGCCTGTTCTATCACAGGTTTTACTGGCGCGAAAACAAAGACATCATCGAAACCATTTCCTTCCGTCAGGGAAAGAAGATCTGCCTTCGGGTCCTTTGATTTGGCAGTGTTCAGATACACCAGTTTAACTCCTTGTGCAGATGCTTTCTGAGCTGAAAAAAGGCTTTCAGCTCTGCTGAGCTTGTCATCATCTATATCGGTAACAACAAGTATGCCCGGTTTACGGTCGCAGTGAAGAGCATAATCGATGGCACCAAGTCCCATAGGGCCAGCTCCGGCAAGAATGGCCAGATTGCCTCCTTCTTTGATACCCATTTCGTGAATATAGGTGCCATTCTTTATGTGGTAACTTGCATGAAAAGCACCAACGATACAGGACATTGGCTCAGACAGGGAAGCCGGAAAAAAGCCCTCTCCATTGTAAGAGAGCAAACAATCCACCTCCATTACCTCATTTGGAATGATGATATGGCTTGCATTGCCTCCAATGTATTGAAAAGAATATCCTGGTGCATCCAGACTACCTTTATAATTTAGAGCAGGCTGAATGGAAAATTTGTCTCCGTTATTAAATTTATGCTGCCATTTTGAGCCTACCTCCAGAATTTCACCAGAAAATTCATGCCCGATTATAATCGGATTTTCATGTACATTATCAGGCACTCTTTTGTGATCAGCCCCCTGCTTAGTTGCTTTGTAAGATGACATACAAATGCTGTCTGAAACAACCTTAGCTAATATCTCGTCATCATTTATAGCTGGTAATTCAAAGACCTCCATACGCAGGTCATTTTTTCCATATAATCGAACAGCAGAAGTTTTCATTTAAAGAAGTTTTTAGTCATTTGTGGCTACGGGGCTCTATTCAAAGCCTTAATTTAACATATTTTGTCCGCCGGTAACAGGAACAGCCTGCCCCGTTTCGTATTCCTGATCAATGATATAATATATGGCCTTCATCACATCATTTACAGTACAGCCTCTGTTCGCCGGTACCTGTGCTTCATAGAACCTTTTTACATCGGCAATTGTTTTGGCTCCCGGTACTTTTCCGGCCCGCAGGTACTGAACAAAGAGTCCGTTTTCAGGGTCAGACCAGAGTGGGCCGTCGAATAAATTACCCGGACAAACAGAATTTACTTTTATCCGGTAGGGCATTAATTCTATTGCAAAAGACTGGGTTAAGCCTATGCCGCCAAATTTGCCACCAGCATATGCAAAGTTTTTATTGCTTCCTTTTAGTCCCGATTTTGAATTTATCTGGATGATATCAGTGAAGTGTTCCGGCTGGTATTTCGCCTGCAACTTCATAACGGCAGAAGCATGTTTGGCGCACAGGAAATATCCCTTGTAATTCACCCTGGTTACAAAATCAAAAGTCTCAGGATCCATTTCATCAAGACCTCCGGCAAACAGAACCCCTGCATTGCTTATAAAAAGATCAAGTCCGCCAAATTCTTTGATCGTCTCATTGATCAGGTTTTCAACAGAATCAGAATCAGAAACGTCTGTTTTTATAAAAATAGCTTTATTATTTCCTGCCGGATGCATAAGTTCGTTTACCAATTTCATGCTGGCAGTTTCATTAAGATCGGCGATAACCAGATTAGCTCCTCTACTAAAGAGATCTCTGGCAATCCCCTCGCCAAAACCCTGAGCTGCTCCCGTAACAACAGCAATACGATCAAGAACCAAATCCCGCTTGTCCCGATTCCCGACACTCCCGAGCCTCCCGTCTATAAGCCTGATCTGATCATCAGCAAGAAAGACAGGTCCTCCGAAATTATCAGAATAGAAACTAATTTTCATCTGGTCTTCGAAAAGTTCAAGCCTGGTTTCGGCACTTTTATTGTTATCACCAAATGCTATCAAACCCAGTCCTTTGACTATGGCAATATTCGGATTTCTTCCTTCTGTTTTCCTGAACCTTGCAAGTGCATTTTCAAATTCCGGAATCAGCTTGCTGAAATCTTGATTAGCATCAACATAAAGGAAGGATCCACCATTGTATTTGACATGGTCGAAACAGAATGGTTTGGCAATTTTCTCGAATTTGGAAAGATCCTCAGAAAAGTATTGAGTTAGAGAAGTGGAACGAATTTTGAGAATTGGAGGAGAAGGTGTGGTGTTGTTTTCCTTGTTAAGTGGATTTATTGAAAGTAGCATCCTAAGAGCTGGCAGGGCAGCTATTACTTCATTTGGGACGCTTTCTTCCTTAATTGTTAATTCATCCTTGATTAAGAGACGGATTTTTGAAAAGATAAGATCAAAAAGTGCATCTATCTCAGATGGGCTATTCCCGCTTACAACAATGCCATGGTTTTGAAGAAAGATGATCTGTGGATCTTTGTTATTTTCTTTTCGAAAACGATCCAATTCTTCATTTATCCTTGTGAATAGTGCATAGCCGGGATAATTATAGTCTACAAAAACAGCAGTATCACTAAAGAGTTCTTTAACGATTTCCTTCCCTTTTGGGCTACAGGTCAAGGCATTTACTAAAGTGGGGTGGGTGTGAGCCACAAAAGGATATTGTAAGGATACGTGCAAGGATGTTTCAACTGATGGCTGCAAAGGCGAATTGTTATCTACCATGCTGGCAAGAAGATCAACTTTGGCTTCCTCAAAACTTATATCAGGATTGGAGTTGTATGTCTTTCTCAGCTTGCTTTCAAGTTTGTCTCGGTAGCATTGAACAAAACTATCCTTACTTGCATGCTTCAGCTCAAAGCCACTGGCTTTTACCCAGACGAACTTGTCATCTTTGAAAGAGGTATTTCCTCCTGCTGCCTGAATCTGACTGACATCATTGCCTAGTTTTAGCGATAAGGCTAACAATTGTTCCAATTCTTTCTTCATTGCTCAGTATATTACATTGCGTTTTTCTGAAAATATTGTTCAAGAATACTCTCACCCAGTAGCACAAATTTAGCCTTTTGTTCTGTTTTGCAGCGGCCTGAAGGATCAAGATAGCCTTCTTTGCCATTTTTGAGAAGGTTCTGATGGGCAACCAGAACGCATGTGTTATCATTGCTTACGTCTTTGAGGAAGCTATCCAGGTCGGTACTCCCAACAGCACGTACTGTTAGTGGTGTCATTTCAGGTGTATTGTGTTCAGTGCCAAATGTGACCAGAAAACCTTTCTCATGGAAAAAGCGGACAAAACTACTCAGGTGTTCGATATTATTTCTGCCTGGAATGAGCTCAACGGCACCTACTCCCAATTCAGTCAGACGTTTCCACAATGTCTCTTTGTCTCCTTCAAATTCGGTGTAATTTCCATTTTTGTCATCTAATAATACCGGATAACATGGGATGCCACCTGCATCAATGATTATATCCATCAATTCAGGGATGGGCAGGAAAGAACTCGCTTCTTCAGGTACAAATGCTTTGCCTCCGGCTTTAAGAAGGCGACTACGTAGCTCACCTTCAAAAGCAGAGTTATCAGAAAGATCAACTGTAGGCTCTTTTCCTGAGTATAAACGAGTAAGAAAACTACTCGTTTCTGACTCTGTAGAAAAATGATCATTGATTGCAACTCTAAGAGCTTTAGCAATGTGTCTTTCACGAACAAGTTCTTTGGCATATTTTGCCTTGATTTCTTCAAATGAAAGCAGAAATGGTGCCCCTGCTTCAGTTAGGCAATCAGCCAGACGAAGAATCATTTCCTTAGTTTGCTTCTGACTCTCCAGAATAACTTCATCCATTTTTTTTTGGTTACCGGCAGACAGATAAGCAGGAAATTTCAACGCTTTTCCGCAGAAATATGTTCGTCCCGGATTACCAGGATCATTGACCCTGATTCCGGCTTCCTGCTCTTCCTTGAGTAAGCCAATGAACTCAACGTTAAAGAGCGGATAGATTCTAAATTCCTGAGCCAGTTGATTGAATTCATCATAGCCATCGGTGACGAAGAAATCATTTATTCCCAGGACCTCAATACCTTCCTGACGGGCCAACTCGAAAGCTTGTCTGATAGATTCAAAAGCACTGAAGGAGTAGGGCGTATGGATGTGAGTATTTATTTTCATGCTTAAACTCCTTCTCTGTTTTTTCGTAATTGGTCAGCAGTAGTAAAGTTAGTTGAAACCCGGTGCTCTTTCAGTGGAATGATTCGTTCATGAATTGCATCCAGCATCCACTCTGGTTGAGGGAATAGATAATCTTCCAGCTCATGGGCCGGAATAATCCAGTTTCTTGAGCCCACGACAACAGGTGGAGCATCGAGCTCATCAAAAGCTAACTCGGTTATTGTTTGAGCCATTTCTTTTAAAAATGAGCCCCTGCTTGAAGCATCACTGGTTAAAAGAATTTTGCCTGTCTTTTTTACTGATTCAATAACTTTATCATAATTGAATGGTACCAGGCTACGTGCATCAATAATCTCCGTTGAAATTCCATGTTTTTCTTCCAACATATCGGCTGCTTTGATGGCATTGTACAGTGTTGCTCCAATGCTCAATATAGTCAGGTCAGTGCCTTCTCTTTTTACATCCGGTTCACCAAGTTCAATCTCATAATATTCTTCGGGGACACCACCTTCATGAAATAATTCTCCAATGTCGTAGATACGTTGACTTTCAAAGAAGATTACAGGATCAGTTCCTTGCAGGGCTGAGTTCATCAAACCTTTTGCATCGTAAGGGGTCGCTGGGAAAACGACTTTTAGTCCTGGAATATGTGCAACAAGAGATGACCAGTCCTGTGAGTGCTGAGCTCCATATTTTGATCCAACTGAAACGCGAATTACTACAGGCATCTTGATGAGATTTCCGCTCATAGCCTGCCATTTAGGAAGCTGGTTAAATACTTCATCACCCGAACGGCCAAGGAAATCACAATACATGATTTCAGCAATTACCCGTCCACCAGCCATGCCGTATCCAATTGCTGTACCAACAATTGCACCTTCAGCAATGGGTGAATTAAAAAGACGCTGATATGGAAGGGCTTCAGTAAGGCCGCGATATACAGCAAAGGCTCCACCCCAATCCCGGTTTTCCTCACCATAGGCTACCAGTGTAGGATCTTTATAGAATCGGTCAACGATGGCCTCGAACAGTCCGTCACGTAATTGATAAGTCTTAATCTTTGAGAATGCTTTACCATTCTCATCAAGTCCGAATCTTTCTTTTCTTGCAATTTGTTGCACCCTTGGGTTTTCTTCCATTGGGTGAAGAGTTATCGGTTCGCTGTCTTCCATTTTGTCAGCAGGTTCATTTGAAAACATCATGCTTCCGATGAGCTCTGGCTGAGCAATCAGATCCATATGCGGAGATACCTTCGGGTCAATTGCCAGATGCATTATCTCCTTGGTATTCTCTGTTATCTGATTTTTTAACTCTTCCAGATCAGTTTGCTTAGCAATACCATTGGAAATAAGTTCAGTTCCAAAACTCAGTATTGAGTCAGCTTGTTGCCAGGCCTCCATCTCCTCCTTTGAACGATATGAAGAAGCATCAGATGGTGAATGCCCGCTTATCCGGTAGGTTAGTGTGTCAAGCAATACAGGACCATTCTTGTCTTCGAGCAATGCTTTTTTTCGTTTGAAACCATCAATAACAGCCAATGGATTATAGCCATCAATTCTTTCTGCATGCATTTGCTCAGGATTAACTCCTGCACCCAATCTGGCAAGCATATCATAACCCATGGTTTCTCCACGCGTTTGTCCGCCCATGCCATATTGGTTATTCATGAAATTAAAGATGATTGGTAAACCACCTTTATAGGCACCTTCCCATAACTGCTTATACTGGTCCATAGTGGCAAAGGATATCCCTTCCCAAACCGGACCGCAAGCAGCCGATGCATCACCAATATTTGCGATTACAATACCTTTCTTCTGATTAACTCTCTTATATAATGCTGCTCCAACTGCAATATCACCAGATCCACCTACAATGGCGTTGTTTGGATAAACTCCGAAAGGAGTGAAGAAGGCATGCATCGATCCTCCCAGGCCTTTGTTGAAACCAGTTTCCCGAGCGAAAATTTCAGCTAAAGTACCATACAACAGAAATCTGATAGCCAGGCTTTTAACATCTCCTTTGTGCCCTTTTTCAATTATTTTCAGAATGCGGCCATTAAAAAATGTTTCCATAATATCCATTAGATCAGTATCAGACAACTGATGGATTGCTGACAGACCTTTGGCAAGAATTTCACCATGACTTCGATGTGATCCGAAAATCAGGTCATCGATGGTAAGATGATAAGCCATTCCAACCGCAGATGCTTCTTGTCCGATTGACAAGTGAGCCGGGCCGGGATGATTGTAAGGAATTCCCTGATATTCCCCGGTAGTTTTGATACGGTTGAGCATTGTTTCAAACTCCCGGATTATCTGCATATCGCGATATATCCGGAGTAGATCATTATCTGAATAAACGGAGCGCTCTTCTTTCAGTGATTTATTATACTGATTTACAGGAATTGGCTTAAAAGTAATTTCTCCTGATTTTCTCGATTCTTTAGGATCAATTAATTGACACTTAGGCATATTTTACAGTTTAATTTTGCTTCAAAAGCAACTTCATGAATTATTTCAGATACAGTAGGATGCGGAAAAATGATCTCTTGCAGATCACTCACACGCATCTGCATTTCTATTGCTATGCAGGCAGAATGAATTATTTCAGAGCTGGGATTACCATAGAGATGTACTCCTAATACTTCGCCATATTTCTCTCCAACGACGATTTTAGCCATGCCATTCCTGCCTTCATTCTCAACAACAAAACGGCCGGCATAAGCCATCGGTAGTTTTAAAGTTTTGCAGGCAATTCCTTTGTCTTTAGCATCAGATTCTCTTAGTCCGACACTAGCAATTTCAGGATTAGTGTAAACCACTGAAGGAACTGCACTGTATCTCATCGTATCACTTTTACCAAGGATATGATTAACGGCAACGCTTCCTTCACGGCTGGCAGTGTGGGCAAGCTGAGAGAATCCGGTGATGTCTCCCGCTGCGTAAATATTTGGAATGTTGGTTCTGCAATTTTGGTCTATTTTAATACCCACTCGAGTCATCTCAACTCCAAGTTCCTCCAGCCCAAGGCCAGATAAATTTGCTTTCCTGCCAACACTAAGCAAGAGTTTTTCAGCCTCAATTTCCCCTTTGCCTTCGGTGTTTTCATATATCAGTTTTTTGCCCTGAATTTCGGTTACTGTAGTTGATGTATGAAAGATTATTCCTTTTTTGCTTAGATCTGCTCTTAGCATTCGGGCTAATTCTATGTCGGTTTCAGGGAGTATTTCAGGGAGCATCTCGAAAACATTAACAGTTGTTCCCAGGCTATTAAAAAAGCTTGCAAACTCAAGTCCGATAACTCCGGCTCCTATTATATTTAGACTTTCTGGTAATTCCTTGATTTGCAAGATCTCTCTGCTTGTCATGGCCTCATCAGGTTTAAGCCCTGTGATAGGTGGGACAATTGCCTCAGCACCTGTTGCCAAAAGGACATTCTTGCATTGATAGCTGGTATTGTTCGCAGTTATTACAAAATGATCTTTGTTACGTTCACTAATTGTGGCCTCCGCTTCAATTAGCTCTACTTTGGCGTGCTTCATTTTTGCGCTAACTCCACCTACAAGCTTCCTGATTATCTTATTTTTCCTGGCCATAATTGCAGAAAAGTCGAAGCTGACATCTGCAGAGCCTACTCCATATTTCTTTCCATTAATGGCGTTCTCATATAACTTTGCTGAATAGAGAAGTGTTTTTGTAGGGATGCAGCCTTCATTCAGACATACTCCCCCAAGATTACGTTTATCAAAGAGAACTACTTTGAGGCCTTCCTTGCCTGCCTGCTCAGCAGCGACATAGCCAGCTGAACCGGCTCCTATGATTGCCAGGTCGTACATAATATCCTTTGTGTTAGTTGATAGTGAGATTTTCTATTTGTGTTTTTATCTCCCGGAGGAAAGCTGATGCCGGAGCTCCATCAATAACCCGGTGATCATATGTGAGTGAGAGTCCGATATAAGGGATAAATCCAATAATACCATTTCCTGCATCACCCGGACGTTGAATTATTGTATTCACACCGAGAATTCCTGATTGAGGAAGATTAATTACCGGGGTAAACATTTCCACACCGAAGGCACCCAGGTTCGATACCGTAAAACTTGCGGCCGTTGGAGTTAGCAGATCAGGATCAACATTACCATTTTTACAGCTATTAGCTAAATTTTTTAGTTCTTTTGACAGTTGATCTATAGTCATGTCATCAGCATTCCGCAGGGCTGGTACCATTAGTCCGCGGTCGGTATCAACAGCTATTCCCAGATGAACTTTATTAAATGTTTTAATTGAATCACCTAAAAAGTGACTGTTGATCTCAGGCATGTTTTTGAGAGCCTTAATAACTGAATAGCAGACCAGGTCATTCAGGGTGATGTTTTCTCCTCCTTCTGTTTCCAATTTCTGTTTCACCACCTTCCGGATACCAAGAATAGCCCGGGCATCGGCACTCATATGATGAGTTAATTGGGCACTGTTTTGCAGTGAGGCGTGCATGTTCTGGGCAATGATTTTCCGGATGTTAGATATTTTGGAGATTGAAGAGTCACTGCCTGTTCCAATTGTTCCTGCTCCAAGATCAGTATCTAATATTCTACCACCCAGACCATTGCCTGACGGTCCAGGCAATAGCTCAGTTTGAGTACTTTTTGCACTGGCCAGAGAAGTCAAACGGCCACCATCTTTGGCATAGGCTTCTATGTCTCTTTCTATGATTCGTCCATCAGGACCGCTACCTGAAATACGACTGAACGGAACACCAATCTTTAGCGCCAGGTTTTTTGCTCTGGGAGAGATCGGGGGGCGGGGTCCGTGGTCCGGGGTCCGGGGTCCGGGGTCCGTGGTCCTTGGTCCGTGGTCTGTGGTCCGGGGTCCGGGGCCCGTTGTCCGGGGTCCTGAGTCCTTGGTCGCTGGTCTTTGGTCCTTGGTCGCTGGTCTTTGGTCCTTGGTCTTTGGTTTTTGGTCTTCCGGGACGTATTTTTCTCCTGGGTTTCCTATGGCTAGTATTGTTGCTAGTACTGGAACTTCGTCTCCTTCTTCTACCAGAATCTCAATAATGCATCCATCTTGTTCTGCTTCCAGTTCGAAAGCAGCTTTGTCTGTTTCATATTTAAACAGCACATCACCACTTTTTATAGAATCACCTTTTTTAACGAGTAGTTCAGTGATTATGCAAGATTCAACAGATTGTCCCTGACGGGGAAGTATTACCGGAGTTGCCATATAGTTAATGTGTTGTAAGGTCGATTATTCGATTGACATGTAAATACAAGTAGCTCTAATACTAAGAAAAGAAATGCAGAAACATTTGAAAATCAGCCTAAAATATATATCTTTGCAAAGATAAGACATTCAACTTGTCTATACAAGTAAAACATGAAAAAAGTTCCACAACATAAGAAGTTATACGAGATTCTCAGGAAGCACATTGAAGATGGGATGTATCATGAGGGGGATTTATTGCCTTCGGAGAATGAGTTGTGTCGTCTGTATGATTTGACTCGGCCAACTGTAAGACAGGCTTTAGTCAGTTTGGCTTATGATGGGTATATAATTAAAAAGCAGGGTAAGGGAAGTGTGGTTCAGAATCCGCCCGGAGGGATAGGGATATTATCTGTTTCAGGTACTACATCAGCATTACGAAATAAGGAGTTGGAAACTGTTGTTTTATCAAAGGCAGAAATTCAGCAATGGCCTGATCCTTTTATTTATCCTTTGAATGAAGTAGAGAAAGAAATGGGATGTATTCTTCTTCAGCGTTTGCGAAAGCTAGAGGGAAGATCAATATTTTATGATGTGAATTACATCCCAAATATGAATCTGCCAAGATTTAAGTCGAGAAAGTTTGAAAATGCTTCATTGTTTGATATTCTGCGACAGTTTTACAGTATAGAAATCCGCGGAGGTGAGCAAAGAATCCGGGCAATAGGTGCAGATACAGCTACAGCAGAATATTTGGGTGTAAAAACTGGATTTCCTATCCTTCATCTTGAAAGAAAGCTAAACACAAACCGAATTGGTTTTTTTGTTTATTCAAGTGTGTTTTGCAATACTGATATTGATGCCATTTTCGGTACATTTTAGTATACCAAAAATCCCCTGCCGGCAACGGATCACCTGACAGGGGGAAACAAATTTAGCTTTATGTAATATTAATTTTGTCTAATTTATTTTGGGTAAGGCATCAGTTTTAAGGGCGTCTTCAGGATAACTGAAAACCTTGACAATAACATCGTTAAAATCTTTGTCGCCATATGGCAATTTAATGTCTTCGAAAGCTATAATCAAAGAGTTTCTTTTCTGGTCATGGAGCAATACACTATGTTGTGGGGAGCCTGTCTCATAATCGCTGTAGTGAGTGTAAAGGCCTTTAGTCAATTTCTGACTCCATCCACGAGCTACCTGGAAGAATCCTACTACCTGATTCGGTTTGATTTTTCCCAGATGCACTGTTGTTCCTGGTTCCAGATTACCACCGCTAAAGGGTTCTGAAGTATTAGGGAAAATTACGGTAAGTTGTTCAATATCTTCTGGTGATTCGGGAGGATTGTCGGCGTTGTACAAGTAGTAACCTAATGTATTTGTCCAACTAGCTCCTTCACTAAGGAAGGTAACATAGATATCAGCCTCTTTCGATAATTCAACACTTGTTGGAACAGCACTAAAATATTCCGGATGATCTTTAAGAGCAGATCTGTTTTCTGGTAGTGCCCGATCAAGATCATCAAACAAACTGCCTGGAAGATCCTGTACTCCTTCAGAGTTGACAGGAACACCATCCTCGTCATAGTCGCTGAGTGTTAGAAAGTTTCCTTCATCAGGATTGTATTCTACCATTTCAAGAATTTTGAGTCCTCCATTTCCAGTGGCAACGAAAATAATATTGTCTTTGGCTTGGACATAGTTGGTTGATGATTGAAAGCCAACACTACCAATTAATGATAACCCGTCCTCTGGGGTGTAATGAGCCAAATATAAACCTGCAGCACCATTGGCAATGAATATGTAGTCTCCGTCAACAGAAAGTGCATTACTTACATAGTCAGATGGATTCGCATCTTCAGGGATTTCAGGGCGACTCAAACTTTCGATTATCTCTTCATTATCGAGATTCATTATTTTCACTCCTTCTTCGCCAAGTGATACAAACAACTTGTTGTCATGGATTTCGAAAGTAGACTTTGAGTCAGGTGTGCGGGCACCATCGAGAGCAGTCTGGTGCTGTATTATTAGATTGTCGGGCTCGATTTCAACAAGATTGCCAGGCTCACCGTTAAGTAAATAGATTGCATTATTGTAAATTTCAACATCTCTTGATTCTTCGAAACTTGAAAACCCTACAGTTTCAAGATTCGAAGCATATAGCACTGATAATCCTCCATTATCTGCCGAGGTTGTATATATGTTTAGGCCATGACTCAACACTGATTTTCCGACAAAGCCTGGTAAATCTGCATGTTTAGTGTTCGTGGTTAGCTGGAAGTCAGTATATTCAACAGATTCTACAATAGCAGGACTTTGTAAATTGTAATATTCAAAGTTCTCCCGAGCCGCGGCCAGATAGACTTTATTACCATTAACATCCAATGAGAAAACATCAGTATCAGTAAATAATAATTGAGAGATTAATTCGGGATGTTCTGTATCGCTAACATTAAAAATCTCAACACCACCTAAATAAGAATCTCCAATAGTTGCATAACTAACAAAAACATGGTCATCGATTATTCTGACGTCAGTTGCCTGCAAGGTATGCCCATTATATTCCCAGGAGCAACCTCAGCTCGCAATACCAAAATATAATCATCCCAGTTTTCACTTCCTCCGGAAGTTTTGGTTTTTGAATCAACATTATTGTATTCCAGATAATAGTCATCAAAACGAGTGATTCTTTGATTTAATTCTGAAATGTTATTGTTCACAATCAAACGATTGCCAGGATTGCTATTTTCAATGCTTGAATAGAAATCATCGGTTTCACACGATGATATGAGAATTACTACCCCTGCTAGTGCAATTAGTATCTTGTTTTGAAAATATTTATTTCCGTAAAACATGGCTCTATGTTTTTTTGTTTCCTAAAAGCAGACAAGTTATAGGCCAAAGACAGAACACGCAGAGTATAAGGACATTAAGACCCCCCACTTAAAACCACAAATTCCAATAAGGGGAATAATTCCAAATATCAGAACATAATCTATAGTATTTGCACCTGAACTTTAGAAAAGAAATGCCGGGAAGAGCTTGGTCAGGATTCGGTGATGACAAACAATTGTCTACCTGGTTTGATTTGTATATTAACTCCTTCAGATAATTTTTTCCCCTTGTATTGTCTGCTTTCCTTATCTGACCAAAAAACGTAGTATTTTTTGTTCTTAACTGCATACCATTCGGGAAACTGGTTGATTCTTGGCCAGTCAAAGGGCATATTGAGGGAAGTATTGTGACGTGGAGTGTCAAAAATTAGTCTGCCCTCCCACTTGCTGGATGCAGAAATCGAAATGTAAAGGCTATCATTATTGACCAGGGCTCCGAATTTCAGATCATCACGCCATGGATCCAGTGTAATTCCCTGTGTCTTCCATAAACAGTACATGATTGTTGTACGCGCAAAATTCCCGTCTCCATGCCATCCTTCAATTATACCGCTCTCTTGTTGTTTACTCCACATTTCCTGAATTTCACTATCAATCCACTCGGCAGCGGAGGGAAGGGGTTCACGATTATATATATTTAAGGCTCCTTCAATTGCATCAGCATAACCGTCAGCACTACCAGTCCCCTGGCTGCCCTCCCACAAATATTTTTTGTAGTTATTATTAAGTGTTCCGAGAGCAGTGAGAGCAGCTTGACGGTATTTTTCGACTCCGTCAACCATATAAACGGTATAAAATCCGTTCAGGTTGTAGCCAAAATTGTCTGACATTCTTTGATCCAAAACTGCTCCTGTTTGAGGATTGACTGTATTATAAAACATACCATGCTCATTTCTCCCTGTTTCAAGAATCCGGTTTAGCATCTCATTAATGGGGACTTTGTATATCATTCGCCGTGAGGGATTGACTACACTCAGAGTAGCATATAGCTCACACAAACCAGAGATTATCTCACAGCCATGATCGCGTAGTCTGAGGCTCTCCTTATTTATCGCCGGGTTTTGATCTCCCAAGAGATAATAATCACCAATACGAATGGCCCAGTCGAGGTATTTTTTCTGGCCTGTCATCCAGTAAATTCTGGATAATGTTTGCAGCATTTCTCCATGAACTTCAACATTAGGAGTCACTATATTACCATAATCTGTTTCGAATTGTGCATGGGCCCACATATCATCAAGTATGCTGATCATCCTGTTTGACCAGGGGCTTTCTCCTAACCATTCAGTTAAAGGCAGCAAGCCATCTTTGATATACTCTGATGAGCCAAAAAGAATACTATTCATGTCTAGCTCAGAGTTGGCAAAGTCTTGTTTTTCAAAAGACCAGGTGTCTGGTAATGCACCTACCCTTGAAGTAAGTTTAGTTTCCATCCGCAGCATATCCAGCATTTTTCCCTGAAACATGGTAGGGTCAGTTATTGCAGTACTTAAAACCATAAATGGGTAGTTGTCTGCTGCGGCATCCTGAGCATTCCAGATATCTTTGCTTGACTGAATATTCCTGGGAATAAGGCCAGTTGCTGAATCAGCATATTCCAGCCAGGCAGATATGAAGCTCCTGCAACGACTGAACCCTTCATGGGCGAGTTCAGCATTAATACTTGTTTGGTCAAGGATTTTCTGATCGAATTGAATCTCCTGACAAGAGGAGAAAATAATCAGACTGAACAGGATGATAAATAAGGATTTCAAAATATAAGGAATTAGTTTTGGAGTGAAGTTATAAAGTACTTTCCATTTTTTATACTTTTGTAGCATTAATGTTCCGTAGCAAAAAATAGTGGAAACTACCCTGCACATATCTGCTCAGGCAGTTTTGGGAAGCAAATCAGAATTCGAAAGTCTGTTTCGTGATCATTATAGTAAACTGTGCGCCTATGCTAATGTCTTCCTGAATGATCTGGATGCGGCCGAAGACATAGTTCAGGAAGTTTTGTTCAAACTTTGGAAGGGCAGGGAAAACCTGGTGATTAAATCTTCTGTCAAATCATATTTGTTCAGGGCGGTAAGAAATGCCTGTCTCAACTTAATCAGCCATATCTCCATCCGGGAGGATTATAAGAGTTTCAATGAGCAGGAGATTCAGCAAACTGAACAGAAGTTTGTTGATGATTCCATTGTAAGCGAATTAGAGAATAAAATAAGAGAGAGTATTGATTTGCTCCCAATTGAACGCCGAAAGGTTTTCGTTATGAGCCGTTATGATGGATTGAAATATCGGGAAATTGCTGATAAATTAGGTATTTCTGTCAAAACAGTAGAAAATCAGATGTATAAGGCTCTTCAATTTATGCGAAAAAATTTATCTGACTATATGCCTCTTATATTGCTGATATTTAGAGGGTTATTTAATGACTTTAAAGATTTTTTGAATTAACTAAAAAAAAAGTAGTGAAAAGACAGCTTGAACTGTCTTAATTATGAGATTCATGCAGAACGATCCTATCCATATCGACAAACGATTGCTGTTACTCTATTTGCTGGATGAGATCTCGGAGAAAGGCCGCCAGGAAGTGGAGGCCTGGATTCGATATTCAGCAAGCAATAAACAGACCTTCAGAGAACTGGAGCAAACCTGGCATGAAACAGGTCAGCTTGAGCCTCAGCCGGTAGCTGTGGATGTTGATAAGGCATGGAACAGGATGGAGCAGCTAATGCTGGATGATAATGAGGTTCAGAATGATGAAAGCCTGGATTCAGACATCCAGTTTCAGGATGTGCTTCCTCCCATGACCGGAAGAGCCAGAACTCTTTACTGGTCAGTTGCTGTAGCCGCTCTTGCAATTATATCCGTATTATCTGTCATTTATACGGACTGGTTTAAAAACACGACCGAAATTTTTCCTTCTTTGAAAATTGAAAGTTTTGCTGAAGTAGTATTTGACACCTTGAGTGATGGATCATCAATTGCATTGAATGAGCAATCTGTTTTATCTTTTCCTGAAACCTTTGTTGAGAATGAGAGAAGTGTCGAGTTGAAAGGTGAAGCTTTCTTCTCGGTCAAAGCTGATACGGCAAAACCATTTGTTATTAAGGCAGGGACAGGACAGGTTCGTGTACTTGGCACGGAGTTTAACGTAAAAGCTTATCCAAATGAGGATATGGAAGTGGTGGTTGAAAGTGGATTAGTTGAGCTTGTGCTGACCGATAGTCTGGGGGCAGCGGTGAAAACCCTCTTGCTGGAGGCTGGTGAAAAGGGAGTACTATCAAAGGCAAATAAGGAATTGTATCGATCATCTGATCTGCAGCCCGATGAGCTTTTCTGGGCTGATCGCAAATTGATTTTCCAGGAAACTGAGCTCGCTGATGTATTTGTCATCCTGAAAAAATACTACGAATTTGAAATTCTAGTTAGTGATAAAGGCATTTTGGCCTGTTTATTGTCAGCTAGCTTCACTGGAGAAAAAATGGATCATATAATGGCGGTTATTGCAGCTTCTTTTGAACTTGAACTTATCACAGATGGAGACCAATATAAACTTACGGGAGTGGGTTGCTCAAGGGATGAATAATCAACTAATCAGAGTATTAGATCACCTCAAAAATTACAAATACTCATTTGTATACTTTTCTTTTTTAATCTGGGGTGTTCTTGCAAATCAAGTATCTGCCCAAACCAATCATCTTGAGGCTGATGTTAATGTGGATATTCAAAATATGCCTTTGCAGGATGCCTTGCTTGAGATTGGAGATGCAGCAGGTTTCTCTTTTTCATACAATTCAGAAATAATTCCCGGAGACAGTATTATCAATGTCCATGCAAATAACGAAACAGTTGACAAAGTGCTCGTGGATTTGCTTGGCGATGAGTATCGCTATAAAGTAATTGGTAACCACCTTATAATCCTCGAATCAATAGCTCCAAAGAAACCTACACGGGACGAACGCAAACGAACATATACTATTAGCGGTTACATCATTGATTCACGTACCGGTGAGAAAATTAGCCAGGCTAGTATTTATGAAGTTGAATTGAGGCAGAATTCTTTTACGAACAAGGAAGGATATTATTCTTTGAGTCTGCCCGCAACTGAAAAGGTTCAGTATCTGAACTATAGTAAGGTAGGCTATCTCGATACTGTCATAATTGTTCGCCCTGTTGACGAGTGGTCACACAATGTTTATTTAAGTCCCCTGCCGGATGTGATGATTGGTTTTAAGGGCAAATCAGAGGTTTCACCAGATATTCATAAGCGACCCGTGGTTGCTGCTCTCGTTCCCAAGAGGGCTGTAGTTATGGCTGATAACGTTCAGGTACATGAGGAACGTCTGGTTCAGGTCTCATTTTTGCCTTTTGTCGGTACGAATAGATTTGTGACTGGTTTGATTACTAATCGTTTTTCTGTTAATATTCTTGCTGGTTATTCCGGAGGCGTGAATGGATTAGAACTGGGTGGTTTCCAGAATATTGTTCGTGGCGATATGAGAGGTGTGCAATTAGCTGGTTTTGGTAATGTTGTTGGTGGAATAAGTCGTGGATTTCAGGGTGCAGGGTTTTTCAATGTTACTGCCGGTTCAATGGTAGGCACACAGGCAGCTGGTTTTGGAAATGTTGCGCTGGATACTATAAGAGGTACTCAACTTGCTGGTTTCTTTAATACTTTGCATGGGCCAATGTATGGACTGCAGGCTTCTGGTTTTGCAAATTTTACCAGTCAGAATGTTGATGGAGTACAGGCTGCAGGGTTTACTAATGTTGCTGTGAAAGATGTTAAGATTGCCCAGGCAAGTGGATTTGCCAACTACTGCAGGAGTGTCGAAGGACTCCAGATAGCTGGCTTTGCCAATGTAGCCTCACGACGAAATAGTGGGACACAGATAGCAGGATTTATAAATTATGCTACAGAAGTAGATGGCCTACAATTATCCGTTTTTAATGTTAGTGATACAGTTAGCTCCGGTGTTCCGATAGGCTTTTTTAGTTTTGTCAGAAAGGGATTTCATGAAGTAGAGATAAGCAGCAATGAGTTATTCTGGCTTAACCTCGAATTTAAAACTGGCACACATCGATTCTATAATATATTTTCAGCCGGTGCTCAAAAAGAGTTGGCATACGCAGGTTATGGTTTGGGAACCCAGTTTAATCTGAATAGAAGCCTGTCAATTAGTTTGGAAGCCAATTCAAAAATACTTAACCGTACTGATAGTTTTGAAGCTTTGGTGGGAACACTTAATCAGCTTAAAGCAACATTTAACGTGATGTTGGCCAAGAATTTCAGTCTACTGCTTGGTCCATCTATTAATCTCCTGACTGAATTTGATTCTGAAGCATCTCTGGATCTCCCTCTTACTGTTATAAAACCATTTTATGACAAAATACTTGGCAATACCCGGTCACGGGCATGGGTAGGAATTACTGCAGGTGTAAGGATATAATCAATTTTTTTCATTTTTTTTTGCTATCCGGATAGGGGTATTTTACTCTTGATATGTCATCCTATTGAGAGAAGAAAAAACCGAAATTATTAAAACAAACAAAAATGAAATTATCAAGATTATTTACCCTATGTATACTGCTGCTTGCTGGCGGATCATTGTTGCAAATTAATGCTCAGGATGAACCTCAGCACAATGCTCAGGACGATGCTCATGAAAGTATGGTACAAGTAAGTTTTATTACTCCACTTAGTACAAATGGAATACACTCATGGAGTACAATTAATCATTTATCATTTAACATGCTTGCCGGCTTTTCAGGTGGTCTGGAAGGATTGGAAATGTCGGGTTTTGCTAATGTTTTGAGATGGGATATGCATGGAGTTCAGCTTGCCGGATTTTGCAACAATACATTCGGAACAGCAAAAGGTATAGAAGCTGCCGGGTTTTATAATTATAACCATCGCAAGGTTTATGGTACCCAGGTTGCTGGTTTTACCAACTTGTGTCTGGAAGAGGTTGAAGGTATTCAGGCTGCGGGATTCAGCAACCACTCATGGGGAACTACCCTGGGTCAGTTCAGCGGATTCTTAAATACCAGTTTAGGTACCCGTACAGGTCTGCAGGCTGCTGGCTTTGCTAATGTAAGTACTGGAGAAAACAAGGGTGGACAATTTGCCGGATTTGCTAACGTGAGTCTTGGTACAGTTACAGGTGTTCAGGCTTCCGGGTTTGTGAATTATGCCAAAAAAGTCAATGGTTTACAAGTTGGTGTGGTGAATGTGGCTGATACCATTGAAAAGGGTGTAGCTATAGGATTTATGAGCTTTGTTAAAAATGGATATAAGGTCATTCAGCTGGGTGGAAATGAGACCTTGTATGGAGAGATCAGTTTCAAAACCGGCGTGAGAAGCTTCTATAATATTGTCTCTGTTGGTGCTGCCGTACAGGATGATGAGATTAAGTGGGGATGGGGATACGGTATTGGTACCTTAATACCTGTTTTCAATAAATTAGATCTTAGTTTAGAAGTAGTAAGTTATCACATCAATGAAGACCGTTGGTGGAGTAATCATGTTAACATGCTTAACCGGGCTAATCTAACAGCCAACTATCAGTTTACATCAATGCTAAGTGCATATGCCGGACCAAGTTGGAATGTTTGGGTAACAGATACAAGAAATGACAATAGTGGTATGAATCCTTCATTTCGCGACTGGAAAGTATTTGAACGTACCAATCGTAATACTGTAGTGAGTATGTATCCTGGTTTTGCAGCAGGAATTAGAGTTGGCATTAATAATTAATCTAAGCCAAATTGTTCAGTGTGCATAACATTGCCATCAACATCGCAATGCTGGAATTCTAATACAGGCTTCTCATTTTCACGATAAATTTGGCCAAACAGATAGCCGCCCCCAACCCGTAAATAACGGTGTTCGGGGCGTTTGTCTTTTTGTGACCATCCTCCTGCATGGCTATCTGAACCAGGACCTGTTGAGAATTCCCAAAGATTGGAGTCGGCCAAATGTGATACGTATTGCCAGTGTCTGTCACCGCAGCAAATAAAAACATTGTCATACTGCTTTATAAAACCTCTGATTTCATCACCTTCATATTGAAATCCTTCATTAGCATGATTATCGTTTTTATTTTTCCGATCAGGACCCAGAATGGGTGTTGGGGAGATAATTATTTTGAATGTAGCATCTGATTCCCGGATCGTTCTGAAAAGCCATTCTTTTTGCTCTTTACCCCAAATTGACTTATCGGCTCCATCCGGCAGGCGATTATCAGATCTGAAATTACGACCTTCCACAATCCATATTTGCAAATCTTTTGCCCAGCGAATAGTTTTGTATCGTTTTTCATTACTTGGAAATTGTTCTTTATCGAAAATATCTACTCCTCGTTCAAAACTTACCGTGCCATAATGAGTGCCTGGATAACAATCATTTTTGAGCACATCATGATCATCTTTGATAAAATATGATGTAGTATGGGTCCAAAAATCGCGCTGGTATGGCAGGGCAAAAAGGCGATCCCATTTGAAGCGCATCAGTTCTTCTGTCATGGCCCAGGGATTGAATTTATCATAATATTCAGTGTCACCTGTATGCACATAAAAATCAGGCTGATCTGCCCCCATGGATTGGTAAATTTTATGTCCGCCTAAAGAGTCATCTCTTCGGTTGTAATCATGACCGGTAACGATAGCGAAACTAATATCCTCAATCGTATTATCATCCGGAGGCAGAAAAAATGCACCTTTGATACTATCGCAAATTGCAGATTCAGAGCCCTTTCGTGCGTATATACATATCTCATATCTCGTACCAGCCTGGAGATTATCAAGCTTCCATTGTCGGGTGAAATTTTCAGTTGAATCAACTTCCTGCCAGTTCGTTTCTTCAGTTTTTTCAGCTTCTCCTACCGGATGATAAATGAGCCTGACTTCACCAAATGCTCCCTGACAGGCACCTTCCATATCTTCCAGGCTCAGACTATCAGGAATTTGTGCGGCCATGATCAATTCTTTATCAGCTGATTTATGGAGATTGTTTCGTTCCTGGGGCTTGAGTACGGTGAATGCTTGTCCCGAAGAATTCATCTCAGGGTTTTTAGTCAGGCGGGTCCAAATCACTATTGAGTGCTGGTCGGCCCAGCCATTATGAATTCCATTACCAAAGTATGGGCCTTCTGTGCTTGTTTTGTTGCAGGCCAGGGTAATTATTGACAGCAGGCATCCCAGCCCAAATAGCTTAATCGAAGTTTTCATGCATTAAAGATAATCAAGCCTGAGTATTATCACTTGAAGGAATGGGTTCTTTTTGTAAGAAGAAGGTGAACTTCGTCCATATCCCTTTTTCGCTACTGACCCAGATCCTGCCTTTGTGATTATCAATGATCTGCTTCACAATTGAAAGCCCCAATCCTGTCTCGGTTTTTAGTGTTCACAGCGTTATTAGACATCAAGAGCTTCCATGTGATTGAATAATCCGTCGATTTGGGCAATTAGTTGACGATCAGTAAATTGACGGCCATTTATTGCAGAAGAAGGACAGGCTGCCACACAAACGCCACAAGCTTTGCATAGAGCACTGATGATATGACTGCGTTGCTCTTCCTCAAGAAACTCAATTGCGCTAAAGGGACAAAGGCTGTTGCATAGTCGGCATCCCGAGCAGATTTCTTCATTCACTTCAGAGTAAACGGCATCGACTTCAATTTTTCCCTTAGAAACTTTTGATAGAATTCTGGCTGCAGCAGCTCTTGCCTGGGCAACTGAATCCGGTATATCTTTAGGTGCCACACATGCACCGGCTATAAAAATTCCATCAGTTGTAGTTGCAACTGGCTCAAGCTTTGGATGACTTTCAATGAACCATCCGTCTTTGTCCTGGCTTATGTTGGTCAGGCGCGCTATTTCATTGGAATCATCACTTGCTTCCATGCCTACCATCAGGACAACCAGATCGGCTGGGATTTCTATCAATTCACCAGATAGTATTTCATTCACTTCAATCAGCATTTCACAATCATCTTTGGGTTCAGCCCTGTGAATTACTGGCCTGTCACTTTTTTCGTACATTAAGAAAAGAGTTTTTACCTCGGACGATCGTCGGTAGAAATCCTCATGCCCTTTTCCGAATGCGTGCATATCTATATAAATATCTGACACATAGCTTTTGGGATTCATTGATTTTATTTCATGGACATACTTCAATGCGGTCATACAACAAACCCGGGAGCAGTATGCATGAAACTCCTGATTTCTGCTTCCAACACAATGTATAATGGCAACATATTGAGGGATTTTGCCTTCTTTGGTTACAACCTGACCATTACGAATCATTTTTTCTAATTCAAAAGAAGTAATCACATTAGGAAGTTTACCATAGCCATAGTGTGTTATACGTGATGCATCAAATTCTTTATATCCTGTACAAACCGCAACATTTCCTATGTCAACTACAGTTTGAGCACTTTCCTTTCCAGGCTTACCGTTCTGTTTATCGATAGTTGCAGTAAAGTTTCCCAGAAAACCTTTTAGATCGCTCACTTTTGAGTTGAGATGAAGATCAATCAGAGGATTCTCATTTACTTTTGTTATTCTTTCAGTTAGCAGGTCTCTGGCTGAATAGAGATAGGGTGCTGTCAGGTCAACCCTGCTTATATTTCCACCTAGTTTATTTTGTTTTTCAACCAGATGAACTTTGTTTCCTGCTTCTGCCAGCTCCAGAGCAGCTGTTAATCCGGCTATTCCTCCACCAATGACCAATATATTTGGATTCATATCTACCTCCATGCTCTCAAGAGCTTCATGAAGAGCGACTCGTTTAACGGATCCAATTATCAGATCAATAGCTTTTTCGGTAGCTTCAATACGATCTTCATGCACCCAACTGCATTGTTCACGGATATTTGCCATCTCAAATAAGTATTGGTTCAGTCCGGCCGATCTCAATGCAGCTCTGAAGGTTCTTTCATGCATGTTAGGGCTACAGGCAGCTACAACAATCCTGTTCAGATCATTATCCTTGATGTCCTGAATAATCATTTCCTGGCCAGGATTTGAGCACATGTATTTATAATTTCTCACCATAGCCACATTGGGAAGCTTTTCGACAGTGGTTTTAACTAGCTCAACATCTACCATTTTGGCAATATTGGTTCCGCATGAGCAGACATATACACCTATTCTGATATCATTCATAACAACTGGTTTTATTTATATGAATATGAAATTGATGGTAGACCCTCTTCTTGTCGTTCCAGTGCTTCGCGGCGAACAGCTGCAAAATACATTGCCAATGGCCTGTAAACAAGGTGAGACCATTTACTAAATGGCATTCTTAAAAACCATGGTGCTACACAAATCAGATGGACTACATAAATGATATTGGCCCATTCAATAATACCTGTACGGTGAAGAATATGCTGAGCAATACCGGTGACCGTGATAATGAGGAGTAATACAACAAATACCCAGTCAGTGCTATGTGTCTTTTTATACTGGATGTGATGCTTCCGGAATCGACTTCGGATGAAATAAATGCATCCAATAATTAGTCCTACACTGGCCAGATATCCAAAAATATGCACTGACCAATCAATTTCGGGACCATATTGAAGCTTTTCAATAAATACCATAACCAATATTAGCATTATCATGTAACCAAAAGCCAGCCCCATGTGGATGAACCATGGCATAAATATTTTGGTTTCTCTTTTATTCTCACATTCAGCATATCTTTTCTGAGTGAAAAAATGCCAGGGAAGAACAAGTAGTTTTTTAATATATATCCACCATGGTACAGGGTAATCGCATCCTTTCCTCATCGTTAAGTATCCCATATTAAGCGCGTTGACTATAAGGAAGAAAACCATAATTATACCTATAATCAAATCAAAGGTGTGTATAAAGGAACTTGGTAAAAAAGCACCTTCACCGTCATAAATGCTCAGGTTCCCCTGGGAGAAACCATAATACAAGAGCAAAGCTCCAGTTATTATTCCGACCACAATCACCGAAATTATTTCAACAGTTTTCGACTTGAAAAACTGTCTGGCAATACCAGTGATATCATATCTTGCAATCAGCCAACGACGGAGTCCCATCATAGTTTCACCAGGATCAGCCTCTCTGGGACATTGTTCTGAACATTGCCCGCAATAGTAACATAACCAGGGCTCAAGGGTAGTTTCGATACGTTGTTCCAGCCCCATCTGTAATTGCCGCATAGATTTTCGGGGAAATCTGAATACAGCATCTGCATGAGGACAGACAGTGGAACAATCACCACAATGGTAGCAATATTGTACATCTTCGGCGCCATAGCGCACCAATTCGTCTATCAGTCTCAAGTTCACTCTAATAGCCATAATACTTTCTTTAAACTGTTTGATATTTTTTTGCTCTGGCTTCAATTTTACTCAATGAAACACTGGTTAAGTGTCCGACACCTTTTCCACTGGATAGACTTTTTAGTACTCCTGCGGCAACGGCAGATGCTTGTGCAACTGTGTCAGGGATATCTTTCGGTCCCTGACACATTCCGGCTACAAATATTCCTCCTCGTTCAGTATCCGTTGGGTTTCCATTATAGTCTAATTCTGAGAACCAACCATCAACATCCTGGCGTATTCCAAGCATATTACTTATGTTTTTAGTGCCTTGGGAGGGGACAAGACCAGTAGCAAGAACCACCATATCAACATTGAAATCGACCAGACGATCATTAATGATATCCTCACCGGTAACAATCAATTGTCCGTTTCTTTTTTCCACAGATGCAGAGTGTCCTCTAACAACAAAAGTTCCTTCCTGCCGGATTCTATCTGCAAATTCCTCATAACCCTTGCCAAAGGCCCTCATATCTATGTAAAATTCAAAACAATCAACATTTGGGATTTTCTCTTTGATCAGATGAGCGAATTTCAATGAATACATGCAACAAACACGGGAGCAGTAAGAGTTGTATTTTTGGCTACGTGAACCAACACAATGAATGATAGCAACAGATTTGGGAGGAATGCCATCTGGTTCGAAAACCCACTCTTCTTGTTGAGTTTTTCTATCAAAGCGTGGGGTTTTAGTTACTATGTTCCCACCTGTAGATCCGGATGCATTTGTTAACCTTTCAAACTCAAGAGCAGTTAAAACATTAGGGTATTTTCCATAACCATATTGTTCAATATTGCTGATATCAAGTGTTTCATAGCCTGTGGCAATAATGATATTTCCTATTTCAATTTCCGCAATTTTGCCTTGTTCCTTCAGATCGATGCAATCTTTTGGACATTTTGTAACACAAACACCACATTTCTCTCCTTCTGATTGGATAAATCTACAGCTATTACCATCTATCAGATAGGAATTAGGCACGGCCTGTGGGAAAGGGATATACACAGATTTACGTTTTGACAGATTGACGTCGAATTCACTGTGAACTTTTACCGGGCATACATCCACACATAATCCGCATGAAACGCAAGCTTCAACATCAATATACCGTGGCGTTTGATAAATTTTGACTTTATATGCACCTGGATCTCCGGTTACTTCTATTAGCTCAGAGCATGTCATCAATTCGATCATATCATGCTGACCTACAGAGACCATTTTTGGAGTAAGAATGCATGCAGCACAGTCCAGAGTTGGAAAAGTTTTGTCGAACATGGCCATATGGCCGCCGATGGTACCTGTTCTTTCAAGCAGGTATACCTTCTTGCCTGCATTAGCAATTTCTAATGAAGCTTGAATCCCTGCTATGCCAGCTCCAATTACCAGGGTTCCCGGGTAAACCGGACCTTCGGCAGGGACTGCCGCCAGAGAAAAGGGAACTCCCAGATTGGCGCATGCTACAGTTGCCTTTGCCCTTTCGAGCGCTATGTCACCAATTGCGCCATGTTCCTGAAATGAAGCCAGTCTAACTTCATTCGGATTAGCCCCGGATAAATACATTGCCTTTGTAAAAACAGGCTTGTAGAATCCCGGCATATCTCCAGCCACAACAACCCGCTCAAGTTTATCTTTAATAATAAGTAATGATAAATGTTTTGCAGTCAAATCTGGCTTTACGCCATAATCTTGTACCGATTCAACTCCTGGCAGGTTTGCAGCATATTTTGCAATGGCATCTATATTCATTTTACCATCACTTTCAACTTGACAGAAAAAAATTCCAGTTCGCATATAACCTCCTGTAAATAATTATTTAATCGACAAAGTTTCGGTATTATTTTCTCGAAATACGTTGTATCTCATTACCTTGGCTATCACGTATAAGCACTATCATGGGCATTTGCCCGGGAAGACTATGAGTAGCACAGGAAAAGCAGGGATCATAAGCCCTGAAGGCCATTTCAATCATATTCAGAATTCCATCTGTAACTGTAACACCTTTTTTGATGAGACCCTGGGCAGCTTTTTTTATCGACATGGTAATAGCTGCATTATTATTTGTTGTACCAACAATGATATTTGCTTTGGTGACCAATCCTTTCTTATCGGTCCAGTAATGATGGGTGAGGGTTCCTCTTTGAGCTTCTACAATACCAACACCCTCACCAACAATGCCATTGCTTGGTGTTCGTAGTTCTTTGCCAATAATGTCAGGATCTTCTGCCAGCTCGAGACAGCGCTCTGCTGAATAAAGTAACTCAATCAAACGTGCCCAATGCATGGCCAGAGTGGCATGAACAGGTTTCCCACCTAAAGTGGAAAACATCCTGTCGTATTCTATTTGTGCAAGAGGTGTAGCCATTCCATCACTGGCATTCAGTCGTGACAGAGGAGTAGCATGATATACTCCGGAATCCTGTCCATCCGTGAATCCCTTCCAGCCCTTTTTTTTGAGGTATGGAAATTTCAAGTATGTCCATGGTTCTACACGCTCTGCAACAAAATCACGGTAGTCCACAGGAGCATATTTGCAGTGCTCCTTTCCTTCAGTATCGACTACCCTTACTTTTCCATCATAAAAAGTAACCTTATTGTTGATGTCAACTAAGCCCATTGAATGAATATTGAGCGCATAGGGGCCATTTAGTATGATATTAAGGTATTCCTTGTTAGAAAGGACTACGTCGCCGAATAGTTTCAAAGAGAATTGTGCAAAATCAATAAAGCCTTTTGCTTTTTCCACAATGTCATCTCTCTCCAAACTATTAAGACCTTTTCTTACTCCTCCTGGGATATTCATCACCACAAAGGTTTGATGCCCCCCCAAAAGAGCCTGTATCTCCTGGGCCAATCGTCTTTGCTTTAGTACTGCAGTGCCGATTTCTGGTCCCACTTTATCAATCACTCCAAGCACATTCCTCTGGGCTTTCGGGGCTGTGGGGCCCACCACAAAGTCAGGTGCGGCAAGTGCGTAAAAATGTGCAATATGACTATGGACAAAGTGAGCCATATAGAATAACTCACGGAGCTTCTTAGCGGTAGGTGGAGGTTCGATACCAAATACTGCATCAACAGCTTTTCCAGATGACATGTGGTGGCATCCTGGACATACTCCACAAATTTTGGCTACAATGGATGGAAGTTCTTCAACGGGTCGTCCTTCACAAAATTTTTCAAACCCTCTGAGTTCAGGTACTTGAAAGAACACATTATCTACTCCGCCTTCATCATCCAGAAAGATCTCAATTTTACCATGCCCTTCTAATCGGGTTATAGGATCAATGCTAATTCTTTTCATGATAAACTCCTCCTTATTATTGATGAGGGCAAACTGAAACGATAGAAGGTTCCGGCTGGGTCGGGTATGTCATTGAGAATTTGTTCAATCTCTTCGGGATCTTTGGAATCAACTAAACCAGCGATGGCTGACATCATTTTTGCACCCGGATCTATTGTATCTGAGCATGGACCATAACAACCCCGGCACTGGCCGTTCCCGGTGATACATCGATGTCCGCACCCCGAACGCGTAGCCGGACCCATACAGATAACTCCTTGTTCCAGAAAGCAGGTTTCTCCATCATCTTCAATTTCCCAGGGACGATAAAATTTTGTGATCTGTTTGTTTTCAGTTTTTTTGCGTTCGCATTCTTCGCATTGCGCTTTGTCACCGGCTCCAATAACTGATCCTGCCGGGGGTAATTCTGCACCGCTAACAATTGCCATAAATACTTCAACCAGTCTCTCTGTTTGAGGTGGACAACCGGGCATGAAATAATCCACATTTACAACTTCTTTCAGTAATCGAACTGAATCGTAAAAAACGGGAAGCTCCAGAATGCCTTCAGCAACCTCAAACTTTGGCACAGGTCGTATTTTATCTTTGTTGATGGTAGACTCGGAGTCATGATATACCCGTTGAAAGATCTCTTCTTTGTTGCTGAAATTTGCAAGGCCAGGAATCCCACCCATATGAGAGCAACTTCCATATGCCACTAGCAGTTTTGATTTCTTTCTTAGCAAAGTGGCCATTTCTTCGTTCTCAGAATTGCGAATTGCACCATTGAACAAGGTCACATCGATGTGGCCGTCAGGCATTGCCCTGACATCATCATATTTAATATCCAAAGCGATTGGCCAAAACACAAGATTGGCAGCTGCTACAATATCGAAAAGCTGTTCATGAACATCAAGTATTGATACACAACAGCCACCACAAGCGGCACCCCAGTAAACAGCTAAATTTATTTTGGAATTTGGTTTAGTCATAATTTGTTGCAGGGGATTAGTTTAATAATTCTACGGTCTCTTTTATCTTGCTGGGACCTAGTTCGATGATTGTTTCGGTGAAACTATTAACAAGCTCAGCAAATTGTTTACCCTCACTGGCGCTGATCCACTCAAGTTTTAATCGGGTTGAGTTGATCCCCATTTGGCTGATATAATTCTGCAGGAGCTGAAATCTTCTCATACATCTAAAGTTTCCTTCCTGATAATGACAGTCGCCAGGATGGCAACCACAGATTAATACACCATCTGCACCATTTTTAAAGGCTTTAAGGACAAATGTTGGTTCTATACGTCCTGAACACATGACACGGATTGCACGTACATTGGGCTGGTATTTCATTCGAGAAGTTCCAGCAAGGTCTGCACCGGTATATGAACACCAGTTGCAGAGAAATGCTACAATTTTAGGTTTAAATTCCATTGAGAATCTCCTCCGGATGGATTAGTTTCAATAAGCGACAGTGAACCAGGAAAGGATGATTAGAGCAAGTTCCTTTCGGTTCATCTATGAAAAATGGTGACGAAGTCTAAGCAGTATGATTGCTTTTGGTTGAAAATTCCGCAAGGTATTCAGGGTTGAAGTCAGTTCCTGAAATCCAATAGACCTTGAGTGGTCAGTGCACAATTCAATGCGATAACAGTGTTATTTGCCAGGTAAACTCCTGGGAACAACCGGTTTTCCATTCCGGTTTGCCCAACATCATGGGCATGTACAATATGGATGCCTAGCTATAGTTTTGCAAACTAAAAAGTATTATGCATCCATCCTATTCACTGGCCGAATCAATATTGGTAAAACCAAAATTATGACCTGGCCGAAGGATACCAGTTAAAGCTGTTACAAAATTAACACAGAAACCATTGGCAGCCAAATGTTTTGTGATAAAAATCACAAGAATGTAATTTTATTAACAGATTAAGCTTAAATCTGCTGCTTGTTTAACTACTTATTGCTGAATAAGTGGGATAATAATGCGGCGAAGCTAAGGAGAATAAAAAGTATCAGGTCGAGACGAAGACCGAAATAATGATTTGGAATAACATCTGCCAGTGAGAGGAGAAATATAACAAGTGCAAGGAGGGACAAGGGGATCATCAGTAAGCCCACTTTTTTGTTGCTTAGAATTCCCAGAAGAATCATCGGACCCATAAGAGCTGTGCCTGCAAAACTTACCCTGGCAAGAAGAACAATCTGATCACTGATTTTAAGGGAGAAAGCAAGGGCAATTATTGAAAAGAAAAATATTCCTATTTTGGTTATTCGCATCACCTTTTTCTCATCTCCTTTGAGCAAGCCTCTGAGTTCACTTCCCAAAGCGAATATCTGGGCATTTGTAGTTGACAAGCCCGCAGCAATTAATCCTATTACGGCCAGAGCTGCTACGAATCCTGACTGGTCATACAGGAAAGCATTAGCAAAAAACTCATCTTTTGTAGCTTCGGAATACTGTTGGGCACCATACATGCCAATAAAAAGTGTGGGTAATATAACCAGAATAGCAAAAAAGCCCAGACTTACAGCCATGTAATGAGTGGACTTTAAATTTTTCATCACAATAATTCGTGTGGTAAACTGGGGTTGAGTAACCGGAATCATCACAATTGCTATCATGGATGCGATTAAAAATTGCGGTGTGAGCAAGCCATTTGGTCCGGGAGTTGACAGTAGTTTTTCATCAACAACTTTTATAGCTTCAAACATAGATTTTATTCCGCCAAAATGATTCAGGCATACTCCACCAATGATCCAGATGACTGTGAGTAGGAGAAGGGCTTGTATTGCATCGCTGAAAATAATGGCTTTGAAACCACCAATTTCACTGTACACCAGCATAACTGCCACAATTAGAGCTGCCCAGGCCCATGCTGGTAATGAATTTGGGAAGGCAGCCTGCATAAAAATGGCAATACCCTGTATCTGTATGCCCACATAGGGGATCAGAAAAAGAAATGCAGAGAGGAATATCACATATCCGGCATATTTATTTCCGTAGGTGTTTCCGATCAGGCCGGCAACTCCTTTGAATCCCATAGTTTGAACCTTTTTACGGATATGATAAGCAAACCACACGAGGAAAAAGACCATGACACCATCCGATAGGGCCAAAAAAATCCAGGCCCCAATTCCATGCAGCCGAAAGAAATCGGGCATGCCGAGAAAAGTGAAAGTACTGAATAAAGCCGCTGCATAAGTAAGAACACCCAATAACAGTCCGATATTGGATCCGGCAAACATAAAGTCCTCAGCTGAGCGCCCTTTTTTGAAGGATTTTAATGATGCCAAAATCAACAATCCCACATACAAAGATCCTAATATCCAAATCCAGGTTTTCATTTGCCAGTCTTTTTTTCTTCTCCACCCGGATGCATTCTTGTACCCGCAAAAGTTAGAATCACTAAGGCCAGTGTGATAAAGAAACCTGACCACAAAGAATATGGAATGCCCAGAATCTCAGGCTTATAGATTCCCTGAGGGATAATCAGCGGAGTGAAAGATACGATTGTGAGAATGACAAAGATGATTATGCAGATTTTCCAACCTCGTGATTTTATTTGCATGGTTCGTAGTCTTTGGTGTAAGACAAAATGGATTTACATTACTTGACAGCTTCGAAACTGGGAACCGTTTCCATATTAGCTAGTTTGCTGGCAATAAGGTAAGCCAGTTTACTAATACTTTCAGCCTTTGGGTAGTCAATTTTGTCAGCGTCATCAGTGGGTCGGTGCAGGTCACGATGAAGACCTGAGAAGAAGAAAAACGCAGGAATATCTTCGCCTATAAAACTCTGGTGATCACTGCCACCCGGAGAATCTTCATCATTATTTATAATAAGAGGAAAGTCGGTAACGCCATCGTTAATTTCATTAATAAAGGCCTCTAGTTCATTCACATACTTCTTATGAGTGACCACGTAATGAGCCCGGCTTTCCTCGTTTTTCGGATCACTTCGCCCAATCATATCCATGTTGATATTAAACTTTATTTGTTCTTTCGGGAATAAGTCACTATTGAGGAAAAATCTTGATCCGATTAAACCCATCTCTTCAGCTGTAAAGGTTATAAAGATCACTGAGCGCTTAAAAGGATTCATCGCAACAGCTTCAGCAATTTCCATCACACCTGAGGATCCGCTGGCATTATCATCAGCTCCATTACACACCTGTCCCTGTTGGGGGCTGACATGGTCAAGGTGGGCACCAACAACTATGTATTCATTTTTCAATTCCGGATCAGTGCCAGCTACCATTCCAATAACATTATTTGATAGGATGATATCTTCAGAGATGATCTCGATTCCTGCTGTAAGATAGGTGTCTTCAAGCACCTGGGTTTTGTAATGCTTCAGAATATTATCTGGATTCTTTAAAGGATTATTTTTACTGTCTGCAAAAATTGTGTTGAGAAAATTTGATTTTACCAGGTAAATAGACGGAAATGAACCCATCTGTGATTCATTATCATCACCTTTAAAAACATATTTCTCTTTAGATATCTGGCTCGGGATCTGATCATATCCAACTCCAATTTCACTATCGAGATCGATAAGGATGATTCCGGCTGCACCTTTTCGGAACAGGGTTTGGGATATCTTGGTTGAGAATCCTTGCTGACCTATGTATTTTTTATGGATATCCTCCGGCAGAACCGGTTTTCCTTTTTTAATAGGTGCTCCTCCCATACAAATCATAATTTTGCCTTTCACATCGAGACCCTTAAAGTCATTCCATTTATGATCAGGTTCTTCGATGCCATATCCAACCCATACCATCTCAGCTTTATTGTAATTGAGTTTGCTTCCCATCATCACTTTGAAATCCTCTCTGTGGGTCAGCTCATTTTCTGTTCCGTCTTTAATAATTCTCCATCTCAGCTCATCACTGTATTCGGTTTTTGCGAAAGGAACTCCCTGTAGATAGCTCATACTACCATCCTCTTGTTCAACAACAGGCTCCAGACCAGCTGCAGCAAATTGGGATTCAACGTACTTTGCCGCAATAGCATAGTCGGCAGTAGGAGCATATCTGCCATTGAGATAGTCAGATGCCAGGAAGAAAATGTGATCCCGTAATTCAGATGCGGTGATTGAATTTATTGCATCTTCTTCTGATTGTTGGGCAAATAATGAGCCCGGGATTAAAAGAGCAATAGTAAAAAAGGTGTAGGTGAATTTTCTATTCTTCATCGTGATAATATTTGATTTTGTTATTTACGCGTAAATTTAGCAATAACCCGAAATATTCAATACTGAACTCCCATGAGTCAATAATAGATCTTGTGGGTTCGTTGAAGTGGGGAAATTACATTTGTTTGATTTGGTGTAAATTTGGAATTCATTTAAAAGATGAGTCATGAAAAACTTCAGCTTTAATATTCCGGTGGAGATTGTATTTGGAAGAGGACGCATTTCTGAGCTACGAGGGCATTTGTCCTCAGGTTTTGAACGTGTTATGATTGTTTCGGAACATACTGTTGCCAAGCATAGCAATGCTGTAAATGAAGTGCAGAAGCAGTTATCTGGTCTTGAAGTTTGCCAGTTTCTGGATGTTGAGGAGAATCCTTCTTTTGAAACAATTGAAAAGGGAGCAGTAATTGCAGAGCAGATGAAGTGTCAGCTAATCATCGGGGTAGGAGGTGGCTCACCAATGGATGCGGCCAAAGGAATAGCGATGAGGGTGACAAATGATGCCTATTTGAAAGAGCTGATCGAAATGGATGAATTACCATCTAAGCCGCTGCCAGTAATATGTGTACCAACTACATCGGGTACGGGCAGTGAAGTCACACCATTTGCAGTTTTCACTGATCGCAAAGGGAAAAACAAATGCGGGTACGGCAATAAGGATATTTTCCCGATCCTGGCGCTTCTGGATCCGGCTCTGACCGATACTGTTCCGGAGTCTGTTCTGATTAATACCGGATTAGATGCACTGACCCATAGTATAGAGGCTTACCTCTCAACCGAGGCATTCGAAATGAATGATATGATAGCCCTGGAATCCATCCGGCAGGTGATTGATAATCTTAAAAAGGCGAAGGAAAAAAATGAAGAGGCTCTGGATGCAATGGCTTATGCTTCTATGTTGGGAGGAATTGCTATTACCCATGCCAGTACGATTCTTTTACATATAATGGCCTATCCCTTGACTGTTTATCACGGGATTCCACATGGAAAAGCAAACGCAATCCTTCTACCTGCAGTTATGGATTTTCTAAGGGAATATTCAAGTGTGAAAAGTAAAATCGCCACCTTGGATCAAATTTTCAAATCTGTTGGGGGGATAAGAGGATTTGTTAATGATATGGGAATATCAAGCTCTCTTTCTGATCATGGAATATCGGAATCAGAATTGAGCACTTTCGTTAAGAAAGTCATTGTAAAAGGAGATATTAAGATTACACCAGCCAAAGTGACGGAGAAGGAGATTCTGGAGATATATAAGGCAGGGCTTAGGAAATAAGGGCTTAAGGACCAACGACTATTGACCAACGACTAACGACTAACGACCAACGACTATTGACTATGGATTACGTTTTATTTGGTAGGTGAATTTTTAGGGCCCGGTAGCTGTATATTGCTACCACAATCAGGCAAATCATTGGTAAGACGAATGAGAAATTTATCTCCGGAATATACCCGAACAACTGAACATCCGCGAATCCATCACCTCCGATGTCGAGAATTCTTCCCTGCAACGGAGGCATGAGGGCGCCTCCAACAATGGCCATTACTAGTCCGGCCGATCCGATTTTAGCTTCATCACCCATGTCTTTGAGAGCAATGCCATAAATGGTTGGGAACATTAGTGACATGAAAACTGAGATACCTACTAAACAGTATAATCCCGCTATTCCTGGTATAAATATTGCTCCCATGGTCATTAGAACGCCGCCAAGAGCAAAGAAGAACATGAGGCGGGCAGGATTGAAATATTTCAATAAGAGAGTGCTTATCCATCTGCCTGAAAGAAAGGCAATCATGGCAGCCATATTGTACCATGTGGCCGTCAGGTGCTGACTTTCGGGACGACCGGCATTGAGATTATCAACATATTGAAATATGAATGTCCAGCACATAATTTGTGCACCCACATAAAAGGCCTGGGTAATGACCCCTTCGCGGTAACGCTTATTTTTGAATAGTTGTTTAAAGGTTTTACCCACCGGAATGGATGTTTCATCATGCTTCTTGGGCATTTTTGAAACGGCCATAACTACCAGGATAATGAGTATGAATATTCCCAGGCCGATATATGGCCCGCTGATAAGATTGAGATCGTTTGTACGAATAGCAGCTTGTTCGGCAATTGGCAGTGTGTCGAAAATCAGATCCCCTTTATCATGAAGAATTTCACCTGCCGGATTCAATACCTGCTCCTGAAAAGTGTTATCGGATTGAAGAGCTTTAATGACAAATAATTGAGCCACCAACATACCCATCAGTGATCCCATTGGATTGAATGATTGGGCCAGGTTGAGTCGTCGGGTTGAGGTTTCTTTGGGGCCCATCGATAATATATATGGATTGGCAGTTGTTTCGAGAAAAGCCAGGCCGAAAGTTAAAATGTACAAAGAGGCCAGAAAAAATCCGAATTGCTCATTAGCTGCAGCCGGATAAAACAATAATGCACCTGTTGCATATAGCCCAAGTCCGACAAGGATCCCTGCTTTGTACGAGAATTTTCTGATAAAAAGTGCAGCAGGAATAGCCATGGTAGCATATCCTCCATAAAATGCCAGTTGTACCAAAGCAGCCTCGAAGTTTGACAGATCGCGCAGCACTTTTTTAAAAGCTGACACCATTGGATTAGTGAGATCATTGGCTATGCCCCACAGAAAGAAGAGGGAGGTGATTAATATAAAGGCATAAATTACTGATTTGGGAACCAGTGCTTTTTTGTCATTGTTCATAGCATCAGCTTATTTGATTGGAGTGACTCCTTTTTTTAATAATATGTTGCCGTATTTGGCTGTTTCACCTGTCATGACTACCGCAAATGCATTTTTTGTGCGATCATAGAAGTCAAATCGATCTATTCTCGCGATTGGAGCAATATCCGGATTTGTTTGATGAATGGCTTCTAGATAGCCTTCCTCAACCAGTGGATCGAGCTCATCACCTTCAACGGCTGCCATCATGATCAAAGGATGATCATCGTAAGAATCCAATTCAAATAATGGAAGAATACCCTCAAGCAAAGGGGCGATTTTAAGTCCATCAGCTCTTAACACAGTTGGGTTAAAACTTTCCCCTGGAAAATGTGCATCAGCCAGGATAATTTCATCCCCATGTCCCATTCTGGATAATATGTTCAACAAGTCAGGACTGATGAGTGGTGAGATTCCTTTTAGCATAATATGTGAGTTTTTGAATGGAACTGGTAAATTTAGGAAAATATAAAGAATAGGTCTAAGCTAATTAATACCTGAAATACTTGGCATAGTGTTATACAAAAACCACTGGTAGCCAACCATATTCAAGTTTTTCTTGTTTCTGAGGAAGGCATCCCTTTCAAAGGCTTTCGCATAATGCCACCAGGCTTCTATCGGACGATTACCCAATTTTAGCCATAGATGGAGGCTTGGATCTGTTGATCCTCTGTGGCCTGAAAAAATTGGCACTATCTCAATTGGCCCTGATGCTGCCAAACTCTTTAGCCTGGATCGCTGCATGCCGTAATGATAAAGGTTAAGAGAACCATCTATTTCCATTTCGCGATAAACTGCATAATAGACCCTGTCAACCAGCGGAGTGATTTTTTTAGCATGATCAGCATCCAGCCATCCAACATAAATTTCAACATCAGTGCCCGGAATCTCATTGGCCAATTTGCGTAATTCTTTTATGAAACCAAGTACATATTGAAAAGCTCCTTCCTGGCTGCATTCAAATCCGGAAGGTGATAAATACCTCGAACAGTAGTATTTCTTAGATGGGATTTTATTCCAAAACTCAAACTCAATATTATAGGCATTAATTCTGTCAGCTACTTTGGTGTGAGTATCAATATTGTAAGTATGCAGGTTTTTCCTGAAATTTTCAATTGATTCAGAAACAGCTCCGATATGGATTATATGATACTCTGATCTGGCCAATCTGATGAATTTTCTTAGTTTTTGCCGGTTCTCAGCAATATTAAGGTCCACTTCATCAAGATCATAAAAGGACAAACTATTTGTTCCTGTGGCTTCTGCATAGCGAAGAAGCTTGGTCTCTTTATAATTATCGCCTAAAATCTCATCGAAGCGGGCAACGTACATGCCATGATACTCCTGAGCTTTAGATAATTGCCCTGCTGAAATCCACAAAAAGAGTACAAATAGAATATGAGAAAGCCTAAGTTTCATTCCCTGTTTTAGTATTAATTAATTCTGTGTTTAACAGGTTTCAGCTCAAAGCTATAGAGGTAAACCTTATCTCCTGTCATCTGATATTTCTTCTGAGGCCGGGCTCCCCAACTGTTATCTCCCCCAAGGCCTCTTTGCCCCAAATCAATGTTCAATTGCACAAGCTCTTTCTCGTGTATATCATTGATGTGTTTACTTTTATTTCCGGGATAGTCTAGTCCGTCAGTTGTGTCAAATTGCTCATTCTCCATGTGAAGGGCACTAAATCCAAGTCCCTGCCGGATGTCGCCAGAAGTAATTTTCAAACCCGTTCCGGCTTGATTTAATAATGTAGCCCATCTAACATCTGTTTTATAGCCATTTTCCTGAGGCCTCACGTAAGGTACATATTGGTCTGAGACTGAAGATTCATAAATATCGATGAATGCTGATGCTTTGCGATCAACATAATTTTCCCAGGGTCCACGACCGTAATACTTCAAATTACTAAACTCAGCTGGTAGCTGCATGCGCATTCCAATCCGTGGTATATCGGCTTGGTAATCTGTCGGATGCAATTCATTTGAAATATTAATGGTGCCATTACCATCAATTAAATAAATACTCTTGTATTCAGTATCAATAGATTTCAGGAGATAGCTAATAGATATTTTTACCTGCATATCTTTGATCTTTTCAGCGCTGATTTCTTTTACTTCCATCTCCAAACTTGCCCGTTTCCACTCAATGTTGCGATCGGGCATTTTATTTCCAAAATCATTGTCAGTAGGGGCACGCCAGAAATTAGGTTTCGGACCATGACCATTGAGGATGAACTCCTGATTCTCATATTTATAGGAGATGATCTGACCTTTGGCTTTACTGAATTCGAGGTATAGATCAGAATTTGTCACCACAATTTTTTTGTCGTCCTCACTTAACATCAAGGCCTGACCCGGATCAGTTTCAATCTCTGCTTTTGTGTACTTCTGAGTGAGGGGTAATTGTTCCCTGGCCAGTTCATGTCCATTTAATAATAGCCCCCAGTTGTTTGACAACTTTGCTGCTATTTCAACAAAGTATTCAGTGTTATTCTGAAAATCAACATCTGAAAGAGGGATTCGGATCAATTTTCCGGTGTGTGGCAAGACGTTCAGATTATTCAGAGTCTGGTTGTCAAGAACCTTACCATTTGCTTTAATTTTTATCTCAAAGATGAAATCCTTCAGGTTTGTGAAATCGTACAAATTCTCTACCAGTACTCTTAATTCATTGTGTCTGTTTATTCCCTTGTCTTTGAAATTAATGTATTCATGTGCTTTCCTTACTTCATACAATGCCGGCTGTGGAGCCCGGTCAGGAAATACTATGCCATTATTTAAGAATGTATTATCATCAGGCATATTTTTTCCGTAATCACCCCCGTATGCGTAATAGCGATTTCCTTCTGAGTCGGTTTTCCAAATCGACTGGTCAACCCAATCCCAGATGAAGCCACCCTGAAGGTTGTCATACAGTTCAATTATATCCCAGTAATCCTGAAAATTTCCTGAGCTGTTACCCATTGCATGTGCATATTCAGAAGGAATGTAAGGACGGTCGGTGAGGTTTTTACCCACCATTTCAAATGTTGCAGGTGAAGGGTATTGCGGTACAATAATGTCAGTGTTCCAATCCATATCAAAAAGGCTTCCGTCGTAATCTTTGTACGGACGCTCGTACTGAACCGGACGCTTGCTTGCATCATGATCTTTCATGGCTTTGTATCCGGCGTAAAAATTGACTCCATTTCCTCCTTCATTACCCATAGACCATATGATTACTGAAGGGTGATTTTTATCGCGTTCAACCAGTCGTACCATACGATCAACGTGTGCTTTCTCCCAGGCAGGATTTTTAGCGAGGGAGTATTTTCCGTAATACATACCATGTGATTCTATATTGGCTTCATCAACCACATAGATACCATATTCATCACAGAGTTCATAAAATCGGGATACCCTCGGATAATGACTCAGGCGAACAGCATTGATATTGTTTTCTTTCCAAAGTGTGATGTCTTTAAGCATCATCTCTTCGCTCATTACATGTCCGGTTTCAGGATCAGCTTCCTGAGTATTTACTCCCTTCAAAGTAATTCGCTGACCGTTTACCAGCAGCAGCCCGTTTTTTATTTCAACCGACCTGAATCCAATTTTTATCGAAGGCTCATCTAATACATTTCCTTTTGAATCAGAAAGTTTCAAGTTTAGTGTATACAAATCCGGATGCTCCGCAGTCCAGGGTTTGACCCCTGGAATAGTTGCCGGAAATATCTGGCTTGCAAGGGCATTATTTTCAACTGAGATATTGTACGATTGAGTGCTGATTATTGTTCCTTTTGCATCTTTTATTTCGTAAGACAAGTTTAGTGCTGTAGCAATAGTTCGATTTGCAATAAGAACTTCAAGCTCCAATACTCCATTCTTGTAGCTGGCATCCAATGTGGTTTTAGCTTCAAAATCACTAATGTGGGTTTTTGCCTGAGAATAAATAAAAACTGAACGTTCAATGCCACTTATCCTCCAGAAATCCTGACACTCCAGATATGATCCGTCTGTCCATCTGAATATTTGCAAAGCAATACTATTCTTTCCCTTTTTAACCATGGGGGTGATGTTGAATTCTGCCGGTAATTTGCTTCCCTGGGAATAGCCTGCGAATTCACCATTTATCCATACAAAACCGCCCGACTTCATAGCTCCAATGTGTAAAATCACTTCCCTATCCATCCAGTCTTTTTCCAGAATGAATTCTCTGCGGTAAGAACCTACCGGATTATATTCATGCGGTACTTTGCCCGGATCACTGGGATATATGCGGTCCACAAATTTCATTTCATCCGACACGGGAGCTTTGTAATCGGCAAATTCATATTGGTGATTTACATAGATTGGTACACCATAACCTTCTACCTCCCAGTTTGAAGGTACCTGAATCTTGTCCCAGTGACTAAGATCTGTCTTTGGTTTAATAAAGTCAAGAGGTCGGTCTTTGGGTGATCTGACCCATTTGAAACTCCATGACCCATCTAGTGATTTCATATAGGCCGGATCAGGATTGACCCAGGCATGTGCCGGAAGTTTATTGTATTCTATGATCTGTTCGTTCTCAACATAGTGCCAGGGATTAGTAATAGGATCCTGGGTTTGAGCAAATAAACCACAGTTAATCAGTACAGTAAGGGCTGCGCTAGCTATTATCTTCATCTTCAGAAATTTAAATGGTGAAGATAATTAGAATTCTTTAATTTGATGACTACAATTTTCAGCATGGCATGAAACAATATTAAGTCAGAGGTAAAACATTCCTTTGGTAGGTTTTTTCTGTTGTTCATCTACTCAAAATAGTTATTCGGAGAAATTGTTTTTTACCAATTAGGATATTGTCTATAATTGCATGTGAAGTGCCATTCATTTAGGAGATTAGTATATGATGACTTTATTAAATAATTGGCATCGGATAAGAGTTGCTAAATATTGTATTATTTGTTTTTGGCTACTATGTATAAATTGCATTTACTATAATTATGCATTTGGTCAGGAAACCTGTGAAATTTTTGCCCGGAATTTTTATCAAAGTCACCATCCGGAGGTAAAAGAAATTGCGACCATTCAATTTGATAAAATCAGTCAGTACGATTCTGTTTGGGTATTTGAAATTCTTCATCCTGAAAGTTTTATTCTGGTTAAGGAGGAAAGTGAGCCACAGTTGGCAGGATATTCCTTTAGCAACCTTTTCCATTATAATGACGAAGTACCTGAACCTGTGAAATATGCTCTCGAAGCAATCGCCGAAAATGATCTGGGGCAATATAACAGTAGCTCCCGTCTTAAAACTTTTCCTGAAGCTATTGAACCCATGATTACAACAGTATGGGATCAGAATTCTGTGAGCAATTATTTCTGTCCGGAGGATTCTGAAGGTCCGGGAGGCAGAGTATATACAGGCTGTGTGGCTGTAGCCATGGGACAGATTGTTAATTATTATGGCAGATGGAATACCTTTTTCTTCGAGTCGAAATATGATGCAGGTAAGTATGGTCACTTATCCGATCATGTTGGTGGATATGAATGGTTAAAAATGGAAAAGCAACCTGTTTGTGAGAGTTTGGAGGTATCCAGATTGCTTTATCATATGGGACTGGTTACAAAAATGGGCTATGGTCCAACAGCTTCAACTACTTCTAATTACAATGCATACTCAGCATTCAAAACTCTTGGATATTATGATGCAGAGCGTTTACTTTCTATGTTTACAGATACAACAAAATGGGTAAATACTTTCTATCGTAATATCAGTGAATTCAAACCACTTTTTGTCACAGGATGGGGTCATGCATACATCTGTGATGGTTATGACCCGGACGGATTTTTCCACTATAATCTGGGATGGGGTGGCAGAGGAAACGGGTATTATCCCTTACTGGGTTACGGCTCTTTTCCAAGTACTGAGGCTTTTGTTGAAGTTATTCCGTGGAGACGCCAACTGCCACCTGTCAATCTCAGGTTTCATAATGATGTTAATCCAAATATTACCTGGCATACCCATCGGGATGCTGAAACAGCGGTGCAGAAATACAGAATCTACATTAATGGTGAACGTGTTGCTGAAACTACAGATAGTATTTACTTCACCAATGAACTGGGCCCGGGAAAGCATCTCGTTCAGGTAACAGCAGTCTATCAGGAAGGGGAATCAGCCTGGATCGGTCCGGTAAGCATTGTCAATAAAGGTGAAGCTCTGCTTATTGAGGATGAAGGACTTCGCAGGGCAATAAACAAATCTTTGGGGATTAAAGCAGAGTTAAGGAATGAGTATCAGCCTCGCGAGGATGAGTTTCAGTTTGTTGAAATCATTGAGCTTAATGAAGCCGTAAGTTCACTTTCTGGTATAGAATTTTGTCAGGAATTGAAAATTTTACGCCTGCCGGATAATGACGGCCGGTCTCTTGATCTTGATCCACTGAAAAGCATTCAAAATCTGCGCATCCTGGAACTCGGTAACCTGGTTCCTATTAATCTGAATAGCCTGAAACAAAATACATGGTTAATCAAGTTGCACCTTGATGGAATTCCAATTGATCCCCTTGGGCAATTTTCTTGTTTGGAGGATCTCATTTCACTGAAAATTAGTGATGTACCTGTTACGGAAATAGACTCGTTAAAGCAATTTCCTTTACTCAGAACTGCTCAACTTAGAAACTGTGGAATTAAAATTATCGAATCACTTGAGAGCCTGGACCATATCCGGAGTTTGGATTTATCTGATAATGATATTGAAAGGATTAGTTTGAATCATTATTTACCTCATCTCCGCGAATTAAATCTTGCCAACAATACACTTACTCAAATGTGGTTTATTGAGAAACTGGATAGGATTGAAGTTCTGAATTTGAATAATAACTCTCTTGGAAAGGTGCAATTCAATCAGGAGATGCCTTATCTGAAGCGTCTTGAAATCGCAGGCAATGGCCTCAACAAGGTATGGATAACAAGGGATATACCATTGCTGGAATATGTAGATATTAGTAATAATCAAATAGATAATATTGATCTTTTGATTTACCATGCTCCAAATATTTCCCTTCTAAAGTCGAGTAATAATCAGCTAACAAAAATGTGGTCTGCCGGCTTGCAGAAACTAAGCTATCTCGATTTAAGTAATAACAAATTGTCCCTTATAGATCCGGTAAGCAGAAATCCGGTGTTGAAACATTTCGATGTTTCAGGTAATTTGGTGGGCGACTTCTATCCTTTAAACCATAATGATTTGTATGTTCAGCTTGAGTATCTCAATCTCCAGGACAATCCGGCCTCACTAGAGTCATATGATGATTTTTACCCTCTTTTCAAGTCAAAGGTTGATACTTTCTTGCAAACTGAAATGTTTGAACCAGTTGTGCCATGCTATCCCTCACCTTTTCGAAATACCTTTATCCATGAGAAGGAGGTTAATCTGAGCTGGTCTGTCGGATCAGAGAATCATGATTTGTTTTACGATATATTTTTTGGAGTTGAAGGTCATTTAGACACAATAGCCCGGGCTTTAAGAGACCACCATATCATGGTGGATATCGTTCCCAATGAGAGCTACAAATGGCAGGTTTTAGCATACAATACTGACACTAGTTTTTTAAGTGGTTTATTTGATTTCCAAACCTACATGCCCATAAAATTACCTTATAATGAGGGTTTTGAGAGTTTTCCCAGCTATGGGTTTCTTGCCACTGAGTCACCTTATTGGCGTACTAACACCAATTCTCCAGGAAGCAAAGATGATGCTCAGGTGATTGATTATAAAAGTTTAGAAGGAAATAAATCGCTCAGGATGATAAGCAATTCACATCTTGGCCTTAGCATTAACCAGTTCAAAGGTAGTCGTTTGCTAATCAGGTTTGGGATGTATATTGAGAATAACAGCAGGGCAGCTATAAAAATTACCAATCTGAATGGAGCAGATCTGGCAATATTTCTGAAAGTAAATGGGAAAGGTGATGTTGTATATAATGGCAAACTGATTGAACAGTTTTTTTATGTTTCTCATCGCTGGATGGAATGGAATATTTTCATCTCAGGTCATAATAAAGCTATGGATATCAGGATGGATGGTAATCTTATTGTAGATGAAGAACTTGCTTTTGCACAGCAGCAGATCAGTTTTGATAAACTGGAATTTTCAACCGAAGAGGGCCCATTTTGGCCCACCGATGGTTTCCCCTTATTCTATCTAGATGATTTATATATCTCCGGATATGGATCTGCCGGAACTGATAATTCTGAAATACCAGGAGATCCCTCCCTGCCGGATTTTACCTTGTATCCAAATCCGGTAAGTGATATTCTTCATATTAGAGCAAATAGCCACGAACAAATCAGGTATATCGATATTTATTCGTCCATGGGACAACTCATCCGGCAGGATATTCCCGGATCATCAGGTAATGGTGATATTGAAATCAATATTGATGCACTGCCACCGGGAAATTATTGGGTTCTTCTCAGAACTATATCAGGTCAAAAGTCTTACAGGATTATCATTACCGGGAAATAAAAAATTAACTAACTTCACGGAATGCGCAACCTGATAATTGCTTTGCTGGTGCCGCTTGCTATGGCTTGCTCAAATAGCCAGACTACCCGAATTTTGGTAGTTACAGGCGGACATGATTATGATTACGAGAACTTCGTTAAAGTTTTTCAGAATCTTGAGAATACAGAATTCGACGAAATGATTCAACCTGTGGCCAATGAAATTTATGGGTCGGATTCAATCGATAAATATGATGTTTTAGTCTTTTATGATATGGTGCAGGAAATAAGCGAAGCTCAGAAGGAAGCCTTCCTAAAAATGCTGAATGAAGGAAAGGGATTAGTTTTTCTCCATCATTCTATTGCATCCTATCAGGATTGGGACGAATTTATTAAGGTACTAGGAGCGAAGTATTATCTTGAAGCTGGAATGCAGGGTAAGGATTCGATACCCGCGTCAACTTATACTCATGGACAAGACGTCAGTGTTGAGATTATTGATCGCAGGCATCCGGTGACTAAAGGGCTGGATGATTTTGAGATTCATGAGGAGGTTTATGATTTAATCCAACTGCATCCGGGTATTCATCCTCTGATGACGACCGGGCACCCTGAGAGTTCAGATACAATTGTTTGGGCCAATAAGTACGGTAAATCCCGCATTGTTTATATCCAGTTCGGGCATGATAATAATTCATATAGCAATCCTAATTTCACTAAGCTCCTTTCCCAGGCAATCGATTGGGCTAAATAATTCAAAGCATTCTTAATACATGGATGGTGAAACGGCAGCATGCGATAGTTGAATAAATCTTCAAAAGTCTAACAAGAATCGTACAGAACTTGATTTCTTGTTAGTGATCAAATTTGCAAATAATAATGTCCAGAATAACTCTACTAATTGCACTGTTTAGCTTATTCCTGAATTTTTCAGGTTCAGGCCAAACCTACCCTGTTGATGTAAACAACTATCAAGGAAAGATTAGGGTTGCTTGTATTGGGAATTCAGTCACCTACGGTCATGGTATTGAAGACCGGGAAGCTAAAAGTTATCCGGCACAGCTTCAACAAATGCTGGGAGACCGGTTTGAGGTTAAGAACTTTGGCCACTCCGGGGCAACCTTGCTCAAAAAAGGACACAGACCCTACTGGGAGCAGGAAGTCTTTCTGCAGGCTCAGGAGTATAATCCGCATCTTATCGTGATACACCTGGGATTAAATGATACCGACCCCAGGAATTGGGCCCTTTATCGCGATGACTTTATTGCTGACTATTCAGAGATGATCGATGTTTTCAGGAAGGGGACTGCAAATCCCTCCCCAAAAGTGTGGATCTGCAAAATGACTCCAATTTTCAGCGGGCATCATCGTTTCAAAGCTGGTACTCGCGATTGGTTTTGGCAGATTCAGGAGACTATTGAACATGTGGCAGTAGTAAATAATACGGGTTTCATTGACTTACACACACCATTATATGGACGGATAGATCTTTTCCCGGATAATTTGCATCCAGTAGAGGATGGAGCCGGAATTATTGCCAGTATAGTTTATGGAGAACTTAGCGGGCAATATGGTGGTTTAGAACTACCAGAGATTTTTGCAGATCACATGGTTCTGCAACGGGAGATGGTGATTCCGGTGTGGGGCACTGCAAATTATCAGGATGAAATTACTGTGACATTCGCCGATAAAACTCTAAAGACCACCTGCGATGAACATGGGAATTGGAAAGTGTCATTTCCACCAATGGCAGCAGGAGGACCTCATACACTGCAGGTAACTACTAAGGGGAATAGAAAAGCTTTTGTGGATATACTTGTTGGTGAAGTGTGGTTATGCTCTGGTCAATCTAACATGGCCTTTGAAATGAATAGATCCGAGAGGGCTGATGAAGAGATCAAAAAGGCTGATTATCCAGAAATCAGATTTTACAAAATGGAAGCGGTAGCATGGGCAAAGAAGGTTAAGTTTTCAGAAGAAATTCTGGATAAAGTTAACCGACTTAAGTTTTATAATTCCTCCTGGTTGGTATGTTCCCCGGAAACGGTTTCTGATTTTTCTGCTATTGCGTATCATTTTGGAAGAAGTCTTCATGATAATTTAGGAGTTCCAATAGGGTTAATTGAAAATTCTAAAGGAGGTTCTCCTGCAGAAGCCTGGGTAGGTCGTAAGGCACTGGAGTTTCATCCTCAATTGCTTGACCTTCTGGAAAAATGGGAGAGCAATGAGATGATTCCTGAGTGGTGCAAAGAACGTGGAAGCTATAATCTCAGTTTATCTAAAAATCCCAACCAAAGACATCCATTTCAAGCAGCCTATCTGTATGAAGCTGGCATAAATCCCTTGAAGAAGTTTCCAATTAAGGGTCCTGTTTGGTATCAGGGAGAATCCAATGCCGAAAAGGTTGAGCTGCATGAGGAGATCTTTACCACCCTGATTAAAAGTTGGAGAGAAGCGTGGGGATATGATTTCTCCTTTTATTATGTACAGCTCTCAAGCTTGAACAGACCCAGTTGGCCGATGTTTCGGGATAGTCAACGACGATTGTTGAATAAGTTAGATAATACGGGAATGGCAGTCTGTAGCGATCTGGGAAACGCTAATGATGTGCATCCGAAAAAGAAGAAGGAAGTGGGTGAGCGTTTATCGCTTTTAGCCCTTGCAAATGATTATCACCTCAATCTGGAATCAAGTGGGCCTCTGTTTAAAAATGCAAGTTTTGTAAAGAATCAGGCGATCCTTCAGTTTAAGCATGCAGAAGGAATGAAAAGCAGTGATGGGAAAGCTCTTAAAGAATTTGAAGTAGCAGGGTTTGATCGAATCTTCAAGCCAGCTGTTGCAGTAATAGAAGGAGCGTTTATTGTTGTTAGGAGTAGTGATGTTGCTGAACCTCAATATGTGAGATATGGCTGGAAACCATTTTCTGAAGGCAATCTGGTCAATCGCGATGATTTACCTGCTTCCACTTTTTCTACTGAATTTGAGGAATCAAACAAATATTTAGAAAAAAATGATTAGTTATTACAAACTTTCTGCAATTGTCTTGATAGCACTTATTTCAGGCTGTCAATCCCCCTCAGAGAAAATGAATCCAACCAAACCGAATTTTATTTTCCTGATGGCTGATGACCTGGGATTCGGAGATGTTGCCTATAATGGAAATCTACATGTGCAGACCCCGGTACTTGACCAAATGGCTGAATCTGGCATACAGTTCACCCGTTTCTACGCAGCTGCACCAGTTTGTACTCCCACCAGGGTAAGTTGCCTGACAGGTAGACATCCGGCCAGGGTGAATATGACCTGGGCATTCCGGGGAAGTTTACCTGATGAAGAAATAACCATGGCTGAAGCCCTGAAAGAATATGGTTATACCACAGGTCATTTTGGTAAATGGCATGTTGGCCAATTGTCAAAAACTATGGAACAATCCTATTCAGGAATTCCACGGTCTGAAGAATTGTATAGTCCACCCTGGGAAAATGGATTTGACGTTTGCTTTAGTGTAGAGAATTCTGTGCCCTGTTATAATCCGTATTATTTAGCTGGTGGGGATTTTGGGACAGAGGGCTATCGATTTGTGATGGATCGACCTGTTGAAAAGGGGCAGCGTGAAGGTGGATTTGTTTGGAGAGATAGATTCTGGACAGGTCCGGGACAGTTTCACGATGATTGGTTGGAAGGACCCTTACCTGAGATCCTAATTGATCAGGCACTGGCTTTTATCGATGATGCCTATCAAAAGGAAGCTCCTTTTCTGGCACTGATCTGGTTCTCTACTCCACATACACCAGTTGTCTCTGGCAATGAACACCGGGTACAATATCATGAATTATCCATGGAAGAACAGCATTGGTATGGTAGCATTACAGCAATGGATGAACAGATTGGAAGGCTTCGTCAGGGATTAAAAACCAGAGGATTATCTGATAATACAGTCTTATGGTTTTGTAGCGACAATGGGCCCTCATGGATTCATGACCTGAATTCTGCCGGTCCATACCGGGGTAAGAAAGGAACTCTTTGGGAAGGAGGCATTCGTGTTCCAGCCATTTTAGAATGGCCCGGATTAAGCAATACCACGGGTGAAATAGCCACTCCGATTACTACATCCGATTTCCTCCCAACAATTTTGGAGTATTTGTCAGAGATAGAGCAGAAGGCCATCATTCCGGAGAACCGACCTGTAGATGGAATATCTGTTCTTGATTTGCTTTCTGGGAAAACTCAAAAGCGTAATTCTCCAATAGGTTTTCAGGCTCCGGTGATGGCTAACCAGGCTCAAAATACGAAATCATGGTCGCAGGTATCGGGTCGGCAAATTGCTTGGATGCAAGAGGATTACAAAATAATAAGCCTGGATGATGGTGAGAGATGGGAACTTTATGACATGGTCAATGATTCTGCTGAGACTACAGATATCGCAAAGGATCATCCTGATATACTGCGGAAAATGGTGAAGGAGGTGAGTGCATGGATTGAATCCTGTCAGAAAAGTTCGGAAGGTTATGATTATTGATCCAACAAGAATAACAATACCATATATACATGAAGCAAACACAAAACCACCCTAATATCTTGATGCGGGAAGTCCCCGAGTCCTATCCTGTCCCGAATTTATAATTCAAGCGCTTTATTATACAGGATATTATTTTCCAGATGAACATGGATGTGCAGGTCATCCTCAAATTGTGACAGCAGCTCAAAGCAAACCCTGTATGTATTGCATGCTCCGTCTGGTAAATCGTAATCATTGGTGATCTGATTGATCTTGTCCATCGTTCCTCCAGCAAATTCATGTTCAGTCCCCATTCGATCAATTTCACTCTTGATAATCTTTTTGGCCTCATCAGATCCACTGCTCAAAACTTCCTTAATGGCAGGAAAGAGTATCTTTTCTTCTTTCAACAGATGCTGGTCGAGCTCATACTTCAATTGCCCAAATAATTCGGCAACCTCAATCAATTCAGGGTGGATGTCTCCATGCACGGAGGCAATCTTCTTAGTATATCCATCCAAATCCGGAAGGTTTTTTTTTACATATTTATGGTGAGTATTGACAATATAGTCACAGAGAAAATCCAGAGTCCAGCTTGAATAATTGTGTCCTGAGTTATCCTGACTGGCTTCAATTCTCTTAAGGTCTTCTACGAAACTATCCACATCAATACCCTTTTGCTTACAAGATTCCTCCAGTGAGATCTTTCCACCACAGCAAAAATCCATTTTGGCTTCTTTGAACAATTCTGCTGTTCTGAAATCTGATGAAACGATATCTCCGATGGCTTTTGATTTATAGGTCATATACTTTGTTTTATTTATTCAATCCTTGTTAATATGCTTAACAAGGTTAAGCCAGAAAGGTTCAGCCAGATTGCATGTACTTTGAAATCTCTTGCATGAGCTTCCTTTAGAAGTAGGGTACTGATGTTTATAAGCGTTTATAATATAAAGACATATAAATATGTAGATAGTTGGAGTTAAAAACTTGAAAATTTAATGAGATGAACAAGACTAATTTGATTACCAAAATGATGACAATCCTTCTAATAGCAGGATTTGGCTTATCATCATGTGACGAGACTGAAGATATATTGGCTAGCAGTGAATATGTTTCAATAATCAGTGTAGGTGATGAAGGAGAAACAAATGTTGATATTGACGAACTTAAAAGTGTTACAGGATTGGGAGATGGAGAATTGACTGATGAACAGGCAGAGTGGCTGAAGTTTATGCGTGAAGAGGAGAAACTGGCTGGCGATGTTTATCGTACACTCTATGGATTGTATAAGATTCCGATATTTAATAATATTTCTAAGGCTGAGGATAACCATACCGCAGTTGTTCTTGCATATTTGAACGCCTGGGAAATTGATGATCCGCTTATTGATGAGATAGGTGTATTTAGCAACGAAGATTTGCAGAAATTATATAATGAGTTGATAGAGGCCGGAAATGCAGATCTGAATGAAGCATTAAAAGTGGGTGCTCTTATTGAGGAGGTTGATATTGCAGATTTAGTTGAACTAAATGAATTAGATCCGGGTGAGGACTTAATTCTTCTTTCTGAGGCTTTACAGTTGGGATCAAGGAATCATTTAAGAGCCTTTACCCGTATTCTCTCACTGAGAGATATTGAATATGAACCAGCAGTACTGAGTATTGAGGATTATGAAGCGATAGTAAGCTCACCCTGGGAAAGAGGGACAGGTTTATGCCGTCTCATAGACACTGAGTAAGCTTATACCCTTTTCTTTTGAATAAGGATTGATTAGGCCCGGGAATTTCCCCGGGCTTTTTAGATTTTTATTATTGAAAAATCACAATTTTCTCCGTAATCAGAAATTCTTGATTCACATTCAATTGTGGATAGTATATACCAGCGGGAAGTTTTGTTCCGTAGGAGTCGCTTCCATTCCAATTCAGAGAATGAGTACCCCGGGACCGAAATCCCTTATCCAGGAATCTTACAGTTCGTCCTTGCATGTCAATAATTACTAATTCAATATTGGATGATCTTTCAAGCTTAAATTGGATTTCTGTTTGGTCAGAGAAGGGATTGGGAAAGCAGCACAGGCGGGTTTGTTGAGTCTCAGCTTTATCATTTAGTCCGGAAGTATTATTAGTCATAATCAGACAATTGGGGCCGCCAAATACTCCCATGTCATTTGTAGTGGTACCAAGAGCTGGAGATAATGCCATTCCTGGATTTTGCGGATCTTCAATGTCATTGTATTCAAGCCCCGGGTTTCCGGCATCAACACATGGTGAGCCGGGTGTGAGTTCAAGCATGGGACCCGAGAATTCCGGGTCGATGTCCATATTCCCAGTGCCTTCATAACCACCCTCAACAATTGAATAGCTAATGTCAATTGCTCCACCTTCGAAAAGGTGAATAGTATTTTCATTTCCCTGTTTGTTTCCCCAAATGATATTATTGCGAGCAATTAACTGACTTGACCAGATGTAAAAAGCTCCCCCCGACAAAGTTGTCTCATTATTGATGATAGTATTATTCTCAATTATTGCTGGTGAAGACCCATTTCCTATGGTCCAGAATGCTGCGCCCCCGTATATCTTTGGGCCTTTGTTGTTGCTAATAATATTGTTTTTGATCACGCAGCCTGAATAATCGATAACTATTCCTGCACCATATCGGGCTGAATTATACTGAATCTTATTTTTAGTAATAATTGGATTTCCTCCATAAGTAAGAATTCCACCACCTGAGGCTCCACTTACTCCGGTATCATCATCACAATGATTGCCGATGATGATATTATTCCTGATAGTGGGTGAACTTTGGTAGATAAGAATGCCTCCTCCGCTGTGCCAGGTATAAGATGGAAACTGGGGATCAATCCAATCTGAACCTGAGCCATTAGTAATAGTAAAGCCTTCAATTACAGCTGTCCTGGACTCCCCACTACATAAAATTAGGCAGCTTGCGGAATCTGGATTAGTAGGGGAACTACCATCAATAATAGTGTTTTCAATATCTCTTAAGTCTTTGGTAAAGATGTAATGACTCGCCATTACGATATCTTTACCAGAGAAGTTGAGATTTTCATAGTAAGTACCCTGAGCTACCAGTATGGTGTCGAGGTTGCTGGCAGCAGCTATAGCTTCTGAAATTGACTGAAAGTCTCCGGGAACTTCCAGAACTTTTGCTGTACAGTAAATTGATGTAAAAACCAGAATTGATGATAGAATAATTCTTTTCATGATGGTCAGTTTTGCATTAATCTCTCTTTGAAGATGAGAATCTCATTAGTAATCTGTAGAATGAGAACACTTTTAGATATTGTTAGTCCTGAAAGATCCAGTTGTAGGACTTCTCCTGAATTAAGTCTTGAATTAAAATTCTTTTCATAAAGAATCTGACCTGTCAAATTACTTATAGTGACATTCACCTCACCATCCAGATTTTCCGGTAATTGTATTATGAGATTATCATTAAATGGATTGGGAAAGACATTGATTTCATTTGGAGTAAATCCTGTTTGATGAGTACTTGTTGTAGAGCCGGCTATCGAATCAATAACTCTTATGCATTCAAGCATTACCCCGGTAAATTCCGGGATGTAGAATTGGTGTACAATTCCGGGCATAGAAATAAAACCGGCTTTCCCTTGATTAAGCATCAAATAAACTCGTGCAGGAGAGTTGAAGTTGTCATCAATTGTTTGATTCTCAAAACTAGTTTGAGCAACAATTTGGCAAGAAAAAATCAGGGCAATAAGACTAAAGGGGAAAGAAATAGCCGTAAAGTTCTTCTTCATAACAAAGCTTTTAAATTCGTTTTCAAGAAGTAATCGTCAACGAAGACAGCTATTTTTTGTCAATAAATAAAAATATATCGACCAACAAATTTGGAAATAATTCAACAAGCAATCTGGAACACACAAACCCGATTGTCGACGATTAAAAGCAGTTCAACTACGAAAAGGATATAGATGTCTGGAATCGGTGATTCGCATACTCCGTTACTCGGCTCCTCCGTTACTATGTTGCTCTGTTATTCGGTTAATAGTTGCAGAGAGAATTATTGTAGATTTATTCATTATCATAATAGTGATTCCACATTTTCCCAAAAAACTATGTAATAATTAAACTCCTGGGGATATAATCTCGACAAATGGGAGAATAATACAGGTTATGCATCATGTTTATTATTATCTGGATTGAGGAGTAATTACATCATCTAAATAGAAAAGTTTAAATAAGACTTAAAATAATAACTATAAAACTTGCAATAATGAAAGTTAAATTTAATCTTTGCAAAATATCAAAACAGATTAAGATATGGAGCTTATTAAAAAAATTTCGGCTGCCAGGATTATACAAATCAGCATGAATATATTATGGATTGTTAGTTTAGTAATTGCCGGTGGAATGGTGGGTTTCTTCATATTCATCTGCTTTTTGCCCGAATATGACCCGGGTGGCTGGACCATCATGATAGATCCTGACAGCGTACATTATTCAATTTCTTCCAAAGTGTCTGATATGAGTAAGATAAGGTTCGAAGCTTCAGAAATTGAATTGGGCTTTACAACACCAACAAGATTTGGAATAATATTATTTCAATTCTCCAGGGTTGTTGCTGGTATGTTTATTTTGTTGCAAATACTGTATTCAACCAGGAAGATTGCATCCTCCTGGACAGACAAAAGTCCGTTCAGCATGGATAACATCAGACGGTTAAAGAAAATTGCAATCTATCTCATGATCATCCCTCTTTTTGCATCTCTGGATCTAATATGTACACATTATTTTTTATCCTCCAGATTTGAATTTCCAGTTGATCCCGGATTTTTCATTAATTGGAATATGGGGATGGTCGGAAATATACTCTCTCGTTTCCACTGGGAGTTTCTGCTGTTTGGAGTAGGGATTTGGGCTTTGTCTGAGGTATTTAAAAAAGGATTGGATTATCAGGAAGACAGTAAATCATTTCTTTAAAACACTATGTAATGGCTGTAATTGTAAACCTGGATGTTATGCTTGCTAAAAGAAAAATGAAGCTTTCTGAATTGGCCAATAGAACTGGCTTGTCTCTTACCAACTTGTCTTTGATAAAAACAGGAAAAATAAAAGGAATCCGCTTTAATACACTGAATCAATTTTGTGACATATTAGACTGCCAGCCAGGCGATCTACTTGAGCACATTCGTGATGAACCGAGCATGACAAAAGGATAAATATTTTAACACACACGGATGAAAAATAAAATTAAATACATTATAAATCTGGCAATTGGAATTGTCATGATTATTGCAACTTTCACAAGCTGCATTAATTCTCAGACCGAAAGTGAAAAAGATCCAATATTTAATTGGATGAAGAATAATTCCTATGAAATTGAAACACTGGAATTGTCAGACCAACAGCAAGATCTGCAACAATTGGAACAAATAGTAGGCAATGCCCATGTTGTTTGTCTGGGCGAAAGTCGACATGATATTCGTGAGCAATTTCAACTAAAGCATCGCTTCATAAAATATCTGGTAGAAGAACTTGGTTTCACAACTTTCATATTGGAAGCAAGCCTGCCTTATTCAGAGCTGATCAATGGGTTTATTGAAAAGGGTGAGGGGAATCTTGATGAAATAATGGCCAATATGCCTGGATGGTTTTTATGGGACACACAGGAAATGTCAGACATTATCTCTTGGATGAGAGCGTATAATATTAATCCTGAAAATGAGAATAAACTGCAATTTTATGGGATTGATATCGTAGCGCCGGAATACGGACTCAACTCGATATTTAAATATCTGAAAAAAGTTGATGCAGTGGATTATAAGCGTTTTGAGACCTTGAATCTTGCCCGTGAGCTGATAGTTGATAGACACTGGCAGACAACTTTTCAAAGAGTTGCAGCACTTCCAACTGTTGACAAGGAAGTTCTCAGAAGGAATTACAGTAATTTGCATAAGCATATTCTGCAAAACCAATTTGATTTTATCGCCCAATCATCACAAATTGAGTACGACTGGATTTTGAGACTTGCATATTGTGCTCAGGAAGCCAACAGAATGTTTACTGCGAAGACAAGAATGGATATGGGCCTTATAAGAGACAGTGCAATGGCTGAGAATACACTGTGGATAAAAAGAAATAATCCGAAGAATGACAAAACCATTATCTGGGCTCATAATGTCCATATAACAAAGGGAGAATTCAAGATGACAGGTGAATCTGCAAGCATCAAAGGCATGGGATATATTTTAGGACAAGAGCTGAAAGATGATCTGGTTTCTATAGGGGCTTCCTTCAATCATGGCGAATTTGAGGAGTGGGATCAGTCCTTTCCTCCTGCTGAAAAGACAATGTTGGATGGAACCTTAGCTGGCCTGGGGATGAAGTTTAGCCTTCTGGATTTAAAAGGTGAAACAAATGATGCGGAAGTGCTTAATTGGTTAAAAACCGATAAAGTTATCCGTGGTCAGGGATTTGAAATGACTTTTATCCCGGTAAATTCATTTGACGCAATTTTTTTTATTAATAGTATTTCCAGGACAATTCCAAATCAGGAATCTCTTGAAAGATTTCGAGAAATGAATTAAAAAATAGAATTATTTTCGCTTGAACAAACCTCATCAGACAATTGTATTTCAGCTGTTGAAGATTATGTTAAATTGTGTGAGTTATCTTGAAAAATAAGTAATACTCTGCTATGAATTCAACAGAACTAAGATCTGGTGTACAAGGTATTTTACCCCTGATTGCTCAAATACATCAGCCCACTGATTGGCGTCAAAAAAGTTATAATTGAAAAGGGGTACAAAATCAGGGTAGTTAAAGTTTCCACCATAAGCCATATTGTGAAATGCTTTGGTCTCTTTATGTCCCTGATTAACGCGTTTGGGATTACGCAGATTCATCCAGTACCATTCTGAGTATTATCCAAGCTTGGAAAAGGCAGGTACGGAGTAGGGACCCCAACACAATGAGCTTTCGTTTTGTTTTTTTATTGGCCATCTTTAAAGGTCTTAAAATCTAAGTCCGAATATAAATAACAACAATTACTATGAAAAATCTACTCCTAAGCCTCATTCTTGGCTTCTTACTAGTATTACCATCTGTAGCTCAGACCGGTAAAGTGTACGATGATTTATCGGTGAAAAGTGAGATTCTGGACAGTGAGCGTAAGTTTGCTATCTATTTGCCTCCTGATTATGAGACATCTGAGCGCAGCTATCCGGTTCTTTACCTCCTGCATGGTGCGGGTGATGACCAAAGCGGATGGGTTCAATTCGGTGAGGTTCTCCATATCACAGATCAGGCCATCAAAGCCGGTAAAGCCACCCCAATGATCATTGTAATGCCCGATGCCAACCGTGGTCAGCGAGGTTATTTCAACAGTATTTCAGGCGATTGGCGCTATGAAGATTTCTTTTTTGAAGAGCTGATGCCCTATGTTGAAAAGACCTACCGGATTAAAGGCGAAAAGCGTTATCGTGCTGTTGCTGGTTTATCAATGGGCGGTGGCGGATCATTCATGTATGCTCTCCATCATCCTGAGTTGTTCTCTTCGGCTTGTCCTTTGAGTGCCTATATTGGCCCACTGTCATTCGATGAGTTTAGTAAAAGATTTGCGAGGAATGCCGGTGGTATCTCTAAGGCTGATCAACAAAGCTATTTCGAAGCCCATAGCGCTCTGTCACTGATTGAAAATACACCTGCCAAGGTACTCAAAACAGTTAGGTGGTTTATTGACTGTGGAGACGATGACTTTCTTTATGAAGGAAATAGTCTGGTACACATAGCTCTGCGAAAAAAGGAGGTAGCCCATGAATATCGGGTCAGAGATGGTGGCCACAGCTGGACATACTGGCGTGCATCACTTCCTGTGGTCTTGGAATTCATCTCAGATGCCTTTCATCAACACTAAAATATGCATTACAAAACAAAAAAATGGGGCCGCTTACCTAACTCCAGCAGGTGAGTATGCCCCGGCTGCGCCTGTCGTGTATTAGAGAGAAAGGACGTATTCAACCAGCATTTCAATCTGTTTATCTGAAAGGGTACTGGTGATACCGTGCCTGTCTTCAGAATTGAATTTACTGAAGACCTCATTCATGGTTTTTGCCCGACCATCATATAAGTAGGGTGCGGTTCTCCATACTTCAGTCAGCCCCGGAACATCAAACTCATTATTTTTGTGTTGATTGATTCCTGTGCCGACATTGTATTTCTTGCCATTGGTATGGTACCGACCCGTGTGACATCTCAGGCAATCAGCTTTCTTGAATAAGGCTTTGCCGCGTTTAGCATTTCTTGATAGCCTGCCATTCTTTAAATACGGACTGGGGACTGCTTCCAGTGCCTTCAAATAGGCATCAATATCTCTTGCATCAGATTCCACAGGTTCAGTAAACAGAATATATTTCATCCCTGCACGTACAGCTGTCTCGGCATTTTTGCGAATCCCGGTGATCATGGCTGGAGGGGTGTAATGGGCCAAAAGCATGCTTTTATTGTTTTTGGGATTTCCAGCTCCATCATTTAGTAAATCCCAATTTAGCCCGTCTGATCTGGCATCCGGATGACAACTGAGGCAAGATTGCCAATCCTGGAAGCAAAGATCTGCCTGGCAAAAGAGTAATTCACCCCTACGTTCACGGCTCATCTCTGGTTCTTCTCCGAGGGAAATATTTTCGCTATTGCCAAAATCACTGTTTGAGAGGATTTCGAGATCACTGGAAAAGTATGACGAAACCAGGATCTTGTCCCCACAAACGGTAACAAAACGTGGGGATTTACCTGCTATTGGGATTCTCTTCCTAATCCCATTGAGAAATCGAAGATCACTGGAGATATCTTCAAATTCAGGATTGCTATCTCCAGGATTGCTAGTTTTGATTTGGTCAATTTTCTCATGTAATTTGGGCAAGTCGATAATACCCAGTTCGTTTACCCCAGAGAGAGCAACAAACAATTCTCTACCATCTTCTGACAGGCTCATTCCTGCCGGATTGGCGGCGCCTCTGTTGAAGTTATCAAGTAATACGCTGGTGTGGTACCTCTTATCTTCGACCCGGATGATTGACATAGCATTGCTGTTTATCCATCCGTGCTCTATCTGAGTGGTGGGTAGTGTATTTCTGGACAGAATGTGAGAAGCATACAAGTATTTACCATCTTTAGAAAAAATAACTCCTCGTATTGATTGGCTTCCATTGGCCAGCGGAATATGGGCAACAACTTTTAAAGAGCTCAGTTCGATCAGACTAATTTTGGCTGACACGAAGTCATCAGTTGACGCCGCATTAGGAATGTGATTAGCCACGGCCAGGTAGTCACCTGCTGGTGAAATAGCAATGGAAATGGGATCGCGATCAATAGAAATATTTTTGATGATCTTGTTGGTTTTGAGATCAATTACAGAAACGGTATTTGAAAAACGGTTAGCCACAAAAACTTGTTTGCCATCGGGTGTTATGGCAATAGCATCTGGTGTGTGACCAACAGAGATACGCTTGTTAATATCTCCACTCTGCAATGATATGAAGTGCAGGTGACCAGAAGGAGATTTATCAGCAACCATCAAAGTTTTGGTATCCCGGGAAAGAGCAGTCCCTCCCGGATTAAATGGCAGACTGATGTATCTTTTCAATTGATTGGTGTTTAAATCAACTTCTGCAATTTTCCCAGCTGTTGAAAGACTGATATAAACGAAACCCGAATTCCCATCACAGCTTATATGTGTTGGAGATAAGTAAGTTGCCCTATGCTTTGTTTGATCTTGAGGGATGAAAGTGATCAAACCAAGCAATACAATACTAATCTGGATAAGAATTTTCATTATTGTTGAGATATCATATCCATTCTGGGCATAATGGCCAACATTTTATTTAGGTGATCAAAGGTTTTCAACAGGCGTACATAGTCTTGATCCATTGTGTCTTTAAAGACAATGACCTCACATTTTCCTGAACCCCCGTCTTCAGGATTCAAGGGTGCTAAAAATATTGGATTCAGCTCAGGGTTTTCAACCCGTAAGGCGAATTGATTTGGATAGCTAAATACAGACTTGTTGTTGTTATGCTTGTGACAGCTAACACATCGTCGGGCTGTAACATCTTCAAAAATTGTAATGAAATCTTTCGGGATCTGCTGCCTGCAACCCCTGTTTGACTGATAATTTGAATTACTTCCAGCATAATAGGGAACATTCAGATCCATCCACAAGAAAATTTTGAGTTTTTCATCCCTGCTGAGTGTTATTCGGGATCGGCCTTCTTTGTTGCTATGCCCACTTTCAACAATTTGACCTAATAGAGATGCTTTTGCACCCCATTCCCCAGGCTCAATACGCAGAATGTTGGCTTCCTGACCGTTGTACGTAGGAATCCATTTCGTGTATTTATTATCAAAACTTCCGGGTCCATTCCCATTTAGAAAATCAACAGAGGGTGTTCCTTTTCTTACCAGATTTTCATATGACATATTGAAAAAATCTGTCTTATCCCCTGTCAATTCAAGTCCACCTGCCGGATCATGGCGGCCATGACACTTAATACAATGTTTATCGAAAATAGGTTGTACCAATTGAGTGTAGCTGAATCCTGTGACACCCCATTCTGGTTCAGTAAGCTGTTCAGCTTCTCTTGATATGGCCATGGGACTTTTCTTGTTAGCCTGAACCACATAATTGCGATCGGCATGACATCCAACACATCCTTGTACTTCTCCGGGCATCAAGTGAGTAAAGGTACGCATGCGTTGCACAGCCATCCCATTTTTATCCAGCGGTAAAAAATAGATGGGTTGACGGGCAGGCACTTTAAAACGGGCTGATCCGTCTTCTTCAACTGTGGCAAACCCCCACACTTTTTTCGGTGCATAGGTGGCACCTGCACTAACAACAGGGAACTGAAAGCCAAAAGCTCTAAGTGCCGGGTCAATTCCCAGGGGCTTTTCTATTTCTTGAACTATGGCCAGCTTTTTGATTGATCCGCGTTCAATAGATTTGGGCAGACCATTATATACATCCATCATTTGAATTTCAGCCCATTCGCCTTCCTGCTCATCTGATAGGTTCTGTTCTTCGGGTAGTGATGAGCTTACCAGTCTTTCTTTCTGTCGCTGGCGAATCGGTTGCGGAGAGTAAAAACCCAGGCTATCTATTCCCATACCCTTAATCAATTCTGAAATCTGGCTGTTGTCATAGGTTCTGATTTGGATGTCACCATCTTTTGAAACTAAATAGCTTTTATTATCAAGTGGATACGGATTGACATAAGGTCCGTGTATTCTGTTTCCATCGCCTTTGCTAACAAATCCAATGTTAATCTCTGGTGTTATATTGTTAATGGCCTCCTGTGTATTGCTGCCGATACCAGGATCAATGATTCCGATAGCGCCATGACAATGTCTGTTGTGTGAGGTAAGTACGCATAGAATTTTCCCCCCTGATTCAGGTATTGGGCGAGCATCCATAAAAGTGGCGGGAGAGAGGACTCTGTTTCCAAATACACCGGCCAGTTTTGTGCCATCCGGATTTATTGACCACAAACTTTGAATCGGAATAGCCGGTCGGTCTACATATTCCCAACGGCTGTAAAGTATCCGACCATCTTCCATGACAGCAGGGGTGAAATCATTCAGATAGTTTGCACTCAGTCGTGTTTGTTGACTTCCGTCACTGTTACATTTATACAGAATGGGAGTTGTTGTACTCCAGCAGTAGGCAAAAGCCGGTTTTCTATCCGACAGGAAAGTAATTTGATTATTTGGCAACCAGCAGGCATTGAAGTTATTCGAAGGATGGTCGGAGATCTGTTTCAAATTGTCCCCATTGATGTCAATGGTATACAGTTGAAAATAGCCTGACATATCTTTCTTCCAGCTGAAAAGAATGGTATGGCCATCATAGTGCAAATTGGCATCCAGAATCAATCCATGCTTGCTGTCAAGGATCTTTTTTAATGATTTCGATTTGATGTGGTAGGTATATAATCCACCGCCCGGTTTATTATCTTCTTCATGATAGGTATATACATGCGTTGATTTGATAGCATGTCGTTCAACCAGCACAAGTGTAGAGAAATCCAGAGAATCCGATTCTTCAATAGGCCTGTCCTTATCGAAACCAGTCATTGACAGTAGTGCTATACTGGTCAATATCAATAATGTGATTACAAATCTCAGGCTCTTCTTCATAATGAAAAGATTTTGATATTTAGGTAAAGCTATTGATTTTTGCTTTATAACGGGTATCCCACCCCAGTGTGTTGGCCGGCCTGTTATTGGGTGAAGAAAATAGAAGCCTTTGACGAAAGTATTTACAAATGCACCATTCAGGTAGCCATTACAAACTGCTTATGAACCTAAAAATTGTTTCAATCTGCTTTCAAAAAGAGCTTTTCGACGGCGGGAAACCGGAATGATTTTGTTATTTGACAGACTCAGGGACCCACCATCAAGCTGACTGAATTTTACAATATGATTCATATTGACCAGATATGAATAATGAACTCTGTAGAATCCTGCTGTTTGCAGCAGATCTTCATACTCCTTAAGGTTTTTGGATAACATTAGTGAATTCTGACCGGCAATACAAACGGTGCAATAGCTACCATCTGCCTCAATATAAATGATATCTGAAATTGGGGTCAGATGTGTTCCCTGGTGGGTTGGTAAGGCAATCTTTGATGGATTTGATCCGGAGAGAGCCTCTTTTATCAGCTCAATAGACAAGGTAGATTCCTGATGGGTCGAGATTCTTAAACTCACCCGGTCAACTGCTTCTTTTAAATCATCAATGTCAATAGGCTTGAGCAGATAATCAAGGGCGCTGTAGCGGAAGGCCCTAATCGCGTGTTGGTTATACGAAGTAACAAATATGAGCTCAAACGAGCGTTCTGATAACTGATCTAAAAAGTCAAAACCATCTTTGCCCGGCATTTCAATGTCCAGAAATACTACTTCAGGATCCTTTATTTGAACTATGCCCAGTGCATCATCCACATTTTTTGCCAGGCCAATGATTTCAATGTCCTGACAAAATTTGCCCAGAAGGAAAGATAGATTGCTGAGTACATCAACTTCATCGTCAACGAGAAGGGCTTTTATTTTTCTGTCTTTTTCCATTTTAAAGGGATAGATATAATGACCTTGGTTCCATTTGACTGACCTATAGTATCGGTAAGATCTTCATACTCGAATTTATATTCTGATTTATTGATCTTACTTAGTTGATCCAGTCGATTTTTAATCAATCTCGTTCCTATCGATGAGTTTTTCTTAGATGAATTTCCTTTGATTTCCCTGGCTTTGGATCGGCCTATACCATTGTCAGTTATTGTACAATTTAAACATGATAAACCCGTAGCCTCCCATTCAATCTTGATTTCTCCGGGACCATCCTTGGGAATTAATCCATGCCATAAGGAATTTTCAATGAAAGGCTGAATGATCATTGTGGGTATCAGCATGTTGTAGATGTCTATATTTTGACTGACATTAAGCTCATAGGAGAATTGATTTCTGAACCGCAATTTTTCCAAAGCCAAATAATCCTCCAGGAATTGTATCTCATCCATCACCGGGATGTAATTTTCCTGAGTATTATTAAGTACCGATCGAATAAGAGAGGAGAAACGAGTAAGATACTTATTCGAGGATCCAATGTCATTCTCAATGATAAACCTCTGAAGAGAATTCAATGAATTGAAAATGAAATGAGGATTTATTTGTATGCGGTTTATTTGCTGCAAAAGATGAGCTTCACGTTTTTTTGCCCTTAGCCTTATTGCGAGCGAAAGGCTTATTCCTCCAAGTATAAGCGTCAGGATCAATACAAAGAGAAGTTGTCTCTGTTTGGTAAGGTTACTAATAACGCCCTCAGCTTTCTCTACCAGGTAGATATTTGGACTTATTTCGCCAAATGGACTGCGGTAATTTGGCATAGAACCTTGGACAGCCATGATTTGACGCAGGATAGGGATAGCTCTTTCAGGCTTTCCGTTATCCTCATAATACTTTGCTAAATAGTAACCGGCAACTTCAATGGATCTTATATCAGAGGATCTATTAGCCAGGTCAAACGAAAGTTGATAATGATAAAAGCTCTGCTTGCTATCGTTCATTTTACCATGAATGGCACCTATTTGGTTGTGGGCGTAACATAGTTTGATAATATCACCAATTTTTTCGTACAAGAGAAAGGCTTCATTTGCAGTAATCAAAGCTGAATCAAGATCATCCAGATAGTAGTAACTGGCCGCCAAATCCATTAAATGGTCAGGTAAAAACAAGGAACCTGATAATTCAATGGCCTTTCTGATACCTAACTTATATTCTGAATAGTTTCTTGTCAGAAAATATACTTGTTCCAATTCATAGTTTAATTCTCTATAGATTGTTGGCGGGTGGTTTTTCTTACTTAACTCTGATTTTAGATAGCTGATGAGCTCTTGAGAATGGTCAGGTACATTCATCCAGGCCTTAAGACTGTCAGCCCTTATCCGGATTTGCACTAACTTAGATTCTATAAATGGTGGAATATCCGGATAGTTTCTATACAAATAATTATCCGCCAGCGAGTCAGCTGAAAAAACCATTCCTGAACTTAAGTATGCTTCCGCAAGCTCCAGAACTTTCTCGCAGTTAATGGGGTCAGAATCTGGATTCAGATAGAATAAATCCTGGTACAAGGAATCAATACGAATGCCCTGTACAGAATCAGGTTTTTCCCATAAGGTTTGTCCGTATGTCAAAGAGGACAAGAATAAACCCAATACCAGTGATACAATATGAAGCTTCTTCTTAGTCAAAATATTTTTTCTGCGATATAAATATAGCCTAAAACAGTGGGTTTTGTTATTCTCAGTTAATCTTCATTTTTGAGAGCCTTTCAGAAATAAGAGGCATAATTTAAGCCATCGTTACTGCAAAGTGGATATAAAATCCCGAATAGGGAATACTAGTTTGTACACCGGGAGTAATGAATTGTTAAGTGGTTGCTCTTTCAGAATATCTGGCAATTCATCTTATTCTGTTTTGTACCGAATGTCTGGAGTTTGTCAGGAAAGGAGATTGACGGGGTGGCCCTGCCGGATACACATTTTACTGCTTTCCGGACTGAAATGATTCAGGTTATTGAGTTATGACACATGGAATTGTTCGTATCTCTTCTGCTGTTAGCAGTTGTATCAGATAAGTTCCGGGTGCCAGATTTGCAGAGTTCCATAACAGCATATGTTCTCCAGGGCCAAGTGGCTCAGAAAGCAGGTCTTTGACTACCACTCCAAGAAGATTCAATATCCTGATTTGTGTAAAAGAGTGCTTCGCCATGCTAAATGAAATTGTTGTTTGTCCGGAAAATGGATTCGGATAGTTCTGATGCAGAACGATATCATTTGATAACTTGCTTTCAAAGCCTGAAGTTCCCGGAAGTGTCCAGGTGAACTGTTTTGTTCGCTCTCTTATGCCACCGGTCTGGCTGTTTGCAGAATTGTAAGTCCAGGATATTTTATTTGAACCACCCCCACCAAGTGTGGTTGCGAACACCTTTTTTGAGCTGGCTCCAAAATATCTGCTTTGATTTGCCGGATATTCGCGATCATCCCAGGTAGCATCCACATGAATCCAACCATATGGAGGCAGGTAGATTTGGGTCCAGCGATGAAAAACCTGGTCAATAAATGGGAAAGAACCTCCAAAATAAGCTCCCGCTTCATACCGGGCAGGTACAAGGGCCGCTCTGCACATTGCGATAAAAAGGAAGGTATATTCTGAGCAGGAGCCTTCTCCCTGTAACAGAACTTGTGGTGCCTTGTCCCATTTGCCATCCCTGACATATTGAATTTTCTGAATTATGTAATCATGAATCTTTCTTGCTTTCCAATACATATTTGTTTCTGAGCCAATCGCCAGGTCAACAGCAGCTTTCAGCTCAGGATTATTTATTTCGTAATAGTCTCCATCAGCTAAATAGCTGCTTTGAATAGATGCAGAAACATCTGCAATCGTACCTGTTTCATCCGGCAGGATATTATAACGAATATCATAAGTACTTATATCCATGTCCATTGTGTACACGGTACTGTCACCTGGATTAATGAGTTGGCCATTGTAATAGGCAAATCTCTGATTCCATTGATCAGTAGTCATTGTGAGAGGGTAGGGTGAAAAAGTCGGGCCTGAGTCAAGTGTCTGTTTAAGAGAAGAGTATGGCTCACAAATCCACGTTCTGAGGTTCATGTCGGTGCTCCCTACATTGCGTACTGTAAGTGAATATTCCAGATGAGCTTTCAAAGAATCGATATAAAGTATTTTTTCCTCACCCTCAGTATATACTTGATTAATTGTAGCAGAACTATATCCTGCAACCCACATGGCAGTGCCATCCCAGGTGATGCCATAAGGATAATCCAGGGTAGCAGGCAGAATGAGAATAATTTTTTTGTAGTCTATATCAATTTTATATATTTCATTCAAATTTGCATCTGAGCACCACAGGTATTTTCCGTCAAAGCTTAGCCCCCGGGCACTACCACCTGGAGCAGGAATAGTATCTAAATAGGATCCACTATCAGGATTTATCTTATAAAGCTCTTTTTTGCCGCTGTCAGCATACCAAATAGAACCATTGACGAAGCACATACCGCGTGGAGTGCTGCTTACATTCAGTGAAATAATTACCTCTCCATTCCGGTCTAATTTGAAGATTTTATTTTGGCGGTTGCCACTGCACCACAAATTATTCCCGTCCCATGCCAGACCGGTTGGAAATTGGTCAGGGGCCTCAAAGGATTCAATTACTTCTCCGGATGATGGATTTATTTTAATAATCATATCTGCAGAATAATCAATCATCCACAGATTGGTGCCATCCCATGTAATACCGGTGGGTTGAGCTGACTCTCCTAAAGAAAGTGCCTTACCCACAGTGCCTGTTTGGGCGCTAGAATACTGAACGAGCCAAATTAATACAGGCAAAAACAATAGATTTCGAATAGGGATCATTCCTGATCGAGTTTAGTTTCTATAAACGTAAGCAATTATTTATAGATTTTCATAAAAAGATATTAGGGTCTTAATATCAAATAGCCTATCTTTGTAGCAGAAATAATGATATGTTATCAAGAACGACTGAATATGGAATCCGGGCTTTGATATTTATTCAGGCTGAAAACCTAAAAGATAAAAGGCCTAAAGTTTCTGAGATTGCTGAAGGGATAGACTCACCGGCACACTACACAGCTAAAGTACTGCAAACTCTCGCCCGACATGATCTGGTAAGTTCAGCAAAAGGACGAGGTGGTGGCTTTTTCTTTAGAGAGGGTTCTGAGCCTATCACCTTGTACATGGTGATTAAACTTCTTGAGGGCGAGTCTTTCTTTAGTCGCTGTGGATTTGGCTTAAACGAGTGCTCAGACGGACACCCATGTCCCATGCATGATGAATACCATAAGATTCGTCAGAACTATTATGAAGTTGTATCTCGCTTAAGCATATATGAGATGGCTGTTAAGCTGGGGCAGGACAAAGTTTATTTACATGATAAAATCTGAAATAGCATGAATAAGCGTCAACTTGCACTCTTAGATCTTTTTGCCGGATTATCTCGTAATAAATCCGGAAGGGAATTATATGCAAGTCATAAATGGGCAATCCGGAAAGCTCAGGCTATAGATGTGATTGATGTTGTACATGCTTTGGCTCAGGAGGATATCCCCATGGACAACATGAAGACCGGGATATCGAAAGCGCTCAACCTACTTTATAATCAGCTCTCAGACTATCCAATACCTGAGCCGATGCAAGGTGGTTTTCTCAATGCTATGATGGAGAACAATAAGGTTCTTGATGAGAAACTTAGCGGACTACGTCCAATAATTAAAACGCTCAATCAGGCAATAATGGAGAATGATCAAAGTCCTCAAACTCTATCCGGATTAGATGCATTATCCAAAGTTTTTATTGAGCTTAATAATTACCCACTCGTTTATCAGTTGAAGGAAAATATTCTTTTCCCGGTACTTGAGAAGCATTGGGAGAATTACAGATGTGTGCAGGTAATGTGGTCAATTCACGATGATATAAGGCAAAACCTTAAGAGACTAAATGATTTACTGCAGGTATCGATTGAAAGGGGAGGCTTACTCCCAGATAGTGATTTGCACCGTTTGTTAGGAGATTTGTTTTTTGACTTATACGCGGTTAAATTCCGTGAAGAAAGAATTCTCATACCGGTAATCCTAAATACTATTGGAGAAGATGATCTTAATTCAGCATATATTGCCACAACAGACCTTGATTTTCCTTTCATCAGCGGAAGGAATCAGGATGTTGTTGTCAAAAAGAAACAAAGTGAAAGTAAGTCTGATATAGTAGATCTTCCTACCGGATCTCTGAGTCCTGAAACTCTCAACCTGATATTTAATCATCTTCCGGTTGATATGAGTTATGTTGATGAGAATGACGAGGTCAGGTTTTACTCTGATCCGCCACATCGTATTTTCCCACGAACAAAAGCGCTTATTGGGCGGAAGGTTCAGAATTGTCATCCTCCTGAGAGTGTGCATATTGTAAATGAGATTATTGAGAGTTTCAAGAAGGGTGAGAAAGATATTGCAGAGTTCTGGATCGATATAAGAGGAAAAAAAATACAGATTAATTATTATGCAGTGAGAGATGAAGATAAGACATACAGGGGAGTGCTTGAGGTATCGCAGGATATAACAGAAATGATTAATCGGACAGGTGAGCAGCGTTTGCTGGATTGGTAGGGGGGGAATGGTTACACGAGGTTACACGAGGTTACACTTGGTTACGCTTGGTGACGCGTGGTAAAGGGTAAAGGGATAAGGAATAAGGGTTAAGGGTTATGATTGATTTTAAAAATATATAAATAATATGAGTGAATTTATAGATAATTCTAAGCATCGAAAGATTAAACTTAAGGGTTTAATTTTGAAACTTCATGAAGGTGATTCACCTGATGAGGTTAGAAAAGAGTTGATTGATACTCTTGAGAACATCCCCTATGGTGAGGTTGTTGAGGTGGAACAAGAGCTTATTGAGGAGGGCCTTCCTCAGGAGGAAGTTTTGAAGCTTTGCGACATCCATTCAGCAGTTCTGCAAGGTAATGTAGATTTATCTGCAGCGGCTGATATTCCTGCCGGACATCCGGTTGATACATTCATCCGGGAGAATAAAGAGCTTATGCAAGTAACTGGTCAGATTCGCAATTTGATCAAGGCTGTGGAGAATAATACAGATGCAGATCTTAGCAATTATCTTCCTTTACTGCTTGAAAAATTTAATCTGCTGCTTGATGTGGATAAGCATTACCAGAGGAAAGAATATCTGTTATTTCCATATCTGGAGCAGAAGGGTATTACGGGTCCGCCACAGGTTATGTGGGGAAAGCATGATGAGATTCGGGAGTTAATTAAAGGAAGTATTGAAATCTTACGTACTCCCGAAATTGAAAAAGAGGATTTGCTTACATCGGCAGAGATTATTATGCTGCCTGCTCTCACAGGAGTAGATGAAATGGTAATAAAGGAAGAGGAAATTCTCTTTCCCATGAGTATGGATAACCTCACTGATTTGGACTGGTATCAAATCGATAGTCAGACCATGGAGATTGGATATTGTATTTATGATCCGCAAGATAAGTGGGCCCCTGAGGGTGTAGATAGTGAAGCAATAAATGCGGTCAACAGCGGGTCGGGTATAAATTTGCCTACCGGATCATTCCAGGCAAACGAATTGGTGAAGGTATTAAACACATTACCAGTGGACATGACTTTTGTAGACAAAAACGATAAGGTTAAGTACTTTTCTCAATCAGCTGATCGGGTTTTTACCAGAAGCAGGGCAATAATAAATCGTGACGTTCGCCATTGTCATCCACCCTCGAGTGTTCATATTGTGGAGAAAATACTTGAAGATTTTAAATCGGGCAAGGAGACCTATGCTCCATTCTGGATACAGATGAAAGGAAAATTCATACATATATCCTATTATGCCCTGCACGATGATCAGGGTGATTACATGGGAACACTTGAAGTTTCACAAGATTTAACAAAATACAGGGCCCTGGAGGGTGAACAAAGAATAGTATCATATGAGTAGATTAATAAGCCCCAAAAGCAGACTGATGGAGATATTTGAGGATTATCCTGGTCTGGAGGAACGATTGATAGAGATTGTGCCTGTTTTTAAGAAATTAAAGAATCCTGTTTTAAGAAAAACTGTTGCACGGATAGCTACTGTTCAACAGGCAGCAACAATAGCTAATATACCTGTTAATGAACTTGTTACTATGTTAAGAACTGAAGCAAATCAGGAATTGGACAATCTTGACCATAATCCTGATAATTACAATTTAAATTTTGAAAAACCTGATTGGTATGATGCTGATAAGGTGATTGATAACTTAGATCTTGGACCAATTCTCGAAGCTGGTGAACATCCTATACATCAGGTTGTTGCTGATCTGAAGAATTTGAAGGAGGGACAGATACTGGATGTGCTTTCTCCCTTTCTTCCCGCTCCATTGGTTGATAAAGCCACTTCGCTCGGGTACCAACATTATATTGTTCCCTGTAGTGGAGAGGCGGTGAATGTATATTTCTTATCGGCAACTGGTGTAAGCGAGTCGGCTTAAGAATAGCTTAAGTAATAAATACAACGAGTTTTACTTTTTAGGTAAAACTCGTTGCAGATATATAAAATGAAATTTGTTGATTGTTAATGCCCTGATTTAAAAGATTTCATTAGCTTATCTTCACCGCCAACCACTGGAAAGGTAATAGATGTACCATCCAGATCAAGTGTTAACTCTGTTCCTGGCTCTGGCCACAAAGTGAAGTCCCTATCGCTCGAGAAAATCATTAATCCAATTTGCTGGCCTGCAGGAATTATCTGATCATCTGGCTGCAAATCGAATGTCATTTCATAGAATTTACCAGGAACCAGTTCTTCACTCTCACGTAAGGACTTGTAGTTCTGAAGGTCAGCCCATCCGCGAGTAATAATATTATCGGTAATCTTTGAGTTTCTGCTCTTATTCCAGGGCAAAGAAACGATCCAAACAGAAAGGTTTACTGCCGGTTTGCTACTGGCCATTTTGACTGTTATACTTGTTGTTCCCGATAGGTGCAGATCCTGTGAAAGAGTTGGTGTAAGGTACATCAGCCGGTGAGTTGTCCACTCAGTTTGAGCCAATGTAGAAGCATCAAAATGAACATTGTCAACCAGTGTTTCAGTACCCTGTTCACCCATTTCATGAGGTATCAGTGAGCCGGCTCTGGGAGCACCTCCTGCCAGATAGAATGTGACGGGCGATGCATCAGGATTTGGATAGTCGGCATAAGGAGTGGGTTCATCGCGCTTTGCTCCTTCTCTGACGATCCAGGCTTTAGGGTCATTCTCAACGCCATTCTCTACACCATGTATATATCGTGTAAACCATTTATTCATCATCTCATGTGGAGGCTCGCCACCATGTCCACCCTGATGATAATACATCTGAAGAGGAACACCCTTTTCTTTAAGTGCCTCAGAGATTCTCCAGCTGTGTTCGGGAACAACGTTCCAGTCATTGAAACCATGAGCCATTAGAACGGCAGCTTTTAATGGACCTAAATCATTGAGGTAATCTCGTCCTGCCCACCAGTCACTGTAATCACCTTTTTCACGATCCTGGTTACTAAGCATCTCTCCATCTCTCACATTGCAATCGCAAGAATCAGCCAGATAAGGATTGCTATGAATGAAATCATATAGCACATCTATATCTTCTCCAATCCAACCTCCCGGATGACGTACGAGTCCGTTTGTACGGTAGTAATGATAATAAGAAGTATTTGGGGCAATTGGTATAATAGCTTCCAAACCATCAACACCTGTTGTGGCAGCTGCAAGTGGCAAAGTACCATTATATGATGTACCGGTCATGCCAACTTTGCCAGTGGCCCAATAAGCTTTTACCTTTTTCTTTCTGTCGAGTTCAGTATAGCCTTTTGTCCGGCCATTGAGCCAGTCAATCACCGCCTTGGGCGCTAATGATTCATTATCTCCACCAACAGTTGGACAACCTTGTGATAATCCTGTTCCCGGAGAGGATGAATGAACCACAACATAGCCAAGTGGAACCCATGTTCTGACATGTGATTTGGAGATTACCGGACGATTGTTGCGCGGGCTCCATTCAGGAAAGGCCTTGCGTGCAGGTGGTGGATCATTCAGTTCATGTCTGGGATTCCAGAAGTACTCCTTGTTTGCGGTTCCTGTTCCTGCAAAGTAAGGACTGGTCACGTAAATAACCGGAAGTTTGACTCCTTTTTCAGTCTCAGCCGGACGTGTAACATCCACATGTATCAGGTCGAGTTTTCCATCCCCATCAGAATCGAATTCAGACTCCACAAATAGATCATGAATAATCCACTTTTCAGGATCTTTGAATTCAGGCACCACCTGGGTCATGCCATCCTTAATTATTGGACCAACTTTCGACTTCTTGTTTTGAGCATGAATAGCTCCGGGGGCTAATATAGCCAGGGCAATCAGAATGAGAAAAGTTTTGCTAATGGTTTTCATCCGTTTATATTTAATTTTATTTGTCGGATGGAGCTCGCACAACAAAAACAATCATCCGCGTGTGTGTTAAAATATTTTTCCTTTTGTCATGCTCGGTTGCATAATATGTTATTATCAGAATTGGTACACAATATTAAGAACTATTCTCTAATATGGTATCATCGAAATTAGTACAAAAACATATTTATATAACATATCTCAGTTAATGGAATAAACAAGAATTGGGAAAAAATTATCTCTTCAGATATTGGGATAGGCTTTCAATGTATTTTTCGAATTCTGCAATTCCAAGAGATGTTATTGAGACTTTGGTGTGATGATAATTATTTTTGTATCCCTTTGTCACACTGATATATCCCACCGTCTGAAGTTTTTTTATTTGGATGCTGACATTACCGCTTGCAGCCTCAGTGATTTCCTTGATTTTCACAAAATCACTGTCACCAACCGATAGGAGATGCGACATTATTGCAAGCCGTAACTCTGAATGAAGAATGGGATTTAATCGCTTAATCATTTCTATTAGTCGATGCAAATCTGATGATAAAACCTGGTAAAGCCAAACAAATCAATGATGCTGCACTCAATATCAGACCATGGTATTCCCAGGCAAATTGAAAGCAAATAAAACCAGCTATATTGCTGAGCATCCCTCCTATCAGAATTAGCCTTGATTTCATTATATGACCTGTCAGGATCGTTGCCATTCCTAAAAGAATCAATATGACCGGAGTTAACAATTCACCGAGAAAGGTTTCAAAACCAATAGACAGAACCATGAAGTTAATCCCGACTACCATCCAGATTATTGGGATGATGGATGAAATGACATTGCTTTGATCTTTGATCTTGAATTTTTTAGAATAATAAAGCCAGGTGAATATTGCTCCGAGGGGGAAAGCAAAATACGGGTAATAGTTATAGTCTGTATACTTTGTCTGAAGTATAAGATACTGGCCCAGACTGGCGAGCATCATCAGAAGTCCCCAGAAAATAAAAATGCTTCCGGTTTCCTGATTCTTTATTTTGGCCGTGAGGATAGTTTTTGAAACGATCCCAAGGCTCTCCTGAGCTGTTAGTTCTTTTTTCATTATCATTATATTGACACAAAGATAAACTAATTAATATTATTAACCAAAATATTATCTGATTGAGATTATTGGATAATTATTACAATATCAGAAATATGAAAATGTGTATATTAGTGCTAAATAAGAAATTATGATGAAAGCAATTCAAATCAACACAATTCTTTTTCTTGGTCTGATTATTCTGGGCTGTAATCAAAATAATGCGATTGTTCCGGATTTGACACAGGTAAGTGATCCGGAAATATGGACAGTTCACAACAGGGTAGTAAGTGTGGGTGAAGAAGTTCATCTCGATGCAAATCAGAGTGACGGTTTTGTTAAACTGAATGATCTGGTATTTGCCGATGGGACAATTGAACTGGATATAAAAGGGAAAAATGATCCCGGGAAGAGTTTTGTGGGCTTGGCTTTCCACGGACTTAATGATAGCACCTATGATGTTGTCTATTTTCGCCCATTCAATTTTCAAAATCCTGAAAGAAATACACATTCTGTTCAATATATTGCCCATCCTGAATACACTTGGCGAATTCTACGTGAGAGCCATCCTGACAAATATGAGAATAAGATAGATCCGGTTCCGGATCCTGACTCCTGGTTTCATGTCAAATTGGTGATTAAGGATCATTTGCTTGAAGCATATGTGAATAATTCTGAAACTCCATCATTATCGATCAATCAGGTCAGCCACCGCCACAAAGGCTGGGTGGGCTTTTGGGTCGGCTTTAATTCTGAAGGCTGGTTCAAGAACCTGGAGATTACCCCGGCAGAACTCTAATGTTTTCTTATTTTAATTTCCAATAGGGGCTCCGTTAGGTATTTTAATTACGGAGCTAATCTTAAAAGAATCGGGATTTCTCTCAAACTGCTTTATTCTTAGTCTGCAGAACAGGTAGTGTGCTTTCTGAGCTGTGTCTTCAGGTTTCTGAGCTTTGAGCCAAACATCCAGATCCTTCAGTTTGAGGAAAGCAAGAGCCTTTGATTGTGGAGACGTTTTTGAGTCAGCCGCCAGGGCCATTAAGCGATTTAAAATAGCCAGATTAACTACTCTTTGTATTTCTTGCTCATAGGGGTTTTCGACTTGCTTTTTAAAGATAGTAGTCAAAAGTGTTTCGATTACTTCTTCTAAGCCAGGTAATTCCTGTTTCAGAGCGTGGTAATTGACTAATCGGGCTGCACGCGCAGGATTTAGAATCAATCCTACACTTAGATCGGCCACATTTTCTGCGGCAGCCAATGGATCGAAAGTTCCGCCGGTATAACTGGTGAATAAATCATTAGTCTGATTATGTCCTGGAGCTCTGGGGGGAATCAAATTCAATATCTTTTCATCAATAAGCAGATTTTCTGGCTCCAATGTTTTGATTAATACATTCAGAGCCCGTCTTTGCTCCTCGGCTGGCACATTTCTTTGAATATATTGAGGTCCCCCGCGCAAAGCATGGTTGTAATATAATCCACCCAGAACTCCTGCCGAAGCAGTAATCTGGTATCGATGATAAAAATAGACTGGCACCAGCACATCTTCAAGGGTCGACATTGCTTTCCCATACCTAATTTTCTTTTCAGAAAAGTTGTCAAGTGCAATTTTTCTGATTTTCATTACACGTTCTAACTCATCTACCGGGTGTTTTCCATTATCCCACTGACTGGCCAGAGGGTGGATATTGGCCCCAGCGTCCTTATCCGTAAGGTAATATATCCCCTTAACAAATGCCTTATCAAGTTCTTTCTTAGCTTCTGCATCTGCATCCTGATTATCAGGGAAATCCTGATATCCATATGCTACAGATACCTTGTCCCAGGCACCAATATCCTCGGTATAGGCTTTTGACAGATCAATGCTCCCGTCATTCCTGATTGTGGCAAGTGAATGTGGATAATCCATTACAGAAGACCTATCATCCACATTTGCAGCATAATTATGAACGAGACCAATTGTATGTCCAACCTCATGAGCAGAGAGTTGTTTGATCCGAAGAAGGGCCATCTTTTTCATTTGGGGATCAATTTGATCAGATTGTGAATATTCACCCGCAATACCGCATGCGATCAGGTAGGCCTGCCGGATGCGAAGAGCACCCATAGATACATTCCCTTTAATAATTTCACCTGTCCGGGGATCCGATATTGTACTTCCGTATGACCATCCTCTTTTTGCCCGATTGATCCAATTGATCATATTATATCTTATATCCATGGGATCGACACCATCCGGCAGGAGCTTTACCTGGAAGGCATTATTATAACCACAGGCTTCATAAGCATGATTCCACCATTTTGCACCTTCGACCACCGCATCCATAATATCGGCCGGAATACCTCTGTCAACATAATAAATGATAGGTTCGATAGCCTCGCTGATTTCAGCCTTAGGATTTCTCTTTTCTAAACGGTGCCGTAGAATAAATTTCTGTTCAATATCCTCATCAAAAGGGCTGGCATAATCATTATAAGAGAAACTCATGAAGCTTGAGCGTGGATCATATTTTCGAGGCTTGTATTGATCGTCAGGCAATTGCACCAGGGAATGATGCAGTTTAACTGTAATAGCTTCAGAGCTCGGGGCCTCTTTACCCCTGAATCCTTTACCTGTGAAGGTCAACATAACATCGAATTCAGAATTATTCGGAAAGTTCTTGGTGTGAGAGAGATCAAAGGCTGATTTGGATTCATCGAAGCGATATTTTGTTGTACTGTTTCTGCCCCCCATATTATCTCCCCAGGCACGGGCGTCTCTCAATAGGAATTTAGTTGCATCAACTAAGATCTTTTCACCCTGTTCAGCAGCAACTTCAAATCCCCATATAATAGATCGACCAAAAGCGTTTTCAACTGCTTCAAGTACAAATTCATTTTCGGTATTGGCTCTGAAAGAATAATTGGGTTGTATCATTATTACTTTTGGACCTATTCGTTGAAATTCAACTATCTTACTTTGACCAAGACTGTTGCGGTCGATGCCGCTGGTGCTTAGCCCACCTGAGACTGAGTTAAGGTATAGGATCTCCTCGTTTAACTTATCGATTTCAAGCCAGATTTTACCTTTGGTATTGTCCCAATAGAATGTAAAGAAACCTGAATACTTGTCCATTCCTTTAGTTTTCTCTTCAATACCAGGGAGTTGGGCTGAAAGACCTGAAGAGATCAAAAGGGCTATACCCAGGGCAAGAATATTTTTAATCTGTTTCATAATGACAAATGATTAAGATATGCTTATGGCATAAAGTTAATAGGATAAGTTTTTTTCCAAAACCTCCAAGACATGTTCCACAAGAGCTTTAATCCCAGTGTGCTTCAATTATTTTGAGAATCTCAGGGTTGTCCTTGTCAGTATCACCGAGCATTTTTCGCTGCCGGATGATTTCTTGTTTAAGCTCAGAAATCAATTCCTTATTGCCGGGATCATGATAGGCATTATGAAGTTCATCGGGGTCTTCCTGAAGATCGAAAAATTCCCAGTAAAGAATATTTGCCGTCGCAGAATAATCGTTGGCTTTTAATCCATTACCATAATAAAAGGCCAGTTTATATCGATCACCCCGAATGCCAAAATGGCCTGGCCGGTCTTTCGAATGGGCCCAGTACCTGTAATATCCATATTTGCGCCAATCAGCTGCAGTATTTCCATTCACATTCTCGCGAAAACTGAATCCTTGCATAGTTTCAGGGTATTCAACACCAGCATAATCAGCAAAAAGGGCTGAGAAATCGACATTTTCAATGATATCTGAATTCCGGCTTCCGGCAGGAATCTCTTTCGGATATCGAATAATGAAAGGCATATGAGCAGACTCTTCGTAAATCATACGTTTATCAAACCAACCATGTTCACCCAGAAAGTAACCCTGGTCAGCTGTGTAGATTACAAGGGTGTTTTCGTCCAAACCAGCCTCCTCGATGTAATTAAGCAACTTATCAATATTGTCATCAATAGCGGCCCCACACCTCATAAAATCTTTTATGAACTTCTGATAGGTTTTCTTTCGTGCTTCCGTATTATCTAGACCTTCAACAGAAAAAGGTAAACCAGGATATTTAGTGTGACCTTTTCGGCTCAATACCTCAGTTTCTGTAGCGTTCAGGTAGCGTTGCTTAAGATTATCCATTGATTGTCCTTTAAAAGTTCTTCCATTAGTTTCAGGACCCTGATCAAGGAGAGTGGCAGGATACGGGATTTCAATATCCAGATAAAGATTTTTAAAGCGATCGGGATAATCAAATGGTTCATGTGTGGCTTTGAAATGACACATGGCGAAAAATGGTTTTTCAGAATCCCTGTTTTCAATCCATTCAATAGTCATATTCGCAATTATATCAGTACTGAAACCATAGTATTGTTTCCCTCCTTTGCCCCCATCTTCCCAATTCTCTTTGGTTTTCATATGCGGATCCCAATAGTTTCCTTGTCCGGGCAATACACAATAATAGTCAAAGCCTGCAGGCTCTAATTTGAGATGCCATTTCCCAAAAATGGCTGTTTGATAGCCCCCTCCTTGCAATACTTTAGCAATGTTTTCTTCTGCCGGATTCAGTTTTCCACCTAAGGTTTTAACTCCTGATTTATGACTGTACAATCCTGTGAGGATTGATGCCCTGCTCGGAACACAAATTGAGTTCGACACCAGACAATTATCCAGTACGCACCCTTCCTCAGCCAGACGGCTGATTGCAGGTGTATGAACATAATCTTTGAGAATGCCACCATAGATACCCCAGGCCTGCGAGGTATGATCATCAGACATGATGTACAAAATGTTCGGTTTTTCTGTTTTATTTTCTCTTTTGTTGGCACAGCTGAGGGCAGTGCTTACAAGAATAAACAGAACAATAAGCTTTGTGATTTGTCTTTGCATAAGTATTATGATTGCCATTATGTGACAGCGAATAAGATGATTGAGGAAGGAATAGCCAATTTTCAAATTCAGAGTTGTAGAACTTATTCCTCTGGCTAAAGCATGGCTTTTATTCCATGTTCAACTGCAAAGGAAAGACGATTAAATACTTCTTCAAAGCTGCCGGTGCCATCTATTTTTTCTGTACCGTGGATTTGCTGATATTTCTTGATCACAGGAATTGTTCTCTGTTCATGTTCCTGTAAACGAGTTACAATTTTTGCAGTACTTGAGTCATATGGCATACCACGATCAGTTTTCGACCGCTTATCCAATCGCTTAATAAGTTCAAGGGTGGGTACTTCAAATTCCACAATTTTTGCAATTCCTGTACCGTGCTTTTTAAGCATGCCATCAAGGATGTAAGATTGTACCAGAGTTCTGGGAAATCCTTTGAATATAAATCCTTTAACGTTTTTTGAGTTCTCTAGTCTCTGCTCAATTAATTTTACAACAATTTCATCGGGTACCAGTTCACCACTATCGTATATTCGTTGTACTTCTTTGCCAATACTTGTTTGTTTACTGATTTCTTGCTCAAGCATCCCTCCTGTGGCAACAAATTCGAGACCGTATTTTTCTGCCAAAGCCTTACCCTGAGATCCTCGTCCTGATCCCGGATAACCGAAAACGACGATATTGAAAAGACGTTTACTCAATTCTTCATCAATAATTGAGGATATCTGCTCCTGCACCACCTCGATGCTTTGGGTACCATCTGCCTCAGTGAAAATGCCCCGGTCTTTGTAAAACTGCATAACCGGTAGAGTTTTATCATAGTATTCTTTCAATCTTGTTCTGATTACCTCTTCATTGTCATCTGACCTGCCGGATGTTTTACCCCTATGAAGAAGACGCTTAACCGATTCTTCTTCAGGCACATTAAGACTGATGAGACAACTCAGGCTGGTATTCAGCTTGATCATAAGTCCGGATAAAATATAAGCCTGTATATAGGTTCTGGGAAAACCATCAAAAAGAAATCCATTCGCATCCGGATTGTCCGTAATTGTTTTTTCAATAATCTGCACAATTATTTCATCCGGCACTAATCCTCCTGATGCAATAATACTCTCTGCCTCCTTTCCTAAATTGGTTTTTTCTTTAATCTCCTTTCTTAATAAATCTCCGGTTGAGATATAAAACAGATTATATTTTTTTATCAGATATTGAGATTGGGTTCCCTTACCAGCACCCGGAGGTCCGAACAATGCGATATTTAGCATAGACAAAGAATTTTGAAGAAATGAAGATAGCAATTCTTGGTTGAATTCATAGAGCTATATTAGCTCTTATTCCAATACAAACTCAAATGGTAATAAGTCACCAATTCTCTCTTTGGATGATTTACCCCAGAAAGTAATATACCTCGGGTCAAAATAACCTTTGTTTGAGATTAGTACACTATCACCTGACATTCGCATATATGTGACCAGAAAATTGAAACTATTATCTTGCTCAGGAAAGTAAACATAGCTGGTCTCAGTTCCGGGATAGAAGTATCTTATTGGTCCGAGAGTGTCTGATAAATAAATCTGACATGGGATTGATGATTCTGAACTATCCCGAAGAATGAATTTGTCTGTACCCAGACTCTCGCTATAAAGAGATCTGAAAAAATGCATGCGGGAGCCCGAGTAAGTGCTAATGCGTCGTTTTTCAATTTTCTTGTTTATTCTTTTCCTTTTAGATGGTTTATCGACAAAAAAATGCGCCCCCTGATAATACAGCATAGTATCTGTTTTAATAAAAGAATCTAAATGATACGTAATTGTGTAACCCAATGCCTCATTTTCAATCAGAATTGGTTTCCTGGCATAAGCAGAAAATGTATTTTGCTCTTCGTCCTGTTGGAACAGGATATCCTCCATATTAAGAATTTTACATTTGCGGGCATTATAGTTGTTGCCAAGAAACTCCTTTTTGAATTTTTTAATCCCTGCCTTCCTTAGTTTTTCAGATATGGTTTTGTCGTATACTACCAGAATCTCATTGATATCAAATGTCTTGGGTTCCAGAAAAACTTGCAATAAATGTTCAAACTGATAATCAACAATAATATTTGACATATAACCAAGCGAACTTATAACAAGAGTATGGCGGGAATTATCAGGATCATAAAGTGCAAAATACCCCTGAGTATCAGTAGTAGTCCCCTTAAAAGTGCCGTTAAAATAGACATTTGCATTTATCAGTGCTTCTTTGGTTTTACTGTCATATACAAAGCCTTTAATCGTTTGAGAATTTGATAATGAAAAGGAGAAAAGTAATGTAATTAGTAAAATCAATCTCATAGCTTCAAATTTAGTGAGCATCTGCACTAAATGGGGGAATTTAATACAAATTTTTCAGGTTTCAGGGATCAACTTAAATGTCAGAATATATACACAAAGACAGTGCCAGATTTGGTCTGGTTTTTGCATAGATTTCTTGTCCCCTACCGTAGACCGAAATATGATAATTTACTCATAAACAAGCATTTGCTATGGGATCATTGTTTTCTAAGGTTATTTTCAGAATAATGCTTATTTCAATAAGCATCTATAGTTGCATAGGAATGCAGCTTCAGGCGCAAATTAGTGAGGATATTTTAATTCAGAATTTTGAACAATTTATAGCCCACAACCCTGAAGAACATGTTTTTATTCATACTGACAGTGATATTTATTCTCCTGGCAGTCTGATCCGCTTTCAGGCCTATCTCTATAATTATCAGGATGCATCCATTAATAGTGACAGTTTATTTTTATGGCTGGTAAACTTTAAGGGGGAGCTTATAGAAAAGTACTCATTTCCGATCCATCAGGGAACTGCTGCTGGTGAAATAAGCCTGAGCCATTCTGTCCAATATGGAGAGTATTTTTTGAAAGCCTTTACTGATGCAACATTCAGGTCAGTCAAGCCAGAGCTTTTGAGCCATAAAATTCTTGTAAGAGACTTTAAAATCCCACCTGTCAGAATCAAATTGACAAATCTGAAAGAAGAGTATTCAGTTGGAGACAAGGCTGAACTTGAAATTATTCTGAGCGATTCAAAAGGGAAAGCCATTAAGCATGATATAATTAACTATTCACTGAGTAAGAATGGTACTTTGTTTGATTATGGAGAGCTAACAAGCGATCGACATGGCCGGGCAATTTTGTCTTTCCCAATTCCTGAGGAACAAGGATTGTCGAATATTGCTGCTCAAATATCGGCTTCATACAATGGTTTCATTCATACAAACAGTATTTTGATTCCAACGATTCATCGATCGATCCTGATGAGTTTTTATCCCGAAGGCGGTAAACTCGTTGAAGGATTTGAGTCAAAAATGGTGTTTACAGCTCAGAATGTGCTCGGTGAAGCTATCGATGTAGAAGGTATACTGATTGATGATGATGAGCAGGAAGTTGGAATTATAAAAACCTCAATTCCTGGTTTGGGTTATTTCTCTCTCCTGCCGGATGTGGGGAATCCTGTGATAATGAGATTGACCAGCCCGGTTACAGAAGATTTTGAATTTGATTTACCAGCGATTCATGAAGAAGGGATTCAGCTCAAGATGCTGAACATATCAAAAGAAGAGCTTGAAATTGTGGTTAATAGCAATTATGAAAATGAAAAAATCGCAATTATGGCCCTGGCCGAGATGAACGGAGGAATAGTGTGGACCCACAGCGCAATGCTTGAGGATTCACTTCATTTTATTATCCCTTTGTCGAACTTGCCAGATGGTATCATGCGGGTCAATATTTTAGATCAGGATTATAAACTATATGCACAGCGCCCTCTCCTTATATCAAAACATTCAGGTAGAATAGATGCAGAAATGGAGATTCCGGAACGCAATCTCTTAAAGAAAGGAAAGCTTATACTTGATATGAAGTCTTCAGATAACCAGGCTAATAAAGGCCGTGTAAGCGTGTCTGTAGTTGATAATAATTTCTGTCCTGACTGGTCACCTAATCCAGATATTTACACACGCTTTTTATTAGGGCCTTCTGCAGATAATACCATCTTTCCTAAAGATTATTTTCTTAACAGAGAAGATTATGATCCTGGTTTATTTGATTTATTTATGATTACACAGATCGATACAAAGTACGATTGGCAAAAAATAGGATTGGGGAATTATGGTTCGGAAAATATTTCTCCGACAATATTCCTGCAACGAATTCTCGATAATGAGAAAGGTAGCCCGATGACGCAGTTTGCCTCAATACTCAGAGTGGATCAGTTTAATGAAAGATACCTTTTCAGAGACCAGCCTGCCTTTAATGATTTTCTTAAAGTGAATAATTTTAAGCTCAGGGAGAGGAAACTCACCTATTCACAATTAAGCAAGGAAGAAAAAGTGATGAAATTGATTGCGCGAGGTACTCCATTATTAAGCGTGTTACGTGTATTGAAACCGGTTATTATTAATGGGGGCTCTATTTATTTCAGGGCTCCTACTTCAATTAATTATAATCCACCCGCTCTGATTATTGTCGATGGAGTTCCCAAAGGATCACAGTCTAAAATTCTAAAGGATTTAAATCCTTTATCTGTGTATAACATGAAAGTGTATACTTCAGTATCTGACATATTAAAGTACACTGGTACGGGAAATTCCTGCGGGATAATTGTTGTAACTACAAAAACCGCTGCTCAGGCTCTGGGGATGATGACCGACAAAGTTCAAAAACCCCATGATCCATGTTTATTTTGGAAACCTGATATAGAATTGAATTCAGGATTGAGAATCAGTCTACTCATCCCATATCCAACTTTCAAATCGAAATACCGTTTAGTTATACAGGGACTTGATGAATCTGGCAAGCCTCTGTTCAGCTCATTCTAAAGTTTGTATGCTGGCTAATTGTCAAATTCCTTAGTGTACCAGCTGTCAAGAGATTTGAATGGCATGTGATATGAAGTTGAGTAATTCAAAAAGAAATTTACCACTCCAAGTACAGCTGCCAGGACACCTAAGAACATGGCAATTACAAATCCAATGAGGAAATAGGCCATTCCTCCTAAAAACTCGGAGCTATGATCACGTTCTCTTCTTCCATCACTGTACACATTGTAATGCTTTGTAGCTGCCCCTACGAATAGTCCCTCAAAAATTGCACTTACCATTCCTCCACCCCAGCTGCCAAATAAATCCATACGCTTTTCCAGTACGTATATCGGTGTTCTGCTTGAGAGGATATAAAAAAGCAGACCTAATAAATGGAGAAATAGAAAGGTTGTGATGCCACCTGTAACTGCAAATAATACACCAATCCCCGCGCTGCAGATTATAATCCACTTTGAACCGGTGAAGGCTCTTTTTGCCCTTTCGTTGTATACAAGAGTTAATTCCTCTATTCTCTCAATGATTTCACTATCGTTTGGCTGAAGTCGGGTATTGATATATTCTAATCCATTTTTAACCAGCCTGGCCTGTTTACCCTTGTTTATAGTTACCTGATTTTCTCCATCCTCTGAAACAAAAGGAGTTAAATTTTCAATTAAATGATCAAGAATCATTGAAGCTTCCTGATTTCGATCATTTTTATTTACATACTCAACTGGCTTAATATCCTTTTGATCCTTGTCTCCGGGTGCTGCAATTTTTTCCTTAAGATTAGAATATATCACCAGGGGTAAAAGAAGAAAAACTCCCAACAAATAACCAACTGTAACAATGACTTGAAACCATTCAATGTTTTTTTCAGGAGTAATTACCTCTGCTTCGCTTTGTGCCAAAATCGGAATTGCGACAAGAATCAGGAGGGTAATGGTTAATGAAAGATGTTTACGCATGACTTTGAGTTTTAGTTTATTCTTTAGAGTTTGATATAGAACTTCAACATAACTACTTGTTTCTTTTGTTAAAACTCATTAAAATCTGATTAGCAAGGGCTATCCAATATGTTCTGTTTAATAAATCGGAACGTATTTGATGCCAGAATCAAGTTGGGATTTGCTGATATTGGTGTTTGTTGATCTGATTCAAACCAAAATAATCAAACATGAAAAAGTTACTGTTAGTTTTTCTTTCAATTGTTTTTTCCATCCCTGGGATCTCTCAGAGCTGGGATAAGGAAACCAAAGTTGTGTCGAGCGACCGAAATGAGCATGATCGCATGGGTAATGCAGTTAGCGTAAGTGGTAATTATGCTATTGTTGGAGCCTATTGGGAAGATGAAGATCCTGCCGGATTAAATACAATGAGTGCAGCGGGAGCATCTTATATTTTCGAGAAAAATGCTGAAGGAAATTGGCTTGAGGTGCAGAAACTTGTTGCCTCAGATCGTTCACAGCGTGGTGGAGGTGATGAGTTCGGTTATTCAGTGTCTATTAGCGGATCCTATGCTATTGTAGGTGCCCGTTACAAAGATGAAGATGCCTCGGGAGGAAGGTATATGGCCAATGCTGGTTCTGCCTACATTTTTGAAAGGGATCAGGCTGGTGTATGGATAGAGGTTGAAAAACTTCAGCCAGTTGAGGAAGCAAGGTATAATATCAATTTTGGAGAATCAGTGTGTATTAGTGGTAATTATGCGATCGTTGGAGCCAGTGACGAACCAGAAGATGCCATGGGCGAGGAATACAAGTGGGCAGCCGGAGCCGCCTATGTTTTTGAACGTGATATAAGCGGTAACTGGAATTTGGTTCAAAAGCTTGTTACTTCTGATCGAACGGCATATGATTTCTTTGGTATCTCAGTAGCTATTAGTGGAAGTTATGCTCTTGTTGGCGCATCCAATGAAGAGGAAGATGTTGCCGGAGGGAATAATCTGAACAGGGCTGGTTCGGCTTATGTATTTGAAAGAAATTCTGGTGGAGAATGGCTTGAGAAACAGAAAATTATTTCATCCGACAGGGCAGCCAATGATATTTTTGGAATATCAGTTTCTCTAAGTGGAAGTTATGCAATAGTTGGGGCCCACTGGGAAGATGAGGATGCTCTGGGAGAGAACTCTGTCAATGCAGCCGGCTCGGCCTATATTTTTGAAAGGGATGCAATTGGCAGCTGGAACCAAACTCAAAAGATTGTTGGAGTTGATCGCTCCGGAGGTGATGTATTTGGTGAGAAAGTATGTGTCGAAGGAGATTATGCTATTGTTGGCAGTCGGGTAGAATCACATGATGCCTCTGGTGAAAATTTATTGCGTGCTGCAGGGGGAGCTCATATTTTTAAACGAAATGAAGCTGGCATCTGGAATCACATGGAGAAGATTGTACCATCCGACAGGGAGTATGGAGACAGTTTCGGATCTTCTGTTGCCATAAGTGGCAATACTGCTCTTATTGGGGCAACATTAGAAGATCATGATCTGCAAGGAGGAAATTTTATGGGTGATGCAGGTTCGGCCTATTTTTATGAAACACTAAGTACTGGTATTTACGATGATGAGATGATTTCATCCATAGTTGTTTACCCAAATCCTACTACTGGAATTGTTTATATAGATGGTGGAGATACTAGTGAATTAATAACTATCACACTTAGAAATATTGTTGGTCAGGTTATAGTGAACCGTAGCAGAATGGCAGGTAAGATAATCAGTATTGATATACCTGGTCCCAGGGGTTTCTATTTGCTTGAAGTTGTTACTTCAGATCAAAAACATAAGAGAATAAGAATTTTGAAGCAATAGAATCATCTGATAAGAATATTCGGGTAGAATTTACTTCTTACCCGAATATTTTTTGTAGAGAAATATTGGTATTCCTGCTGAGAGGAGGGCTATTCCCCAGCCAATGATTTCGATTCCTAATCCCCAGATTGCCCACATGGAATAAATGAAAGCAGGGATAGATATTATTATTGCAATAGTAAACTTTCTCTTATTGTATGGAATCTTTCTTTTAAGGTGAAGAGAAATTTCAGTTAAAGATGAAAACAGATAGGGCAATAGGCAGGTCAAAGTGGAGAGCATAATAATAAAAGTGAACATCTTTACAAGTCCTTTAGAGTAATTCATGCCTACGAGCAGGCTGGCCAGAATACTCGAAATAATGATCCCTGTAATTGGAATTCCATTCTTTGACAGTTTTTTAAATGCTGCTGGAAAAATATTATCACTGGCGGCGGCCAATGGTAATTGTCCCTGAATAAGGATCCAGCCATTCAAAGCCCCAAAGCAAGAAATTGCAGCTCCCAGAGCAAGCAAATATGAAGCTCCATCCCCCCAGATTTCTTGGGCTGCATCAGCGAATGGAGCTGCTGAGTCTTGCAGCTCTGATGCTTGCATAATTCCCATTATGGCCACAGTACTGGCAATATAGATTAATGCAACAATTAACAATCCTGCTATTGTAGCTCTGGGGATGGTTTTGCGAGGGTTTTTTACCTTGTCAGATGGGATGGTTGCAGATTCCAGGCCCAGAAATGCCCATAATGTCAAAGCAGCAGTTGCCGAAATGGCTTCAAAGCTTGAACTTGTACTAACATTCAATGGTGAAAAGTGCTCACTGTTGAAATATAAATATCCAAAACTTCCTATTAATACAAGAGGGAGAATTTTCAGGATGGTCGTGATGAGCTGTACTATTCCAACACTTCGGATACTTCTCGTATTGACAAGAGTGAAAAACCAGATTGCTGCAATTGCCACCAGGGCAGAAAGTAGAAAATTATCTTTAAGGGCCGGAAAGAAAACAGACAAATAGCCAACTCCGGCAACAGAAATAGCGGCATTACCACACCAGATGGAAATCCAATAGCCCCAACTAACCAGAAAGCCCGTAAAATCTCCAAATCCTGCTTGGGCGTAGGCATATGGCCCACCCGCTTTGGTAATGAGACGGCTTAGTCTAGAGAATACCAGAGCAAAGAAAATGGAACCTATTGCAGTGATCAACCAACCGAAAATGCTGATCCCACCATAAAATGCCAATGCAGCTGGCAAGAGAAAAATTCCCGACCCGATCATATTTCCAACAACCAGTGAGGTGCTTAAGCAAAAACCTAATTTTGCTTTTGCTTTCGTTTTTGTTTGTGTGGGCATATTAAATCAATTCGAAACGGAATTTGAAATATTTAATCAGGTAAATTGCTGATGTACTCATCCCCTTTTCTTATTATGTCAGCATATTCTTCCGATTCTTTCTTCGCCTGATTATAGAGATTCAAACTATAGTCTTTAAGGTAGTTCTCAGCCTTTGGTCTACCCATTTTCTCCCATGAATCCAGGCTCAGAGCAGGCCAGATTTCCTCCTCACTGCTAATCCCCATGATCGAGGCCAGAGTTTGTTCGGAGGTGAAATAATTGCCCCCATGTCCTACCGAGTGAATCTCATTGAGATTGACGCTTTCATCATTTAAACTAAAACCTCTGGAGAATTTTTTTGCCTCCCCAATGATATGGTTCGATAAAACAACAGAATTAGGGGAAAAGGCCATTGAATCAAGATTTCCTCCTACAAAAGGTGCACATCCGATTTTTCCAATGCAAGAGCTAAGGTGATTCTGCCATAAGTCGGCTGATGCAAGAATATCAGCTTCCCATCCATTATTACTACCGGATGTTCCACAGTGCGGAATATTATAGAAATGCATCATCTCAGCAATGGCCAGATTCAATAAATAGCTGGTGGGTGTATATGAACTTCTCATTGTGGCCATGTTGAAGGCAGAAGGGAGACTACCCAGAATCATTTTACTCCCTTCCCTGAACACCTGGCTGAATACCAGTCCGGCTAATAACTCTGCATTTAAAAGTGCCAGGGTACCCGCTTCAGTAACAGGAGATGAACCCCCATACATGCAGTAATTAGAAAACATCACCGGTAGCTGATGATCGATGGAGACCATCATTTTGTCGGTAGTGGATTTGTTTAATACAAGCGGAGTGATTGGGTTCAGGTAGGGTATTATAAAGGGTTTCTTGGATATATCCCCGTGCAAATAGGAGAGGATATCAAAAACTGAAGCAATTGTATTCTCTCCGGATATCAATAAGACCAATGGTTTGGACGTATTAGCATACATATCCAGAGCGGAGAATAAATCCAGTTTTCGGGCATCCACATCAGATGGTATACCTAAAGTGGATACCGTATCATAATTGTCGAGAATATCACCTAATTTGGTGGATACCTGCATGTCATTTCGGGTAAATGGACGTGGAATACCCGTCATAATATCCTGAAAATAACTGTTGGTTACTCCTATACCAAAAAAGGTCTCACGTCCCTGCTTTTCGCCAAGGGTAAAAGCATGCTCACCCGTTTTATTATATATATCAATACTTGACGGAGCTTGTTCAATAGCATGGTTGATAAGTTCAGCCTGTATAAAAACTGTGTGATTATCAATTCTTACGGCATTTGATTTCTCAAATATTCTGAGGGCATCTTTCGATTCTACCTGTATACCGGTTTTTTCCAGAATATTTATCGAGTAAGAGTGAATAGCTTTCATTTGCTCAGAAGTGAGCAAATCCAAACTGGGCCTGATCATGTCCGTGTAATGAGAGGGATTCATTTATTTTGCTTTTTTGAGATGCATTGAATTCGAATTCAAAAGCAAAATAGCGAAAATTACTATATGAGGGAATAAGTTTAACTACACGTTTTCAAGGATACATGTATTCTTAATCTTTGAAACATCTCACTGCAAGAGCATAATTGTTTCTCATTCTTCCTCTGAAAACTCCAGTTGACCAATTAGACAGACCACGAACCCACACACTACCATCCTCTTCCATAGTGGAGGACCAAAAATGGGTTTCTGAACCATAGTCACTAAAAATTCTATAAGGATAGCGGAAACCCCATAGCCCGGCTTCAAATCCACTAAGTCCATTCTTCAGTAGTTGAGAAGCAAGTCCGAGCCCTCTTTCCCAGCCAATTGAGTCGACCAAATTGTACTCAATACCCAGGCTTATTTCTAATTCTTTCCACTCCTGATCAGATGGCAGGTGCCAACCTTCAGGACAAAATCCTTTTCCTCCCTCTTGATCAGTATAATCAAGTACCTCATCCCATAAATACAAACCGCCAAAGTTGTTTAGGTTTTCTTCCTCATCTTGATAAGCAAAAACCTCACAAATACCATTATTTAGTGGGGTAATGTAGTTTTTTACAAAAGTGCCATAAATCAGGTTCTGTGCCATAATCCATTGCTTTCCGATTTCAACAATCCCGTAAACCTTTCCATCGCGAAAATCTGTGATGTAATCGTACCTGTTGTATGTATTGGCAACTTCCAGAACCTTTGTTAGCTCAGCTGAAGCGCCATCCGAATCTATAATTTCCATGGATATAGAATAATATCCGGGCTGATTGAATTGACGCAGTACAATTTTCTGATTGCTGAATTCAGTGTCCCAGTTTTTATCCCCGTTAAAATCCCAGCGAATAAGTAGTTTTTCCGGTACTTCTTCATAATCGAAACATCTGCTGGCATCTAAGCGCACCTCTGTTCCTAAAGATGCAATGGGGGGGACTATTGCAAATGCTGGAAATGGTGCATTATTATTGTTATTTAAGCATATTTGTTTGGAGTTCTCTGAGACATGTCCTTCAGGATCAGAAATTTCCAGATTCACCTGATAGCATTTTATCTCAGGGAATTTGTATGAGGCTGTGGGAATATTAGAAAAATCGGTGTCAAATATTCCATCTCCGTTAAAGTCCCATCTGTATTTCAAGCTGTACACCGAGTTGTCGGGATCAAAACTCAAGGAGGCATCGAAATAAAAAATATTGAATCTGGATCCTGATTCCGGAAAAAAAGTAAAATCAGGAACAGGTGCTTGTCCTTCTTTGATGCAGGCGGTGAAAACCAGACAAATAACAAAACCAATGGCTGTCAGTGCTTTCATAACTTTCATAATTAAAACCTCCAGATTATTCCACCACTGGGTAGCAGGGGTAATTGATTAATCCTTTTGTAATCTTCACGACTGAAATAGAATAGGTTTTCCCTGTTATAGAGATTGCTTATTGAGAAAACTGCTTCTAAAGAATTTTGTTCAGAATAGTGGTGAATGTACTTTAGTGATATATCCAGACGATGATAGTTTGGTAATCTGGCTGAATTGTATGCCCCAAAATTTATTCCAATCAAGCCATTTTCAATTAACATATCCCATGATGAATTCGCGTTTAGTCGTAATTTCTCATAGATAGCATTCGTCGGAGTAAAGGGGAATCCGGATCCAAAATTCCAACGGGCCAATACTTTCCAATTTAAGTTTTTGCCAAACAGGTATGATCCGACCAAATTAAGATTGTGACGTCGGTCATAATGAGGATGGAAATACTGTAGTCCGTCAAATCGATTGGAAATAGAATAGGAATAAGCCATCCAGAAATATGTTCTTTTTCTTTCGTATTGCACTAAACCTTCAATTCCATAGGCATTACCAGTTTCAGTTATAAAATCTTTATAGAAAACACCCGGCATGTCCCAGTGATTAATTTCTCCTGTGAATCTTTTGTTACTATTCAGAGAGATCAATTGAGGGAAATATTTATAAAAGCCTTCAATATTAATCATGATGTAAGTGCTTGGATCCCACTCGAAGCCCAAAATACCCTGCCATGAAGTTTGCAATCTGTGTGGTAATTGCTTTTGTCCGGTATCATTGGCAATATTTGATGGATCCATCAGAAATCCGGTAAAGAAATTGACTACATCGCGATCTGATTTGCCACTTACAAGATTCTGTGAATAAAATCCACCTCCTGCTTTAAGACGGATCTTGTCGTTCAATAGCCATTTTAAGCCTATCCGGGGTTCGGGGAAAATTCGTCCAAGTGATGCGAAGTAGTTAAGTCTGAATCCTGGATGGATTAGCAATTTAGGATAGTTTAATTGAATTGACAGAAAGGCACCCAGATCGGTAGTGTTTGTTTTTTCATCTAAGGAATATCCAAATGTATTTTCATTGTAATAATCAGTATGAACGCCAAGCACCTGAACACCCATTCTTAATTCATGATTGGCAAAGTGATTCATAAACTCCATTCCAACCTTAATGTCTTCCACTTCTGAATATCTTTTATTATTAAAGCTCTCAGACAAGTTCATCGAATAGTTAGAGAAATTCAGCTCGGTTCTGATAAGGCCTGCTGATGCTGGTGGAAGGATTACAGCCTGTAAACCAATTCCATAGTTTGACCATTCATATAATTGGTCCTCAGATAGTTTTACCTTATCATTGAAGTGAAACCCGGTTGTGCTTATTTTACTTCCGCTTTTACCTTTATAGCTTAGCTTTGCTATGAAATCATAAAAACTAAACGGAAGATTTTGTTCCTTCAATTTGGGATTGAGGTATTCTCCTGTTTTATCAATAAAAGAGTATTTACCCGAAAGCAGAAAGGTGATTGGTTCTGCCTTTTTTGAAAATCTGAGAGGACCTTCTAATGCCAGGTTTGCACTCATTGTTCCAAGAGCAATTTTTCCACCCAAGCGATTCTTGTTACCATCTTTAAGGCTTACATCCATGACAGAGGATATTCGTCCTCCGTATTTGGCCGGATATCCACCTGTTGAGATGTTTGCATTGCTAATCATATCAGTGTCAAAAACAGAAAACATTCCCATTGAGTGAAATGGATTGTACAGGGGAATACCATCCATCAGGACTAAATTCTGAACTGGTGATCCGCCTCTGATATATAATTGTCCTCCCTGATCACCGCTTGATATTACTCCTGGTAAGATTTGAACATATTGTGCTAAATCAGCACTAATTCCCATCGTTGGTATTTTATAAATCTGGCTTGGGGTCAAGCGTATTTGCGATAGTTGAACTCTGGATCTCCTTTCCATTGCTGTCCCGGAGATTATTGCAGCATCCAGCTGAACTTTGGATTTTTCCAGATGTATGTTCTTGCTTATGATTTCACCAGCACTTATCTCAACACTTATCTCTTGTTTTAAATACCCTAATGATTGGCTGATCAGGGTGTATGTACCAGCAGGAATTTTACCTATGCTGTAATATCCATCTTTATCGGTGATCGCGCCCAGTGTAGTGTTCTCTAAATAAACATGTGCCAGTACCATGGCTTCATCAGATTCATTATCAAAAATAAATCCTCTGATTGTGCTTGTTTGTCCGGTGGCCTGAGGCAAAATTGCCAGTAAGATCAGGCAGCTTATTATGCAGGTTTTAATTAGTTTTTCCATCCCCAGGGATAATTGATAAAATTTAAATCCTTCGTTTCAGGATAGTTGGCAAGCTTATCATACCAATGTGGTAACATGGGCAGACTGAACAGAGTAAGCTTGTCAAAAGCGGTGAAGATTCCAAGCCCACCCTGTATGTTACTGATAGATTGCCCGGTATGGAACACGGTTTCCTTACCAGAGAAACTTCTTCGATAGTCGTACAGATACTGGTCTCCAACAAGCAATTTGTATTCCAGGGGTCGTGCAAGAGCATAGCGAGTAACATCGGGCCTTACAGGAATGTTTTGAACTAAAAAGTTCAACCAATCCGGACGATTGAGAGAAATACTCATGATTAAGTCTGGCTCTTTTGATCCGTTAAAGATTATTCCTACCGGATAGGTGAGGGATTGGAAGCTTGTGTCAGTTTCTGTAACTTCAACATAGCTAAATTCACAAGTAACTTCATAAAAGTAAACATCCGGCAGGCTATAGAATTCCATTCGTGACATATTAGACAAAAACATCGGTTTGAATTCCTGTAAACTGAACAAATTGCATGAAGAAGAAATGCTCTCTCCGCTTTGCTTATTCAATACCAAAATCCGACATTCAGAATCACCAATCAATTTTACTTCAGCAGAATACACTAACTGATTTTCCCGCTTAAACATGCCTGGTTCTTTTGTCAGCAATTCAGGAACCATCACGATGGGGTAGCCAACTCTCTGATTAAATCGATAAACTTCTAACCAAACTTCAAGAGAATCGGGATGAAAAGTCGGGGCAGTAAGAGTATCTCCGGATACTTGCCTGACGAAGCTTCTTGAAATACGAACATAATGTTTGGAGTCATGATGATTGAAAAGTCCGTACAATATGGTTTTTTCCTCTAAGTCAAGCTCGGGCGTAAACTCAAGTTGGCATGCTGTGCTCATGAGTAAACAGCCAAGAATAGTAATTAGAATTAGCTTCATCCGTTTCATTGGCTATTCTTTTTTACACATCTCAGTGCGATAGCATATTTCTCATGATATTCGTGGTACATTGAGTCTTGAGGAGATAAAGTTATTGGCCGGAGATATGATGTATCTTTCGGAAAGAAAAACAGATTTATAGTAGGAGGCAGGGGAATATAAACTCCACTTGAGGACCAATACAGACCCCCAGGCTGCTGAGCATTTTGTCCCCAGCCAATATATCTCCGGCCTGGAAATCCAAGATTGACTCCCTCATCGCCCAATACACTCAGAAAAATGGCAGGGTCTTTTTTGTCTCCTACATGGTCGACTAAACTAATCCATTCATCATTAGAGGGAATATACCATCCATAAGGACATATTCCCGGAGTTTTCTCACCATAGCTGTAATCCATGGCTTCATCATAATTGTAATACCCGCTATAGCGGTCAATATCTTCAAAATCGGTTCGTCCGTACCTCTCAATTATTCCATTATCAATTTGTTCTTCCCTTGCCCACATTGATAGCCATTTACCATGATGTAAATCTTGAGACATCCACCAAATTGAATCTATTAAAACTGTTTTGTAGTTATAACCATCTCGCGGGTCAGTCAAAATGCCTTTTAGGTTTAGTATACTTACATCCACTTCGCGTTTGGTTTCAGTAATATCTCCTGCCGGATCTTTACATTGCATAATAACAGTATATATTCCTCTTTCGGGATAATAGTGGAATGTAATTTTCTGTAAAGCCCACTCAGTATCCCAGATCTTATCAGCCTCAAAGTCCCACCTGAACTGTAGTTCATGAGCTCTGTGGTCAGGGTCATGGGAGTCAGTTGCATCAAAAGTATATTTCTGTGAATAATGACCTCGCTCAGGAGAAATCTGAAATATCGCAAAGGGCTGTTCGTTTTTGCTGCATGATCCACAAATGGCGAGCATGCCTATTAGCAATAAAATTTGCAATTGCCTGCGCATATGACTAATCGGTTTAGTAAGGGGGGACAGCTAAAGGTAGGAAAAATCCTGCATTTGTCTGGCTAAGTTTAAAATAATTCCAAAATCTCTTACTATATTTGATTCTGTCCCCCCCGATATGTAAATCTCACTTTCTCACCAGTAATCGAGGAAGTCTAAGCGTTTCTCGAATGAGTAGTTACTTGAAATTCAATATAATCTGCTTAAAGAAAATTGTTATGCAAAATACAATCAGTAAGATGCTTGTCGCTTTTTTGTTCTCCATCATTATTGTAACATTCTTGTCATGTAATAGTCAAGAGGAAGATTCTGATATAATAGAGATAGACATTACCGATGGTGACAGGAATGAAAAAGAGTTTAAATTGAGTGAGATTGTGGATGATGTCGAATATATCAAGCTTGAGACCAGGAATGACTGTTTCATTAGCAATGGCCGGTTCGATATTTCTGAAAATTTTCTTCTGATCAGTAACAGATATCATCCTTCGCAAGTGATGCTTTTTAAAAGGGATGGACGATTACACACTCTGATAGGCGAACAGGGCAAAGGACCCAGTGAATATATTACTACCCATCCTCAGGCAAAAATTGCTCCGAATGAGGAATGGGTAATCGTACATGATTCAGACGCAAAAAAGCTCCTTCAATACTCGAAGGATGGCACTTTCCTGAGATCTTATGTGTATAGCCAAACAGCAGATAATCGCCTGAGCGACTTTAAAATCAACTCAGATCAACAGATTGTATTGATTTTCTACAGACCGATGGAGGCCGTTGAACAATATCCTATTCTAAGAATTCTTGATGAGAACCTGACATTAGTTGAAGAAAGCTTTCATATTAGTAAGCAGAAATCAAATGGCTATGATTCGGCAGGAAAGGCAACCCTGCTTATAGAAAATGATGAACTGTTTTTGCGTGAAGGCTTTTATGACACCTTATTCCAGAAAAAAGAGAATCAATTTGTACCAAAGTACCATTTCAACTATACTGATAATAGTCCAACCAGCTATTTTTCACCGATTAGCAAAAAATTCGACACCTTCATCTGGCTGAGTATGATCGGTAAATATTTCATGTGTCAAACGGTACTGTATATTGATGATGGAACGATAAGCACCTATTTCTGTAATAGGGAAACAGGCGAGATTGTACGGCCCAGCAATGACAATACACTTAATGACATTGATGGATTTGGTGAAGTCTGGATTTCCCCTGATGAGCCTAAGGGTTTTGTCATTAAAGCACTGGATGTAATTAATCTGAAAGAGAAACTTGGTGAGGGTGACTATCTGACAGAACTCATTTTTCCCGAAAAACAAAAACAGCTTATTCAGCTCATTGAAGAAAGTTCAATTGATGACAATGCCATTGTTCGTGTTTTTCATCTGAAAGAATATAATCAATAATCATCAGTGCAAAATCAAAAAAAATGATCTGCTGGTTGCAAGAATTATAAAAGATAAGCGTTGTATTGACTAAGACCCGGAAGTTTTTCCGATTTACGAACCTACTGAACAAACAATTTACTTGTCGTGAGAATAAATCGAATTATTCAATACCCTTTTATTTTTGGCATTTTCTTTCTTTCATTCATTAATTGTTTTCAATACGGTGTTTCTCAGGATTTTACAATAAGTGGTTCTGTTGAAGATATTAGCTCGGGTGAACGTTTGATTGGGGCAAATGTGTATGTTAAGGCTAATGGCCGGGGAAGTGTTTCCAATGCTTATGGTTATTACAGTCACTCTGTTTCTGCCGGTGCCATCGTAATAAAGTGTTCATATATTGGTTACAAGTCAATTGAGGTGAAACTCCTGCTTGAGAATGATACAATCATTAATTTCAATTTGCGACCTACGATTGATTTAGAGGAGGTTACAATTGCAGCGAGCCAAAGCAGATCATCGGTGCTTAGTACGCAGTTAAGTATGAATGAATTGAGTGCAAAGACTATTCAGAAACTTCCGGTTTTCATGGGGGAAAAGGATGTTCTGAAAACCCTGCAACTTCTTCCTGGAGTGCAATCGGGTAATGAGGGAACAAGTGGCTTCTATGTCCGGGGTGGGGGTCCTGACCAAAACCTGATTCTTCTCGATGGAGTACCTGTTTATAATGTTAATCACCTGTTTGGGTTTTTCTCAGTTTTCAATCCCGATGCTATACAGAATGTGAAACTGGTAAAGGGAGGCTTTCCGGCCCGTTATGGGGGGAGGCTATCCTCAGTTCTGGATATTCGATTGAAAGAGGGAAACAACAAGAAATTTGCAGCCCGGGGTAGTATTGGCCTGATTTCTTCAAAACTGACAATTGAAGGCCCAATAAGTAAAGGTAAAACCTCTTTTATAGTATCCGGCAGGAGAACGTATATTGATGTTTTGGCTCAACCGCTTATTAAGATTTTAGCTGCAGATGAGGATGTGAGAGGATCAACCGGAGGATACTATTTCTATGATCTCTCGGCTAAAATCAATCATCGCTTTTCAGATCGTAGCCGTTTGTATTTAAGTACATATCTCGGTAAGGATAAGGCTAATATCCACATACGTGAACATGATGGTGATGCAACATTTAGAGAGGACTTTGGTTTGGTTTGGGGTAATGCCACAACTGCACTCAGATGGAATTACATATTGAGCCCAAAATTGTTTTGTAATTCCACTCTGACCTACAGCGATTATAATTTTCTCACCGAAATGGGTTTAACAGAGACTGTTTGTGACACCACTGTTGAAGGGACCAGTTTCTCTTATAATTCAGGGATAAGGGATCTGACAAGTCGAATTGATTTTGACTTAAACCCTCATCAGAATCATGCAATGAAATTCGGACTGAATTACATCTTCCATACTTTCAGTCCGGGGGTAACGGTTTATCAAATGGTTGAGAGCCCTGCCTTGCCAACAATCGAAACCAGTTTTGGTGGAGAGAATATTTTTGCTGGTGAAAGCGCACTGTATATTGAAGATGAGTGGAAGATCGGATCGCGTGTCAAACTGAATCTTGGACTGCACGGATCAGCCTTTTCTGTAGACGAATCGGTATATTTTTCATTGCAGCCTCGTGTTTCTGGCATGTTTCTTATCAATGAAAACTGGAGTGTTAAAGGAGCCTACTCTCAAATGGCCCAACATATACACCTGTTGACTAATTCAACTATTGGGCTCCCAACCGATCTGTGGGTGCCATCAACTGCCTATATAAAACCTCAGAAATCTGTACAATATACAATAGGTAGTGTTTTTGAATCCCCTGCCGGATGGAAACTAAGCCTGGAAGGCTATTATAAAAGCATGGATAATCTGATTGAATATAAGGAAGGATCCAGTTTTTTTTCTGTTCAGGACGATTGGCAGGATAAGATAACATTTGGCCGGGGTAAATCATTTGGTATGGAGTTTTTTCTACGCAAATCAACTGGCAATACAACAGGATGGATTGGCTATACCCTTTCAAAAACCAGCCGGCAGTTTGTTGAAATAAGTTTTGGGGAGTGGTTCCCATATCGATATGACAGAAGGCATGATCTGTCTATTGTGTTAAACCATAAAATCAACGAACGGATAGATATGGGATTAACATGGTTTTATGGCACAGGCAATGCTATAACTTTGCCCTACGAATCTTATCAGTTTGAGTTATGGCCGGGTAAACATTTTGCAACGATAGATCAAATTGAAAATCGCAACTCACACAGGATGCCTGCTTATCATCGTCTGGATATTGGTGTAAACATCCGGAAGGAAAAGAAATGGGGTACCCGTACATTGTCATTTGGGTTATATAATGCTTACAATAGACAGAATCCCTTGTATATAAACACAATGAGACGGCACGTAAACTTGAATACGAATCAGGTAAGTTATACGCAGTATAGTCTCTTCCCAATTATTCCGTCGATTAGTTACAGCTTTAATATCAAGTAAATGTCATCAAATAAGTTATTCATTTTTAGTTTTCTTTTTATTGGGATGTTATTTCAATCTTGTGAAAAACAGATCCTTCTGGATATTGTAGAAAACGAAAGCAAGATTGTTGTTATTGGAGAATTTAATCCTGATAGCTCTATTGTTGTTTCTATATCAAAGAGCTTTTCACACAATTTCCTGAAATGCTCCTTGCCCCCTGATGATGTTGTAGTTAAACTTTACGAAAATGGACAGTATACTTCTGAGTTATCACATCTGCGAAATTCTTACTTTGGCCTGGAAGGGTTTTATCCAGTGGTTGGCAATACTTATCAATTAGTAGTTTCTAGTGGGGAACTACCTCCGGTGAGTTGTGAGACGATGATTCCTAAGCCGGCTCAGATCCTTGCTTTGGATACAAGCATGAACTGGAGGAGAAATTACCGCACAGAATTATCATTGAGGCTTACAATGGCCGATTCGGGGGAAGAAGAAAACTACTATGCACTCATGCTGTATCAATCTCATCAGCAGATAGATTATGAACATGATATAGCCATGGATAGTCTGGTGAGATATGTTCGATATGCAAATCTGGAGGGAGGTAGTGAATTTTCGGAGCACATCAGCGTTCTTGATGTAGATGATGATATTAGGTTTGGAGATAAATTGTTTTTCTCTGACCTGCTTTTCAATGGGAGACAAACTGAATTAGAATTTTCATTAGATATACATTCATTTGACTTACTTGATTCAGTTATGCTGGATATTAGCTTATTCGAGATCTCCAAATCATATTACTTATTTGTTGATTCATACAATGATTATCTGCAAACAAGAGGCAATCCTTTTGCTGAACAGGTTCAGGTATTTGGTAACGTTGAAGAGGGGCTTGGCTTGTTGGCAAGTAGCGCAGGATCAACACACCGAATAGTAATTAAAAAAGAGTAAAGGCCCCTGCAATAAGCAACAGGAGCCTTTATCTGATAAAATTCTTTAATACTTATCTAACTATCATTTTCTTTGTTTCTCTGAAATCTCCTGCGGTAAGAGTATATGTATAGATACCAGGAGGCAAATCAGTGGCTTTTATTAAACTGGTATGTTTACCGGCTGGTTTTTGACCTTCGTCTAAGCGGATCAGCGTTCTGCCTGTCAGATCTTTTACCTCAATTTGCACATCAGAGGAATGTCCCAATTCATAAGCAATTTCAGTACTTGCATTGAATGGATTCGGATAATTCTGACTCAGTGAAGCCGCTGAAGTGGTCAGGTCAACACCATCAATGATATTGCTTTTATCGTTCGTATTGAGCCTGATCATAAGATTACGTTCTCCCACATATCCACCATATGACCATGCCAAATCACGATTACGGGCTGCACTTACCGGATCAAGTAATCGGGTATTGTAGTCAGCTCCAATCTTCAGATTGTCATAACGGTGACTAATTAAATCGGTATTCATGTTGTTGTATTCAACAGCCGCATAAACAAGATCGCCCTCGAGTAAAAATTCTGATTCACCATCTTTGTCAAAAGGTAAAGTAACCCAGGTGTCAATCATTGTTGAATCATAGTACACTCCTTCAGTGAAAAGCCATTCGATAGGAGTCAGATCCTCACCTTCAGTTGGCTTTAGGAAAAGAACAAACCTAAAGTCAATCATGCCATCGGCCTTACCTCCAGCTATATATGCTGAGATTGAATTAACTTCACAGTCGTGATAAATCGGATAGATCGTTGATACGACATGTGCGATATTTGGTTCCTCATCCGGACCATATGCTTCCATTCCCCAGCAAAATGCCTCTTCAGAGCTATCATCAGCACGGGCATATATGCTATCCGTTACATGGAAGAAAGTCTCTTTAAGATTATTAGCTGGTGTGTCATCAGCCTGGTCTTGCTTATAGTTAAAACTCACTTTGTAGTGGCCAAACTCTTCTGGTACATATGAATTTGTTATCAGAGAAGTGTCGAGGTCTAAAGTGTATAAATCAGCAGGATCGGATGTTTCGTTAAAAACACTTTGGTTATTTTTTGAAATATCCAGTTCGAGGTAAATGTTTTCCTGATCATATTCTCCGAAGTTAATTGAAGAAGCTTTAAAATTGCTTACAGATCCACCTTCCACCTGAGATATTGGATACATAAATGAAGGTGTAACGAAAGTTTGATCATCACTATCAATCCACTCCATTTCTGCAAATTTTAGTCTGAGGTCATTGTCCCAGGCTTCTGATAGTTGGAAGTCATCTATTTGCCACCAATATAGACTAGTTCCTCTCCACGTTATCTTGAATTCGACATTTGACATTCCGGCAGCTATTTGAGAAATATTGGCTTCGAAAATAGCTGGTTTTCCAGGAACTGTTTTATCAGGACGACCTTTGTGTCCGCAACCAAATCCTACGTCGAATTGTGCTGAATGGACCCAATCATCGACAGAAACTTCAAGTAACATATCCCAGGCACTGGCATAGTTCATGAAACAGGTTTCAAAACGTACGATGACTGATGAATGCTCACTGCAATCTATCATAGGAAACACAATTGAATTGTCAATGTTGATTCTCGGATCCTGATCCAGATTGTACAAGTCGGCAAAAAGACATAAACTTCCATCCTGTCCTGTTGTCGATTCCATGGCTGGTTCACGTGTAAGTCTGGGTGTTACTAAACTGTCGTATGGCCACCAATGCCAGTTGAATCCAGTGTCTCCCGGGTCTTCCATGTAATAGCCTTCGGGTGCGGTCCATCCTCGCTCATCAGCAGGATTTTCCCAATCGAAAGTCTCCAGAAAGAAGACTTCCCCATTGCCTTTTAATGTATTCTGACCCGGCTGAGTAGTTTTTTGAGCAAAGCTTAAGCCTACCAGACCAGTCAGAAGAATTGTGAGTAACATTTTTTTCATAAGAGTAATTTTTAAATTAACGGATAGCTGTTCTGTTCTATTCTATTCTATTAGGACAAGTGAACGAAGGTACTAATCCTGGATAAGATTGGCAATAAAGTAGAATAATATCAGAGCTCGGTTTTTTGTCCTGCTCAGTTCAGTAAAACAAAAAAGCTCATTTTGTGTATATATTGATAGATATCTGAGAAAATTACAAAAAGAATTTTGATTATGAAAAAAACATTAGTATTACTGATAATGACAGTATTATTTATTTCGGTTTCCGCCCAGGATAAAACGCTTTATGATTTTGAGGCGAAAACTATTGATGGAAAGGATTTTGATTTTTCTACATTGAAAGGAAAGAAAGTTCTGGTAGTTAATACCGCCTCTAAATGTGGATTAACACCTCAGTATGAAGGTTTGCAAAAACTATTCGATGAGTATGGAGGTGAATCGTTCACAATCATAGGTTTTCCGGCAAATAATTTTCTTAAGCAAGAACCGGGCAGCAATGAAGATATTCAAAACTTCTGTAGTCTTAATTACGGAGTAAGTTTTCAGATGATGGAGAAGATTGATGTAAAGGGCAAGAAAATGCATCCCATTTATCAATGGCTAACCAGTAAAGAAAATAATGGTGTTGTTGATGCTCCTGTTAAATGGAATTTCCAAAAATTTATGATAAATGAGCAGGGGAAACTGGATGGCTATGTATCACCAAAGACTAAACCTGATAATGAAAGAATCCTAAACTGGATTACGGAGGGTTTATAAGCTTAATTATAATACTTAAACAGATACAAGATCCTTGGCAGGAATTCGAATTACCTTTCCATTGTCTGATATAACCAGATCGAAGTTTCTCTCTTTTTTGGATTTGATGAGCTTCTTGTGACTGATTTCAAGTCCCTTAAGAATTTTTTCTCTAATAGGATTTTGCTTTGGGGTCATGTAGAGACAGTTGTTTAATATTAGCAAATGTAGTATAATTTTTGATAAGCGGGTTATTATCAGCATAGCCCTCTGCAATTAGTTCAGATGGCGTGAAGGAATTATTAAATAGCATCCAATAGTCGCAAATTGGAATATATAACTTGAAAAGGTTGGTAATCCCTGAGTAATATCTCCTTTGAATAACCGTGTTGGGTACCTCATGACCTCCTTCAAGCACTCTGGTTTTAACCCTTTCAAATGCAAGGTCAACAGAGTCTAACCAAAAAAACAGGAGTGTTATTTGATACCCGTATGACCTTGCTTTTTGGATCGTTCTTGTATAACTTCTTGTAGCAAGAGTAGTTTCAAAGGCAAAATCTTTCTTTTCCTCAATTAGCTTGTCAATTTTTGCGATCAATAAGCGTCCGGCTTCGATAGCTGACCTGTTCGGGTTTAATGGAGATAGCCCACGTGCAATTTCGTCAGCATTAATAAACTCATCACAGTCGAGCATTTGGGGTAAGACCGTAAATGATGCGGTTGTTTTCCCGGAACCATTGCATCCGGATATAACATACAGATTTGGCATATTTTCTAAAGATAGCTTTTCCCTGGAATTCCTCAGCATAGCAAACCGGGGAGGCTAAATTTTAGCTATTGGCTTGTTTTGAATGCTCCAAATTATACGGATCATCCCATATATCATCCGGCAGGAAAAAAGTCAGAATCTCTTATTTCTTTGGTGCAGTTGTGGCCATGATGTATATGAAATGCTTGCCACCAAAACATACACCTTCCTTATCTAGCAGTCCGAACTACAATTGGTAACGATAGAGGCGAGTGTAGTATGGATGTAATTTCTCATGGTAGGTGAAATATACTGCATTGTCGTATACGTAAATTCCATCCATTCCAGAATAATCAGGGAGCGGAATGGTGGTGCCTTTTTTGCCTGTGGCAAGATTTATCTGACTTAAAACCCATCGGGTCATATACCTTTCAAGCAGGTAAGCATTTTGACTGATGGGATCGATTAAAAAAGTAAGATCTTTGTAATCAGTACCAGCCAAAAACATTTCTTTGTGGAACTTAATGGGTAATCCCTTTACGAACTTTCCATCAATTGAATAGCAAAGCAGTGAATCATTCAGGTAATTGATGATGTATAAATCATTGTTTGTATGAAATAATTCAAAAGGTACATGATGTCTGATGACCTGATCAAACTTCGTTCCTCTTTTAGTATATCTGAGTACGGTTTTCCACATATTGGCCAGTTCGGGGATTCGATAAATGGCCATTAGTCTGTCTTTTTTATTGGTAACCCATTCACGATCGGCTTCCAGAGTATCCGTCATCACTGTCAGCACATGCTGAACAGGGTCATCTTGCTGTAAATAGTAGAATTTTACAGCGTACGATCCGGGCATCTCTTGCTTGAATATCAATTTATTATTAAAAGCCGCTAACACATCTCCCATTATGTTGAAGAATCGAGTCGTTTCAATCGGGTAAAGAAAGAGAATTGAATCTCCTGCCGGATTGAAGAGTTGAAAAGAGGAGTCTTTAAATATAATGTGGATATTATCGAACACATCCTGATACAGGCTTTGCGCTCGTTTTACCGGAATGGATTTTAATGTATCTCCATACAAATTCGCAAGAAAGAGTCTTTGTCTGTTTGCCTGATTATTCATATGTCCGAGAAACCATATCACACCCTGATCAATTTCGAATTCCTGGATAGAGAAATTGTCTGTTTTTGTTAATATCCGTAGGCGTTCCCCACTAATCTGTATTTCATCCAGATTGCTTGTTCTGGCTTCAATCTGAATTACCAAAGTGCCTTTTGGCGAGGTGTCTACCTGATATTCAATGATTCCATAAGTGATGTGAGTGATTCGGATTACTGTAGGTGGTTTTGGGATTTCAAGTTCAAATAGTCCTGAATCGTCAGTAACTACTACTAAACCATTTGTTGTAGTTACATGTGCCTCTACAACAGGATTTCTTGTTTCTTTATCAATTATTTGCCCCTGTATTTTGCGATCCTGAGCCCGGATGGAAGTAGCAGTGATAATCAGAATCACGGCCAGCATGAATTTGTAATACATAGTTGTTCGGTTCGTATGGGGGGGGACAGACTAAAGGTAATGATTTTTCTTTTATACAATTGCCAGGATTTGCAATATTGACTGTTTATTATATCGGATTTTTGTCAAATTACAATAAAGTTTATTAGGGATTCCATGAATAAATATCGCATTAAAAATCAACTTTGTTATTCTGCTTAGCCGCCATAAAGCTTTGTTAGTAAGAAAATTATCGTAATTTAGCAAGTACCCTAATCAATAAACAAACTTTATGAGCTCATTACATTTCAAAATGGCTTTGTGTTTTGTATTTGTTACATGCTTTTTGTGTCAGGTAAAAGCACAGTCTATTCGCGTCAATAGTACAAAGTACACTTATACCATTACGATCAAAAATCATTTGAAAGTTGATGCAAATGATATTTATTTTAAAACCAATGGACCCGAAAATGGGCGTTGGGCAAACACCGGTTTGAAGATGATCTCGAATGGAGGAAGCATGCTTATTAGCAATTTGTGGAATGAAGGGTATCCAATAAGGAGTAAAAGAATTTGGGGACAGAAATATCCGAAGAAAGTAAGAAATGGAGTCAGTTTTAATTTGGGTGATCCTGCTTCTGTCAAACCAGGCACAATTGCTCAATTCCAAATGTCAAAATACTTCTTTGGGAAAGCTGATCAGGAGACATCCTTTACCGGTGAGTATTGGTGGACAGATGGACGAAAAAAGCGAATCAGTAAAGTAATGCCAATTAACATAAAAGGTGATCCCAATTATTATGTTAAGGTCAAATACATTACTACTCCGCCAAGAGGCGCAAATCAATCGCGGGCTGGTTGTAAGCTCAATAATACTGATAGCGTGGCATATGCAATGGAATCTTTCCTGAAAAAAAAGGAAGAATTGATTTCCATTGGCGTTTTTGAAGGGGTGCTGGCCCCGGGGGATAGTGTAGAACATGAATTCATTGTCGAGCAGGGGGAAGATGGAGATTCGATATTCGCGATCTGGAATTATGAGAACATGGAAACAACTGAAGCCTGGATGGATGAGGTCAGTGCGGAGATAGATAAATCAGCAATACTCACCCCATCCGATACCCTTTTCTGGAGTAAGGGTGAGGTTGACTCATCTTTTGTGGCCTTTATCGGAGGGGATGGGGTGGAAGTGAGAAGCCCTGAAATGCCCAACTTTATCGTCTCTGATAATTCCGAGGATTTTGTGAGTTACGCATACAAGTATCCTGAGCAATTTGCAGATCAGACTTTATTTGACCTTACATTTATTCGAACCGGTAGAGGTAATCCCTCAAGTACTGGGATGTCTTCAGGTGAGACTATAGATACTGCCCAATGTGTTGTAAGGCATGGTGACTTCAGGCCAACGGCAAGCTGGACATTTGAAACAGGTTTATTCGAGCCAATTAACGATACAGTTATATTTCCTGTTACAGTTAATCGTATGGTGGATGATTCGGATTGGATTTACACTGAGATTTTTGGTGATAATATGACTGATACAGCATGGTTTCATCATCAAATAAGTAGCAGTTCCGCACAGTTTATTGTCCCACTGGGGTTTTTACCTGGTGAACTGGATCAGATAGACAGCCTTTACGTGGTAATCACAGCTGCACTGGCTCCTTCATCACCAGACACTCTGCTTGCCTATTTTGGCCAGTCGCAGAATGTTGATCATTATCTTTCAGATGGTCAGGTCGATATTAATGTTTATCCAAATCCAATAAAGGATATAAGTAGATTCGTATTTCAGCTCTCGAAGCCTGAAAAGATATTAATTACCGTTTACAATATGAAGGGACAATTGCTTGAAACATTAGTAAATGAGGAACTTCCTTCGGGGAAACAAGTCGTGGAGTGGGATTCAAGTACACAATTGCCAGGTCAGTATTTCTATATCTTTCAGAATGGTAATAGAGCGCAAAGCGGTAAAATGATAATTCTGGAATAAGTAGGAAACAGAGTTTTTTATTTGATATTCCCAAAAGGCATATTAGCTTTAGGCATTCAGCTGAATAAAATGTTTTCAGCGTTTAATCCGTATCCTTGAATGACCCCGAGACAAAGAATTCTGGCTATCCTGAAAGGTGAAAAACCCGACCAATTACCCTGGGCGGGTGATTTGGATTATTGGGCAAATTCTCTTATTAAAAGAGGCATGAAGCCTGAAGGTTTTATCCTGTCGGATGATTACATCAAGTGGCACCGTGAGCTGGGGGTAGGTTTTTACTTGCAGGGCTATTTCCCATACGAACAAGTCATTGATAATTGTGAGATTATTGAATGGACTGATGGGCATAGAAAATATAAAGAAATAAAAACAGAGTATGGATCTGTCAGGGAGTGCTGGGAATACATTCCGGCATCTTTTTCTGAGGGTCCGGTGGAGCACTTTCTGAAAACTGAGGCTGATTTACCAATTTTGAAGCATATTTATGAGAATACCCACTTTGAAGCTGATTATGATTTCGCAATAAAACGAAAAAAACAGGTGGGGGATCAGGGAGTTGTGCTTTGCTATTTGCCTAAAAGTCCGTTTATGCACCTTCTGGCTCTGGAAGCTGGAGTCATGGCAGTTACCATGATGGCCTTGATGCATGAAGAAGAGTTTCAGGAGTTGTTAGATGTGATGAAAAAGGCTTTTGATCAGGCGGCCCGGATAGCCCTTGATTCCCCTGCTGAAGTATTGATGATTCCTGAAAACCTTTCATCAGAAATGGTGGGACCGGCTTTTTTTGAAAAATATATGCGGGGATACCAGGAGGAATGGGTCTCAAAGATCAGGGAGGCAGGCAAGTATTCTTTCATTCATATCGACGGCACTCTCAGGGGCTTATTAAAAGAAGAAGCGTCAGTTGGTTTCAGCGTATTGGAAGCGCTGACACCCCATCCGGTAGGTGATTTGAAAACTGAAGAACTTATAGATTATATGGGCGAATCAAAAAGTATTATCTGGGGAGGGATTCCAGGAGTATATTTTACGCCCAATACTTCTGAGGAGGAGTTCGAGCGGCATGTAAAGCATGTGATAAAGATAATGGTTAAGGAGCCACGATATGTTTTGGGGGTAGCCGATCAGGTTCCTCCGGATGGAATGGAAAGCAGGGTCAGACGAGTTGCCGAGCTGGTGGATGAGTTTGGTAAATATGAATAAGAAATTATGAAGAAAAAATCATCGGTTTATCTCATTGCAATTAGTTTTGTTGCAAGTATAGGGGGCTTTCTTTTTGGTTATGATACGGCTATTATTTCCGGATGTAACTCTTTTCTTGAATCTCATTTTCAGCTGACTTCTGCCATGCTTGGGTGGGTTGTTTCCTCTGCCTTGCTTGGGACTATTCTTGGATGTGTGGTTTCGGGGACTATAACCGATCGTTTTGGAAGAAAGAAGGCCCTGATCACCTCTGCATCTTTGCTTAGCATTTCTGCCATAGGATCAATGCTAACCCCGGAATTTTTGGGGAATTCTGAATCCTTATTATGGATGCAGTCAGATGCGGATTTTGCTTTTAATTTCCTGATAATTATTCGATTAATTGGCGGAATTGGGGTGGGGATCACTTCAGTTGTTGCTCCTGTATATATTTCAGAGCTGACCTTGCCAAAAAACAGAGGAAAATTTGTTTCAATTTATCAGCTATCAATAACTCTGGGTATTCTCTTAGCTTTTTTGGTTGACTGGCTTGTACTGAACCATGCTGGTGAACAGGCTGGTGTTATTACTGGCGAAAGTGGTGGGTTTTGGAATTGGTTATTTGTGGAAGAGTTATGGAGAGGAATGTTTGGCACCGAGATACCTATTGCATTGCTCTTTCTGATTCTCTTGTTGTTCTCTCCTGAAAGCCCCAGGTGGTTGGTTTCAAAGAAAAGATCAGAGGAAGCAAGGCGGATAATGATTCGGGTTGCGGGTAAGGAACAGGCTGAGATACAAATGATGGAAATTGAAGAAACTGCAAAAGTAAAATCTAAAGGAATTAAGGAATTGCTTAGACCTTATTTGCGGAGGCCTCTCATAATCGGACTCTTACTGCCAATGTTTTCTCATCTGAGTGGTATTGCTGCCATCATGTATTTTGCACCTAATATCCTGAATGAAGCTCTAAATAGTATCGAGAGCTCCTTCCTGGGTGCTGTACTGGTGGGCGTGGTGAATAGTCTCTTTACTTTTGTTGCCATTCTTTATATTGAGAAGTTTGGCCGGCGAAAACTGCTTTTGATTGGTGTTAGTGGAGCTTTCCTTTCCTTGTCAGGGGTCGGAATTCTTTTTGCTATTGGCTCCAATCTGGTTTTAATTCCCCTGCTTTTCTACGTGGCTAGTTTTGCTTTCTCTTTTGGCCCAATTGTATGGGTTATTATTAGTGAAATCTTCCCAACCCGTATTAGGGGTTTAGCGGTATCAATAGGTAGTTTTTCTCTTATGGTGACTGGTTTTTTTATAACCCTTACCAATCCTGTTTTACTGGAAGTCATCAGTCCATCTGGCACTTTCTTCCTTTATGCTATTCTCACCCTTCCGGCGATTTGGTTCATTTGGAAATTTGTTCCCGAAACCAAGGGTAAGTCTTTGGAAACTATTGAGAAGTACTGGCTTGGAAAAGTAAACAAAAAGGCTTGAAAATTATTCCAGACTTTTTTAATTTCAACAGTATAGTGTGCCTTAGTTTTTTGTAATAGTGGTCATAAATCATTATTTTCAAAAAAAGTTACCTTAATCTTAAACCAAATACTTTTAACATAGTCATATATCTATATAATTTGATGCCATGAAAATAAAAAACAGCTTAGCCATCAATGACAACGGGTTTGTTTTTGATCCGGTAACAGGGCAATCTTACACCCTTAATCCGATTGGACTAGAGATGCTCAAATACTTGCATCTGGGACAGAGTAAGGACGAGATTAAAAAGTTCTATCTCGAAAATTATGAGATTGACGAGTGGGGTTTTGAGAAAGCATTTATTGATTTTGTTGCTCTACTAGACAAGAATCATTTGATCAGCCATGACTAAAAAGAGAAAAATAACAGTTGCAGTATCTGGATTGAACAACACTGATAATCCAGGTCCGGGGGTGCCGGTAATAAGGGCACTCAGGGAGTCTGCCAAGTTTGATGTCAGAATTATCGGGTTGGTATATGAGACTCTTGAGCCGGGAATATATATGGAGGGAATTGCTGATCAGGTATATATCATGCCTTATCCCTCGAATGGGATTCAGGCAGTTTACTATCGTCTTGCGCAAATAAACGATGAGGTAGGGATTGATGTTTTAATTCCCAATTTCGACTCTGAGCTAATCTCAATGATAAAACTTGAGGATGATCTTCTTGAATTAGGGATTCACATGTTATTACCATCGCTTCAGAATTATGAAGAAAGGCACAAGTCGGTTCTTCCTGTTTTTGGAGAGAAATATGGGGTTCTTGTTCCAAAGAGTTTTCCGCTTTCATCGGCTGGAGATATACATCAGGTAATGCGTGAATTGAGCTATCCTGTTGTAATCAAGGGAAATATGTATGATGCCTCAGTGGTTCATAGTCTCGAGCAGGCACTTGCTCAATTCTACCGGATAAGCATGAAATGGGGATTGCCGGTTATTCTACAAGAATTTGTCAAAGGGACCGAGGTAAATGTGGTCGCATTAGGCGATGGCAAAGGACGAACTATTGGTGCTGTTCCTATGAGAAAGCAATACATTACAGATAAAGGGAAAGCCTGGGGAGGCATTACCATTGCCAATGAAGAAATGATGAAGCTTACTGATCATATTATTAGCTCTATGAAATGGGGCGGAGGGATGGAATTAGAACTAATCCGAACTGACAATAATGATATGTATCTGATTGAAATAAATCCGAGAATTCCAGCCTGGGTTTACCTGGCGGTTGGAGCTGGTCAAAATTTACCTGAAGCTATGGTTGACCTGGCTCTCGGTAATGATGTAGAGCCCTATACTGATTACCGTGTAGGCACCATGTTTGTACGATATTCATATGACAATATTGCCCAATTAGAAGATTATCAAGATATTACAGCCACCGGCACATTAAATAGAGAGAACAATGGAAAAGAAAAAATTTGAAGTACCTGTTATTCAGGTTGTGAAACCAGGCATGCCTGGTAAAACCGGTATGGGACAAGGATATGCCCCGATCAAAGACATTGAAGGAATACCAGTAAGTAGTCTGATTGAGAAGTATGGATCTCCATTCTTTATTATTTCAGAAAACAAGTTAAGAGAAACATACCGCAAAGCCTACCAGGCTTTCTCCTCTCGCTACCCCAAGGTGCAGTTTGCCTGGTCATACAAAACCAACTACATTAATGCAGTTTGTCGGGTTTTTCATCAGGAAGGAGCATGGGCGGAGGTAGTTTCCGGATTTGAATATGACAAGGCTCTGTTCAACGAGGTTCCTGGGAATCAGATCATATTTAATGGTCCGATGAAATCAGAGAATGAACTGACAAAATCGATAGAAAATCAATCGGTCATTCATATTGATCATTTCGATGAATTGATTGATTTGATCCGTTTGTCTGATAGCTTAAAGAAGAAAGCTCGTGTAGCTATTCGGATAAATATGGATACAGGAATATTTCCCAAGTGGGATCGTTTCGGATTTAACTTCGAAAACGGGGAAGCCTGGAAAGCGATAGAGTTCATAATGCAAAGTGAGTTTCTTGATCTTGTTGGTCTTCATACTCATATTGGAACATATATTTTAAGCACTGAGGCATACAGAATAGCTGCTCAAAAAATGAGTGGCATTGCAATGGACATTCATAATAGCTATGGACATTCAATTCAATATCTCGATTTGGGCGGTGGATTTGCATCTGCTAATACTCTGAAAGGAGCTTATCATGCTGCTGCCGACGTGGTACCATCTTTTGATGCTTATGCTGATGCAATTACTTCGGCTATTCTGCAGCAAAACTGGCCTGGTGGAGACCCACCTTATCTCATACTTGAGACTGGCCGAGCTTTGGTTGATGAGGCAGGTTATCTGCTCAGTAGAGTTTCGGCAACGAAAAGACTGTCAGATGGACGCAGAGCACTGATTCTTGATGTTGGGATAAATATGCTTTTCACAAGTTTCTGGTATGAACTGGAAGTGCATCCGGGTTTTGACACAACTCAATCTACAGATGAAACTGATATTGTAGGACCTCTCTGTATGAACATTGATGTTATACGTAAGAATTTGAAGTATCCATTGCTGGAACCAGGAGATCCTGTGGTTATTCCCCGTGTTGGAGCTTATAATATGACCCAATGGATGCAATTTATTACCTTCCGTCCGGCTATATACTTAATTGATGAAAATCAAGAGGTTCATATGATAAGAAAAGAAGAGAACCTTGAATATATGCAAGAATTAGAGCAAGTTCCTGAGCATCTGAAGAAATGAGTCAAAGTCCCTCCCATACCATGAAGTGGCCAAAGCCAAATGAATTAGTACAATCGGTCCTAAATGCCTATGGCCAGATATTTTTCTCAGATCATAGGCTATTTGGGTTGATCCTGTTGCTTACAACCTTCTTCTTCCCTCTGGCGGGATTTGCAGGCTTATTAAGCGTTCTTTTGACTTCGCTACTCGCTTTCTATATGGGATTTGACCGACGTAAAACTGTCAAAGGGCTTTGGGGATACAATGCGCTTTTAGCCACCCTGCCTTTAGGTTTATTTTATGAGCCCGGACTAGCTTTCTGGGTGCTGGTTGTGGTGGTTTCTCTGTTTACTTTCCTGCTTACTATCGCTGTTCAGGGTATACTGGCTAAGTATCAGTTACCTTTTCTAAGCCTGCCCTTTGTCTTGATTATTTGGATTCTCGTACTTGCAACTCGTGAATTTGAAGCCTTACAATTCAATGGGCAGAATATTTATCAGTTAAATGAACTTTATGGAATTGGAGGAACATGGCTTGTTGGTGTATACGAATGGTTTCAAAACCTAAGGGTTGGGGCCTTTGTGAAAGCCTATTTGATTTCATTATCTGCTATTTTCTTTCAAAATTCAATTGCCGGCGGAATTTTTATTGCTTTCGGACTGCTTTTAGCATCCAGGATTTCTTTTATCCTTTCCATAATTGGATTCAGCGCAGCTTATGGTTTCTATTTGCTTATGGGAATGGGAATCACTGAAGCTGATTATGCATATATCGGGTTCAATTATATGCTTACTGCAATCGCTGTAGGTGGTTTTTATAATATACCCACAAAGACAAGTATACTATGGGTTATTTTGTTGACGCCAATTGTAGCAATTATCACTATTGGATTTAGTGAGCTCCTGGCCAATTGGCAATTATCTGTGTATGCACTGCCATTTAATATCACAACAATTTTATTTATTTACGTGATGAAGTGGCGATTTGAAAAAGGTAAGAATTTACAAGAAGTGCAAATTCAGCAAAATTCGCCTGAAAAGAATCTATATGCCTTTGTGAATTACAATACTCGTTTTGAGGAACACCGGCCATTTCTCCTCTCACTTCCTTTTTGGGGTGATTGGTTTGTTAGTCAGGGATATGATGGAGAAATTACACATCGTGGTGATTGGCGTCATGCCTGGGACTTTGTAATGATTGGAGAGGATGGTAATACTTACCGAAATGAAGGGACAAAACTATCTGACTTCCTTGCTTATGACAAGCCTGTTTTATCGCCTGCGGATGGTTATATAGTTGAAGTAGTTGAAGGCATCCCGGATAATCTGGTCGGACAGGTAAATCTGAAAAACAATTGGGGAAATACCGTCATTATAAAACATGATGAGCAGCTTTATGCTAAGCTTTCCCATTTCAAAAAGGGCTCAATAAAAGTAAGAAAAGGTGACTGGGTGACACGTGGAACGCAACTTGGAACTTGTGGAAACTCAGGACGGAGTCCTGAACCACATATCCATTTTCAAATGCAAGCTACGCCATATATAGAGTCAAGCACTCTGGAATATCCAATCTCTTATTATCTTAAAAAGGATCATGGTGGATATGAATCCAAAGCATTCAGCATACCAAAGCAAACTGAATCAATCAGGAATCCGGAACCAATGCAATTGCTACATAAACTTTTCGATTTTGTTCCGGGTCAGAGACTTAAACTTAATTTCGTACTGAACAATGAAGAACGGAATGTTGTATGGGAAATCAAAACCACTCCGTTTAATGAAAGTTATATTGTATGTCAGGATTCAGGTTCAAAGGCATTTTACCAAATGAACGGCCAGGTATTCTATTTTGTACACTTTGAAGGGAACAGAAAGTCTCCATTATACTTTTTTTATCTCGCATTTTTCCAAGTACCGCTTTACTATGGGAAGCAGACAAAAGTTGCAGATCAATTTCCGCCTAATCAGGTTTTCTCTAAAGTATCGATGATTTTCCAGGATTTCCTTGCACCGTTTGCAATATACCTGGTTGGTAAATATTCATTAAACCTGCCTGAAAAGAAGGATCTTTTCGGCAATGACGAAGTTCATCTTAATTCTGATGTAAGGCTGTGTATATTCGATCAAATTATCCAAAGTTGGAAATTCAGCATGAATCTGAGTGAGGAAGGGATTGAGGTTGACGGACAGTCAGAGTCCTCAAAAATCCAGTTAAAATGGGAAAGAAACTTATAATATTAGCATGTATTCTTGTAATGGGAATAACCATCCAGGCTCAGGATGTTCCCAATCGCATCCAAATAGATGAGGAAACCTATCAACTTTATTTACGTCAGGATTGGAGAATCCTAATCGACAAAGGAAATTATGCACTGGAGCTTGGGTATGATTATTATTATCTCAGAATGCGCCTCGCCATAGCCTGGTACTCTTTGAGACAATATGAAAGGGCTCGTACTGAACTGCTTAAGGCTCTTTCTTTTACTCCCAATGATCCAACTGCGATGTATTATTTATATTATTCTAATCTGTTCAGTGGTAGATATGGAGAAGCTAGAATCTTACTGGGAGAAATTCCAGTGGCAGAGCGAACAAAAATGAAGGCATTAAGAGAGTATTCTGTTCGTGGAGTTTTTGCTGAAGGGGGAGTTTTTACAAATAATTCGGTAGATGAATTGCAAGCTGGCATGCCAACGGGTGATTTCGTGAGCAGCTATTTTATTACCAAAATGAACTATGCGAATGCCAGTATCGGTATTAACCTGGGGTATAAATCAAGCTTGACAATCGCAGGTAAGCTATATGATGGACAAGCTTTACAGAATGTATATACATCCGGAGAATTATTTGATTTCAAACATACAAGCAGGCAAACAGGTGTATACTTAGGCTATCAGTATAGCTTACCAAAATCATGGTATTTTGGGGCTTCTCTTCATAATATCTCAGGAGTATATTCAGTTACAAGCTATCAGTCAAATCCTTCAGGGCAGTATAATTTTACGGATGCCAATGAAATTTACAAGCAAAGCTTTGTTGGGGGCTATTTAGGAAAGCACTTTACAAATATGGATGTAAATTTTCATTTTTCTCAAAACAATTTTTGGCAAGGTGTTTACTACCAAGCAGGTACCTCTCTTGTTTATTATCCATTTGGCAGTCTTGATTACTATGTAAATGTAACATATGACCGAATGAACCCATCTGATTCATCCAATACAGAAGAAGCCTGGAAATTGCTCGCAGGAGCAAAACTTTTTAAAGGCTTTTACATTGAAGGCAGTCATCTGTTTGGTAACCTTTCTAACTGGGCAGATGCAGGAGGATACTACCTGTTTAATACTGTTCATCCCATTCGATCAAGAACAGGAATTAGTCTTGTTATTTCAGGACTTATTCCCCAGCTTCAGATTAGTCTGTCAGGATATTTACAACAAAGAGATCATTATGCTGATGTATACCTGCCGGATGGAAGTATTGATCCTGTATTACTTAATTTTAAATCTACTAGCATTTTTGGAGGCATAACATGGAACTTTTAAAGAAAATTACCGGAATAATCCTTATTGTTTTTATCTCAGTCCAGTTTGGTAAAGCACAAAACCAACAGGAATTGATAACAGCTTTTGCTGAGAGTTATAAAGCTGAAATTGAAGGTGACTATTCTAAGGCATCAGAGGCTCTTAAGAATGTCTTTGACAAAGATTCATACGAAATAAACCTGCGTTTGGGATGGTTAAGTTTTAAAGCAGGCTTACTCGATGAATCAGAGAGCTACTACAGAAGAGCAGTTCAGTTAATGCCCTACGGATTGGAGGCTCGTTTCGGATTAGTTTATCCTTTGACTTCCTTAGGGAGTTGGAAGCAGGTAATTCAAACATACGAGGAAATATTAGAGATAGATCCACAAAATAGTTTGGCAAACTATCGTTTTGGGCTAGTTTATTACGGGCAGTCTGATTATGGGAAAGCTGAAATCCTTTTCTCCAAAACAGTAAACTTATATCCATTTGATTATGACGGACTTCACATGCTGGCATGGACCAAACTACGTTTAGGAAAAACTCAGGAAGCTGAGGCTCTGTTTAATAAAGGATTATTATATCGTCCTGGAGATAAATCCTGTCTTGAAGGTTTAAGTCTTATTCGATAGCAAAGATGGAAAAGCGACTGTGGATACCAGACTACCTGAAAGGCTGGTCAGTGATCATTATGATCCAGGCTCACATATTTGAAACCTGGATCCGGCAGGATATATTGAATACACCTGTTGGGGAGGTTATTCGCTTTTTCAACAACTTTCCTGCAGCAATTATTTTTATGCTGCTTATGGGATTTTTGGCCCACCATACGAAAGCAAATTCACGAAAACTAATTGGAAGGGGATTCAAGGTTTTATTTTGGGGATTACTGTTAAATATTGGTCTTAACCTTAATTTTATTATAAGAATTGTAAGCAAACAAATAGATGGTCAGATACTTGAGGCGATATTTGCAGTTGATATTCTGTACCTGGCCGGGTTTTCATTAATAATTATCGGAATAATCCGTTATTTGAAACTCTCTATTTGGCTAAGCCTGGTTATTGCTGTTGGAATCGCGGCTATTTCTCCGTGGATGACTGATTTAATGGATAAAATCAATCCGCAAAGCTATCTCCTGGCTTTTGTGGGAAGCAGGGCAGAGTGGTCATTTTTCCCTTTGTTTCCATGGCTTTCTTATCCCATCGTAGGGTATTCTCTTGCTCTGCTCCTGAATAGGTTTTCTTTCAAGCAGATAAAAGCTGTGAAGAAGATATTATTCCTGACTGTGACACTAGCAATATCCTCTCTTGCTTATATCTTCAACTGGAATGATCTGGAAGATCTTTCACCTTTTTATCACCATGGCATAATGGTTTTTGTTTGGGGAATATCCCACACCCTGGCACTAGTTGCCTTGCTAAGTCTGTTTCCGGTTTTGAGAAGGGGAGGTTTTTCCGCATGGATTCAGTTTGCTGGTAAAAAACTGACCCGATTTTATGTTATTCAATGGTTAATTATTGGTAATCTGGCCAGCTTCTATTATCAGGAACTGGGCCTCTGGGCTTATTTTATTGGCTTTGTTGCTGTTTCAGCAACTTCCACTATTTTAGTTTTCTTATTAAAAGATCAACATTTTAAATTATGAACCGAGCATGACAAAAAGAAAAATATTTTAACACACACACGGATGATAGTTTTTGTTGTGCGAGCTCCATCCGAAAAATAAAATTAAATATAAACGAATGAAACATATTACGCTAACTCTTGTGCTATTTATAATGGTTTCTGTATTTCCGGCAAAATCACAAATTCAATTTGAGCACAGCTACAATCATTCAGCTACTACAACTCAATTGGAGGTAGACGGCCAGAAGATTTTTCTTATGAATGTTTTAGGCGAGCAGTGTGAAATCTATAATATGGATTACAGCCATTGGAAAACTATTAAATTTAATATTCCGAATGACAGATATCTTACGGATGTTAAGTTTGTATCTCAGCATGTTTTTAATAGCGATGACCTGCTTGAAGTTCTGATTATTTATTATCAGTACGTTGAAGTGGGTAATTCCTATTATTACATTTATACAAGCCAGGTAATAAACGAAAATGGGACAGTTTTGATTTCTGAACCCGGAGGAGCTTATGCTGACCTGAAAAAAATGGAAGATTCAGGAAGCAAGCTTTTCCTTTATATTTATGATTATTCCAGTTTTCCATACTCAGTAGAGACTAAGGTGTATGGTGTACCAGGAATTCTTCTCGGAAAACCCGAAATTGACATTTCTGATGTTAACTCTCCAAATGAGTCTTTTACATTCTATCCGAATCCTACTTCAGGGGAGGTGAGTATAAGAACTGATCAGAGTGTATTTTCCCGGGATGCCTGGTTAATTATTCGGGATGAATCAGGAAGCTTAAAGTCCAGAACCATGCTTAAACAAGGCAGTACTGAAGACAATCTTAATTTACTTGAATTGCCATCTGGAATATATTTTTACGAGGTCATAACTCCCCACTATAGATCAAAACCGGCAAGTTTTGTAAAATTGTAGTATTTTCTCTATAACTTTTTGACTAACAACGCTTTTTAGACTTGTATAATAGTGAAGTCTGGCTTATATTGCCATGTTTTGGGATAGCTAATGTCTGAATTACAACAAAATAGGGGTAGGGGTTTTCAAACTTTGAAAACTAAGAAGCGCGAACTGAGGGGACTTCTTGGCGCAATTCATTTAGGTGTATTTCTCATTTTGCTGGCTTCTTTTTTTATTCAATTTTCAGCAGCTAAAAGCAGGATTAGGGGAATGGCACTTATCACGGCTCAACACCGTTTTGAGAAAGATTTGGAATACAGATTGTGGGCTGCCAGTCATGGTGGTTTCTATGTTCCTGTCACTGAGGAAACTCAAGCAAATCCGTATCTGGATCAAGTTGAGGAAAGGGATATTGAAACACCCAGTGGAAAGAAACTCACCTTGATGAATCCTGCTTATATGAGCAGGCAGGTATATGAAATTACTGCGAAAAAAGGGATTATCAGTAATCATATTACCAGCCTTAATCCTATAAGACCTGAGAACAAAGCAGATGAGTGGGAAACAGCTGCCCTGAATTCATTCAGAGACAGTGTTGAGGAGGTATACTCACTCATCAGCCTTAATGATAAAACCTATTTTAGATTCATGAAGCCCTTGTTCGTCGAAGAAGCGTGTTTAAAATGCCATGCTCAACAGGGATATTCAAGTGGTCAGATCCGGGGCGGCATTAGCTTGTTGATGCCTTATGATTCATTTCAAAAAATTGAAAGCAGAACCATTCTGACACTTCTGCCATGGCATATTGCCCTCTTAGTATTAATAGTTGGCCTGGTGCAGTTTTTTGAGATGAAAATCGTGCGTGCCCTGGTTGTTAGTGAGAATAGCCTGAGTTCAACATTGGAGAAGGAAAAGGAGCTCAATATTGCTCTCATTAAAGCTGAAGAAAGCGATAAATTAAAATCAGCTTTTCTTGCCAATATGTCGCATGAGATCCGAACACCTCTCAATGCTATTATGGGCTTTTCTGATCTTCTTGAAGACGTTAGTATTCAGCAGGATGAAAAAAAGACTTACCTGAAACTTATTCAGGATAATGGAGATAACCTTCTCAATATTATTAATGATATTCTGGATATTTCACTCATTGAAGCAGGTCAGTTTGTTACTGATAAATCTCTTTTTGATATCAAGCATTTGCTTGAGTCAATACACCTTGAATATTCAAAGCATTTAGAAATTAAGGACATCAGGGATATCAAACTGCAATTGGATGTTACACCTACCCAATCAATAGTGCAATCAGACCAGCAGAGAATTCGTCAAATAATTTCTAACCTTATTGAGAATGCAATAAAATATACCGGAAATTGTGTTATCAGTTTTGGCTACTCCTGGGAGAATGAAGCCAGCATCAGGATATTTGTCCGGGATACTGGTCAGGGAATTCCACCTGAGCAGTTAACCAACATATTCAAGGTTTTCAGACGCCTGGAGAAAGGGCCAAGTGATCCAAGAAGAGGAGCAGGATTAGGTTTATCTCTTGTCAAAAACTTGTCTGAAGCTCTGGGAGGGGAAGTTAGTGTGGAATCAGAGCTTGGGCATGGCACTAAATTTACAGTGATCCTGCCAGTGGATAGTTAGGAGTTTATTACAAAAAACACCTTTGTTATCTGGCAATAAATTACGTAATTAACTATATAATTAATTACGTAATTAAATCCAGAATTCATAGCATATGAAATTCCAATCTCAGGCTTTTTTCAGACTGTGGATAATTTCAGTAAGACCTGGCCTTTTACCATGCATTAACATGTTCATTCTGAAAATTTTAATTGCAATCGAGAGGCCTCCAAGGATGGAGATAAGCAATATAATGATACTTGCCAGAATTTGCCATGATGGGATGTCTGATACACCCAACCTGACCATCGTTTGAACTGGAGCTGTTATTGGGAATAGTGTGAGGATAATCCAGATCGGACTTTTAGGAAAAGCAATTAATAAAGCAGCAAACCATAGCGGAATGAAGTTTGCCATTGTGTAGATCATCGACAATTGGCTTCCTTCCTGCCCATTGTTGCTAATGGCGCCGACTCCTATTGACAAAACGGCAAAAAGAAGATAGCCCAAAATGAAATATACAATTCCGAGAACCAGAAAACTGCCTGGTATCTGAATACTACCTATTGCACCCCCGGATGCGGAGACCGCAAGATCGACCAAAAATGGTGCTGTGATTAACCACAATAGAACCTGTAAGAGGCCGGCTGTACCCAGAGCCAATACTTTGCCGACAAGTAATTGGCGGATTGAAACTGACGAAAACAATACTTCAATCAAACGACTTTCTTTTTCCTCGCCTAAACCAGTAATCAAGGACATGGAGCCTATCATAAGTGACAATCCTAGCAACAGGGAAAAAATTCCGGGAACCAGGAGATTAGCCATACTGTTTTGCTCTTTTGAGATGTCACCCTCTTGTGTTACTCGTGTAACTTGTAGCTTTAGCGGGGAATTGATTAAAGAGATCAGATGGGGTGACACCTGATCTTTCAGTAAGTTTCTGGTCAGGAAGCTTTTTATAAGAGCTATGGTAAGCGGGGATGTTCCCAGCTCTTTCTCAAGAGTGTAGCGATGAATAATACCGGTGCTGGTATAGTCTTCCGGAATGAGAATATATTCGCTGATCTCGGAATTCAGCATGGCCTCTTTGGCATCATCAACTGAATTATATGGGATCAGCATTGTCTCTTCTTCAGTGTTTGAAGTGGTAATTATGCCTGCTTCATCAACATAAGCTATTGATCCGACTGAATCCGTGCCCGAATCAGATATATTGTTCATTAAGGATATAAGTCCGATTCCCAATAAAGCAAGTACCGGAACAGCCAGAGTCATAATAATCCAGCCACCCTTTTTAATTGTTTGCAGAAATTCATGCTTGAATATCAGATAAGTTTTATTCATTGTGCCCTCCTGCTATTCCCAAAAATATTTCATTCAGTGATGGGGTAGTGATCTCAAATCGCCTGATAATTTTTCCTTTCTTCCGTAATTGATCAAGGATGTCCTGCGGTGTTGCATCCGAGCCTAAAATTAGTTCATAACAACCATTATTAATCCTTTGTTCAACAATGCCGGATAGTTTCCCAATCTCTCCATCCACTTCTACCATAACAGAATTCTTATCGAACTTCTCCTTGCTTTCTTTCAAATCACCATATAAAACTGATTCACCATTGTTAATCATCAATACTCTGTCGCAGAGTTCCTCTACCTTGTCCATTTGATGGGTGCTAAGAATAATAGCCTTACCCTCATCTCTTTGTTTTGCGATAATATTCTTAATGATTTCTGTATTCAGAGGGTCCAGACCTGAAAAAGGTTCATCCATAATGATCAGCTCAGGATCGTGAATAATTGTTACAATAAATTGGATAATCTGTCCCATTCCCTTACTCATCTCCTTGTTCTTCATCTTTTTGTTTTCGAGCATCCCGGTTTGCTCAAGCAAGGTATGGGCTCTTTTATCCGCCAGGGATTTATTCATTCCTTTCAATGACGCCAGATAAACGATGAGATCGATAGCAGTCAGCTTCTTGTACAGGCCTCTCTCTTCAGGTAAGTAGCCAATACGATTTTTAAATCCTTCATTCATCGGCTGACCAAAGATTCTCACCTCACCAGAATCAGGTTTCATAAAATCTAAGATAATTTTGATGGTACTGCTTTTGCCTGCACCATTGGGTCCGATCAAACCCAGAATCTCTCCTTTTTTCAGCGAAAAACTTAAATCCTTAACCGCATCTTTGCCGGAATAGGATTTATACAAGTGATTGACTTCGATTACAGCCATAAAATGGATTATGTTTTTTTTAAAGATATATAAAAGAAGAAAGATAAATCAACTCAAATGATTGCTACTCATATAAAGCAGGACCTGATATCGATGGTTATTGGATATCATGTATTGTGATCTTCTCCTTTTCATGTATTTCTAAAATCTTCAATTAAAAACTGCTAAAACGTTTTAGCTAATGGCTTTTTCTGTTACTTTTATGCTGCTTTTCTATTCAAAATGGTTCGAAGACAAACCAAATTAGCTGATATAGCCAGGGAACTTGACGTTTCTGTTGGACTGGTATCTCTTGTTTTATCAGGAAAAAGCAAGGAGAATCGGATAAGTGACGCCAAAGCCCAGAAAGTTATCCTGAAAGCCAGGGAGATGGGTTACCAGATAAATCAGCTTGCCAGGGGGCTGAGAACAGGTCGGTCAGGGATTATTGGTCTTATTGTGGCAGATATCGCGAATCCCTTTTTCGGAAAAATGGCAAGATTCATTGAAAACGAAGCCTCAAAAATTGGCTATCATGTGATGTTCGGAAGCTCGGATGAGAATCCTGATAAACTGAATAGTCTGATCAATATTTTTTTATCCCGTCAGGTGGATGCAATGCTTATCGTACCGGTTAAAAATAGTCTTGATTATCTGCTTGAATTGAAAAAGCAGCCCATACCTGTTGTGTACATCGACCGCTATTGTGATGGTGTGGACGAAGATGTTTGCTGCGCCGATAATTATGATGGAGCCTTGCAATTGACAAGGCATTTACTGAAAAAGGGCTATGATAAGATTGGTGCATTTGTGTTGGATGATGTGTTATCTAATAACATCGACCGGATAAAGGGTTTTCAGGCTGGAATGGCTGACCATCCTTCCGGATCAAATGCATGTTCTGTTTCAGTGATCGGATATGATGAACTTGAATCACAACTGAAACCAGCTTTACTGAAGACTCTTGATAAAGGTTGTGAGGCACTTTTCTTTGCGAACAATAGTATTGCTCTTAAAAGTATTCAGATTCTGAATGAAATGGGCATCGCAATTGGCGAGGATCCGGGATTAGTAAGTTTTGATAATCCTGATGCTTTTTCAGTTTCTACACCAGGAGTTACCTGCTATGAGCAGCCAATTGAATTAATTTGCTCACGGGCAGTTAAAACGATATATGAAAAAATTGAGAATAGTGAAGAATATGTAATGGAGAGAAGGATTTATAAAGGAGAATTGATTATACGAAACTCATGTTAATGATAACAATACTAAAAAAATAATTATGTCAAACAGATTAATCGGGGCATTACCCAAAGTAGGAATTCGTCCGGTAATTGATGGTCGGGAACGTGGAGTCAGAGAATCATTAGAAGATCAATGTATGAATATGGCCAAAGCTGCGGCCAGGCTCATTGAAGAGAATCTCCGATTCCCAAGTGGCGAAAAAGTGGAATGTGTTATTGCCGATACCAATATTGGAGGAGTAGCTGAAGCAGCCATGTGTGCAGATAAATTCCAGCGAGAAGGAGTTGGGGTCTCACTCACAGTTACGCCAGCCTGGTGCTATGGTACCGAGGTGATGGATACTGATCCCCTTTTGCCTAAAGCAGTATGGGGATTTAACGGAACCGAGCGTCCGGGAGCCGTATATCTTGCAGCTGCCCTGGCAGGTTATGCTCAGAAAGGACTACCTACTTTCGGAATCTATGGCAGAGATGTGCAGGATTCCGGTGACACCTCAATTCCGGCAGATGTGAAAGAAAAGGTGCTGGGTTTTGTGAAGTCAGGATTAGCTGTTGCTCAGATGAAAGGCAAATCTTATTTGTCAATTGGATACAGCTCAATGGGTATAGCCGGTTCTATGGTTGACACCAATTTCTTTCAGGATTACCTGGGTATCCGTACCGAATTTGTTGAGTCGGTTGAAATCCTCAGACGAATTGATGAGGGGCTATATGATAATGAAGAATACCAAAAGGCTCTGGCATGGACTAAAGAAAACTGTAAAGAAGGAGAAGATATGAATCGGCCAGAAAATCAGGTCGATGCAGCTCGCAAACAACATGAGTGGGAAACAGTTGTGAAAGTTGCTCTTATTTGTCGTGATTTAATGGTTGGTAATCCTAAGTTGGTTGAAATGGGTCACCGCGAAGAAGGCCTGGGACGAAATGCCATTTTAGGCGGATTTCAGGGACAGCGTCAATGGACAGACTACCAGCCGAATGCGGATTTTCCGGAAGCTATTCTGAACTCTTCATTCGACTGGAACGGTATCCGGGAGGCCTTTATTTTTGCAACTGAAAATGATAGCCTTAATGCCGTACCAATGCTATTCGGTCACCTGCTGACAAATACAGCACAAATTTTCTCTGATGTTCGTACATATTGGAGTCCGGATGCAGTGAAAAGAGTGACAGGCAAAGAATTAGCAGGAACTGCAAAGAATGGCATTATTCACCTGATAAATTCAGGATCAACTACTCTTGATGCAACAGCTCAGCAAAGGGATTCTGAGGGCAATCCGGCTATGAAACCATATTGGGAAATTACTGAAGAAGAAGCTCAGAAATGTTTAGATAAAACGAAATGGCCTCAGGCTGACCGGGGATATTTCAGAGGAGGAGGATACTCATCACAGTTTAAAACAGAGGGTGAAATGCCTGTAACTATGTCTCGGGTTAATCTGGTTAAGGGAATCGGGCCTGTTCTGCAAATTGCTGAAGGTTGGACAGTTGAACTGCCGGATGATATTCATGCGGTTCTGGATAAACGAACCAATCCTACCTGGCCAACTACCTGGTTTGTACCACGCACGGATGGGGAAGGAGCTTTTAAAGATGTATACTCAGTAATGGCAAACTGGGGAGCTAATCATGGTGCAATATCTTACGGACATATTGGAGCTGATCTGATTACGCTTGCATCAATGCTAAGAATACCTGTAAGCATGCATAATGTAGATGATGACAAAGTTTTCCGTCCGGCTGCATGGGCTGCCTATGGTGAAAACAAAGAGGGTTCTGATTATCGGGCTTGTGAAACTTACGGACCTTTGTATTCATAAAAACGTAGTTCTGATCCTATTTTATTCTTATTTTTGGAATTAAGACGACCTGCAACCCAATACAACAACACTATGCAATCAAAAGAATTCAAGCTAGTCAGTTCAGATGGTATTAATATCCATGTTTACGAATGGTTGCCAGATGATCCTCACATGGTTAAGGCCATAATTCAAATTGCGCACGGCATGGCTGAACATGCTGGTCGGTATGAGAACTTTGCAAGATTCCTGACGGATAATGATTTCGCTGTATATGCGAATGATCATCGTGGTCATGGAAAAACTGCCGGAGAACTTGAGAATGTTGGTTTTCTTGCTCCTAAAGACGGCTGGGCCAGGGTAGTAAATGATTTTGCTCAGGTAGGTAAATACAGCAAAGAGCAACACAAAGACAAGGCCCTTTATATTATGGGGCATAGCATGGGATCTTTTATTGTGAGAAATTATTTAACGGCCGCCGATACTGAAATTCAGGGTGCGATATTCTCAGGTACAGCAGATGACCCGGGAATGCTAGGCAAGGTTGGCATACTTCTTACACGCTTAATGATGCTGTTTTATCCGGCCAAAAGTCCGTCTCCATTTATGGACAAGTTAAGTTTTGGAGCCTTTAACAAAGCATTTAAACCAAACAGAACTAAGTTTGATTGGTTGAGTCGCGACGATGATCAGGTTGACAAATATATTGCAGATCCTTATTGTGGAGGCATATTTAGTATTGGGTTTTTTAAAGATATGCTTGGAGGAATTCTGTTCGTAAGCCAGCAAAAAAACATCAACAAAATACCATTAACTCTACCTGTTTTAATCTTTTCGGGTGAAAATGATCCGGTAGGAGACGATGGAAAAGGAGTTAAAGCTGTGTATGAAAAGTTCAAAAAAGCAGGCCATACAGATCTTAACATCAAGCTCTTTGCTGAGGGAAGGCATGAGATGCTGAACGAAATCAACAAAGAAGAAGTTTATCATTTAGTTTTAGACTGGCTAAATACCCGGCATATAAACAATTGAATCAAATCAAAAGGGAGAACTGGTAAAATTTTTGCTTAAACAAAGGATCCGATGCTGGATGGTTAATCTGCATGGCATAATTTCAGCTTTGATAAACACCTTCAGAATGCTGTTGAATACAGGTTCATTGTTCTTCTTCCGAGTGGGGATTGATGTGTGAAATAAACACGGCCCCTATAAATTTGTATGTTTTCAACGAAGGCAAAACCTTTGAGACTTTTAATTTTCAGAACTTCCCCAGAGCTTGGGTTTACTTCGGCAACTTCATAGAGACCATTTACACCATAAGTAATGTAAAGGCTTTGCGTTGTTTTATCCTGGATCATATTCAGGTCGGATGCATTCTCAGGAAGTAAGATTTCATAGCAGGCAACTTCTTTCAAATCCTCTCCATAGATCCACAGTAAAAAATCTCTGTCTTCGAAAATTACAAATGAGGTATCGTATGGAAATAATTTTGAAACGATGGGCTTGTGTATTTGTCGTTTCAGAGCATAATTGGTGAAAGCAGTTGTTGTACTAAGAAAACTGCCATCAGCCATAGGAGGTTTACCTGTTGTGCTTTGGATCCACTCTTTTAATTCCTCAATGCTTTTATTGACAAAAATCGGGCTTCGTTCTTTTATCATTTCAAGTTGTATCTCAATTGGAAGAGGCATTGGCGATCCCCCACCAGTACTGGGAATTGGTCCGTGTTTATATTTTTTGGCCTCCCCGGCATTCTTGAAAAGGTTTTGATCGAACGATGCGTGAAAAACATTAGTAACAGAATCTGAGAAGTTAAAACTTTTATATTCTACAATGTTTTCTTCTCCTGCCGCTTCTCTCAAAATGGCTTTGTTTGTATCGATGTATTGGATAGACATCAGATCCTTATAAGCCGTTTCTTTCTTGTGAGCATATAGCTTTTGAATCTCATCGTTGTAATACAATTGAAAAATCGAATCTGATTCAATCAGGTGCACACAATCAAAGGCATCCGGAAATAGTTCAGGCTGTTTACCAACTTTTACTTTTGCCAGAGTTTCACCAGAATAGCTCATTACTCGTAATTCTGGAAGGGAGATATTCTTGTTAGGGTAACCTGTGACCCATATATACCTGTTTGTAAAAGAATAATCACGTACATAAAAAAAGTCCTCTGTCAAATATTTACGGTAGTCAGCTCCTGTAATGGCGACCTCGTCAATTTGCATGATCAATGGAATCAGGCGAATTTCATAATCACCTCCCGGATCATAAGAAATGAGAATATCTTTTGTGTGATAGGATAAATGAGAAAGTGATATAATGATAGGAAAACCTGATATTCTAAGACTAAAGAATCCTGTACTATCTGTATGTGTTCCAGTCAAATCGTCAGCAGAGAATACATGAGTGTCTTTAATTGACAGGCCAGATTTGGCATCAGTTACGTTTCCAGTGATGTTTACTTGGGCACTAATTGACAGCCCCGGCAGTAAGAAAGCAGAAATCAAAAAGACCCTGAATATGGATACCATTGTGTTCATCAGTTTTAGGTATTAGTCAGGGGGACTCATTAAAGTTAGCCATAATTGCCGGATATAAGAAATCATCAGTCTGATCAGTCTTTGCCAAAGAAATTGGCATGTAACTAAAGCAAATTAAAGTAAGCCGATCAGATGTAAATCCGGGAATAATAGAATCTCAGGACTTTTCTTGCTATCTTCTGCAACGAATTCAAATGCAGAAAAAAATATTATGTTAAAGAATAAACCATCATTAGCGGTATTTGTGTTATTGGGTTTTTTGGTGATGACATTGCATGCTCAGGAAAAGCCTAATGTTCTTTTTATTATTTCTGATGACTTAACTGCCACAGCTCTTTCGTCATATGAAAATAAAGCATGCTTTACACCAAATATTGATAAACTTGCCTCTGAGGGTGTTCAGTATACAAGTGCTTATTGTCAGTATCCGGTTTGTGGGCCTTCCCGGGCTTCACTAATGTTTAGCTATTATCCGCATGCCACAAAAACTTTTGGATATATAAGTGGACGAGAAAATGTTGGAGACAGGAAAAGCTGGTCTCAATTATTCATGGAAAAGGGATACAAATCGATGCGGGTAAGCAAAATTTACCATATGCCTGTGCCTAAAGGAATTTATTTAGGAACTAATGGTGAAGACGACTCTCTCTCATGGGATGAAAGATATAATAGCAAAGCCCCGGAGTTTCAGGCACCAGGAGATGGTGAGCTGGTTCAGAATAATCCGGATGGCAGCAAGCCTATTGCAGATGGGAATGTGATGACGATTGTGAAAGCTGATGGAGATGATTATGTTTTATCTGATGGCAAAACAGCCAGAAAAGCAATTCAATTAATTAAAGAGAACAAAGACAGGCCATTCTTTCTGGCAGTTGGATTTGTTCGCCCCCATGTGCCTTTTGTTGCCCCAAGAAAGTATTTCGATGCATTTCCCTGGGAGAGAATGGCTTTTCCGATAAGCTATAACGATGATTGGGCTGATATTCCCAAACGAGCTATCAATTATGTGACCAGCGTAAATGCAAAGATGAATCCAATTCAGGAGAAGAAAGCGATAGCTGGCTATTATGCATCGGTTTCTTATATGGATGCCCAGGTTGGAAAAGTATTGAATGCCCTTAAGGAAGAAGGATTAGAAGATAATACTATTGTTATTTTCACCTCCGACCATGGCTTTCATCTGGCTGAGCATCGTTTTTGGATGAAGGTGAGCCTGAAAGAGGAGTCGGTTCGCGTACCATTAATTATAAAAGTTCCGGGTAAAAAACCTGCCATATGTAATTCCTTTGTTGAGTTAATTGACCTGTATCCTACCGTGGCAGAGTTGGCGGGATTAACTCCATCAAAACACATTCAGGGAAAAAGCATTGTGAAAACTATCGATGATCCGCAGGCAGAAGTTAGGGATATGGTTTTCACGGTTACTCAGGGTGGACGATCATTTCTGTTGAGAACCCGTGAGTGGGCATTTATGTCGTACAATGAAGATGGCAGTTTAGGCTATGAATTATTTGACATGATGAAAGATCCATATCAAATGACCAACCTCGCAAATAAACCCGAGCACGCTGAAACTTTGAATCATTTTAAGGATTTATTAGTAATCAAATTGAAAGAAGTACGAAATAATGATATCTCCGGCTATCCTGATGGACAGTGAATATTAATGCTGGATGTGAATTTCTCTTATAAATAATGAGGGCATAGAAATGCTGTAAAAATGGCCGGTATTTTTGTGATTATTTCTATCTTTAACTGTCCCCCCCAATGTTTAATATCACTTCAAATGAGAAATCGACGAATGATTCTGTTTGCAATTCTCTATGCCATTGCATTCATAATAAATAATCAGGTAAATGCCCAGGTTGGGAGAGTACATGGCCAGGTGTGTGATGGGGCCACAGGTGAGGGCCTGGCTAATGTAGCTGTTTTCATTCCTTATACATCGGTGGGTGTAATTACTGATGCTAATGGAAATTTTGTTTTGCCACGGATAAGAGCCGGACAATACAACCTTGAGATACGCCATTTGTCGTTTGAACCACAAAAGCTTCTGGTAGTGGTAGAAAATAACAAGGATCTGAGGCTGCATGTGCTTCTCGATGTGAAGAAAGTAGAACTTGATGAGGTTATAAAATCGGTTGAACTGGCAGATTGGGATTATGGATTTAAATTGTTTCAGGAATTCTTTTTGGGCGATCCCAAAAGCAGACAATGTCGGATTAGCAATCCTGAAGATCTGATCTTTTATTACGAAGGAGATGCGTTGGTGGGAGTGGCGAAAAAGCCTTTGAAAATTAGCAATCGATATCTTGGATATGAATTGATCTATTACCTCGATTATTTTAAATACCTGTCGGATACAGGGGATGATATCTTCAATAGGCTAGGAGATCAATATGCGTTTGAGGGGGTGGCTCTTTTTACCTCAAGGGAATCGAAGTCCTGGTTTAGAACCACCAATTGGAGACTGAACCGTGAGAAAGAGTATCAGGGGAGTTTACGTCATTTTTTAGCCAGTTTATATACTAATACTATCGCGCAGGAGGGTTTTCGTACGATGAAGGCATGGCAGGGTTATGATGATATTCAATATACCCAACAACTGAGTTCATCGATGTTGCGTATAAAAACCATTAATATTGACAGCATCTATACCTGGGATTCGCGCATGAAAAGCTCGCGATTCTTGTATTATTTTGCCACAGAGAGCTATCCTCTTGACGAAAAAATTGATTCTGCAGCACATGGTTCAAAATTATTTTCAATGCCAGATACTATTTTTGTGTTTCATGACCAGAAAGATACCCCAACACGGGCAGATGATTTGATTGCCACACTCAGTTTATCATCCGGCAGGGTAGAATTCAATCGGGACGGAACTATACAAAACCAAAAAGGACAAATCTTTTGGAAGCATCATGACAACAGAACCAGGATCATAAGAATGGTGCCACGTGATTTTGTGCGAGAGGAAAAAGTACGAGAACTTGCCAGACAGCTATAGGTCTTCGTAGAGAGTGTTTAGATAGCCATTCTATACAAAGTTCGATTATACGGATACACTTTGAGGTCGTACATAAAATACAGAGTGTTATCATGAACCTGAAGTTTCGAAATGTTTGGCAGATCAGGGATTTCAATTATCCGAACAATTTTTCCTGTGTTCAAATCTATTTCTCGTAAGGTTTGAACTCCGCTTTTTCTGAGTCTGAAAAAGGCATAGGCCTTTTGAGTTTGGCGGTCAAATACTACCTGTTGGGTAAAGTTATACTGGTCGATATCCTGATAATCAGGCCCTAAAAATTCAGATCGGGTTTTATTCTGAAAGGTCATCGGCACACTTTTTACTGATTTACCTTGACGGTCGAAGAATTCAATATTATTATCAAAGAAATCAAAGATCGCTATATGATTATTTATTCTGTATATCGGAGCAGCCACATATTTATGAAATTCTTTGTTGCCAAAGCTAATATATCTACCCATGCCAAAGGGATCAATAACTGTTTTCAGCATTTTTGAACCCGCATAAGTATTTTCAAGCCACATAGTTACATTCTTTGTCTGACTGGAGACCTGATAATAAAGTGCTCCGGCCATTTCACACTTCATTGGCAATACGAATTGAAGAAAATCAGTATATGATTCAGGATAATTGAGTGATATTGAATCGGAAGTATAGTTTATTTCCAACACTTCATTTTTACTTAGGAGCCTTATGTTACCGGTGAAATCCTTAAACAGAAAAGTCAGGAGAGGAGTTCTGATTTCGGGATATTTAATCAATTTGCCGGCTTGTTTCAAGGGTTTAAAGAATTTGGGATTGCCCTGAGGATCGGTTAGATACAAATTAATTTGTCTGTTGAATTTAAAGGGACTGCCAATAAGAAGTAAGCCATCCTCGATTAATTCATAGTCAAGAATAATCAGGGTATCTTCTGTAATAACTTTCTGTAGTTTGTTTCCTCTTATGCTTATTTCATCGAGTATTTTGCGCTCCTGACTCAATATAATGCTGAGGGGTTTATTAGAACGCTTGCTCAGATAAGTGCTTTGGATGGCATAGCCAAGATGACTAAAATACAGCAAGGCAGGATATCTGACGTCATTCAGGATAAACTCTCCATCCTTATTTGTTGTAGTTCCTCCGGTGCTGCCAGCAACAATTATATTGACATTTTCAATAGGAATTTGTGTGATAGAATCTCTCACTGTTCCTGATATTGTATTTGTTCTTGTTTGGCCGCTCACCCATCCGGCAGGAAATACTAATGCCAGAAAAACCAGTGCTAATACCAGGTTATTAATTTTTTTTGTGATCATCAAATGGAGTTTTACAAGCAACTAGCCCAATAGTACATTTCAAGCGTTCTGTTATTGTATGGCTAATTAAGTTTAGTTAGGGGGGACAGTTAAAGGTAAGGATAATCTGATAAGAATGCAATCACGATTTCATATTGAGTTTGATAAAGCTATTGTGTGGGCGTTTACTCAAAGACAAGGCTAATAAGAAATTTCCGAAGGCCTCAGTTATTCTGAATTTGTATTCGTATTCAAGAAATACTTGATTTGGCCAATTGGCTGCTTGCCGGATCTGATTGAGCAATTATCTCAACGATATTCTAAGCTTGCTGAGTTTCTGGAGACCTACACCCTGGATCCGGTTTATAACAAAAATCACAATCAACCAGTTGTTGATGATGCAGTATCGATCATAACTATTCACAGCGCCAAGGGCACAGAAGCACCGATTTGTATGATTCCCCAGGTGGTTCCCGGAGTATATCCTCATTCCAGATCAATGGGAAGTGCCGAAGAAATTGAAGAAGAGAGGAGGGTGCTGTATGTAGCCCTTAACCCGGGCAGAAAATGAACTTATTCTTTCGAGGGCAGGCGGCAGCGATAGAAACATATATTTTGGTCAGATTCTCCAAGGCTTCTTCTCTACTTAAGTTAATCGGTATTGAAAACCAGCTATCCTCTCTTAATGGAAGGAAGGTAGATTCTGGCAGAGGGTAATCAGTTACGTCAGATTTTCCAGTTTTGGATAACCAATTTTTTTATAACTTTGATGTAAGCGCAAAATCCTGCTTATGAAACACTTCGCTCACTTATTGTTAGCTATAGGGATGCTTATGTTTTTTAGTCAGTATTCCTATTCACAATCTCAACTGAAAGGCTCTGGAGAAGTTTTTTATCACCAAACTTTTGATTGGAAAGATTCGACAAAAGAGTTAGGCTGGAAGGCACCGGAAGGATTTAAGTTTTATGATCCTCTGCACAAAGGTCTGAACTGGCATTGGTATCCAAATGATAGCCTGATCTCAAGACATACGAAAGAGCCCCCGTTTCAATCAAGTTCTCCTGAAGACGGACATCTTGGTCTATTCTTAGATGGATTTGACAGATGGATTTCTTATGATACAGCCCAATCAATGGTTAATAATGCTATTGAATTTCCTGTGATTGATTGTAGTGACAGATCATCTGTTATTGTTCGATATGAAACAAATTTTATGGGTGGTAATACGGGTGGAATGGAAATGCGAGTATCCGGTAATTATGGAGTACATTGGGCAGTTTGGAAAGTAGGTTTCGGATGTGGGCATAAGGAAAGACCGGATGGTATCTTATCGGGTGGATCAGCTATTTTTGAAACTAATATATCTGAAGTAGCTGCTGGTTCTGCCGGCGTGGTCATAAAGTTTTATTGGTGGAATTCCTCGTATTATTATTGGTTAATCGATGATTTTCAATTGGCAGAAGCATTTGATTATGACCTCAGAATGCTGAATTATTCTCTTGAATGGGATGATGGTAATCCTGATACAGAGGTCAGCTTTATGTACAATATTCCTAAGTCACAATTAGGTGGAGCCTTTGCTAATTTTGGCATAGAAATATTTAACACTGGGGAATATGACCTGAATGGTGTTTACCTTGATGTAGATATTAGCAAAAATCATCAAAGCATTTGGCATAATGCTACAGAGCCCACTTGGATTTTTTCTACTTATACGGATACATTAGTATTAGATAGCACTTTCTATCCATCAGATTTTGGGCATTACAAAATCTCTTATGAACTGAACCTTGATGAGCCCGATCAAACTCCTGAAGACAATTCTATCGAGATGTTTTTTAATGTAACTGACTCTGTTTATTCATACTGTGACGATATATCGGAACAAGATTTGATGTATGGGTATACTTGGTCTGAACCCGAAGGAGAGACTGATGAACAGGCTTTCGTTGGCAGTGTCTTTCCAATTTATAGCGATACAGAAGTTAGCTCAGTTTCAGTTTATGTAGTTGGGGGCCTGGCAGATGGATTAATTGAATTTAGAGGGGCAATTTTATTTCTGCCTCCTGAGAATTATTGGAATGGCCAGGAACCTATTGAGCGGTTGGTATCTGAAATAATTCCACTTGATTCATCAATGTTCAATACCTGGGTCACTTTGCCTTTTGAACAAGATGGATACACTGAAAAACTCTTTGCGGGTGATGTTATTTATGCTGGTGTTGAGTATTGGAACTGGCATGAAGAGAAAGACCCGTATAGAAAGTATCAGAATTTCACTATTGGATATGACAAAGGCCATAAGCTGAAAGACCCGGTAAACAGGGCAAGATTAGGCCCATTTGAAGGTATTTGGTGGTGGAGCTATTATACTCAAGGATATTTCATGGTTCGACTGAATCTCAATGATCATTCAAATATTATAGACGGCATTGATATTCCATCTGCCCTGAATCAACTTGATCAAAATTATCCGAATCCTGCTGGTTTCTCGACAGAAATAGGCTATGAACTCACTCATGCATCTGAAGTATTTATTGAAATACTTGATATGACTGGACGTGAAGTGATGAAAATAGATGAAGGTTATCAATCAGTTGGAAAACACACCATAAGTATAAATCTTACTACCATTGATTCTGGTATATATTTCTACACCCTGAGAGCTGGGAAGTTTGTGGATACAAGACGCATGGTTGTGTCGAAATAAATCACACCTTATTGTATGAACTGAACTTCCGAATAATTAGTATTTCCAGTTCACGAAATATAAGTATTGATATAGTTCTAAAGCTATACCAGGATACATTTTGTGTGTTTGGTTTTCATACATTTATCAAGTGTAGCTGCTATATGCATGCCGGTAGATGTCATAGAGTTCTTTATTTTATGTATTTTCTGTGTCAGCAATTGTGCAAAACCTTCAATTTTAGTACTTTTGGAACGTATGGAAATGAATCGGATAATAGCAGATAATAAGCATTGCATTGAAAAACTTTGTCTTGAGTACAATGTGAAAACACTTTATGCTTTCGGCTCTGTATGCACTGAGAACTTCACTGTTAAAAGTGATGTTGATCTTCTGATAGCGTTTAATACAATGGATTATGGAGACTATGCGGATTCGTTTTTTAAGATAGCCGATGAGTTTGAAGAATTGTTCCATCGACCTGTAGACCTTATTACTAACAACTCCCTTTCAAATCCATACTTCATTGAATCGGTGAATCAAACTAAGACCTTGATTTATGAGCAATGAGATATTGAAATATCTTCATGATGTCCGTGAAGCTGCTGAATCGATTCAGAACTATTTGGGTGATATTTCGGATCTCAACATCTACAAATCGAACAAGATGTTACGCCGCGCCATTGAAAGAGAGTTTGAAATTATTGGTGAGGCAATGTCTCGAATTAATAAGATCGATCCTAACATTCAAATTACGAGCAAAAGGCAAATTACCAACATGAGGAACAGGGTGATTCACGGATATGACAAGATAGATGATGAAATTGTTTGGGGTACAATTGTACGCCACATACCAATACTGCTAGAAGAGCTTAAGACTCTGATGTCCTGAATACAAATAAGTCCTTGCATTTTCATACCGCATTTGAAATGCCGATATATTATTTTGAATATCTATGGATTTTTGGATCATCCCTTATTCAGGTAGATGGGTTTCCGTTACTAGGGCGTATTAACTAATTAGATAATCTGGTCAAATCGGACTAATTCTAAAAAGCTTATCGGTTAAAACATGGCAAAGCTATAAAGTCGGTGGAATTGGCATCTCCAATTAAAAAGAGACTTCTCGTGTGTCTATACTTATAATTTCGTATTCGTTGAAATCAATAGTAGTAGTCTCCAAATTGTTTCTGTCCTCGTTGATACAAGAGAATGCGATATTTAATATTAACAATACGCTAATAATTCTGATGAAATTCATTGGTATTAGATCAAATAAATTCTATGGGTAAATTTTTTCCATTGTCATCTAAATGGATTTTACTAACTTCGATTGCCCCCCAGAATTAAAGCTAAACTTCCATGAATAATAAGGTTATTGCTCTTATCCTGTTAACTTCTCTGGCTTCTTGTTTGGGAACAGATCAGGAAAATTCTAATGAATATCCGATTTTAATTGAATTGAGTAAAGATAATTTTCCTGGAGAGAAGCTACTCTCAGAAGATGTGAACTCGGTAAGACTGGTCGCCCTTGAAACCAATGAGTCTTGTTTTTTTGACCGTATATCACAAGTAAATCAAGTTGATAACAAGATTTTCATTTTGCCATATACAAAAACGAATGGAGTAATGGTTTTTGACCAGCAGGGCAAGTATTTATATAATTTCGGGAAGGTTGGGAAAGGTCCGGGTGAATTCTCTGAGCTAATCGGCTTCTCGTTTTCAAAAGATTTAAAGACCATTTATCTGGTTTCGTATAATGATAAAAAGCTTTGCGCGTATTCACTGGACGGAGAATTCATACGTGATATCAGCCTTCCAACATATCTGTGCGATCTCGAGTTTATTGGAAAGGATGATTATGTTGCTATAAATAATCGTTCTCATTATTTCAAATTTGGTGATATCCAAACAGGGATGTATCGGGATACAATTAAATGGACAGCCGGACAGATGTCAGTTGGAGGCAAGCTATTTTATAAAAGCGAACCTGGTCATTTCAACTATTCATCAACTTTGATGGATACTATTTATTCGATTGATGCAGAGGATGTGTACGCCCGGTTCTGTTTTGATTTTGGTTCTCAGTCATGTTCAGCTGAAGAACTCCGGAATGCGATGGAGAAAAACAGGTATTATCCACCGAATAAATTCTTTTTGGAGAATCCCTATCTTGAAACATCTGATTATTTGTATTTCGGACTCATGAGGCAAAAAGAAAGTAAATATTATGGAAAGGATATGATTCGAATGGATCAGAAAAGCGGAGAACTTGTCAGGTATAAAGATGATATTGTATTCAGAAATGCGCAGTATGCAATGATAATAACTTACAATAGTGAGCTGGTCTCAGTAATTAGTCCGGCCTATATGAATGAAGCACGGGATAGTATCCTTCTCAATCAGGACTTTGATTATCCCAAAGGATTTAAGGATATCATTGAAGCAATGGAGGAAGAGGATAATCCTTTGCTGTTCTTCTTTACTTTGTAATGTACACCCACAGGATATTGGATGTTTGAAACTGCTCAGTTTGTTACTTGCTAAATTCTTTCTCAAAAGCCCCGAATTCTAATTTTGTAAGAATAGCTATTTTTAGAGACACTACTTTAGACTTGCAAAAAAATAGAAAACTGGATTATGACAAAGCTGAAGCATTATGCAAAATCTCGATGGCTTGCTATTCTATTCTCGAAATCTATCCTATTATGTTTGATCCTGCTTTTTGTGTTTCTGGCACCTATATGGGCACAGGAGTTAAGGTATAGCTTTAGAAAGGGAGAAATGATGGAGTATGAGCTAAGGAATGCTCCTCAGGATGATGAACAAGCTCCTGTTGCTAAATATCGTTTTATTGTTGATGAGCTTGAGGGCGATATTTATTCTATGACCTTACAGATGTTGGGATGGTTCATGGGTAATTCCTATTCTATATCTAATCAAACCGCACAGATCAACTCAGAGCTAAGATCTCCTATGACTATTATACATAAGGTTATGATTTGGATGAATGCCGAAATGAATAATCCTATTTCTTTTAAAATTAATTCCAAAGGAAAGATTCTGGAAATTCGAGGATATGAAAAAATTCAGAAAGATATTTTCGCAGGAGCAAAAAAAAATCCTGGTTTCAAGGGCATTCTAATGTACTCGGATATTGAAGAATATTTTAGCTATCAAAAGTACGCTTACTTAATAAGTGAGTTTTTTCCTCATATCCCCAATGGAAATGCGGATTCGATAAGCTTTCAATCAGGAAAAAATAGAGTTACACGGCTTAATCATTGGGAGAATGTTGCAAATCGAATGCCAGATAGTCAGGAATTTGAACTACGGAAGTCCTTTAAGTTTAATATGGATGTTGAAAGATCAAAGCCCCATCCAACCTTACCTGAAGATGTGACCTATGATTATATTATTACGTGGCCCAGGACTTTAGGTTTCCCTGTTCAACTAAAATATATGGGGTATTCTCCAGTCACTTTCTATGCCGGGAATTTTAATATGGAAAACCCCTCTTTAATGGATGTGTCTCCTGTCGAAATAATCAATATTTATCACACCGATTCCTATTTGAAGCCAGTTCAGATAGCAGGTGAGTTACCCTGGTTTTCAAATCAGGAACTAACTTTAGCCTTGCCAGGTTCTGGGATTACGAAGAGGATAATAAAGGTAAATACGGATGAAGAAGGTTTATTTCAGCTTGATTTTGAGATGGATATTAAGGCTGGATTGGTTGATATTTACCAAGAATCACAGGATGACATTTTGTTGAAACTGTTTGTTAGACCTGGAGATACTCTTCTTTTTGCAGGGGATTTGAATCATGTTAATAGTATTGAATATCAGGGTAATCTATTCAAAGAGCAAAGGGTTCTGAATTCCGTAGATTTAAATCCAGAAGAATCACTTCGGGAAGATTTGGATCCATACTTTGTGACATTTTTAAGAAGGGAAAATCAGTATACTGAATATAGACGCCAAATTCAGTGGATGCGCCGTGGAAGTACTCACACTGATAGTATCCGAAAGTATCGAAAATATCTTGGAGATCAGGAAGGCTACCTTTCTGATTCTTATAAGAAGTTTATTACTTCTTATGCTTACACCACATTTTTTAGGTTTGGTCCTAAAACTGAAAGCTTCCTGAATTTTGCTCCCTCACTATTTATCGACTGGGACCTGTACTGGTATAGAGCCTATTGGACGCAAGAATACATGCTAAATGATCTGGATCAGGATGCTTACCTGCGTTTCAAAGAGTTGTATCCAGAGACTCCCTACCAGAAGGATTTAGAGAGCATCTATTATAGAAATCAGAAATGGGAAGTCGGAAGAGAAATACCTAAATCTAAATTGAAGTGTATCGATGGTACAGAACGTAACATTAAGAATCTTAAGGGAGAGCACTGGGGCATATTTGTTGCCGATGAATCCATAGAGAGTAATTACCAGCAGTTTCGCTCAATTCAAAATTTTAACCATGGTCAGGAATATCCAATTAAAATCTTTGTTTGGTCTCCGGATTCGCTTATACGTGAGGCTTATTCAAAATCTGATTCTACTGAATTTCTGACTTTTTTAGCAGGGCCTGAGGAGAATGAGGAGTTGGCTGAATTCTTAGAAGGTTATCCAAACGATTTTCTATTTCTAGGGACTAAGGGAAGAATAGTTTACCGGGGATTTATGTATTTGGGAAAGGTGATTACCTGGCCACCGGTTGAAGATGAAGAGGGAAGAACAATAAGTTTAGTCATATTTGCTTACTCGTTAGCAGGAGTGTTGGTTCTGAGCCTGGGCATTCTGTTAAGTATCCGCATCCGAAGCAAGCGCAGAGAGACTAGAATTAATCTCAAACGTAGAATTGCTCAATTGGAAGTGGATGCTGTACGAGCCCGAATGAATCCCCACTTTCTGTTCAACGCTCTGGGATCCATCCAGAACCTCGTTAACAAAGGGAAGAACCAGGAGGCAAGTATTTACCTGGCTCGATTTGGTGAACTGGTCAGAACCATCCTGTCACAATCCTCAAAATCAGTTATTGGTTTAGATGAGGAGCTGGAATTGATTCAAACCTATGTTCAATTGGAGCAACTCGGATTCCCATTTTCCTTTACTCTGGAAATTGAACCAACTGTCGATCCCACTGTTATTGAGATTCCTCCATTGTTGCTACAACCGCATCTGGAGAATGCGATCCTTCATGGGATTTCCACCCTTGGGGATAAAGGGAAACTGATTTTGGCAATCCGTTTTGAGAACAATCACTTGATTTGCGAAATTATTGATAATGGAGTAGGCTATAAAGAATTGCAAATAGAAAATGGAGGATTAGGACAGGGTTGGAAATTGACTCGTCAGCGAATTGATCTCATGAAGGAACAATTTGGTGATGACGTTTCGGTTGAGGTTTCAACAGGCAACAAATTTACGACAGCAGAATATTCAGGAACAACTGTTACCTTTAGATTACCTATTCAAAAAGGAATTCAATGAGAATCAAATCTATAGTTGTTGAAGATAATCCGGCGAATCGAGAAAACCTTGTAGGATTATTGGAGCGATATTGTCCGGAGGTTGATATTATCGGAGAAGCAGATTCTAACACATCAGCATTAGCTCTATTAAATAGCACTAGCCCGGATTTGGTTTTTCTAGATGTTCGCCTGCCGGATGGTAATATCTTTTCTCTTTTGGAGGAGATCAGAAAAATTGATTTCCATATAATTTTTATTACAGCTTATGATGAATATGCTTTCAAAGCTTTTCAGTTCAACGCATTAGATTATTTGCTAAAACCGATAGATAGTCAAAAACTAATTAGTAGTGTCGGCAAGGCAGTCGAATCCATTCAGATCCGAGAGGAAAATGCCCGCCTGAAAAATCTTGTGGAGAACTTTGATCGTCCGGATCAGGAAAAAAGAATTGCTTTACCCCAAGAAGATAAGATTGATTTCATTCCATTGCGAAAGATAATTAGGTGTCAATCGGAGTCGAACTATACTCGCTTCCACTTGGAAAATGCTGAGGTAGTACTGGTCACCCGAACGCTAAAGGATTTTGAATTGGCACTAGAATCTTGTCAATTTATTCGTACACATCAATCACATTTAGTCAATTCTATCCATGTGGTATCACTCGTTAAACGAGATGGAGGCTATTTAAAGATGAGTGATGGAACTTCAGTCCCCATTTCCAGGGCACGAAAAGAAGTGGTTTCTCGAGCTATGGCGGGACTATAGATAACAATCTGGCTGAAATAACCATAACAGGTCAACTTGTTTGATCTACTTTGCTGTTTTCGATAGCATTCCCGGCTTATGCCATTGATATCAAGTCGTTATTTTTTTCGTTATTCAACACCCTAATCCAAAATCCTACACAAAATAATCTTTACTTTAGCGGCTACATTAACATTTTGTCTGCCCAATTGTATCGTGAGTGTGGTTTTAACTATTGAATATTTATATAATGCAAAACAAAGTAGAAGAGTACCTCGATACCAATATAAAAGACATCATGGATCAATACCCTCAAGTTCAAGACATTTTAGATAGTTTTGACATAGGCTGTGCGCCTTGCACCTCAGGTACATGTATGATGAGAGACATTATTGACATTCATAATCTGGATGAGCAGAACGAAAAAACGATGCTGAGTCAGATATTTGATGTTATTTTTCCGGGTGAAAAAGTTGAAATTCCACGTATTGCGAAGGAAAAAAAAGCTATTGATTCTCCTTTATCACCTCCATTGGTAAAATTGATAGATGAACACAAACTCATAAAAAGAGTACTGGTACTGATTCCTGCCATATCTGAAAAATTAGATTTATCGAAAGATGATAACATATCCTGGGTAAAAAACATTGTTGATTTCATTCAAAACTATGCCGATAAGTTTCACCATGCCAAAGAAGAGGATATATTATTTGCACATTATGATCAATCTCTTGATATAATTCAGGTAATGCTTAAGGATCATGTTTCTGGTCGCTCTTATGCAAAGTCCATGCTTGAAGCAGTTGAAGAACAAAACACAGAAAAAGCGAGAGTGAATTTATTAAAATACCGAGATCTATTGACGGAGCATATTAAAAAGGAAGATGAGATTCTGTATCCTTGGATGGACAGAAATATGGATATTACTACTGTTGGTAAAATGTACTCACAGTTCATGAATGTCGACACTATGTTGCCTGATGTTCCGCAAAAGTATTTAGTCATGGTTGAAGAATTCGAAACCTTATTTGAATAAGAAGTTATACGCAATATTTTGGACAAAGAATTACTCCGGCAGCTATCCTGACCTAATAATCGAGCAAATCAGCCTTTACGAAAACGACCTATTTATTGTCAATCTTGAATATCTGAAAGAAAATTTTACTGCCCAACGGATTGTCTATCATCACATAAGGCCAGATTAGTTCTTCAGGTTGGACAATAGTTATAATGAAGTATCATAATTGTCCAAATGCGTCGATATGATCTCAAGATGCATAACACCAAATATTCAGAAATACTTATCACTATCTTCTGTGTGACAGTCACTGCTCCAAGGCAATCGGGTAAAACCACATTACCTTAAGATACTCTCCTTATTGAGCAGCCTCTTCTGAATGTCTTTGGCTTAATCAGTTGGCCGATGGAAAAGAGGCATAACGATAAAAAATGATTTGTGGATTGAGTCCATTTTCTTCTTTGACGAGAGACTGGCCATATCCAATACGATACTCCCCATATTTTTCACCAGTTATTCTGAAACCAAATTCTGCAATGCCTGGCTTGGTATGAGTAATGTCGAAAGTTACTATTTGATTAGTGTTTTTGTCAAAGATACCAATGTATCTTTTTTGAATGGGATTACCCTCCCGGTAGAAGTGCAATTCAATATTTCCCTGGCATTCAGAAAAATGGATCAAATGCGTGATCTCTTTTAATTCAATTTTTGGTGAGAAATCCAGTAGCCACTCCAGTTTGCAATTCATGTCATTAGCTATGTATATTGAATTATCTTGATGAACATGATACCTGACCAGCTCTTGAAAGTGATCAAAAGGTCTCTCTAATCCACTATGTGTATCTGGGTTTCTTCGAATTGCGGCATATTTCGGTTGACCTGTTGGATCAGTAATAACTAATAAAGAATCCGATCCACTTTCACAAACTAATCCCCCATCCTCCAAAACACTAAATAAACGTGTATTAAAGGATAATCTCAGAGAACTTAAATATTCTCCTGAATAACTGTACTTCATCAACTTATTGCTTGGCCCATCAATTAACCAAATTTCTTTTCTTTTTTTAACGATATTAAAATCAACTGGATAAACATACTCTCCTGGCCCCTTCCCTGCTTTTGACAATTGTTGGATAAATTGTCCATCCATACCAAATAGCATTACCCTTGATTGATTCGTTTTATCCAGGATTACCATAATAGAATCATCCGCTTGTATTTTATTAATTCGACCAATTAAGCCATCATTTTTAGTTTCCAGAGATACAATAAAGCTAGATGAAACAAGATCTGACCAGCTTTTTGGAGTTTGAATCTCCTTATGATAAAGTCTAAATGCCGGTAATGAGTCACTTGTAGTATCTGCCTGACGACAAGCGCTTACACACAGAATGAAACCAAATAAGTAGAGCACTCTAAATTTCATGAGATAATTTTCAGAGAATTTATTAAAAAGATCCGGACATCTGTTGACACTTTATAGTTTGTAAAATCTGCTTTGAATAGGTTTAATTCAGAATGATTTTTTCAAAATACGAAATACCATCATGCTGTATAGCTAATAGATACACACCACTTTTCAAACCTTCTCTTCTCAAGTCAAGTTGAATGCTTTCTGTTACAGTCTCAGCAGAAAGAACCATTTTACCCTTCAGAGAATATATGACTATTTTGCTGGCTGTCGATTTCAGGTTATGAATATTTAAGACCCCATTAGTAGGATTAGGGAAAAACAGGATTGCGTCGTTCCTGATTAAATCTCCTGTTTGGGTAGTTTGTGAAATGATGCTGGATTCTGCCATGATAGTGGGTTCAGGATTACTGTTTTCGTACATAGCCTTAAAATCCACCGATTCTTCTGTTCCACTGTCAAAGATATCCTGAAGCCATTTTTCTGAAATGGTCTGATAGTACACTTTTGCTGTTATCTTCACCGTACCTGATCCAGGGTTCACACTAATTTCATAAGTCAGCTGATCTGATCCACTACCCTGCATCCCTTCATCTTTATTAAAATTTGAATCCAAATCAGCCTGCCCAATAATTCTAACTGTATCATAAGAAAGATGTTGATTGCTGAATCCACGAGGAGGAATACGATTGTCCTTTAGCGGATTAACTGCTCGTAGCAATTTGGTGGTCATTTCACCATCCTCATCGCCCATTATCATTTCATAGATCTGGACTTGATGGTTCTCTGAAATAAGTTGATAATGTGGCTGATATCCTGCATTGTCCCCTTCAAACTGATTATTTGGTTTAGGCGCACCTGAATGCATAAGGGTATCTCCGAAGGCATCCACAGCTAAAAACTCAACCCACATTCTCCTACTGGGATAACCAGAAGGAAGTTTGTGTCCGCTTGTGTTTTGAAGATTAAGTATGACTCTCAATTTCTGGTTATCTCTGGACAATTCTTCCAGACGAATTTGAAGCGAATTATTTTGCAACATTCTGGTAATACGATTCTTTGTCGAATCAAGCTGAGCAGCATTGGCATTTATTTCCAGCTCAGTACTATGATCTGAAAAGATCTTATTCATAAACAAATTCGCACCCACAAAATGGTGTTGTCCGAACTCATCACGTTCGACTAAGCCTGGGGGTCTGTCACTTATCTTCACTGGTCCGTCAATTTTTGGAACGTGACAGAACTGGCAGGTTTTACCCTCTTCAGGATAGGCTGAATTCAGCCATTCATGATAAATTGACTGCTCAACAAAAAAGGTTTCTGAAAGACTACCATCCTTCAGAATAGCCTGAGTAAGTAGGGTGTGACACGAGCCACACAACTGAGAGCTTCTTATATGTGCCGAGTACTCAGGGGTATAGCCGGTAAAATTTGTCATCGGCATACCAAATGGATTTGTAAACGGGCCCCATATGGTTTTGTTTTGACCTACTTCAAGATGACCACTATACTGTCCCATCGAAGCTGGAGTGATCTGATGACATACCGTACATTGCACACCATCCAAGCCTATCAGGTCAGTGTCCATCTTTTCAAATGTATACCCTTGTCCCAGATGATGGGCATTAAAGTTGCCTCCCGGGGCATGACAGCTAGTACACTTTTGCTCAATAATAGCTGTAAAATCAGGATTTTCTTTGAGCTCAACACTCACCTTTGCTCTCCATAATGGGTCTTTGGCCGCATTAGCCATCATAGTCGAACGCCAGTCATTGGCCAGAGCTACTGATTTTCCTTCAGGACTAACCTGGCTATTATGGCAAGTTGCGCATTCGCCGGAGGCAGCAAACAACTCGTTATATCCTATTGGTAATTCTGAAGATTTTACTTTTTGGAGGTGATTATTCCAATCCTGAGTAGAAAAGGCCACAATGCAAAGAAAAAGGGTTATGCTTGCACCGATTCTCGTTAAAGTTCCAAAGTTTCTCATATACAAGAGATTTATTTTCTCAATTTACAAAACTTCAGAGACACACACAAAAGAGGAAATAGAGATTAGTACCTCCCGTATTTATGGACAGCTGCAATAAGAGCATATACATTTCCAGTTGGGATATCATCGTGCAAGCTATGGTCTGTAGCAATAATATATCCGCCTCCGGGAGCTGCAATGTCAATACATTCTTTCACTTCGGCAATAACTTCTTCCGGAGTACCTGAAACCATTGTGGTTTTGTTGTTCACATTACCAACAGGGCATATTTTACCGATATATTTTTCTTTGACAATTTTCAAGTCCATCCCTGCTGCTTTTTCCACCGGGTGAAACCCATTAATACCTGTTGCAACCAAATCATCCAGAACATCCCAGATTTGTCCGTCGTTGTGCATCAAGACTGGTTTTCCCATTGCTTTTAAGCCTTCTACCAAGCTGCCAAATGGTTTCATAAAGAATTCCCTAAAATGCTCTGGAGAAATCAATAGACTATTTGTTCCGCCCCAGTCATCAGAAATCTGGAAAACATCAACACCACCGGAGTTCACAGCTAACAGTGCTGCGGCTAAGGCCCAATCAACAAATGCATCAACCATTTCGTGTACCAAATCAGGATCCATGAACAGGCTCATTGAAAAATGTTCAAAATCCATGAAATACCAGGTCATCATTGTAAAAGGGCCAAGCAATCCGACTACAAGCGCTAATTCATCTTCATTGGCTTTTATTGTTTCCTTTAAAATCTTCAATCTGTTTGGTACATCAACTTTAGGAAGGGAGTATTTTTCCCAATCTTCTCTGCTTTTTATTGGTGTATCAATCTGTGCTATGATTGGCCAGCCGTTTTTTTTATATGTAACACCCCACTCATCTGTGTATATTACATTTTCCTGATGAAAAACGTCTTCAATACCACAAAATCCATTTAGTGGTGTCCATATACAATCAATTCCCAGTTTTGCAGCCAGCTTTGTCTGTGCTCCGCCTTCGTACAATTCAGTTGTGAATCCTAATTGCTCTTTTAACAGATTTTGGCTAAATAGATGTTCAAAAATCGGAACCCTGTCCGGAATCCCTCCGTTCAATGCGCTTAAAAATCGTTCTCTGGGTTTCATAAGTCAATTACTTCCTCGTTTCTTTCGTAATCAAAAAAGGTTTTTCTCATTAGGTCAGACAGGCTGAGCTTGTATGTAATGTAGGATGATAAATGAGCCGTGTAGGCTTTATTCAAACGTTCTCTTTCTAATGCCATTGCTTGTGAGTCAATCTCATCATTCGCATATCTTTGTCGGGATATATCAAAGCTTTTTTCAGCAATAACCACACTTTTTTCCATTATTTCTAAACCTCTCAGGCTATTGTGCAATTGATCGACCAAAGACCTGATCTCTCTCTCGATACTTCTTTTAGTATTACCCAGATCAATCTTATCTTGTTCTAGTGACGATTCAGCCGATTTCACCCTGGCTTTATTTTCACCCCAATCAATTAAGGGGATTCGTGCTGTAAGACCAACTCCAAAGCTTCCCGGACGATCTGTCAGATTATGCCAGGTGTTTTCAAATGTTGTCCCGATCGGGATAGATCTGCTGCTTTTATCTACTCCGATAAAATTATAATTCAGGTTAACATTCCCACTGATTCGTCCGGCTGCTTTTTGGCGTTTTAGGTTCATCTCTTTGATTTCTATCTGTATCTTACTTTCACGCAGTTCATTACGATGCTTCATAGCCCTGGCTACTGCATCCTCAGGATTGACTTTTATTACTATATACTCCATTTGATTGAGTAGAACAATACTGTCAGTCGGCTCAATCCCGATCGTTTCCTTGAATTGTCTGGTTTGACTTTTGTAAGAGGTTTTTGTATTCTCGTATTGATTTGTTGCGCTGGTCAAATCAACCTCCATTTGCAGGGCTTCGACTTCTCGAAGTAATCCTGCTTCATATTTATTTTTGGCTGTTTCATATGCTTCAAGTTGCCGGGCCATGTTCATGTCAGCAATTTTCATTGCCTCTCTGGATGAGAGTAGATTATAAAAAGATTGGGAAACTATATAAACCAGGTCAAGTTTCTGCCTTTTCAGACGTTTCATCGTCATATCATAACTTAGTTTTGCCTGCTTCATCGATAGCTTCATGTTATTAACCCCAAAAAGGGCTTCGATCGGTTGACTGAGTCCAATACTTGTGCTCACCTGAGCATTTCGATTGTCGGCATAATAATCTGTGTAATTCACTATCCCACTTGTTATAGAGAGACTCCCGTCGGTTGGTAATGGTTGACTGATACTCAGTGATGTACTCATGTAACTTTGGCGAATAGGATAAAAGGTTATCCCCAGGCTATCTTCATACTTATTTATTGTTTCGTTGTACTGTGGCAGGGTCACATTCATGCTTACCCGTGTTTTAAACCTACTGTTTGTCGCCTTAAGATTATATGATGCTACGTCGACTTGCCGCATTAAGGAGAGCATTGTCGGGCTTTGTTGTTTTGCAACTTCTATTGCTGTTTCCAAATCCATATGATGAATCTCCTGGCCAAAACACAGAGATGAAAATGAAATAAACAGTACGACTGTAGTTTTTGCTATCAATATCTTCATAATTTGTTAGTTTACTGTTTTTGAAAAGAGTTCCATATTTTCTTACTTATTATTAGTTAAGTTGCCAATATGGATTTGCAATGATTGTTCAATTATTCGTGACGTATTGATTCAATAGGTTTTAGGTTGGCTGCCCGTTTTGCCGGGAGGTAACCAAATGTAATTCCGATAAGAACGGAGAATCCAAATGCAATTACTACGGAGTAAAGAGTGATTGAGGTATTGATCTCTGTTGTCCAGGTGATCCCGAGCGAAAGGAAAATACCAAGAAATACACCAATAATTCCTCCGGATATGCTCAAAACTACTGCCTCTGTGATAAATTGGCCCAGAATATCGGATTTTTTACCCCCTACAGCTCTCCTGATTCCTATTTCTCGGGTTCGTTCAAGAATTGAGGCAAGCATGATATTCATAATTCCGATTCCTCCAACAATCAATGAAATGGCAGCAATGGATGCAAGAAGAATATTATAAATCCTGCTTTCTCTCTCTTCTTGCTTCATCAACTCATAGGGTACTATAATGCTGAAATCTTCATTATTGAAATGATGTCGGTTAATAATATTTCGGATTACAACAGATGTTTCAATCAGGTCTTTCGAATTTTTCAGATGTACGGTTAATTGCTTAATATCACTTTCCAGTGGATTTTCTTTTGGTATTCTTTTTATCAATGTAGATAAGGGGATATATACATCATTATTCAGATCCCGGGATGCTAATTCCCCCACAGTTTCTGTAAAGAGAGCTTTGGTTTCCATAAGCCCTATTACTTCGAACCACTGATCACCAAGCTTGACACTTTTACTTACTGGATTTTCATATCCAAACAGCTCTTTTGATACCGTTGCTCCCAGAACGCATACTTTAAGCTGACGTTCATAATGATCGGAGTTAATAAATTCACCTTTTTCAGTGCTGTAGTTAAGAATATTAAGAATATCAGGTGTGATCCCTATTACTGTTGATTTGGAGGACCGGTCTGCTACTTTGGCATCCAATTTTGCTTCTGCCTGTGGTGCAACACTAATTACCCCCGGAATAATATTTCTGATTGCCTTGGCATCATCCAACGACAATCCTTTTGAGAATTTTAATCTCATTTGTTCAAGTTCCCCATCTGTGAGGTCTTTATCTCTTACAATGATGTTGCTAACACCTAAATCCTGATATTTTGCAATGGCTTGTTTTTTTGCCCCTTCGCCAATGGCAAGCATGGCTATTACTGAGGCGGTACCGAATATGATACCCAGAATGGTAAGAAAAGACCTGAATTTGTGATCAACTAATCCCAGAATTGCCACACTAACATTTTCTCCAAGTTGCATAATCAGATACTGTTTGAGGTTAAAGCTTCTTTAAATGGAATCAGAGCTTGTCCGGCTTTCACATCTCCCCTGATCATAGTGTGGCGGCTGTTTGATCGGCCGGCGAGTACTTCCACCTTTTTTGTTTTGCCACCCTTATCCAGAAAGATAAAAGCCAGCCCATCCTCCTTTAAGACACACTCATTTGGGACAAATATTTCATCGTCCCCCTGGTAGCATATGTATTCGCAACTTACCGTCATCCCTGGTTTTAGCCTGAGATCGGATGTTTCAATCACAACTTTGACTTTAAATACTTTCCTTTTTTCCCGACTTACACATGTTCGGGCAATTTCGGTAATGGTACCATTAAAGGG